>CAJAUM010000130.1 GCA_903945175.1 uncultured Bacteroidales bacterium | reverse complement strand
TTTTTTAGGAGTGTTTGTGACCGATGACGGAGGACGGATGACCGTCGTCCGTCGTCCGTCGCCCGTCGTCTGTTACCTTTTAAATAGAAGTATACCGCCACCAATGCTCCCACGATTCCTACCGAAACCACCAACTGATAACCCAAAGCCACTTGCCCGGCCATCGCGATGATGAACAGGTTGATGAGTAGTTGGGCTACGGTGTAGCCTGTTGAAACTTTTACATGGGAAATTCCTGATTCGTTGGCGAGTAACTGATACAGGTGGCTGCGGTGGGCTGCAAAGATGTTTTCGTGGCGGATCAACCGCCAGCCTGACCCCTTTTGAAAAAGAAACATATCGGTATCCTCAATCTCATCGTGCTTTTGCAGCAAAGGCAATTGCCTCAACTCAGCCAATGAATTTTCAGGGAACTTTTTTTCATCATACCCTAAAAAGGATATTATCTTTTCAGCTTTATGCCCAAAAACCGGACATGAAAGTGGAACTGTTGGGGTTCCTGATTTCCACCCTGTCTTTGTAGATAATCAGTTCAGTTGTATGTGCACTCGTATATTCTCTATGCACGATCATATTGCCTACCAACTCACGAAATATCAATTCTCTCAGGTCTCTTCGCTGGTCGCCTTCCAGATAGAACTTTTCGGGCAGATATGGTTTTGTCTTGATCTATGCGAATATCGCTATCATTTTCACGGTCGAAGATTACCCCATTGTGGCTATGAACTTGTGAACTGACAGGAATTTTCAGGCATAAAAGGATGACGCCTTCTTTTTCAAGTTGATAAAGAGGGAAGTTGGCCGGTGGATTAATAACCTCTTTATTATTCAAGGCAGTTACGATATCTTTTTTCAACTGCTCAGCATATGAAGGGTCAATACCTGTAACCTTTCCATCATTGTCAGCTCCCAATATGATAACACCGCCTTCCCGATTGAGAAAAGAGACCACCGTGTCGTACAAACCAACCGACGCTTTCTCTCTGGCTTGCTTGAACTCGGTACGAATATTTTCGCCCCTGAACAGGATTACATTTAGTTCTTCGAGGTTCATTTTATTGTTTCAGGTTGCAGGTTGCAGGGTTCACGTTTTACGTTTACAGATGACGGATGACGGATGACGGATGACCGTCGTCAGTCGACCGTCGTATGGCTTCGCTCCGGTTCAGGTTTCACGTTTGTTGATTGGTCCGTTTGATGCCGGTAGTGAGGATTCTCATAAGGTATCAACTTTATCACAGATTTTCACGTCAATAATTGACCGTATTTCACTTTTGGGATTTTTCAAAACGCTACATGTTATGCATTGATATTGAGATACATAAGGCGGGCAATGATACATTCATAAATTTTCACATACGGTCTAATAATAAATCACAGCGCGATTAAAGGCACTAATAATATGTAAGTAGATTAATCGTTAATGTTATAAACAGCCTTCTGTCAATTTGTTAATAAAAACACCATGTGTTACTGTTGTTATTTAGTGAATAAATATTATCTTTATCACGGTAATAATAAACAGTACTATGAACCTTGTATCCTTTTTTTTGAAGCCAAAATCAGTGGCACACAAACAATACGAAGCGCTGCGAATGTATTACGTTGAAGACCTTTCGGCCCAGGAAGTAGCTGATCATTTTGGTTATACCTACCGTGCTTTTACCTCCCTGGTATCTTCATTCAGGGAGAAGATTGGTGATGGTACTTCTGGCAGCACATTCTTTGTTGAGCACACTCCCGGGAGAAAGACCTCGACCGAAACCCTTGGGGCCAAATCGGTGATCATTGATATGCGTAAGAAGTATTATTCGGTGCCCGATATCAAAGTCGCCCTTGACGGGCTGGGGCATTCACTTTCAGAAAAGAATATATACAATATCATTGCAGCCGATGGTTTTTCGCGGTTGCCAAGGCGCACCAAACTTGTCAAACAGCAACTGGACAAGGTTCAGATACAGGCAGAAAAATCTGCTCCCCTGAGTTTTGAACATGAGACCTTCAAGAGTTCCAATGCGGGAATACTTATGTTTTTGGCCCTTATCAAACGCTACGAGATAGATACCGTGATAACCCAATCAAACTATCCTGGCACCTCGGTTATAAGCAAGGCTTCGTCCATACTTTGTTTCCTTGCCCTGAAATTGGCCAACCGCCGCCGGTATTCTTCGGATGATACCTGGTGCATGGACAGGGGGATGGGATTGTTTGCAGGCCTCAATGTGTTGCCAAAAACAGCCTGGTACACTTCGTATTCTGATCGTGTAACCACAGAGATGAACCAGGCCTTCTTAAAGCAGCTTCATCAGTTATGGCTGAAGTATGGGCTACTGGAGGACACGGCCAACCTCGATTTTACCACAATCCCCTACTGGGGCGATGACAGCCATTTGGAGAACAACTGGTCGGGCAAACGTGGCAAGGCCTTAGGCAGTATGCTGGCCGTGCTTGCCCATGATCCTGACAGCGGGCTGATCGATTATGGAAGTGCCAACGTATTACAAAAAGACGAAAGCGCTGTTGTGCTTGAGTTCCTTGACTTTTACCGGGAAGGAAATACGAAAAAGGAAAACAAACTCAGGTATCTTGTTTTCGACAGTAAGTTCACCAATTACGAAAACTTAAAGAAGCTCGATAAGGATAAGATCAAATTTATCACCATCCGCCGAAGAGGTAAACTGATCCTTGACCGGATTGCCAAACTCCCTGCCAAAGGATGGAAAGACGTGAAGGTGGAATGTGCCGGGAATAAGCACAGGACCTTGCACGTATATAATGAAATGGTAATGCTCAATGGCTACGATAAAGAGATACGACAAATTACCATAACGGGGAATGGAAAAATAAAACCCGCGATAATTATTACCAATGATATTGATTTATCGATCGAACAAATAATCAGAAAATATGCACGTCGGTGGTTGGTCGAAAAAGAAATCTCAGAACACATTGATTTCTTTCACCTCAACCTGGTATCTTCATCCATGGTCATTAAAGTTGATTTTGATCTCACCATGAGTATCCTCGCCCATAACCTTTACCGTTTATTTGCGATGGAACTGGCCCGATACTCTCATCTTTCAGCACAAACCCTGTATGATAAATTTGTTCTTAACGGCGCTGATGTTGAGATCGGGAAAAAAGCAATTACGGTGCAATTAAAAAAGAAAAGAGAACTCCCGCTTATACTTGAAGTAATGCAAAAATTTAATCAGCAGAAATACAAATTGCTTGGAAATAAAAACATTATTTTTGAGGGAGCCGCTTATTCGTAATATACGGTCGTTTTTTTACCGTGAAAATCTATGTTTATCACAAATATCAATAATATGATCGAGCCCATAAAGAATTGCAGTTTCATCAATCTGCATCCAATTGAATAATCTTAAGATTAAATTATAATGAGTTCTTGCATACGTTGTGTCTTTAACCTGACTTCCTATTAAAAAACACACCGGCTCATGGTGAGCAAGCCGGTTCCTCAGATTGTTTATTTTCTCTAATTCACTGAATACAAAGTTATGATCATAGTGCAAAGTATGCGTACTTAAAGGCTTTGAAGGAAAAATACGTAGAAGGGTTTGACCTCCGGCCCTGAATTGGTGGTTGGCGAAAAGGTAACGCCAAAAACCAAGTTCCATTTCAGCGACTAATTTTGAATGTGAATAAGTGCGTAATCTTCTATGCCCTTCAAGTATAATATAGGGGGTCTTCCCGCAGTTGGGAGCGCTAAATATACCTCCAGGAAAAGATGCATCTCTAAGCCAATCGGATCCTTTCAATCCAGTATAATGAATATCTATTTTATTTCGCAGCGCAATCTCAAAGCAACTTTCTACAGTAAAAAGTTCCTGAGACAGACGTATATTAAGACGATACAATGTCATGGCTTTGCGTGTATTGCCACCGACAGCGCTTAAATAACGGCTCATACGTGGAATTGATATTATTTGCTGGAATTCTTTAAAAATCATTTTCTCTTTCTACTTGATTTTTACGTTTTTTGTTGTATCTTTCCTCTATAAATCCCGCCCATCCAGTTAGCTAATTGGTAGAAGCCAAAAAAGCCAACAATCTTGGACCAAGCCATAATTTAAAAACATCTGTCAGCGCACATAAGCATCTTGTTGAATAATTTCCTCTGCGAGTTCAGGACTCTGGTGCGTGTGCTTAACAAAAGAATGAGCCAGTTTGTAAACGGGGTCTAACCACCACAAAGATACCCGGCCTTATTATGCTTGAAGTTCAAGAATTTGTTTTTCTAATCTTGCAATGCGTTTTTGTTTCTGTTCTGGGCTCAGCTTGGGTTTGTACTCCTTATAAGTTTCGTGCTTTGAAAGAATATGCCAAATGATCACCAATAGTTTTCTTGCAATGGCTATCAATGCCTTCTTTTGCGAAAGTCGCTTGGCCAATTCGCTAAACTTGCCACTTAACCAACATTTTTTTGATCGGGTTATAGCCCATGCACATTGTACGAGTATCCTTCTGAGATACTTGTTGCCATTTGTAATTTTTCTGCTTTTGATCTTTTTGGCCGTTTCATCATTGCGAGGTCTGAGTCCAGCCCAACCGACTAATGATGCAGCAGTTATAAAAGTTTTCAAATCAACTCCCAATTCGGCAATAATGGTCATTGCGCTTAATTTTTGAATGCCTGGGACAGAACATAGCAGGTTCATTTCTTCCTTGTACAAGGTGTCGCATATTTGTTCCATTTCCACTACACATTCTTGTTGTTGGCGAGTAAGAAGTTCCAACTCTTCATAATTTTGGCGAAAGATGAACCGGTCAGAACCAGAAACAACCCCTTTTAATGAAGCTGCAATTTTTTCTTTATGCTTATTGGTAATACGTCCGTGAATGTGTTTGATCAATTCCTCTGGAGCCGTTTCTCCGTTGACTAGTCCTTTTACAACCCCCATGACCGATACACTGCCTACCTTACTTGTAAAGTTGGTGATACGAATGTTGCAACGGTGTAGTTGACGGTCAATCGCCTGTTCAACTCTGGTTACATTTTCGCATATATGCACATAACGACGTTCATACTGCCGTAACTCCTGAATGTGTTTGCCCGGTATATAGCTCCCTTTGATTAGCTTTTTTTGCAGTACAGTTGCTATCCATTCAGAGTCCTTCACATCCGACTTGCGCCCGGGCAATTGTTTGATGAAGTAGGGGTTCACCAGTTTCATTTCCACATGGCCTTGCAATATTCGCCATATTGGCATCCAGTATATTCCCGTACTTTCCATGGCAACTTCGCTCACACGTTCCGCTTTGATCAAATCCCGCATCTCTTCAACCTGGGCGGTTAATGTGCCAAATTCCTTCAAAAATGTTTGACCGTTCTCGGCCAAAATGCATAAAAATATTGTATCTTTATGCACATCAAGACCACAGACCTTTTTCATGTTTTTACCTTAAAGGTAATCAACAATTGTGCTTCGAGCACGTAAAAATCAGTAAGGCTGTGGTGCGATCCGGCCATAAGCCGGATCGCTGATTTTTATGTGGTGCGTGTATGAATCGTGATTATTATGTAAGTTTGTATTATGATATAGTTCCCGGGAGCCCCTGAAGCAATTCAAGCTCCCGGGTTTTGTTTTTCTGCTAAAAGTCATTCCCTGCACCACCCGTTGCTTAAACATTTTCAAGTTTCAGGTTTACCTTTGTAACGCGTCACGTACAAGTCTTGAATGCGAACTCCGATCACTTGGTTTGTCGATGATATTAAAATGACCGGCAACCTGGAAATAGATGTTAATCGCGGCCGGAAGAATTGATGTGCAGAATAAATATGGCAACAAGAGTTCGATTTTCAAGAACAAGGTTCTTGGTAATGGTTGATGCAACCAATACTTTTATGTTGTGCTTTGGGGTCATATTTCAATATGTTATTTCTTCGCAACTGCTCAATGTCTTGCCCTTCTGGCCTTGATGAATTTGCAGGGGAATTTGATTCTTGCTGTCAGAACAGCCTTGTCTGCCATGTTTCAGGTTTCAGGTTTCAGGTTTCACGTTTCAGGTTTCACGTTTCAGGTTTCAGATGTTGTTGACCGTCGTCCGTCGTCAGTCGTCCGTCGTCAGTCGTCCGTCGTCAGTCGTCCGTCGTCAGTCGCCTGTCGTCTGTCGTATGGCTCCGGTTCAGGTTTCAGTTACCTAATTTTTTCTCCCCGATCAGGTTTTCAATCATTCGAATAAACTCCTCAACGGGTTCAAGATATTGGACAACATTTTTCTCTTCAAA
>CAJAUM010000129.1 GCA_903945175.1 uncultured Bacteroidales bacterium | reverse complement strand
ATTCCGGTTTATCCTAAGAATTCACGGGTCCTACCAATAAGAAGGCGTTGGAATTACTTTCTCTTGCCCGGGTGATCACAATGATATCTTCTGATTCTGTGGCCTCCCTGCCATTCGAAAGCACGGCTTCGGAAAAGAAATTCAAAGCCCTGATCGTGGACATCGGTTTGATGAGGTCGCTCAACAATCTTCCACCCGATATCGAATACACTAAAAATGATCTCTTATCCATGTATAACGGGGCTCTCTCCGAACAGTTTGCCGGACAGGAATTCCTTTCATCCGGAAGAGACAAGCTATATTATTGGACAAGGGAAGCAAAAAGCAGTTCAGCAGAGGTAGACTTTATCCTGTCAAAGAAGAATATGATCGTCCCCGTAGAGATTAAAAGCGGAGCTGCCGGAAAATTGAGGAGTATGCATCTGTTGCTGGAAAAATACCCGCATATTGAAAGAGGATATGTTTTATCAACAGCCCCATACGGAGAACTTCGCGAACAGAGACTGGTATTCCTGCCATTGTATTATGCTTTTCAACTGGCGGGTGATCTTTAACTAAACATGCCGGTCGCAGTGACCGCTCTTTGTCGATTTTGGCTAGCCACCTCAAACTTCTAACAATCAATAAATAGGGGTTGTCAATTTACACTGGCCGGTAGTGGTCAAAACCATCGGCCTTTCCACATTGTGGCGTCGAATATGAAAATCAGGCTTTCGAATTTCAGAGGGAAATCGTTGAACCTTTTCATGGATTCTTTATCTTTGATTCGAAGATACCCGGAACTTTCTTAAAAATCTACTTGTTTTTATGGCCAGAAAATTCATTGATTTTTTCAAAATTCAAAAAAATATCGGCCGTATCCTGTCAAACAAGTACCTGGCCATGTTCTTGATTTTATTGATTCTGGTCACCCTCAACACCCTTTTAGTTTTGAAATTCCCGGGGATTTCACATGCCGATGTGCGGCCCCAGATCGTACTGATTTGCCTTGCAGGATTTTACTACGGACCTGTTTATGGCTTTCTGATAGGCTTTATCGGCAACGTGTCTTCGGATCTGCTGCTCGGATATGGCTTTGAGTATCTGCCCAGCTGGTCGATTGGAAACGGCCTGATGGGCATGATCATGGGTTTTAACCGCATGCGCAGTGTGTTAAAACTTTATAAAATTTCGCAGTTACTGGAGATAACGCTGTTTCTGATATTCTCAAATGTCGCATTTGTCACCTATTCTTCCATCATCCATAACCTGAATCACGGTTCGCTGACATTGAATGAGAACCTGATGTATTTTTTCCTTCCGGTTCTTAACTCCAATATACTGGCCTCTTTGCTCCTGTTTCCTGCTTTTCTGCTTCTGCTGGGCCGCTTGAAAATCAATTTCCCCATCAAAATAGCGCTCTCTAATTTTTATATGATTGCCTTCTTTTTACAAGTCGCCTGGTTTGTAAATAAAACGAATTTTGATGTATCGGGTTTCATTTTTAATTCCCACATCGATATCGGAGAGGGAAACCAGATCGTACAAGCCTTCAATGTATGGTCGATGATGCTGATCCTATTTCTGTTGACGAGTTTTTTTATTTCCATCTTCATATCTGAAAAAATTACCCGCCCCATTGTTGAACTCGACCGGAAAGTTCATGAATTACTGCAATCCGACATCCATGCACCCGATTCGTTCGATAAACTCACCAGGCGCGATGATGAAGTAGGACTGCTCAGTTATACCATCGGGCTTCTGAGTGAAAAACTCTGGGATAACCAGGTCAATTTTATCAATGACTTTACGAAAAGAATGACCTTCATTTCCCCTGAGGATACAATAACTGATATTTACGAAGTTGGATTGGTCTCCATTTTCGGAAAGAAGTTTGATTTCAGCAATTATGAAGTTCGGGGAGCAACAGGTCATGCTGAAATCAGTCACATCGAAGCCATTGAGATGCTGATCAAACTGGCAGATCTGGAGGAACTGGCATGCACCTATAACGCATCAAAGATAAACAGCCTGTTTCATGATGTGATCAATGATGAAATGATTTTGTCGGATGTGCAGCTGCAACACCTTGCCGTCGCTGTTGATCTGGGCCTTGTTTTCAAAGGGAAGATCAGGTTTCTGGATATGCATTCCTCCCTGACAAAAGATTTTGCCTATCACCTGCTTTTCAAGACAACGCTTTTCGTGAACAACAAGAAGAAGTTCATCGGCTATGTTACAGAACCTGATATTATTTCCAGGCTTGAAGAAAAATGGAACAGTACCGGGATGATTCCCAATCCGGATATTGAAAATGTCATGAACGATCTGATAAGGAAAAAGATCATCAGCGGTTATCACATCAAAATGTCGGAGGAGTTAGCAAACTTTGATCACCATCTTAAAATCACCTATACCCACGACAATTTCAAACATGTAAAACAGCTCGTCGGATTAATTATCAGTGAAAACATTCAGGCAAGGATCAATATTGAAAAAAAGCATTCGACTTTTATCTACTACAATGAATGGGACATCACTGAAAATCTTTCAGTAGAACCAATCAATGATAAAATATTTCTGGCAAGCCGCCTTGAATCCGACATTGTTTTTGAATTTGCCTCGCCTGATAAAAAGGATCATTTCAGGGCGGTCACCAATGATTTTACAAAAAAAGAGTATAACAGGACAAAGAATATTCTGTTTCAATCCTGGTATGAACCCTTAATCACCTCCGATGTCCCTTTGAATTCTTATAACAGGATCAAGGAGATCACGATACAACATGGCAGTTATTTGATCCTGACCTTTGTTACTGAAGAAACGCTGACCAAAGCGCTGAATAAACTGTCTGAATGTTATGAAAAATCCATGATCCGGTCAAGATCTGTATGGGTCAATGATGATTTTTATCTCTATCTCCAACGGGACTGGTGAGAACGCTGACTTTGAACAGTCTTCTCCTGAACTGGATATACCGCCCTAATTGACCACCCCCTGTCGATCTGAACAGACGAGTGTAAATGTCTTTAAAACAGACAGCTATGGCTGTTGGATTAAATCGGCGCAGGGGGATCAGATGCACCGGCTTGTCCATTCAACTCCCTTTAGAGAACCGCCTAAATCGTTATAGCCCAAGATATAAGATCGCGGGCAAAGAGTCGAAAATTTAAAAATCAGATTCTTTTCAATTAAGCAGAATCTTTCATATATTTACTATTTATTTCTGAAAATGATCACCGATGAACTCTACTCCACCTATCAATCCAACCTGCTTGCCGGTTCACGGTCGGTTTGTTCGCACATTGTTACCGATCTGATTCATTCCAATATACCCATCAAAGAACTTTACATCCATCTGTTTCAGCGCTCGCTTTACGAAGTAGGAACGCTTTGGGAAAGGAACAAAATATCCGTGGCAACAGAGCATATGTGCACCGCGATCACCGAAAGCTTGATCAACCTTTGTTACCCTGCCATTTTTTCTGCCAACCACACCGGACAAAAAGCAGTAATCACCTGCACGCCGGGTGAATATCACCAGATTGGCGCCCGCATGGTGGCCGACCATTTCGAATTGCATGGTTGGGATGGTTATTATTTGGGATCCAATACGCCCACGGATGAACTGATAAAATTTACCATGGAGAAACAACCGGATCTGCTGGCTATTTCCATCAGCGTTTCATTCAACATTCCCAGCCTGATGGCCTTGGTTAAGAAAATCCGGAGCCATTTTTCTGATCTTAAAATCCTGGTCGGCGGACAGGGTTTCCGCTGGAGTGGAGCAGACGAATTTCAGACCATGGGTAACATTCATCTTATCACCTCGCTTGATGAACTGGAACAAAAATTCTTAATACCACGCCGCCATGACACCTGAAGCAAATCCACACCTCATCGATTACCTGATTTTGGAATCCAGCATGATTTGCCTGATCATCGGTAAAGATGGAACCATTCTGAAGGCCAATTCATGTGCCGATTCACTTTCGGGCCATAAACTGGAGGGGCACCCCTTGAATGATTTCTTCGTCGATTTCGGCAGAGCACTCGACCTTACCGTCTTTCTTAATGGTTCAAGGGACAAAATCCTTGTGAACATTTCTACCTCGTCAGAACTCCCTGAAACGTATTACTTCCGGTTTTTCGACCTGGGTAACTCAATCCTGGCATTGGGTGAGGCCAATCGTCAAGAGATCGGATTTTTGCGTAAAAATATGTTGGAATTAAACCAGGAGCTGAATAACCTCACCCGGGAACTGCTGAAAAAGAATGTCGAACTAAAAAAACTGAACGATCTTAAAAACCAATTCCTTGGCATCGCAGCCCACGACCTTCGAAATCCCATCGGAATCATCATGACATACAGCAATTTCATATTGGAAGAGCTAAATCATGAAATGACGGACGCTCAGATAACAATGCTGAATACCATTCAAACTACAAGTGAATTCATGCTTCGCCTGTTGGAAGAACTACTGGATATCAACGCCCTGGAATCCGGTAAACTGCGACTTGAAGCGCATAAAACTGATCTTCTGGGACTCGTCAGGACAAATACAAGCATGATGAATGTAATCGCGGCAAAAAAAAATATTCATATTCAGGTCGAATCATATGAGACCATCCCCGAAGTAATCATCGATCGTGGCAAAATCGAACAGGTGCTGAACAATCTGATCAGTAACGCCGTAAAATTTTCATTGCCCGGTACCACGGTCACAGTGAAGCTCTTTTTAACCGGCGACCATGTTACCGTGGCAGTGGTTGACCAGGGACCAGGTATCCCGGCCAATGAGACGGACAGGTTGTTTAAGCCTTTCCAGCGAACCAGCGTAAAAGCCACTGCCGGTGAGAAATCGACCGGCCTTGGCTTGTCGATTGTACGAAACATCATCCTTGGACACCACGGGAAGATCTGGGTGGAGAGTAAGGTTGGGGTGGGATCTGCGTTTTATTTCTCCTTGCCATTAAGTAGTTAAATAGCGAAATGTCAATAAACATCTTGAAATAAGCATTTTAAAACCTACACGTATGACAAAAGAAACACTGCTGGAATCGGCTCAAGCGCTGAAGCAGCCATCGGCATCATCGGCAAAAGAATTTGAAGAAAAAATTGAAATCCTGTCGGCAGAAATGAACCGACTGATGGCTTCCCGCGCTGACCTGGTGCAACTTATCGGGGAAGGAAATACTGCAATGATGGGAGATAACCACCGGAATCATGCCCGGTTCATGTCTGCTATATTCCAGTATTTTCAGCCTGTCGTCCTTGTTGAAACTATTCTCTGGGTTTACAGGGCATACCGCGCTCATGGGTTTCACCTCACCTATTGGCCGGCACAACTCGATCAATGGGTTGAGATATTTAAGGTACAACTGTCACCTGACGCGTTCCAGGAAATATCCCCCTTCTACCGCTGGATGATCATCAATCAGCCGGCGTTTGTGATGGAAAGCGATAAACAAATAACAGGTGACAAGTGACAATTTTTTATGCATCTTGCCTATTAGCCAATGCCTTTTAACTTTCCGGCAAACAAAGGGAACCCATGAAAAAGAACAACGAATTTATGATCCTGGTAGTCGATGACGACCCCGATATGCTGCGGATCACAGAACGTTTGCTTAAAGAACAAAATTACACCATCCGCACGGCAGTTGACGGGCAGACGTGTTTGCAATCCATTCGTCAGCATAAACCGGACCTGCTCCTGCTCGATGTGATGCTGCCGGATATGAGCGGGATTGACATTTGCAAAACAATCAAGAAAGATCCGCAGTTATCATCGATTTTTGTTTTCTTGCTTTCCGGCATGAAAACACAGAGCGAAAACATTTCCGAAGGACTGGAGACCGGCGCGGATGGGTATCTGATAAAGCCACTGCAAAAAAGGGAGTTTCTGGCAAGGATTGATGCTGCTTTCAGAATTATTCGGGCTGAAAAGACGTTGCGGGAAGCAGAAGAAAAGTACCGTTCGTTATTGGAAGGAAGCATTCTTGGGATTTTGGCATTTGACATTGATACACACCGATGTTCCTTTTCTAATCCTGCTGCTTGTAAATTATTCGGTTATGATGAAGAAGAAATTTGCAGGTTGAATTTGCCCGATTTTCACCCAAAAGATTTGATTGAAGAGGTGATAAACGAATTTAAGTCTCAGTGGCGTGGTGAGAAATCAATATCCAACGAATTGCCTTGTCTGCGGAAAGACGGTACAATTTTTTACGCCGATATTGCCGGACATTCTACCGTTATCAATGGAAGAAATTGCAACATAGGTTTCATCATGGATGTGACCGAACGCAGGCAGGCTGAAGAGTCGCTGCTTCAGACCCGCTTGTTTCTGGATAGCATCATCGAACACAGCCCAAACTCCATGTGGATATCAGATGAACACGGGACCCTGATACGATTAAATCAGGCTTGCCGTGATCATCTTCACCTGAAGGATGATGAGGTTCTTGGCAAGTATAATATTTTCAAGGACAACCTTCTTGAAGAGCAAGGGTTCATTCCAATGGTCAAAAATGTGTTTGAGAAAGGGGTCGCTGCCCACTTCACTATTCAATACGATACTTCCGCCGTGAATAATCTTGAACTTGAACAGACATTAAAGGTTTTTTTGGATGTACATATTTCGCCGATAGTGAATTCACACGGGAAAGTCACCAATGCAATCATTCAGCATATTGACATCACCGAACGCAAGCATGTGGAGGAGGAATTGGCCAGGCAAAAAAATTTCTTCGAGCAGATGTTCATGCAATCTTCAGTAAGCACGCAAATACTTGATCGCGAGGGTTGGTGTGAGAGAATAAACCCAAAATTGAGTGAAATTTTCGGTGTCGAGCCGCATAATATAGAGGGCAGGGTTTACAATATTTTTCAGGATGAAGCAATTAAACAGGGCGCTGTTATTCCGCATCTCGAAAGAGCTTTTCATGAAGGCAAGGCTGCTGAGTGGGAAATTTTATTTGATATTGGCGTTGCAGCGGATTCTCAAGACATTGAAGTCAAAGACAAAAAGAAAGTATGGTATCATAATTGGGCCTATCCAATATTTGACAAAAATGGAAATATAAGCCATGTTATCATTCAACATCATAATATCACCGAACGCAAACAAATGATTTCCACCCTCGAAGAAGCATTGGTAAAAGCCGAAGCCGGAAATCGACTTAAAAAGGCTTTCATGAACAACATTTCCCATGAAATTCGTACTCCCTTAAATGGCATCCTTGGTTTCAGCAGCTTGATGACACAACCCGATAGCACGGAGGAAGAAAAAGAACAATTTTATTCACTTATTCAAACAAGCAGTCATCGGCTGCTCAATACCGTCACCTCCTTTATGGATATTTCCCTGATCGCCTCCGGAACCATGGAGGTGAAACGAAAATCCATTGACCTGCACAGGATGCTTCATCAATTTTGTGATCAATTTCAACCTTTGTGTGCTACTAAAAACATTGAGTTACACCTTCAAATTTCCGATAAAACCCAACGTGTCACTTTCCATTCCGATGAAGAGTTACTCCGGAAAATACTGTCACATATCTTAGACAACGCAGTTAAATTTACCCATCAGGGTAGGATTACGTTTGGCTATGTGCTAAAATCGGGGTCATATGAGTTTTATGTAAAAGATACAGGCATCGGCATCGGTCAGGAATCTCTCTCGGTGATCTTTGAAAGTTTCATTCAAGAAGAATTATCGCCCACCAGGGGATATGAAGGCAGCGGACTGGGGTTGTCCATTGCACATGGATTGATACGATTACTTGGCGGCGAAATGCGTGTAGAGTCAGAAAAAGGCATTGGGTCCACCTTTTTCTTTACCATCCCGCATGAAGGAATGAAGGAAACATTTGTAAAACCAGAATCTGAAAAAACAGCGGTTCCTGTTCTGGAAAAACCAGTTATCCTCATTGCGGAAGATGATGAATCAAACCGTTTTTACCTGGAGAAAATATTAACAAAAAGAAATGTTAAGGTACTGTCGGCGACAGATGGCATCGAAGCCATGGAACAATGTCGCGCACATCCTGAAATATCTCTGGTGTTAATGGATTTGAAGATGCCGGTAATGGATGGTTTTGAAGCTACCCATGAAATCAAAATATTCCGGAAAGATTTACCAATCATTGCATTAACTGCATTCGCCATGAGCGGCGATAAAAAAAGGGCTTTGGAAGCCGGATGTAATGATTACCTTTCCAAGCCCGTAACCAGGGCAGTGTTGTTTGACAAGCTTAAAAAATACGGGGTGAGGGTGTAATAAATATTACCATGCGATGATTAAAGAGGATACGACAATCCGGGGAGGAATGGATTATAATAAGGCAACGTTAGCCTTTCCTGAAAAGAATGAAACCCGGTTCTTGGAAAAATACTATACCGACTCCCTCATTCAGTTTAGGATTGCTTTTTTATTAGTCACCATACTTTATGCTGCATTTGGTTACCTCGATTCCCGAATGGTTCCGGAGTATGCAAAGCTTTTTCTGATCATCCGATATTATTTTGTTGTTCCTTTACTTTCAGTGGTTTTACTCCTATCGTTCACCAATTTTTTTCGGAAAGTATGGCAAGTGTTGTTGTTCATCAGTTTTATTGTGGCAGGAGTCGGCATTAGTATTATGACGATGCTTGCACCTGATAATTATTCCTATTATGCCGGGATGATGCTGATTTTTTCGGCAGGTTATTTTTTTATTAAACTACGTTTTTTCCTTGCGACAATTGCAGGTTGGACAACTTTGCTGATTTTTAACATCGGAGCCGTATTTTATGCCCATGCTCCCAGCATGATTCTCATCAACAACAATTTCTTTTTTATCAGCGCAAACCTGATCGGAATGTTTGCAGCTTACAACATCGAATATTTTGCGCGCCGCGACTTCTATCTTAACCAGGAACTCGACCGGCAAAAGACCACGGTGGAAGATGTGAACAAAAACCTTGAAAAAATCGTCGATGAACGCACAAAAGATCTGATTGAGTCTAAAAACAAAGCCGAAAAATCCGACCGGTTGAAAACGGCCTTCATGCAAAACATCTCCCACGAAATCCGTACGCCACTGAATGGCATCCTTGGGTTTGGTCAGCTAATGGCCGATCCGGATTTGACCCGGGATGAAAGAGAACAATATCTTACAATACTAAAATCAAGTAGCAACCGGCTTATTAACACCGTGACCGATTTTATGGATATGTCGCTCATCGCTTCAGGGAACCAGGAGGTACTGAAAAAATTGTTTGCCCCAGGCGATGTGCTGAATGAGATTTATAAAAGGTTTAAACAACCCTGTAAAATTAAAGACCTGGCCTTATCGCTTCAAATTCCTGAAATGACACGTATATTACACATCAACTCCGATCATGAATTATTGTT
>CAJAUM010000128.1 GCA_903945175.1 uncultured Bacteroidales bacterium | reverse complement strand
TTGTCACCCTGTTACCCTGTCACCCTGTTACCCTGTTACCTTGTTACCCTGTCACCCTGTTACCTTGTCACCCTGTTACCCTGTTACCCTGTCACCCTGTTACCCTGTCACCCTGTTACTTCTCTAGTCGTCCTTCAACATAGTCAGCTCATGCGCCGTTTGTTTAAGCTTCATTACAAATATCCCAAGGATAAGCACGCTGACAAAAATGTCGAGCAGGATGCCGATGTTGATCAGCATGGGCATCTCGCTGCCGATGGCCAGGGACAAGAGCAGCACCGCGTTTTCGATCACCAGGAATCCAACGAGGTGTGAAAAGATCTTTTTGTGCGAGATGATCATGAACATCCCGGTGTACACCGCGAAAAATGCCACGATGAAGTATATCATGTTGTTGGGCGAGGTATTCATCGAGAAGGATATCACGATGCTCAGCAACAATCCAAGGGTGATAAAGAGCAGGGAATAAAATCCCGGAAGCGCTTTGTCGTGCACCCTTGCCTCGCCTGTTTTACTGATGATGCGGAACAAGAAATAGGGGACCACGATCACCTTGAACACCAGGGTTTCAAGGGCCACGAAGAGCAGTGTAGAGAGTGTGATGGTTTGGAGTTCCAGGAATGACAAGGCAAACAGCAACACTCCCTGGAACCCGATCAGTCCGGCATAGACCGGGAACCGCTCGGTCATGCAGAGGTAAATCAGTGTTATGGCAAAGACGATGATGAGCAGGACATTCATTTAACTGATCATTTTAAAGGTGATCAACAGCACCAGGATAAAGGCCACCAGGGCAATTGAACTCAGCGTGACGATGAATTGTGGATTTTTTGCCATTTTTTTGCGTGCCCTGAACGATTCCATCATGCCGATCAGTGCTGCAAAAATCACCTGGATCAAAAAATAAACTACAACCTGGACCACCACCAGTCCTCCCTTTCCAAGGGTGGCGGCCAGTCCCTTATCAGGCTGTACCAGCCATTGCGGACTATGTTCCATCATGATCCCGGCATCCACCGGTACCAGGAAATTGGCGATAAGCAGACCGTACATGGCAAATTTCAGGGCTGTGCCGATATGCATCAGGGCCAGGTCGAACCCGCTGTGGTCGAGGATCATCACCTCGTGGACCATGGTCAGCTCGAGGTGGGTTTTCGGATCATCCACCGGCATGCGGCTGTTTTCGATCATGGCGATCTGGATCAGCAGGTATACCGCGATAAACCCGATGATGAACGAATTGTGCCCGACGAACTGGAACGACTCAAAGATCTGCTGCATCGAGGTGTGGCCGGTCAGCAGCGCCAGTGTGCCAAAAAGGATGAAGAAGGCGGGCTCGGCCAGCATGGAGTAAAGGGCTTCGCGGTTGGCGCCCATCCCTTCGAAGCTGCTGCCGGTGTCGAGTGCCCCCAGGATGAAGATGAATTTCCCCAGGGCAAGCATGTAGGCAAAGAGAAGAAAATCACCCTGAAAACCAAATACCGAGGGAATCCCGGGAAAGGGCAGCAGGAGCATGGCGCACAGGATGGTCGAAAGGTAGATGACCGGAGCCATGCGGAAAATAAAACTCGTGGTGGTGCTGAACACACTGCCTTTGTGCAGCAGCACCCAAATATTCTTCCAGGGTTGCAGAATCCCTGGTCCTTTTCGGCCACTGGCCATGCTTTTCACCCGGAGGATGATGCCGGGAAAAAAGAGTGCGGTGACGAGGGCGAGCAGGAATCCCATCATATGATATTCAGGTAAAGTAAAACAAAAATGATGAGCATGAAGATGAAGGCATAGAGGATGTAATGCTGGATATTGCCGGTTTGCAGCCGGGCGATTTTTTTCAGGGCCAGCATGGAATAATCGGTGATCTTATCGAACACCGACTGGAAAATATCCGTCGGCCGGAGTGAGAATGAACGCTTTTTGGGGAAGATCTCCTCCTCCGGGATCTCGCAGTAATCGGTCCTTTCATTCAACGCCGGGTTGGCCAGTTCGGCAAAGTTGGCTGCATAGGAGGTGGCGGTGTACTGCTGGCGGGCTGTTCCGGCCGTGTACCCGCATCCCCAGGTAGCTCCGTATGCCACCTTGGCCGGCTTGAGCACCCGCATCCGCAGGTAGAGAAAACCCACAACAAACAGGATCAGGATGATGCCCATCATGCTTATTTTCGATAAGGCGAAAACCAGCGGCCCAACCAGCGGCTCCGGGTTGACATGAAACTGCACCCCGATCATGCCCATCAGGGGAGATAAGAACAGCATGGGAGCCAGTCCGATCAGCAGGATGACAGCGGCAATAAGCAACTTCGGGAACAGCATTCCAGGGGTGACGGCATTTTCCTCCACGTGCAGGCCGGAACGGTTCGTGCCGAGGAAGGTGAGTCCGAAGGCCTTCGAGAATCCAAAGAGGGCCAGTCCGCCGATCATGGCCAGCGCCAGGATGGTCATCAGCATCGACATGGTCTGAAAAACCGAGCTCGCCTGCAATCCCGCAAACAGGCCGTAATAGATGAGGATCTCCGATATAAACCCGTTGAGCGGAGGCAGGGCGCAGATGGCCACCGAACCGAACAGGAACAGGGCGGCTGTGCGTGGCATCGTGTGGACCAGTCCGCCCAGCGATTCGATATTCCTGGTATGGGTGGCTTTGTAAACCGATCCTGCACTGTAAAAGAGCAACGATTTGAAGAGCGAATGGTTGAGGAGATGGAACAACCCGCCGCCAAAGCCAAGGATGGTGAGCGCAGGCTGGTTCAGTCCCAGCCCGATGGCTCCCAGTCCGATCCCGGTGCCGATGATCCCGACATTCTCGATGGTCGAATAGGCCAGCAACTTTTTCAGGTCGGTTTGAACGATGGACATGACAATCCCGTAAAGACCGGTAAACACGGCGATGACCATGATGAGGATGCCGATGGTATACAGGTCGGACTGAACATAGGTGAGCACGCGAACGATGCCAAAGATCCCCATTTTGATCATCACCCCCGACATCACCCCCGACACATGCGACGGGGCAGCGGGATGCGCTTCGGGGAGCCAGGTGTGAAAGGGAATAAATCCTGCCTTGATGGCGAAGCCCGCGAAGAACAGGAAGAAGAGCGGGACGTTGGGATGGGCTGAAAAATAGACGGGAAGGGCGTCAAACCCGAATTTCCCTGTGGCCGATTCAGCCAGCAGGAAGGCAATGATCAGCAAGACGAGTCCCACATGCATCTGGATCAGGTAGTTGACGGCCGTTTTGAGTGTTGACCGCTTTTCCGCTTCAAAAAGGATCAGCATGAATGATGCAACAGCCATGAGTTCCCAGGCAATTAAAAAGGCGGTCCCTTCGCGGAGCATCAGCACGCACAGCATGGAGATGTGCAGCCACACATAGCTGAAGTAGTGCAGGGCAAAGCGGGCCGGTGTTTTGTTTTCCCTGTAGGAGTTCAGGTACCCGTTTGAATAGAGAAGCCCGGTGAGAACGGTGAAGTTGGTAACCAGGATAAAAAAGGCACTGAGGCTGTCGAGGGTGAAGGTGATCGAACCCATGGGACCGCCGGCCAGGTAGAGCAATGCCGCCTGGGACGGGTGAAACAGGGTGTTCGCCGCCGGAACAGAGGTAAGCAGGATGATGAAGAGGGTGACCAACAGCGTATAACCGTAACGTATCCCTGAAGGTATAACCAGGATAAAAAAGGAGAGGATAACCGGTGTAAGAATGGCTATGTTTTCCATTGGAGTGTGCAAAGTAAAGCCATTTGGTCACGCCATACAGACAAAACTTGCAGAAATTATAAACAGGGGCGTGTTAATGCGGGCCCGAAAACAACTACCTTTATAGTATAAAGATGAAGGATTTCCTGAAACCCGTTTTTTTTATCGTTTTTTTGTCCATCCTGGCCATTCCATCAGCCTTTGCAGAAGGGACACCTCAGCTCAACACCAACAATGTTCAGAGTACCGTATTGTATATCTGCAATGATTTTGCAGGGCATTGCAGTTCTGGAGCAGGGATACGGTCACAATTTGCAGCCTATAACAACACACAGAGCGCTACCGATGCCGAGCGGCTGTATTTTGCCACATTGACAGATGAGCATGTATACCTTGGATTTCAGGGCGCCATTTCCGGCGGAAACCACATCGTATTTCGTATTAAAAACCTGGCTGGGACTGTTGTTCTTGCAGAACAAAACCTTCCCACCTCGGGGACCGGTTATATATCCAACTTCAGCCAGGCGGTGAACGGGCCGAATCAACTGCCGCAACCTCCCATTACCAACGGATACAACGCCATCGAATTCATTCCCCTCACCCCGGGAACCTATTACATTGAGTTCTCGGCCAGGAATAATGGAACCAATGCTTTTTATACCGGGGATTTTAATCTCACCCTGTTTGACATCACGGTTGGAAATGCGGCCACGCACGAGGAAAAACCAGGGCGGTTGTATTCCAAATGCTGGCAGTTTTATGAAACCTCAAACTTTACCGGTAAAAATTACTTTTTTTCAGATGACGGAATTGTGACCTCCGCACAATTTTCAGGCATGTCGGGCGGCCACTGGATCCAGTACTGCAATCAAACGGGTTGCGGGAACAGCTCTGCGGCCTGGATCACCAACCGGAAATCGCTCTATCACCAGCAGGCGCTCTTCCCGCAATATAAAATTTTCCTGAACTCTCCGGATCCGGTTGTGTTTCCTCCGGCCACCACCCTGGGACAGCTCATTGCCCCGCTTCCTTACGGCGTGCAGAATTGCCTGACCGGGCACATTGTATTTCACGTTACCGTTGATAAACCGGGGAATTCAGAGATTGGCCTCACTTTCCCGTCGCCATACCAGCCCCGCACCCTGAACCAGGCTGTTGTGGCGGGCGATAACCTGTTTGACTGGGACGGTCTGGACGGAACCACCCCCACAGCCCTTGCGATACCAAATAACACAACCATCCAGTTTACGGTCAAATACATCAACGGGCTGACGAACCTGCCGCTGTACGATGTGGAGCAAAATTCAAGCGGATTTACCATCGCCCTGGTGAGTCCGGCCGGGACCACACCAGCCGTGTACTGGGATGACACCAATATCCCATCGGGAACAAACCATGCAAACCCACCGGGTTGTGTCAGTCCCCCCGGATGTCATCCCTGGTCCGGTTCACCCTCCGGTGATCTGAACACCATGAATACCTGGTGGTATAATGTATCCACTACAACAAACCCGGTCCCCATCGAGGAATACAGGGTACCTGCCACCCTGGTCTTTTTGCAGCAGCCTCCCCAGGAATTTTGCGCAAACACCGGGAGTCATGTTTTTTCAGTGACCCCTGATGTCAATACCGAGGAGTATCACTGGACCTACACCCCTGCAGCCGGAGTTACCATAAACCAGGCTACACCCGGCAGTGCCGGAATTACCCTGAGTTTTGGTGCGGGTGCATCCTCAGGCGTGCTGCAGGTTTTGGGGACCAATTCAAATTGTGCAGCAACAGGACCCACCTCCTCGCTGGCGATCTCCATCAATCCCGGGCCGGTTCCAACCCTGACCGGGATTAGCCAGGTTTGTGCCGGCACAGGCGGGATCGTTTACACTGCTGACGCGGGCAAAACAAATTACGTTTGGACCATCTCATCAGGCGGCACGATCACCTCCGGCGGATCTTCGACCAGCAATACCGCTACGGTCACATGGAATACGGTTGGCGCCCAATCTATCTCCGTCGGCTTTACCGATCCTGTAACACTCTGTCCCTCGGCAAATCCATTCATCCTTGCGGTTACGGTCAACCCCCATCCCCTTCCCACGCTGAATGGCAGCAACCTCGTTTGTGTGGGTTCAAGCGGGATTGTTTACACCTCGGACCCGAATAAATCAAACTATGTGTGGACCATTTCGTCGGGCGGCACCATCACCTCCGGCGGAACCTCAACCAGCAATACCGCTACAGTCACCTGGAATACGGTGGGGGCCCAGACTGTTTCGGTAAGTTATACCGATCCTGTGACCCTCTGCCAGGCCCTTGCGCCTTTCATCCTGAACATTACCGTAAGTACCCTTCCTTCACCGACATTTACTTCAGGTTTAATATCGGTATGCAAGGGAGTTCCCGGGAATGTCTATGCCACGCAGCCGGGGATGACCAATTACATCTGGGCAGTTACCGGCGGCACCATCACTTCGGGAGGAACATCCACCAGCAATTCTGCCACCATAACCTGGACCGCCACCGGGGCACAAACGGTCAGCGTGAATTATACCTATCCGGCTTCATCCTGCACAGCGCCGAACCCAACGGTTCTCAATGTTACCGTCAAACCGCTGCCAACCCCTTCGGTCGTTAGCGGGAATAATTCGGTATGCCAGGGAGTCCCCGGGAACATCTATACCACACAAGCCGGAATGCTGAATTATGTGTGGGTGGTTTCGGGGGGAACGATAACAGCCGGCGGAAGTGCGACCAGTAATTCTGTCACGGTCACCTGGAATACGGTCGGAGCCCGTTCCGTCAGCATCAACTACACCGACCCTTCGTCCGGTTGCAGTGCAGCCGCTCCGTCATTTTATAATGTAACTGTCAAAGCCCTGCCGGTCCCCTCATTCATCTCCGGGGAAAATTCTGTGTGTCTCAACATCCCCGGAAAAGTATATGTCACACAGCCTGCCATGAGCAGCTATGTATGGTCCATCACCGGAGGCGTGATCACGGCCGGGGGAGGTGCTTCTGATAATTCGGCCACCGTAACCTGGAATGCCGCCGGGGCCCAATCCGTCGCCGTAAGTTATACCAACCCTGCCACACAATGCACCGCCGCCGCCCCCACCGTTTTTAATGTCACCGTAAATCCTCCTCCCTCACCAACCATCCTCTCCGGTGAAAATTCGGTTTGCAATGGTTCCACCGGGAAGATCTATACCACCCAATCAGGGCAGTTAAACTATGCCTGGTCCGTTGCAGGTGGCACCATCACGGCAGGTGGTACTTCAACGAGCAATTCAGCCACGGTTACCTGGAACAGCGCCGGATCACAATCGGTCAGCATCTCCTTTACCGACCCCGCCACGCTTTGTGCAGCGGTGGCACCTGTGCCCTATCCCGTTACAGTAAAACCGCTGCCGGTTCCCACCATTTCCGGACCGGCTGCTGCCTGTCTAAACTCCCCGGGACCTCAATATTTTACCGAAGCCGGGATGTCGGGGTACCTGTGGACCGTCCCTGGCGGAACAGTGACTCCGGGTCCCACTCCCGACCTGATCAATGTTGTATGGAACACCCTGGGCACACACACCCTCCTGGTGACCTATACTGGTCTCAACGGATGCAACGCGGAAACACCAAGTCAAAAACCGGTTCTCGTAAATACGCTTCCTGATCCAACCCTGACAGGAGCAAATACGATCTGCTCCGGAATCCAGACCACCTACACCACCGATGCGGGCATGCAAAACTATCTCTGGACCGTCTCCCCCGGAGGAACAATCAATGGCGGGGGCACTGCTTCTGACAACACGGTAGCCGTAACCTGGAATATCCCCGTCATGCAACATGTGAGTGTGAATTATACGATGGGGACAGGCTGCACCGCCCCTGCACCGAAAGATCTTGAGGTGACGGTAAATCAATCTACCACGCCCGTTATTGAACAAAGTCCTGCCGGCCAGGTTTGTGTGTTATCCTCTGCAACCTACACGGCCCAGCCAGGGATGACCGGGTACCAGTGGACCGTGTCTTCGGGTGGAAGTTTCAGTTCATCGTCCAATTCCAACATCGTTACAATCCTTTGGAATACAGTGGGGCCGCAATGGGTTAGCCTGAATTTCACCAATGCCTACGGGTGCAGCGACCCTGCGCCGACCCGCTTCGATGTGCCGGTAAATTACCTGCCGGTAACAGAGATCACTGCACCAGCAGGTCCCGAATGCGAATCCATCCGGCATCCCTTTCAGACGCCGGCTGATCCGGGCTGTACCTTTACCTGGACCATAAGCCCGCTGGGCCTCGGAACAATTTCATTGGGCCAGGGGTCGAATGCAGTGATCATCGACTGGCTCTCCCACGGGAATGCCGTCATTCACGTAACCGGGACCAATAACAGTTCGGGTTGTACAACCTCTTCAGATTTCACAACCACCGTTTACCCCATCTCCCATCCTGTGTTCGTTCCCTGTTTCGACCTGGTCACCACTCCCCATGCGAAAAAGTTCACCCTTCGCGGTGCTTCTCCCTTTATCGCCGGGCAGAGTGTTTTTTCGGGTAACCGGGTCAGCATGAATGTTACATCAGGTCTGTATGAGTTCGATCCCGATGGCGCGACCCCGGGAGCCTACCCGGTCACCTTCACCTATACCAATACCTATGGCTGTCCGGCCAGTCCGCCTGTGGTTGAAATTGCGGTGGTGAACAATGCCTTTACCTGCGGTGGTTACCTGACCGATGTCCGCGACGGGAAAAAATACAACACTTCGCTCATCGGCGGAAAATGCTGGATGGCCGGGAATCTTACCTTCGGCAATGTCCTTACTGCCAATCAACCATCAACAGATAATTGCATCAACGAAAAATACTGTCCGCCGGCTGATGCGGGATGCACCACGAACGGCGGACTATACCAGTGGGATGAGCTGATGCGCTATGGCAGCACCTCGGCAAACCAGGGTATCTGTCCCCCCGAATGGCATATTCCATCGGAAACGGAATGGCAATTGCTTTTGCTTGCCGTTGAATCCCGGATTGTTCCCCCGGATGGAATTGCCGGAAGTTTCATGAAGGATACCTACCTTGACAATGGTTTCCATACTTTGCTGGGCGGTCTTTTATATTTCAACAACACCTGGGCGTATACCACCGGAAGCTTTACCGGGGCACTTTACTGGACCAGCACCCCGAGCGGGACCGACCGCGCCATGGCCAGGGGAATGAACATCATTAATCCGAGCGTCTCACGATATACCGCAAGCCGTGCCAATGCCTTCTCTGTGAGGTGCATTAAAGATTAATCGATCGATTGTTTAATTTCTTTATCTTTACCCGGCTACTACATTGTGATCATGACAAAGAAAAAAAATCTGTTTATCGCCTTCGAAGGTATTGATGGAAGCGGGAAAAGCACCCAGGCAAAGTTGCTGTCCGAGCATCTGATAAGGGAGGGCCATCAGGTCTATTTCACTTTTGAGCCGACTGACAGTCCGATTGGTTCGATCATCAGGAATATCTTCACCCACAAGATGGAGGCGGATCACCGAACGATTGCCGGTCTTTTTGTAGCCGACAGGTTAGACCATTTGTTAAACAAGACCAATGGCATTCTGAAAAAACTGGAGGATGGCTATACCGTCATCACCGACCGCTATTATTTTTCTTCGTATGCGTATCATGGAGCCCACCTGTCCATGGATTGGGTGATCGAAGCAAATGCATTGAGCGCCGGCCTGCTTCGCCCCGACCTCAATATTTTCATTGAAATAACCCCCGAGATAAGTATGCAGCGGATTACAAGCGGAAGAGGTTCACTCGAACTGTTTGAGACCCTTGAAAATCTGATCAAAGTACGGGAGATGTACTATGAAGCCTTTGCGAAACTCAAACTGCAGGAGAAGGTATTTATCACGGACGGAAACCGCACCCCTGAATTAATTGCCGCCGACATCCGGAACAAAATTTCGCAATTAAGCCTCGCTACTCATATCTCAACGCATCAATCGGATTGAGGCTTGCCGCTTTTCGTGCCGGATACCATCCAAAAAAGATGCCGATGGCCGAGGAGAATATAAACGACATGAGGATCGATTGAATCGTGATGGTCACAGGCCAGCTTAGGATATTGGCAATAAGCTGTGAAACAAGCACCCCGAGTGTCACTCCGATGAAACCGCCCAACAGGGAGATCAGCAGCGCTTCGAAAAGAAACTGAAGCAGCACATCGCGCCCCCTTGCGCCCACACTCATGCGAATGCCGATCTCCCGCGTACGTTCGGTGACCGATACCAGCATGATATTCATGATGCCGATGCCGCCAACGAGCAGTGAAATGCTGGCAATGGTGGCCAGTAAAATGGTCAGGATGCCTGAAGTTGCGGTTGCCGTGTTGGCAATATCGGTCTGGGTGCGGATGGTAAAATCGGGATCTTCAGATGGGCCCAGGTTGCGTTTGGCCTTCAGCACCTCGGTGATCTCCTGAGAAGCAGTTGGGATAAGGGATTCCGTTTTGGCAGAGGCCAGCATACTTTGAATGTGTGTAATGGCCATCATGCGTTTCTGAACGGTGGAAAAGGGGGCGATTACCATGTCGTCCTGGTCCTGCCCGAAGGCGTTTTGCCCCTTTTTCTCTGTGATACCAATGATTTTAAAGGGAATTTTGTTGATGCGGATAAAGCTGCCAATGGGATCGGCATTCACGCCAAACAGATTCGTCACAACGGTTTGTCCAATAACGCATACCTTGGTGGCGCTTCTGTCATCGTTCATTGAAAAAAGGCTGCCACTCGAGAGTCTCAGATTCCTGATTTCAAAGTAATTCGGATAAACGCCAAAAACTGAGGTCCGCCAGTTCATGTTGCCATTGACCAGTTGTCCGCTGGTGCGCACCTGGGGTGTTACGTAAGCCACAGCCGGACAGCGGTCGGAGATGGCCGTCACATCTTCCAGCGTCATTTTTTGCGAGGAGCCTGCCTCCATGCGTACACCACCTGTGCTGCTGGCTTGTGGCCAGATCATCAATACATTCGTACCAAGGGTGGATATCTGAGCCTGGATGCTCTGCTTCGACCCCTGGCCGATGGCAAGCATGGCAATAACCGATGCCACGCCGATGATGATACCCAGCATCGTGAGGAAGGTCCGCATCTTGTTTTTAGATAAGGACCGTACAGTCGCAATTAAAAGATTTTTCATTTTCATAGGTCATCCTCCTCCACAATAACGGGCATGAGTGCCAATTCCTCCGCGGCATTCCTCGGTTTATCCACTTCAATCGCCTTAATGATCCTGCCATCGCGGAATGAGATGTTTCGTTTCGTATAGGCTGCGATATCGGCTTCATGGGTGACAATCACAATGGTAATCCCCTGCTGATTCAGCTTCTGAAAAATGCCCATCACCTCCAGACTGGTCCGGGTATCCAGGTTTCCGGTAGGCTCATCGGCCAGGATCACCACCGGGTTATTTACCAGGGAACGTGCAATGGCCACCCGCTGCTGCTCCCCGCCAGAAAGCTGGTTCGGGAAATGGTGGGCGCGGTCGGCCAGTCCCACCGCCTCGAGTGCATTGAGTGATCGTTCGCGCATTTCACGGGAGGTGATCTTCTTATTGTACATCAACGGCAGTTCAACATTTTCCAGCGCTGAAGTCCGCGACAGCAGGTTAAATGATTGAAAAACGAACCCGATCTTATGGTTTCTCAGGTTGGCCAGCTGATCCTTGGTGAGGCTGCTTACATCGACTCCATCGAGCAGATATTGCCCTCTTGTAGGTACATCCAAACATCCGATGATGTTCATGAAGGTCGATTTACCGGAGCCGCTTTTCCCCATGATGGCCACGAAATCATCCTTCATGATGTCGGTATTGACCCCTCTGAGTGCGTGTACCTCCACGTCGCCCATTTTATAAATCTTCACGAGGGCCTTAACGGAAATAATTGCCTTATTCATATCAATGTCCTCCCCTGCCACTGCTTCCACCTCTTTGCATCGTCGGTGCAAACGGATTTTGCTGCTGCTGACTGGTCTGGGTCCCCTGCGCCGTAGTCATGCTGAGAACCACCTCCTCTCCTTCCTCAATTTTTCCGCGGATTTCAGTATTCAATCCATCAGAAATACCTGTGCGCACCCGGCGTGGCTTTATAGAATCGCCCGATTTGATCCAGATCATGCCAAAGGTTCCGCGATGCTGCTGATCGCCGCCAGCACCCATTCCGGCACCCATTCCGGCACCCATTCCGGCACCCATTCCGGCACCCATTCCGGCACCTCTGCCGCCACCGCCTCCGGCACCTCTGCCTGTTCCTCCACCTGTGCCTCCACCGGTGCCGCCGCCGGTGCCATTGCCAGCCCCGGTATGGCGGCCGCCGCCTTTACCCCACATGGCACGTTTTTTCTTGATAGAATCCGGCAGGTTTTTCTCCATGGCATCGATGTATTCCTGGGGAGGACTAAATCTCAATGCGGTTGAGGGAACCTTCAGAATATCCTTCTCCTCCTGCACCAGCACGGTGATGTTGGCGGTCATGCCGGGCAACAACTTCAGTTCAGGATTTGGAACATCGATGATTACGGTATAGTTCACCACATTCTGGGTGACAACAGGCAGCAGGCGAACCTGGCGCACGGTGCCGTCAAAGGTCATATCCGGGTAGGCATCCACGGTAAATTTAACAGCCTGGTCTACCTTGATTTTCCCTATATCGCCCTCGTCGATGTTTGCCTCTACCTGCATCTTGGTTAGGTCGTTGGCAATGGTGAACATCGTCGGTGTGCTGAAGCTGGCAGCCACGGTTTGTCCGACATCCACAGCCCGCGATACCACCACGCCCGAAATAGGGGCAATGATGGTTGCATAACGGAGGTTGATTTTGGCACGGCTCAACGCCGATTGCGACGAAATCGCATTGGCCACGGCCGTTTCATAGGCTGTAAGCGACAGATCGTAATCGGCCTGCGCCATCACCTTTTGCTCGAACAACACCTTGGTGCGGTCGTAGTCGCGTTTGGTCTGGTTTACCTGGATCTCTGATTTTTTCAGGTTGGCTTTCGCATCATCAACAGCCTGCGCCAGCAAGGTGGTATCAAGAACGGCGATGACCTCGCCCTCCCTGACCACCGAATTAAAATCAACGTAAATCTTTTTGATGATCCCCGACACCTGGGTTCCCACCTGCACCGTTGTCACCGCCTGAAGTGTCCCGCTGGCCCTGACGGTCACCTGGATATCTCCCTTTTCAACTTTGGCAGTCCGCCATTCAATGACCGTACTCTTCTTCTTCCCGAAAATAAAGTACACTGCAACCGCCATCGCAACGATCACAACCGCCAAAATAAACCAATAACTCTTTTTCATATCCTTAACCTTGAAATTTTTAAATAATTCGTCACTCGTCACTCGTCACTAAAATTGTATCGCCTTCCCCTGATAGAAATCGAGTATCTTCCGTTTGAAAATAAAATCATATTTCGCCTGGATGAGGTTCGATTGCGACTGGGTATAATTATTTTTCTGGATCAGAAAATCGGTGGCGCTCATCACCCCAACCGTGAATTTCTTTTCCGCATTCTTATATACCGATTCCACCGAGGCGACCTGCTGCTTGGTGGCTTCATACTTTTTTACGGAGGCGCGCATGTCGGTGTAGGTTTGCTCGACACTCTTGCGCAGCACATTTTTCACATTCTGTTCATTGAGCCGCGTGGTGATAAGGTTGATCTTGGCTCGGTCGATGTTGCTCTTGATTTGCCTGTTGCTGTATATCGGAATCGCAATTCCCATGGAAAAGGATTGTCCGATGTTGTCCCATACCTGCTCATAAAACGGATATCCTTCAGGGTTCACCGCCCCCCCCTTTGTCCTGCTCGAGGCATAGTTGGTGTTCATGTTGGCGCCCAGGCTTACGCGTGGCCAGTGTGCCCCCTGTGAAACTTTAAGTGCCATCATCGAAGCACTTGTTCTCAGCGAGGCGCTGGTAATTTGAGGCAAAACAGTCAGTGATTTCTGGTAGATCTCCTCATTGGTGAGCAAGGTCGAGGGAGCTGTTTCATCCATCAATGGGACTGCCACCTCAAAATTATCAGTGATGGGAATATCCATGAGCTGCATCAGGGTGACCCTGGCCATGTCAAGCTGGTTTTGTGCCGTGATGACCGCGAGATTGTCGGTGGCCATCTGTGCTTTAATCTGCAGCAGGTCGCTCTCGGGCGATTTGCCGGCATTGACCATCTTTTCGGTCCGGTCAACCTGCGCAATGGTGGCCACCTCCTGGCTTTTTGCGGCGGCCAGGATTTCACGCGCAAACAGCACCTGCAGATAGCCGGTGGTGATGTTGAGGATCACATCATTTTTTGCTTTTTCAATGTCCGATTCCCCTGCCTGCACATTCAGCCGGTTTTGCCGGATCGTGTTGGAATTTTGCAGGCCATTGAAAAGATTATAGCTGCTGCTGATGCCCATGTTGGTGGAATGGTAGGCCTCCGTAACGAAGGTGTTGGTGGTTGGGTCGATATTTTTTCCCACATTCAAAGCCTCGCCTAAACTGGCGCTGACACTTGGAATGCGATTGGATTTTACCTGTTCGAGGGTGACCTTGTTGAGTTCGTTGCTCATGCGGCTCTGATTGACCGAGATATTCCGCTGCAGGGCCGTATCAAGGCATTGCTGGAATGTCCACGGTTGTGTTTGGGCTCCGGCCGGCCCGGCTGCAAGAAACAGTAGGATAAAAAGCCAGGTGGTTCGTTTCATGTTATTCTGATGTTTTTTCCTGATGAATAATTTTAAAAAGCTGATCGCGATAGTGCTCGCTGACCGGAATTTCCTTTTTACCGATGGTCAGCATGTGTTTCTGGATAAAATCGATCTTGTCGAAGGCAACAATGAAAGAACGATGAACGCGGATAAAATCCTGCGGGGGCAGCTTCTCCTCCATTGACTTCATGCTCATCTGGGTGACGATGGGTTTATCACTGCAATAGATCTTTATATAATCCTTTAACCCTTCGATGTAGAGGATATCTTTCAGGTTAATTTTATAGAGTTTGTAATCGGCCTTGACGAATAAAAACGCGGGCGCGGGGCCCGTTTCTTTGGCATTGGAAGGGTTCGCAGCACGTTCGCGCAAATCCATGTATTCATGCGCCTTGTTCACCGCTTTCAGGAAACGCTCAAAGGGATAAGGTTTCAGCAGATAATCGATCACATCGAGATCAAATCCCTCGGTGGCATAATTTGAAAACGCAGTGGTGAAAATGACCAACGGTTTGTGAAGAAGGCTCTTTAACAACTGAATTCCCGAAATGTCGGGCATCTGGATATCGAGGAAAAGGAGATCGACAGGCCGGTTGCGCAACACCTCCATGGCCTCCGTAGCAGAGCGGCAGGTTTGGACCAATTCAAGGAATGGAACTTTTCTGATGTTGTCCTCAATCAGTTCGAGGGCAAGGCGTTCATCATCAATGGCCAGGCAGCGTATCATCATCTAAAACCGGATTTCGAGATTTATGTTATACTGCTCTCCGTTGTCATGGATCTTTAGTTCATGTTTCCCCGGATAAAGCAGTTCAAGCCTGCGTTTCACATTTTTCAAACCGATGCCAGACCCCTGTTCCACTGAATTATCCTGATGCGGTGCAATGTGGTTTTCAACTGTAAAGGTAAGCAAATGATCTGCCGCATTGAGGCGGATCCGGATGTCGGAGCCGCCCTGGTAGCTGATGCCATGCTTGAAGGCATTTTCGACAAAAGGGATTAACAGCAGCGGTTCGATTGACAACAATTCAGGCCGGCCCCCGATGATAAAATCGATGTTCATGTTGTCGGGCAGGCGAAGGCGCTGCAGTTCAATGTAGCTTTGCAGATACTCCACCTCCTTTTCAAGGCTCACCTTTTCATCCCTTGAATCCTGCAGCATATACCGCATGATCTGTGACAGCTTGATGATGGCATTTTCGGTTTCATCCGATTTTTTCCGGGCCAGGGAGCAGATGTTATTCAGGATGTTGAAAAGGAAATGCGGGTTGACCTGCGACTTGAGGAATGCCAGTTCAGAAGCTAATTTTTCTGCCTCCATCTCCTTTTTCTGACGTTCATTTTTAAACCATTCCATGGTGATCCTCACCGAGCTGCTTAAGGCAAAGGCCATCACGGCCGGATAAAAAGGGAAAAAAGCGGTTCGCCAGAAGCTGAAGGGATGGTGATGCGCGATAAAATTTGCTGTGGCCAGTGCAAAGAGGATGTTGAGCGCGCTGATAGCAACCAATCCAAACAGCAACATGAAAAAATAGGGCGCTATCCTTTTTCGTAACAAAAAACGGGGGATCAGAAACAGGTAGTTGTAATAAAAATAGGCAGCCATGAGCAGTTGCATGAACCACCCCATGGTCATGAACCGCTCCCTGCCTTCGGCCGATTCAATAAAAAGAAGGGGTACCAGCAGGAACGCAACCCAAACAAGGATGTGTATTAAAACGGTATAGGGCTTGGGGCGCAATTCGTAAATCGCCTTCATGGTTTGACTTTTTTGCGAATTTATTCATTTCCCGATCACCATGAATACAAAATAGACCGTCTTCAGGTTTTTAACGATCGGTAACATATTTTCACCGATAGAGGCCAACTGTTGGATTGATTAATTGCTATATTTGCCCCCGATGTTACACCAAAAATTACAGCAACGGTTAATCCAGAAACTATCCCCGCAGCAGGTGCTGGTGATGCGTTTATTGCAGGAACCGCTGTTATCGCTCGATCAGCGGATCAAGCAGGAGATCGAAGAGAATCCGGCCCTGGAAGAGAGCAGCAATGAGGAGAACGAGCTTGATGACAATACCGAAGATTCCACGTTGGATTCCATTGATTCAGAGGAAGATGAATTTCAGGAACAGGATGTCTCCTCTCCCGATGATGAATTTACCTTCGAGGATTACATTGACGAAGACGAAATCCCCTTATACAGGCTTGTTGCCGATAATAAAAGCCCGGATGAGGAGACCCGCGAATTTCCCATTATTTCAGGCGTCAGCTTCCAGGAATACCTGATCAGCCAGATCGGGATGCACATGTTCAACGACAAGCAATATATCATAGCCGCCACCATCATCGGGAATCTCGATGAGTCGGGATACCTGTGCCGCGAGATCCCGGCCCTGTCTGACGACCTGGCCTTCAACCAGGCCATTGAAGCCACCGAAGCCGAAATTCTCGAGGTACTTAAGGCTGTGCAAACCTTTGATCCCCCCGGTATTGCTGCACGAAACCTGCAGGAGTGTCTGCTTATCCAGCTCGAACATAAGGCCGACCGGACCTATGCGACAGAATTGGCCGCCATCATCATCAAGTTTTATTTTGACGAATTCAGTAAAAAACATTACGATAAGATCCTGCAAAAGGGAAATATTTCGGAGGAGGAGCTCAGGGAGGCGATTGCAGAGATCCAAAACCTGAATCCGAAACCCGGCAACACCATTGCGGAGGTTTCGCGCGACAGTCATTACATCATTCCCGACTTCATCATCACCAATACGGAGGGGACCCTTGAACTCACGCTGAATTCACGGAACACGCCTGAATTGTCGCTGAACCGCGATTACATCAGCATGCTGCATGAATATGGCGGATCGAAACGAAAAACTGCCGAAAAAGATGCCCTGGTATTCATCCGGCAGAAACTCGATGCAGCACGTGGATTTATTGACGCCATCAAGCAGCGCCAGGAAACACTCTACACCACCATGCATGCCATCATGGAATATCAGCGTGAATATTTCCTTACCGGCGATGACACCAAGCTCAGGCCTATGATCCTGAAAGACATTGCAAACATTGTATCCCTGGATATTTCGACCATCTCGCGCGTAGCCAACAGCAAATATGTGCAAACACCATTCGGCACCCTGCTGCTGAAAAGCTTTTTCAGCGAATCGATGCTGAATACCGAAGGAGAAGAGATTTCGACCCGGGAAATCAAGCGGATCCTCTCCGATATCATCGGTATCGAAAATAAATCGAAACCCCTTACCGACGATGAGCTCGTTGACCTGCTGAAGGAAAAGGGATACAACATCGCCCGCCGTACCATTGCCAAGTACCGCAAACAACTGAACATCCCTGTGGCCCGGCTAAGAAAAGAACTTTAAATCAGACCTGCCTGATGGAAACCAAAGTTGCCCGGGGTATCACCTTTCTCATTCACCCATTGCTGATCCCTACCTATGTCCTTTTGGTGCTCCTGAACCTGAATGTGTTTGTCTCACACTCCGTTCCCATTACATACAGGCTGGCCCTGACAGGGATGGTATTCCTGACGACCTTTGTCTTCCCGCTTTTTTTCACCTGGCTTCTTTACCGGCTTGAGATGATCTCCTCCCTTCTCCTGATCAGGAGAGAAGAACGGATCTATCCGATCCTTGCCATTTCGATTTTTTATTATGCAACCTATTACCTGCTGAAGGGAATTCATCTTTCAACCATCTTCAGCTATTATATGCTGGGGGCCACGTTGCTGGCCCTCCTCTCGCTGGTGATAAACTTCTACGGTAAAATCAGTCTGCACATGGTCGCCACCGGAAGTTTTACAGGTCTTTTACTCGGACTTTCTTTGAATTTCGGGGTAAATTTAAACGCAGAAATATGCGCAACCATTGTCGTGGCAGGAATCGTAGGATATGCACGGCTGAAATCGGGCATGCATAAACCAGCCGAAATTTATTCGGGATTTGCGGTGGGGGCAATCGTAATGACGTTGTTAATTATTCTGCTCTGATCAGAAGGGCATCAGCACAAAACCGACTGAAATCGGGTACATATCGACCTTCGTTCCCTTTTGAAAAACAGATGAAAGTGAATAGTAGCCAGTGACGTGAAACCACCTGTATCCAAAGCGAAGGGTGGGTCCGTAGGCAAATTTTTCAAGATTTTTGATATCCTTGAAAGAGGCTTTAAGGGTATTGTTTGAATTGAAGAGATAATCATCGCCTACCCATTTTGCGTGGGCGTAAACCATATAACCTACCTTGAAGCCGACTCCCATCGAAAATTTACTTTTGGTTTTCAAGCGGAATTCAATCGGGATCTCCACGTAGGGCAAGGTCAACTTACTCCGGTTATATCCCAGATCATCTTCAATTTTAACAAATTGAAAATTCAGGCTGTCCGCTTGAAACCTGTAATTCCAATAAAGATTGTGGATACTGATGCTCAGCCCGATGGCAAAGCTGAAATTGCTCTTTCCCAAAGGGAGGTTGTAGGTGCCAAAAACATTGATTCCCTGGTTGATGGTACGGGTTTTCATTCCGTCGGGTGTCTTTAACCAGAAATCGGTAAAGGCCCCGACACCAATGCTGATGCGCTTTTTGGTCGATTCATTGACGACCTGTGCACGGCCGGTATGGGGAACAATGATCAATATACACAATGCGGCAGCGGCAAGGCTGATCAGTGAATGTTTCAGAATTTTCATAAGTGATATTTTACCATGGGCAAAAGTAGGCAATTTATTTGATTTCCCGGGTTTAGATAACGCGTGTCCATCCAAAAAATTGGATCAGCCCCACAAGTTTTCCGGGTAGATTCCCTTCTGCACCAATTCACGGATGCTTTTTACCACCACCAAACGGTCCTCCTTGTAAGTCATTCCAAACCAATGCTCGTCACAATCAAGAATCCTGACGGTGGCCTGCTGTGACCTGATCAGCTCATTGACCATGGTGGGAATGTAGAATTCAGCCTTCAGGTTTTCTGCATTTTCTTTGATAAATGTGGCGAATCCTTTGTCAAGATAGCTAAAAAAGGAGGGAGTAAAGCCCCAGAAATTCATCGAAACAAGGCTTTTGTCGGGGATTGTCACGAGCTCATCCAGTTCGTTTTTATAGGCAATGGCTGTTTCGCGGCGCTCAATATGCGTCCGTTCCACCACATCGACGAGGAAAGAATTGGCATCGGGCCGGCATACTCCGCGCGACACGGCCCCAAATTCCGACAGCGTGTTGGCCACCTGGTAGGCCACCATGCAATAGTCGTTTGCCTTCATCGGGGTCCAGTCTTTGTAATAGTTGGCCAGGGAGATAAATGCTCCCCTGCCATAAAAATCGTCGGCATTGATCACAGCAAACGGCCCGTCAATTTTGCCGGCGGCCATCATCACGGCATGGCCTGTTCCCCAGGGTTTGCTGCGATTATCGGGAATTTCAATGCCTTCAGGCACCATCCAGGTTTCCTGGAAAACATAATCGATGGCGATCTTATCCTGAAGCCGTTCGACAAAGATCTCCTTGAAGTCTTCCTCGATCGACTCCTTGATGATGAACATCACCTTGCCAAAACCTGCCTGAATGGCATCATAAATCGAATAGTCGATGATCGTTTCGCCCGAGGGGCCAATCTTGTCAAGCTGCTTCAGTCCTCCGTAGCGGCTGCCCATGCCGGCAGCAAGGATCAATAGGGTTGGTTTCATTTCAGGGGTTGGTATTACTTCCAGGAACGGATTTTATGTCCTGAAAATGCATAATAAAAAATTACGAGATAACAGGGAACCAGGATCCAATAGGCCTGGGTAGGATTGAACAGGTCAACGAACCTTCCGTAAAGCAGGGGCAGCAAGGCGCCTCCGGCAATTCCCATGATGAGCAGCGATGATCCGATTTTGGTAAACCGGCCAAGTCCGTCGATGGCCAGGGGCCAGATGGCCGGCCACATGATGGCATTCGCCAGACCCAGCAAGGCAATAAAAAACACGGAAAGATCAAAGGGCAGGATCATGGAAAATCCAAGCAGCTCCACAGGGATGGATGTCTGATACACGCCTTGCGAAAGGATGGCAAGAACACTGAATACCACCCCCGACACCGCCGATATCATCAGTGCCGTTTCCTGTTTCATCTGTTTTGGAATGGCGATAATCCCGATGATATAACCCAGCACCATGGCTGTCAGCGTATAGGAGGCGAAATACTTGGAGAGCTCAAATGAAAATCCCACCGATTTCCCATAGTTGATGATGGTATCAACGGCAATCACCTCCACCCCGACATAGACGAAAATAGCCAGCACACCCAGCATCAGCTGGGGAAACTGAAAAATGCTGGTCTTACTGCTGTTGGCCGAGAGGGTGGTTTCATCCTCCTGGTCTGTGTCGATATCAGGCAATGTGGAAAACCGCAGTAAAAAGGCAAGGATGACCAAAACGACAGCCATTACAATATAGGGAAGGATGATCCGGCCTGCCAGTTCGTTGAGCGCCATTGATCTTTGCAAATCATCCATCGCCCCAAGCAGGTTTTTATCAAACCGGTCCATCCCTTTTAAAACGATGGCCCCCAGGATAATCGGACTGATCACCCCTGCAATTTTGTTGCATATCCCCATGATGCTGATCCGTTTGGCAGCGCTTTCGAGCGGCCCCAGGATGGTCACATAGGGGTTTGAGGCGGTCTGCAGCACAGCCAGGCCGGTTCCCTGGACAAAAAGTCCGGTGAGAAAGAGTCCGTACATCCTTGAATAAGCTGCAGGAATGAATATCAGGGCCCCGATGGCCATTAAAATCAGCCCAAGCGACATCCCGTTTTTAAACCCGGTTTTATGAAGTACCCAGGAGGAGGGAATGGCCATGACGAAATAGGAGATGTAAAAGGCAAATGCGACAAAATAGGATTCAAAATTGTTTTTTTCGCAGGCAATTTTCAGGAAAGGGATCAATACCGAATTAAGCCAGGTTACAAACCCGAAAATGAAAAAAAAGATGCCAATAATCGTGATCGACAAAATGTAATCTCTTTTGCTGGCAGCGTTCAGCGGCAGACCTGATGGGTGTGTCATCGTGGGGGAATTGGTGCGGCAAAAATAAAGTAATTTTTCTGTGAGAACTTAATTTATAATATATTTGTGCATAAGATGTTTGAACAAGCCGTTACATAACATTCACCAAGATTATTTGCGTCAAAAATTATCTATTTATGGATTCCCAGTTTGAGAAATTCAATATCCTGATTGTTGATGACCGTACCGACAACCTGGTTACCCTTGAAAGTATCATCCTGAATGATGAATTGAACATCATCAAGGCCATGTCGGGGAACGAAGCGCTGGCCGTGATGCTTGAACATGACATTTCACTGGTGCTCCTTGATGTGAATATGCCGGGGATGGATGGGTTTGAAACAGCCGAACTGATGCGCGGGAGCGAACGGACCAAAAGTATTCCCATTATTTTTATCACGGCCACCAACAGTCAGCCCAAGCAAATTTTCCGGGGTTATGAAACCGGGGCTGTCGACTACCTTTATAAACCCCTTGATCGTAAAATCCTTCAGAATAAAATCAGGGCCTATATCGATTTTTTTAAACAAAAGCATACGCTGCAGGTTACTACCAAGCAATTGCAGAAAACCATCGAGGAGGTCGCCAAAGCCCAGCGTGCAGCCGAAGAGGCCAACTTGGCCAAAAGTTCATTCCTGGCCAGCATGAGCCATGAGATCCGGACTCCGTTAAATGGCATTATCGGGATGACCGATCTGATACTGATGGACAACAATATTCCTGATCAGTATGTTGAGCATTTGACCGATATCAAACAGAGCAGTGAATCGTTGCTGGAAATCATCAATGAGATTCTCGATATTTCGAAAATTGAAGCCGACAAACTGGAAATTGAAACCATTGAATTCAGCCTGCGTGGTGTGATTGAAAAGGTGATCCGCCTGCTTTCAGTGAAAACCTTCCAGAGTAAACTTAAATTCCTCTGCCTGCATCCTGCCAATATGCCCGACCGGGTAATCGGGGACCCCACCCGCCTGCGCCAGGTACTGATCAACCTGCTCGGAAATGCCATAAAATTCACGAACGAAGGGGCCATCACCCTAACGATCGAAGTATTGGAATCGCGCGCCGATCACATTTTCTTGAAATTCATTGTAAAAGATACAGGCATCGGGATCCCTTCCGATAAAATTGAGGTGCTATTTGAATCATACCAACAGGCCGACAGTTCCACATCGCGAAATTATGGCGGGACTGGTTTGGGACTAACCATTTCAAAACGGCTTGTCGAGATGATGGGAGGAAAGATTGGGGCTGAAAGCCATTTCGGAAAAGGCAGTACGTTTTATTTTACCCTGCCATTGAAGCTTGTCTCTTCATCTGAATCAACCTTTGACCTTGTTTTGCCCGAAACCCTTCATTCACTCCGGGTGTTAATCATTGATGGGCACAAGGAGCATGCCGGCCAGATGAAAACCTTCCTTGAAGCATGGGGCATACACACAACAGTTGCACATACAACCAGTGAAGCCCTGTTCATTATCGGCTCCCCTGATGGAAAAAAAATCCGGATTATCTTAGTTGATCAATTACTTCAATCACAGGAGGGGCAATTCCTCATCGGTAAAATCAGGAGTGGATTTCCGAAGGACTCCTCCCCCGAACTGGTGCTTTTGACCGAAGATAAATCGATCCACTCAATGCATGAGATCCAGACTTCGGGGCTCAACTTTTACATGTTTAAACCTGTATTGCAACTGGATTTACGAAAAACCATCCAGCGTATTTTTCATAAAGATTTTGACCTACCCTCATCCAGCCAGTTTGGTTTCGCCCATGAAATCAAAGAGCGCCCGGCACGAAAACTTAATATCCTTCTTGCAGAAGATCAGCTGATCAATCAGAAAATTGTAGTCCAGCTCCTGGCAAAAAAGGGGTGGACCTCTACCACGGCAGTGAACGGCGTTGAAGCAGTGCAACGGGCCCATGACATTGCTTATGACCTTATTCTGATGGATGTCATGATGCCTCTCATGGACGGTTATGAAGCCACACGCGCGATCCGGAGCGACAAACAGGGTAAAAACACGCTTACCCCCATCGTCGCACTTACAGCAAATGCCATGAAGGGGGACCGTGAAAAATGCATGGAGGCGGGAATGGATGACTATATTTCGAAACCGCTCCACCCCGAAGATGTATTTCAGACCGTCGAAAAATATTGTTATAAATAATATGCCAGATAGCCTATGTTTATCATAAACGCATGGACCAAACTTAAAAGGAGGTTAACCGAATTCGACTACCGTACCTTGAAGAACATGGGAATCGGGAAGTCAATGCTGCTCTGGTTTCTGGTGATCTCCCTCATCCCGCTGGCCACCCTGAGTTATATTAATTTCCTTTATTACTATAAGGGGTTGAATATCATGGCGAAAAAATCGCTTTTCACCACTTCTCAGCTTAGGACGAATTACCTGAACAACTATTTTCTGGATATGAAAGATTATTTGGAAGATGTGGCCATCAACCATACAACCATCTCAAATTTTGAAGGCTTGCAGGAGATTCGTTCGCAAAATTTAAAAAATATCAAATTGCTCCCCTCTTCAGAAAAATGGAAGACCCTTTCGGAGGAGTTGCGGGCCAATCTTCAGAAAACATATATGCCTGAAGGAATTACCAATATCTATTTCATCAATTCCAATGGGGTTATTTTATTTGAACTCAATGAAGGGCCGGATCTGGGAAAAGAGTTGTTTACCGGCGAGCTTGCTTCCACATCATTTGGAAAAACCTGTTACAAAATCATGAAAAGCGGGAAACCGCTGTTTTCTGATCTCGAATACTATCCTTCGGCAAACAATGAACTTTGTGGTTTCCTTGGCCAGCCTGTGCTGAATGATAATGGGGGAAAAATCGGGATTCTTGCCATCAGGATATCGACCGAAAAAATTGACAAGATCCTTCAGTTTGGAATTGGCTTTGGCAACACCGGCCACGTATACCTGGTGGGAACTGACCTTAAGTTAAGGTCGGCCAGCAAAATGGAGGACAAAGCGAAAATACTGATAGAAACGGGTGCAAATGACAAAACCAGGATATGGCAAGGGGTCAAAGTAAATAACATCACCCTCGATCCCGACGGAAAGCCCATTGTAGAAGAGGTGAGCATCTATCAGAATTCCAAGGGAACCTATGTGATGGGACTTTTCCGTAACGTCGATATCCTGGAAAAATTTGGCGTAAACTGGGCGCTGGTCGAAGAGATTGACCAGGATGAAGCCCACCTGGTGGCACGTGAACTTTCTTCGTTTGCGAAAATCTCCCTTCTAATCACCACCATCATGGTATTGCTCATTTCAACATTTGTTACCCGGCGTTTTGTCATTCCGATCAAGAAAATTTCGGAATGGGCCAAGCAGGTAGCCCATGGTGAATTAATCCTGCGTGATATCCGCGTTGCCAATAACGAAGTTGGCGAAATGAAGGACACCTTCAACTGGCTCGTGAATTCACTCCGGTCGTTCGCCGATGTAAGCCAATCTGTTGCACTTGGCGACTACAGTAAAAAGGTAAAGGTCCGCAGCGACAAAGATGTCATGGCCCAGAGTATGAACCAGATGGTAGAGAGTTTTAAAAATGTTGTCAAGCAGGCAAAATCTATTGCCAGTGGCGATTACTCTACCAACGTCATGCCCCGCAGCGAAAATGACACCCTGGGTATTGCCTTGTATGAAATGACCATGAAACTGCGTGAAGCATCCATTGAGATCATGAATCAGGACTGGCTGAAGACCGGGATCAATGAACTTGGGATGAAGATACGCGGGGAGAAGGGTATCACTGATCTTTCCAGCGAAATCATCAGTTTCCTGTCACGATACCTTGAGGCCCAGATGGGGTTGCTCTATCTCAAGAATGATCAAAACCTTCTCCGCCTTGAATCGACCTTTGCATTCCAGGATGAAGCAGTGATCAGCAAAACCCTTGCCTTTGGTGAAGGTCTTGTTGGCCAGGTAGCCAGGGAACGCAAATCCATCTCGTTTTTTGCCTCCGAAAACAACACGCCTGAGGTGAACATCGGGCCCGAAAAGGTAAAACCACAGCACTTTATCATCTCTCCAATCCTGTTTGAAGGTCAGCTGATCGGCGTCATCGAACTGGGATCATTCAAACCATTTGATGACCAGAAACAAAACTTTCTGGAGGTTGCGCTTGATAATATCTCTGTTGCCATCAACACGGCCAAATCAAGAGAACGGGTTGAAGAGCTCCTGTCAAAAACGCAGGAACAAGCCAACGAGCTTGTAATGCAAAAGGAGGAGCTGCACCAGATTAACCAGGAGCTGGAAGAGCAAACCAAAGCATTGCGCCTTTCGGAGGAAAACCTGCAGCACCAGCAGGAAGAGCTTCGCGTAATCAATGAAGAACTCGAAGAACGGTCGAAGGTACTGGAGCTTCAACGCGATGATATCCGTCATAAAAATGAGGCGCTTGAGCAGGCCCAGTATGAGATCAAACAAAAAGCAGAAGCCCTCGAAATTGCCAGCCGTTACAAATCGGAATTCCTGGCCAACATGTCACATGAACTGCGTACTCCGCTCAACAGCATCATGGTGCTCTCCGAACTCCTTGCTACCAATAAACATGAAGGGATGAGCAAGGAGGAGATTGAATTTGCCAACATCATCAACTCCTCAGGCAAGGATCTGCTCGATCTGATCAACGACATTCTTGACCTGTCGAAAGTGGAGGCCGGCAAATACGAAATTGATATCGCGGAGATGAATCTTGAAGAACTCAGGGATTATGTAATCCAGGCCTTCTCGCACATTACTGATAACAAAGGAATAAACCTGGGAACAGACTTTGCAGATGATCTTCCGGAGTTCATCATGACCGATTCGCAGCGGGTGCTGCAGATCGTTAAAAACCTGATGTCGAATGCGATTAAATTCACAGAAAAGGGCGGAGTAAAACTTCGTGTATTCCGTCCTGAAAAAAAGACAAAATTCACCCAATCCGGATTGAATGCCGGTAACGCAATTGCCATTGAGGTTTCTGATACCGGTATTGGCATCTCCAATGAAAAGGCCAAGGTGATATTTGAGGCTTTCCAGCAGGCCGATGGCACGATCAGCCGGAAATTTGGCGGTACCGGACTTGGACTTACTATTTCACGTAGCCTGTCACGGTTGCTTGGCGGCGAGATCCACCTGCACAGTGTTGAAAAGGAGGGTTCGGCCTTCACCTTGTATCTTCCCCTGGTATTCACTGAAAATTCCTCCGTTCCTGATCGTTCCGAGGCACCCAGGATAACCGAAAAAGCCCGGGATATGGCCCCTGCAAGAACTGAATCAACCGATGCCGGAACCCGAAAGGCTGAAATAAGCCACGCAAGGTATGATCAATTGCAAACCACTTCCAGCTTTCTGCCCGATACCGTTTTTGAAAACAAGAAGATCCTCATCTGTGACGATGACATGCGCAATGTCTACGTTTTGTCGAAAATCCTTGAAGAGAAAAAGGTGAGCATCCTGGTTGGGAAAAATGGCCGGGAAGGAATCGAAAAACTGCTAGCCAATCCAGATACGAATCTGGTTTTAATGGACATCATGATGCCTGAGATTGACGGATATACCGCCATGCGTGAAATCAGGAAGGATCCGCGTTTTCAGCAACTTCCCATCATTGCAGTTACGGCCAAGGCGATGAAGGGCGACCGTGAAAAATGCATCGAGGCCGGCGCCAGCGATTATTTGTCAAAACCAGTGCAGACAGAGAAGTTACTCACCCTGCTGAGGGTCTGGCTTCACAAATGATAGCCGCTTTATCCCGGAAAATCTTACAGTAACAGATCCGAAAGTCCTGCCGTTAAAAAGACCTTCCTGATCTCATCTTTGGCCTTTTCTATTTTAAGGGTATGTCCCTGCCGCAGGATGTCTCTTGCTGCTGTCAGCAACATCCTGATACCCATTGACGCCACGAAGGTAACCCCTGAAAAATCAAGAATCACCGGACTGTTCTGGCTGTTCAGCATTGCATGGAATTTCAACTCCTGTCCGGATATACCCAAGGCATCCAGTTTGCCGGAAAGCGCAATTTTCAGGAGCTGGTCATCCGATTGAATAATTTCTATGAGCATGGTCAAGGGGCGTTTTTTGTTTTTTGATCAAAGGGGGACATCGGAAACGGCATCCTGCTGAAATTTTCCCTTATGCTTGATTATCCTGCCCTCAACAACAAAAACGATCGATTCGGCTATGTTGGTTGAATAGCCCGCAATACGGTCGATATGCGTCAGGATGATCATCAGGTTGGTGGCCACCACGATCACCTCAGTTTTATGCATCATCTCATCCAGGATTCTGGCTGATATGGACTGAATCTTCTCCTCGATGGCGCTGGCTGAAGTGAAGATATCCTTTACAAAGGTGGTATTTTTTGTATGCAGGATGTTGACCACATCCTTCACGATCAGATCGGCCATGCTGGCCAGTTCGTCCACATGGAGTTCTATCAGAATTTCCTTGTATTCGCTGATACCCTCTGCTTTTTCAGAAATGCTAACGGCAAGGTCGCCCATGCGCTCCAGGTCGTTGTTCATTTTCAGCGCCGACATGATCAGGCGCAGATCAGTGGCTACCGGCTGCGTCAGGGCAAAAATACGCTGGCATAACTTGTCAATTTTCACATCGAGCCTGTCAACCTGGTTGTCGTTACCTACAACCTGCTGAGCCAATTCAACATTACCCGTAAGCAGGGCTTCGAGTGCGTTGTGAACCTGTTCATACACCAGGTTCCCCATCTTGAGGATCCGCTTGTTCAGCTTCTCTAGTTCTTGTTCAAAATGCCTCTCCATAATTTTCGAATTACTAATTACCAATGACCAATTACCAATTTTTTTTTCCCGCGTCACGCGTCACCTGTCACGTTTGTGATTATCCAAACCTTCCGGTAATATACTCTTCCGTATGCTTTTTATCCGGCGTGGTAAAAATTTTCCTGGTCTTGCCGAATTCGATCAGTTCGCCCAGGTAAAAGAAGGCCGTGAGATCACTCACACGGGCTGCCTGTTGCATGTTATGTGTAACAATAACGATGGTATATTTTTTTTTCAATTCGAAGATTAGCTCCTCGATCTTTGCCGTTGAAATCGGATCCAGGGCGCTGGCAGGTTCATCCATCAGAATGATTTCAGGTTCCACGGCCAGTGCCCGGGCGATGCACATGCGCTGCTGCTGGCCACCGGACAATCCCATGGCCGAATCATGCAACCTGTCTTTAACCTCTTCCCAGATAAAAGCATTTTTCAAAGAGGTTTCAACGATTTCCTCCAGTTTCTTTCTGTTGTTAATCCCATTGATCTTGGGGCCATAGGCAACATTCTCATAAATGGATTTGGTAAAGGGATTCGACTTTTGAAAAACCATCCCCACCTTTTTTCTGAGATTAACCACATCGATCTGTTTATCATAAATGTTTAGTCCGTCAACCAGTACTTCACCGGTTATCTTCACATTTGGGATGAGGTCATTCATGCGGTTCAACGTACGAAGAAAGGTCGATTTTCCGCACCCTGACGGGCCAATGAAGGCGGTGACTTCCTTTTCCGGGATATCAAGGGAGATGGAGTTCAAGGCCATCTTTGCTCCGTAGTACAGGCTTAAATTCTTTGTTTTGATCTTTATCTCTTTCATTATTCTGGTACTTCGTTGATTATTTGGCCTTCCTGCGCAGCCGTGAACGGATGATGACAGCTGTCAAATTTAACATAAAAGTAAGTAATAAGAGCACCATGGTGGTGGCAAACTGGATAGGCAGTGTCTGATCCACATTGGCCGACTGGGTTGCCATGATGTAAATATGATATCCGAGGTTCATGAACTGATCGCTGAGCGATGTTGGAAGTGTTGCCAGGTAATAGGCTGCGCCGGTAAACAGGATCGGGGCTACCTCTCCGGCACCGCGGCTGACGGCCAGGATGGTTCCGGTCATGATCCCTGAGCGGGAACCCGGAATAACGATCCGTTTGATGGTTTCCCATTTCGTGGCGCCCAGTGCAAGGCTTGCTTCGCGCATTTCGCGTGGCACCGTGCGGATGGCCTCTTCAACCGAGACAATCACGACCGGCAGCGTAAGCAGTGCCATGGTAAGACTGGCCCACAGAATATTGGGTTGACCCCATTTCAACTGTCCACCCAAAAACAGATCGTCCATCCCGCTACCTACGTATTTGATAAAAAATCCAAGCCCGAACAATCCGAAAATGATCGATGGGACCGTAGCAAGCGTTCTCACGGCGAAACGGATGGTTTGTGCCAGGATGGATTTCTCATGGGCATATTCGGTCAGGTAAATGGCTGTAATGGTTCCAAACGGAACGGCTGCAATGGACATGATAAGCACCAATAACACCGTTCCAAAGATAGCCGGGAAAATTCCCCCTTTCATCATGCCATCTTCAGGGAAAGCAGTGAGGAATTCCCAGGAAAAGGTATCTTTTCCACCGATGATGATTACCACAAGCAGGATAATAATCACGGCAATAATCAGGATGGCTGAAAACGCTGTAAGGCCAATAAAAAGGCCGCCGGTAATTGATTTTCGCCTGCTCATGATTGTTTCCCTTGAAAACGTTTCACCAATTTCCCCTTCACATAAAATTCGGCAAGGGCATTGAGGCTGAATGTAAAAATAAACAGCAGTGAGCCGATAAGGAAGAGCACATTGTAATGGGTGTCTCCAAACACCACTTCAGCCATCTCGGCGCCAATCGTGGCAGCCAGCGTACGGACCGATTCAAACGGGTTGATCCCGATCATGGCGGCATTTCCGGTGGCCATCAGGGCGATCATCGTTTCACCAAACACACGTCCGATCCCGAGCAGGATCGCTGCAAATATGCCTGGAGTGGCAGCCGGGAGGGTCACAAACAGGGCTGTTTGCCAGCGCGTGGCCCCCAGCGCCAGGCTGGCTTCGGTATAGGTACGTGGTACGGCGGTAAGTGCGTCTTCGGTAATGGTATAAATGATCGGGATGGCAGCCAGGGCCATCGCCACACCGCCAACAAATGCATTCAGGCGGCCGTCGTATCCGAACAAATTCTGGAAAAAGGAGGCCATCACCATCAGCGCGAAAAAACCGATCACCACCGACGGAAACCCTGCCAGCAATTCTATCGCAGGCTTGATGATTTCACGCAGCCAGTGGGGTGCGAAGGCAGCTGAAAACAGGGCTGCAAGGATGGCAATGGGTGCAGCAAACAACATGGCAATGAGGGTGATCTTCAGGGTGCCAACAAAAAGTGGGATCAGGCCATACCTTGGATTGTCAGAAACCGGCAACCATTGCTTTCCCATCAGACTTTTTGCCGTTGCCTCGTCCGATCCGTGAACAACGGTATCCTCCTCCAGAATCTGGTTTTCGGTCATCAGTGAATCTGTCCCGGTAACCCCGTACTGCTCCTGACCTGACAAATTGGTCGCTACACTGCTATCCGTTCCATATTGCTCCTGCTTCTGAACTGTTTCAACTTTTGCAATCTCCTTCTTCTTTGATTGAAAAATGGGAATGGACTCCTTGAAAACGAAAAAGAAGATCAGCACAATGATGGTAATTGACAGAAAAGCAACGCCGGTGATGATCTTTTCAGAAAGAAACTCCGACAACCGGAATTTCTTCTTTAACGACTCCCTGCTGAAAACAAATTTGTTTATTCCAATTGGTTCTTCCATGGTATTTTTTTAACGGCCAAAGGCAACATCTCGGATGTTGCCCTCAACCGATTAACCTATTACAAACAAAACTATTTTACCGGGAAATAACCAACTGCTGTGACCAGGCTTTGTCCTTCAGGACTGAGGATCCAGTCAATATAAGCCTTCATCTCTCCTGTTGGACGATTCTTGAGATACATATAGAGATAACGGGTAATCGGGTATTGTCCCTTTTTAACTGTTTCAGCATTGGCAACAAAAGCCGGGCTCTTGTCATCTTTTTTCACAGCACAATGTTTCACCCCGGCAGCATAGGCAGCGCCACCATAACCAATGCCTAATTTATCTTTCGAAACAGCATTCACAACAGCCGCAGTACCAGGCAATGTTTGGCAATTGGCTGCATAATCAGCCTTTACGACCTGATCCTTGAAAAACACGTACGTTCCGGAGCTGTTTTCACGACCGTACAATTTGATATCCTCATCGGGGCCGCCAACCTCTTTCCAGTTGCGGGTCTTGCCTGAGAAAATATTACTCAGTTGTTTTAGGCTTAACTCTTTAACAGGGTTTGATTCATGTAAAAAAATGGTGATTCCATCCTTTGCACAGGGGATCTCAACACCCAGGGAGGCATAACGGTCTTTCAGCTTATCCATTTCCGTTTGTTTCATGGGGCGGCTGGAGTTGCAGATATCCGTCGCGCCATTGATCAGGGCGGAAATGCCCGTTCCTGATCCGCCACCTGTAACCTGCACGACTGTTTCGGCGTGTGATTTCATATAAACCTCTGCCCACTTCTGCGCCAGGATGACCATGGTATCAGAACCCTTTACTGTTATTTTTTTTTGAGCAGGCATAAAGGCGAAGCCCAATATCGCAAGCATTACAATGGATGCTATTCCGAATTTTAGTTTCATTTTTTTCATTGTTTTACAATTTACCAAATTTAGAAATTTCTTTTATATTCTATTAAAACTTTACCTGCAAACGAAGGGTCAGCGTGTTTTGTTTGATCGTATTGCTGTAATCGTAAACACCCGGTTCACCATTTACAGCATAAGCCGTGGTAACATTTCCAACACCCTTGTCATTAACCCCAACCTTTTTATTCAATGGGATCTCATAACCGAGCATGATTTTGATGTTGTCGTCAAAATAGTAGGTGTAGGCCAGCGTAATGGTCTGGTATTTGATATCGCTGGTACCACTTTTCAGGGTGTTGACCACCACCGTTTTGGTTTGGGCATTGGTAGCAATAACGGCATCGGTTCCGGCGTAGGTGAATTTATCGGTCGTTGTGGTTTTTACGGCGGCATCCCATTTCGCTATTCCAATCTGGTCGGAAGATACTTTGGAGTTGGGATCATAATAATCATAACGGGCCGCAATCTGGTGACGTTTGCCAATATTCTTGATCAGATAAATATAATATCCTTGGAAATTTTTCTCGATGGCGGGCCTGCTGTTGGTGGTGATGGTCGTGAGGGTGGTGAGGGTAAGGGTATCATTCTTAATCACGGAGGTCATCGGACTTACTGCACTTGATTTTGAAGTGTATCCCGGAGTTCCGTTCACACCAAAGATGTACTCCCCTTTCAGGGCAAGGCCACCCAGGAAATCGAAATAGAGCTGAGCCTCAAAACCTACCCAGTTCTTCTTAACGAGTTGTCCGATGTTATCGTTTGTCCTGTTATAGGTGTAATCAGAATTGAGCACGTCAAGCGTGTTGGCTTTGATCTTTCCATAATAACCATGTGCACCAATTCCCAGAGCACCGATCTGACCCAATTTGAAGGTATAGGTCACGCGTCCCATAAAGTCTTTGTGATTGTCAAAATCATTGTTCAGCGGGTTGATATTTACACCGGCAGCATCCAAAATCGTGAGACCGTCATTGCCGTTGAACAGGGCCAGCTGTACTTTCAAAGGAATTTTTGGTGGAGCGATTTCCAACTTGGCGCCGGTTGCACGTTCATCGGGATAGATGGCGCGGATTACGCGGGAACGCTCAGGCACTTCGCGGCTGCTGGATGAATATTCCACTTCGTAGTTGGGCCTGTTGAATTTACCGGCAAACAATGAAAAGGTCTTCAGCCAGCGGTCATTCAACTGCACGTAAGCATCTTTCAGGGTGATGTTGCCGGGTAAAAAATCTGGCTGCAGTACAAAAACAACCCCATTGATGGGCTCATATTGAAATTTGATCCTGACCCTGCGCAACATGAACACATTGCTGGGGTATGCGTTGGAGGCCTCATAATGCATATACTGGGCCTGGATGTATCCCGATAATTTAATCTTGGTCAGCTTGGCGAGATCGCCTTCGGCTGTGGCAATTCTTTCTTCAACACCGCTGATCTTATCGCGCAGGGTGGTTACATTTTCTTTCAGGGTGTCCTGTTCTTTTTTAAGCTCATCAACTTGCTTCTGTGCTTTTGAACTGGTTGAAACAAACAACATCGGAATGATCAACCCAAATGTTAAAAGGAGGCGTGTAATTTTTTTCATGTGGTTGGTTTTTAATTTTGCGGCAAAGTTATTTCTACCTCCCACAGGGAATGTTAACAAATGATTACCTTTAGGTTAAATAATTGTTAACGAAAGGGAAAAATCGAAAGCCCGGGACTGGTTTAACCGGTCTTACCTAATTCTGAAAGGACTGAAATGTTATGGTGAAGGAGGCTCCCGGATTATTCACCACCGTCAGGTTCCCATCGATCTGCTTACACAGGATCTGCACAATCTGTAATCCCATGGTTTTAAACTGCTCCGGCTTCATCTCATCGGGCATCCCAATGCCGTCATCCTGCAAAACAAGGGTGTTTGTTTTTTTTATACGATCATGGATCAGTGATATCCTGATCTTTCCGGCCCTGCTATCCGGAAAGGCATGCATATAGGCGTTGCTCAGAATTTCATTTACGATCAGTCCGAGCGGAATCGCAGCTTCGATATCGACAATGGTCTCTTCGGCTTCAAAGGTGAGCACAATATCATGCCTGTTGTAGGTTCCTGCAATCACCGATGCCAGAGACCTCAGATAATCGAGGAAGGAGATACTTTCGAAATCCTTTGACCGGTATAGCATTTCATGAACCAAGGCCATGGTGCGTATCCGAAGCTGAAGATTGGTAAGGGATTGAAGTAATTCAGGATTTTTACTCTGGGCCATTTGCATGTTGATCAGACTAACAAGAATGGCAAAGTTGTTTTTTACCCTGTGGTGAATTTCCTTGAGAAGATTTTCTTTTTGTTTTGTTCCTTCCATAATTTCAAATTCTTTGGTTTTACGTTCCTGAATATCCCGCGTGACAGTTACCAACCCTTTAAAATCACCATTTTCAAGGTCAAAAAGTGGATTGATGATGGATTCAACCCAAAAAAAGGTTCCGTTCTTTTTTTTAGCAAGGTAGGTGAGCTGGCGCGGCATCCGGGTTACCTGCAATTCATTAAACATGGACTCCGCATATGGATGGAAATCCGGATGGGTAAGAAAAAACGGCGATTTTCCCATCAGCTCCTGCTGGGTATATCCAAACATTTTGTTTGATGAGGGGGATATGTATACCTGTTTTTTTTGACTATCCATTTGAGAAATCATATCCACGGAATTTTCCGTGAGAAAACGATACTGGCGCTCGCGTTCACGGGTTTGGCGTTCAGCCGCTTTCCGGTCCATGATTTCGGCAGACAACAACCTGTTCATCTCCTGCATTTTTCGCCTGACACGGCGGTTCAACAGGAAGAGCGCCAGAAATACAACCATGCTGATACCGGCCAGTACGTTAATAATTTTTACAAAAACAAACTGGTATTTCTGATTGCTTATTTTCAACGAATGAATTTTGTATTGTTTTAACAGCAGGTTTTCCGATTCCCGGATTCTTTGAATTTGTTTGTTTGCTTCAATAATATCGATGTTGCTCTTATTTCGTTCCCGGCTGATCTTTTCGCTTTCTGACATGTAAAGATGGTAATAGGACAAAGCCTCCTTATATGCACCACATTTAAGATAGTATTGGTAGAGATGCCGGTAACCATTCTCGAGAAGATTTGTCCATCCATTTTGCAAGGCCATTTGCAATCCCCGATCCATATAGTACTTTCCCGAATCAGCTTGTCCAAGCAAATAAAAATCACCAGCAACATTGATCAGTGAGCTGTTTAACGACCCCGGGCTTTGAATCTGCTGCCTTATATCAAGTGCCTTTAAGTCATATTTCAACGCGTTTTTAAAATCCTTTCTTTGTGAATAAACATGTCCGATGCAAGTATATATCGTTCCCAGCATGTGTCCATCTGTTGTGTCCCTGTTTTTTAAAATCCAATTGTAATAATCAAATGCTTCATCGTAACGTTTTTGATCCAGGAGTAAAGCTCCAATGTTAACATGAACATTCTTATCCTGGTTCGTTTTACCTGCATTGCGATAATCTGCCAGGGCCTGATTATAAAAAATCATCGCCCGGGGATAATTTCCCATTTGCTGATACGTGGCCCCAATGAGGCTTCGGATGTATCCCTGCATAGGAAGGTCTTTGCTTTTTATCGCCATTTTCAGTGATTTGTCATAATAAGACAGCGAGGCATCATTGTTTTTTAATTTCCAGAATATCACTCCTATCTTGTTTAATGCCCCCATTTCACCCTTTGTATTGTGGTTGCTATGATACTGTTTCACGGCGGCCAGGTAATGTTCCTGCGCCTGGAAAAAGCGGCGTTTTGCATTGCAGTAATCTCCCAGTGCAACCCTTGTCGCGGCTTTCAGTTCAATGTCATTTTCGTTGATGGAAATCCGCATGGCCAGAAGGATATAATTAAACGATTTTTGCGGACTGCTATCCCAAATTTTGGCAAGCTTCAGGTACGTTTCAGCAAGTTGAACCTTGCTTGGGTGGGGCATCGATTTGAAAATGCTATCTTCAACACACCGGTCAAGCGGTGTATACTGGGCAAACAACACGTTGGCAATAAAAATAAAAAAAATAGCAGGAAGCAGAAAATACATTTTCATGCACAGATTGTCAAAGTTATTCTTTGGCTAATCTATCGAATTTTTGATTACGAAAACACGGTTCGCATGACAAATTTAACGTTCATTTAACATCGGGATAGAACCAATTTAAAAATAATTAGTACTTTTGCTAGCGAATTTTTTAATAAAAACCTATCAATTATGAGCATCGAAAAGAAATTTTTAAAAGCAAAACCTGTTTGTAAAGTCAAATTTTCTCTCTCTGGAGATCAGTATAAATCCGCATCGTCCATTTTGCTTGTTGGCAATTTCAACAACTGGCAACTCGGTGAAACCCCATTAAAGATGGCAAAAACCGGTGTATGGTCTGTGTCACTGGATCTGGAAACAGGCAAAGAGTACCAGTTCCGTTACCTCATTGATGGAACGATTTGGGAAAATGAGCCTGAGGCCGACAAACACGTTCCAAGCGGACTGGGTTCTGAGAATTCAGTTATTGCACTCTAGCATTGTCAATGAAAGGGGCCCCGCCCCTTTCATTCACTCACCCTGCAGATCGTAGCTTCGTAAGGACCAATCTGCATTTTCTGAAAATAGTTGAATTCATCTGGCGTCCTGTGGGTTGAAAATAGGACTTTGCCATAGGTATGCTCAGGAAGTGAGCAAATTTTGTGCTGGCCTGTAAAGTTAAGGATCACAAGGATTCGCTCATTTTCAGTCAGCCGGAAATAGGAAAGTATTCCCTGCTGTCCATTGAATACCGGAACCCAGGAACCTTTTTGCAAGGCATCGCTTGATCTGCGGAGCTTTATTAGGTTCCTGTAATGGTTCAGTAATGAAGAAGGCTGGCCTTCCTGGTATTTAACATTCCGTGAACGGGTGTCCTTATTCAGCGGAAGCCAGGGTTTAGCGGTTGTGAAATCGCCTGATGGATCCTGGGTCCACTGCATGGGTGTGCGGGCCTTATCCCTGCCTGTAAACAATGGCCAGAATCGCTTTCCAAGCGGATCTCGGATATCACTCCGGCGGATGCGTCCATTGTGCATGCCGATTTCTTCGCCATAATAGATAAAGGGTGTTCCCCTGAGTGTCAGTAACAGGGCCGCTGCAACCTTGGCTTTCTCTTCCCGTTTGATACGCCATGGAAAGCGGTCGATGCTACGGAAAAGATCATGGTTTGACATTACATTACAGGGCCAGCCGTTTTTAGGAATGCTGTTGTACCATGCCTCAATGCATTTGAAATAAGAATGGGCATTCCAGGCGCTGAAAATCAGGGAAAAATCAAATGCAAGGTGAATCCCATCATGCCCACTGACAAGGTATCGTGCTGCTGTTTTTGCGTTTCCCGGCGGAAGGGAGTATACCTCCCCGATGGATGTGGTGTTCTCATACCGGTCGAGCAATTTCCTGATCCTGGTTACAATGGTGACAGATCGCTTCCTGTTGCGGGTAAAAACATGCGTTTGAAGCGCCGGGATTCCGAATAAAACCGGGTTACTCCTGAATTTTTTATCCTTCGCAATCATATTGATCACATCCAGCCGGAAACCATCCACACCCAGATCGAGCCAGAATTTCATCTCCTCGAAAAAAACGGCAGATAGTTCGTCATCCCTCCAGTTCAGGTCGGGTTGCTCCTCGAAAAAAGAATGCAGGTAATATTGGCCGGTTCGTTCATCGAATTTCCATGCGCTGCCGCCAACAGCCGATTTCCAGTTATTGGGCGGACCGCCCCTGATTCCCTCTTTCCAGATGTACCAGTTACGCTTGGAATTGTCAGGGGATGATGCTGATTCGATGAACCAGGGATGCTGGTTGGAAGTATGGTTCAGGATCATATCCAGGATGATGCGAATCCCGGCATCATGGGCTTTATCCAGCAGTTCAATAAAATCATCCATGGTTCCGAAATCCGGGTCTATTTCACGGTACCCTGATACATCGTAACCGAAATCAACCATCGGGGACTTGTACATGGGAGAAAGCCAGATTCCTTCAATTCCCAGCTCTTTAAGATATCCCAGCCGGCGGATGATGCCCTGGATATCTCCAACCCCGTCTCCATTGGAGTCCTGAAAACTGCGTGGATAGATGTGGTAGATCACCCCGTGTTTCCACCAGATCCATGGTTCGGCAAACTGTTTGCTCATACCGGACACGATTGTGCAATCAGTCCGGTATCCTGCAATAGCCTGTCCATGATATCTTCAGCCTGGTAAGCCTCTGCCCTGCTCCGGGCAGCCAGTTTCATCTCCTTACGAATACGCGGGTCCAGGAAAAAACCTATTACTTTTCCAGCCATCTCTTCGGCATTTCCGGCCAGATAACCGCTTACCGAATCCTCCAGAATATCCTTGGGACCTTTGGCGTTGTATGCTGCAACGGGCAACCCGCTGCTCAGCGCTTCAAGAACGACACAACTAAACGTATCGAAACGCGAAGGCAGCAAGAGGATATCAGAAGCTTTATACAGTGCAGGCAAATGTTCGTGTCCAACCCATCCCAGGTAAAAAGCCTCCGGCAGGACTCTTTTAAGTTCTATTTCAGCAGGGCCTGTTCCTGCAATGACCATTTGTATCTCCGGCAAAACTGATCTGACCATCGCGACAATACCGGGAAGTTCCATCACTCCCTTCTCTTTGCTTATCCGTCCGGTATAAAGCATCACCGGCCCTTCAGGATTAAACGGAAGCGGGGTCTGGCTCAATGGCAGCGTGTCGGAAAAAAGCTTATCGGCCCAGTGTGCGGTAAGGAAAACGCGGGAAGAGTCAAAACCCATTCCTTTGCCGGTAAGCCATTGTTGCTGATCAGTATTCAATACAAAAATCTTCCCAAACCTTTTATAATAAATCCGCAACACTTTTTGAAACCTTTTCAGTCCGGCCTCCTCGAGCGACAACACCTCTTTTGCAAAGGTCAGCCAGTCGGTATGAAGGTAAAAGTACGTCTCGACTGAAAAGGCTTTTTTTAACCAAAGGGCAGCCAATCCCATGGGTCCCTCAGTAGAACAGATGATGCGGTTATAATGTCCCCGCCTGAAGGTACGCTGAATGGATAGGAAATTGGGGATCCGCATTGGTTGCTGCCGGTAAAGCGGAAAGGAAAACTCCGAAACAGGTTTCAATACAATGAGATGGTCATCGGGTTCGATCGTGCTGCTGCATAACATCAGGTCAATCGGCAGATTTCGTGATTTTATCTCCTGGTGAATGGATTTTAACACCGTCGAAACGCCGTTATGGTCTCCATAGGTATCCGTCATCCACAATACCCTGTCGGGTGGATTTGGTTCATTCTCTGGCATCTTCATATCCTGACAGTTATCCGGCTATTTAACCATAAGAGATCCCTCTTCCGTGATGGTCCAGTTTGAATCTTGCTGTCCATTGATATGTTCCATGGATGAAGGTTGAAAAGGATCGATAAGGGCAAAAAAATCGCGCAGAAATTCTGAATATGAAGCGTTTTTGAGATATTTTATAGACTTAGGGCATATGAACATCCCACGAAGCAATGGAAGTGATTCATTACTTGAAATACTGGCCTTAACTTTTGTTTTTTGTTTGTCTTTTTTCATGATACCATCTATTTGCCGACAAATTTCCGGATAAAAGAGGTCATCTTTTCACAGGTTTCCTAAACTTAATAATTTCTTAACAGTAATTTAATGTTTTCGTAATAAGCTGTTAACATAGCCGTTGATCCATCCAGGTATCTTTGCTGCCTTCATATGAAACAACACCCAATACCCAAACGTGAAGTTGACCTGGTTATCATCTCCGATGTTCATCTCGGTGCATTTGGATGTCATGCCAAGGAATTGCTGCATTACCTGCGAAGCATTAAACCCAAAATGCTTATCCTGAACGGGGATATTATCGATATCTGGCAGTTTCGTAAACGTTACTTTCCAAAATCGCACCTGATGGTGATCAGGCATCTGACCGGGATGATTGCGAAAAATACGAAGGTGATTTACATAACAGGAAACCATGATGAACTGATGCGGAAATTTGTCAAATTCAACCTTGGTTCCTTTCAAATGGTAAATAAATTGCTGATTGAGCTCGACGGACAGAAAACATGGATCTTCCATGGCGATGTATTTGACATAACCATGCAGTACAGCAAATGGCTGGCAAGATTTGGGTCATTCGGTTATGACCTTTTAATCCTCCTTAATAGTTTCACAAATTTTCTTTTGACAAGCATCGGTCGTGAGAAGATCTCCTTTTCCCGAAAAATCAAACATGGGGTAAAACGTGCTGTTTCATATATCAATAAATTCGAGGAGACTGCTGCTGGCATTGCCATTTCAAAAGGCTACGCCAATGTGATCTGCGGTCATATCCATCAGCCTGAAATCAGGACCATTTCCAATGCCCAGGGGTCGGTTACCTACATGAATTCAGGCGACTGGATTGAAAATCTTTCAGCGCTTGAATTTCATGAAGGCGAATGGAGGATTTACAATTACAGGGAAGATCTCTTTGCCCAGGCCTATGCGGTTGCTTCGAAACAGGCTGAATCTCCAAGTCACAAAGAAACATTCGAGGAGCTTCTCAAAGAATTTAATCTGAAGTAAATATATCTGCATTTGGTTCATTGAAATTATTTTGACAGTCGGGTCTTTTTCGCATGCAGATTAATTTAATTTGTTTTAGATTTGCTGCGGTTGAATCCTCTAATGTTCAATACATGACCTTCCTGATCATTGTAATAAGCCTCACCCTGGTTTTCGATTTTATCAATGGTTTTCATGATTCAGCGAATTCCATTGCGACCGTCGTATCAACAAAAGTGCTTTCCCCATTTAGCGCCGTTGCATTTGCAGCCTTTTTTAATTTCGTTGCCTTCCTGATTTTTAGTTTAAATGTTGCAACCACCATTGGAAAAGGGGTTGTAAATCCTGACGTTATTAACCTAAACGTGATTGCTGCCGCTCTTCTTGCCGCCATTACATGGAATCTTCTAACCTGGTGGTGGGGTTTCCCATCCAGTTCTTCTCATACCCTGGTTGGCGGATTGGTAGGCGCAGCCGTTGCGAAAGCTGGTTTTGGTTCGGTTGTGGTCGGAGGATTGGTCAAGATCATGGCATTCATTGTGATAGCTCCGGTTCTGGGAATGATTATTTCATTCATCATTTCTGCCATCGTCCTGTGGATTTGCCGTAATTTCCCACCTACTAAAATTGACAAATATTTCAGGCAATTACAGCTGCTCTCAGCAGCTGCGTTCAGCCTGGGTCATGGGGGCAATGATGCCCAAAAGTCGATGGGTATTATCTGGGTAGCCCTGATTGTCACGGGCCATGCAACCAAAAATGATCCCATTGCATTATGGATCGTCCTGTCATGCCATGCAGCCATTGCGGTGGGAACCATGTTTGGTGGCTGGAGGATTGTAAAGACCATGGGGCAGCGGATCACCAAACTCAAACCATTTGAAGGCTTTTGCGCGGAAAGCGCTGGGGCGCTTACCTTGTTTGGCGCTACCGAACTTGGCATTCCGGTAAGTACCACCCATACCATTACAGGTGCAATTATCGGAGCAGGAGCCCGTAAAGGGGTTTCTGCCGTGAAATGGGGCGTAACGACCAAGATTTTCTGGGCATGGATCCTGACAATCCCTGTTTCAGCGGCCATCGGTGCATTGGTTTTCAGTTTTCTGCAACTTGTGAATTAAAACATAAAAACGCTCCTTATGAAACTGGATTCATTTCTTAAATTTTTTGTCCCAAACGATACCTCTTTTTTTCCGTTATTTGAGGAAGATGCAAAAATTCTTAAAAAAGCTACCGTGCTATTAAAATCGCTTATGGCCTCCGAGACCATGGAACAGCGAGCGGTTTTGACCCGCAAGATCAAAGAGGTCGAACATGAGGGTGACGACGTAACCCACAGGATATATATTCAACTTAACAAATCGTTTATTACCCCCTTCGACCGTGAAGATATCCAGTCGCTAGCGTCCAGACTGGATGACGTTTTGGATTATATCAACGGAGCAAGTCAGCGAATAAACCTTTACAAGCCCAAAGTACTCATTTCACCCTTTGTTGAGTTTGCAGAGATCATTGATGCTGCGGCCACCGAACTGGAACTGCTCCTTCTCGGGTTGAAGGATTCCGTTAAAAACAGGGAAAAAATCATGCAGGGATGCATCAGCATCAATACACTCGAAAATAAAGCCGATGATCTTTATCACAGCGGAATTTCTGATCTCTTTGAGTATGAGAAAGATACCATTGAGCTGATTAAGAACAAGGAAATCTTTGGCACACTTGAGAAGGCTGTTGATTCTGCCGAAGACGTTTCAGACATTATCAAAACCATCCTGATCAAGCTGGCCTGATAAGATTGTTTTTCATTCCATATCATCCTCCCACTGATGTGATCCCACCGGCTGGCGTTCCCGTATCAATTCCACATACCGGTTGTATACATTATCGACAATGTCCTCCCAGGGGTGGTAAATCGATTTCCGTCATACTTACCCCATCCATGATGGGGAAGTAGGAGTCATTGAACTGACAAGTAGTGATCTGCATAAAGTGTTTTTATGCAAATATCGAGGGTTGTTCTGAAAATAATTCAGCCTTAACGATTTGTTAATGAAGATTTAATATTTCTGAAACCTGAAATGTGCGAAATAACCCATAAAAGGTCAATGCTTTTCCAGCCGCTGCTTGATGCCACGTATAATTTTCAGTGGGGTGTCTGTTATGACCATGTTATATATCCAGTCTGGAACTCTTCCTGCGGGATCCACGTAGCCTTCGAGTACGGCATGTACCACGCCTTTGCCGGTTGGAGTAAGGATCCAGCTTTGCCTGTATTCTTTAATCCTTACGTAGGCATGATTTTCAGGAACCACATTCTCCAACGGCACTGCACGGATTGTGCGTACCCCCGTCACCGGGTCGGTTGTAATCGTTGCATCCACACACAGATCGCGATCAGTTACCGGCCATGGTGAATCATAAACCAGGTAATACTGTGCCCGCTTTTCCTTTTCATAATGCAGCACCTTAATCTCACGCAGGTTTTTATCCCACCAGTCAAGATTTTTTACATTTCCGATCAAATTGTAAACATCTTCAATCGGTGCATGAATTTCGGCTACCCCTCTAAATGATTTCAGCGAATTTCCGCCCTCCTTTCGGGTGAAAATTCTAATCCCATCCTTTTCCTTTATAAAGTCCCATGATTGGGCCTCCATGGAATAGGATAGTGCCAGGGAAAAAAGGAAGACAACAATAAGAGGAAAGTTATTGGTACGAATCAACACAGGAGATACTTATTTTTTCTCTGCCATTTTACGTTCCAGTTCGTCCAACCGATCGTTTGCAGCGTGAATCATCATGGTAATGCGAACGAATGGTCCCCCAAGCAAAAACAAGGCGGCGGAGGTTATTAAACCTATCCAGTTAAAACATATGCTGTTGGCAACAATTCCAACTAAACCTATTAAAACGGCTATGATACCACCAGGTATACCCATGGGGCATCTGAGTTTTTTCTTTTGTTCCATAGTTAATACATGTTAAGTTTATTGATTAATTCTTGTCTGGCAGGGAGCTCCCTGAATACGATTACATCGTCGATTAACAGTGTTGGTACGGTATGGATACCTAATTTCAGGCTTCGTATCATACCTAACGGTGCATTGGCCAACGTTGTTTTAAATTTAAACTTATCTCCGAAATCCGGTAAAACTTCAGTAATCATTCGTTTGAACGGTTTACAGTTAGGACAGGTCAACGTGTAAAACATTTCAATCTTTATGGGTACCGGCTTATCCTTCATTAAAATAATTCTTGTTACTGTTTACTTGTGGTTACTGGCTGGCAATGTGAACGAAAAAGTGCTTCCCCTGTCAACCTCGCTCTCCACCCATAATTTGCCTCCATGTTTTTCAATGAAATCCTTGCAGATGAATAATCCCAGTCCTGAACTGGGTTCGCCCTCAGTGCCCCTCCGGTTTGTATCGGCATTCAGTTTGAAAATATTCTCCAGAATTTCCTGGTTCATTCCGACCCCGTTGTCTTTGATTTTGATTTCAACCCAATGATCATCCGCTGGCTTTGCCGCGATTGAAATCTCTCCCCCCGGCTTGGTGAATTTTATGGCATTGGACACGAGGTTGCGAACAATGGATTCAAACATATTGTTGTCGGCAAAAATAGTTAAATCTTCTGATATATCATACCTGAGTTCAATCTGCTTACTTGCGATTGCTTCCGCAGTCATCAGCAGACTTTCAGAAAGTTTGGGCATCAATAAAAAGGCCTCCGGCTCAAAGGTGGTCAAACCCCTTTGCATGCGCGACCACTCAAGCAGGTTTTCAAGCAGGTTAAATAGTTTGGATGCAGAATGACTCATATTCACAGCCATTTTATGAATCTCGTCCTGCTTCAGTGTGGGCAAGTTTTCGACCAGCAAACGGGTATAACCAAGGAGTGGATGAAACGGGCTGCGCAGGTCGTGGGCAATGATAGAAAAGAATTTATCTTTTTCGGCATTCGCCTGAACAAGCTGCTCGTTTTTTAGCCTTATTACCTCTTCTGCATGCTTTCGTTCAGTGATGTCCCTCGTTATTCCTTCGTGAAACAGGACTTCTCCATTTTCACCCATGATATACCATCCGTGATCTTCGACCCAAATCGTTGAACCATCCTTTTTTTTCACGGGGTAATCTGTCACCTCTCCATATTTGTCAAGCAATAGCAGGCTTTCACGATCGGCGGGTTCAAAATATAATTGCTTCTTGATATCAATGGCAAGCAACTCCTCTTTACTGTCATACCCCAGCATCTTAACCAGAGCCGGGTTCACATCTATAAATTTTCCATCGGGGGTGCTTTTATACACCCCATCCAACATCCGCTCTATTAAATTGCGGTGAATTGCCTCACTTTCCCTCAAGGCCTCTTCTGCATGCCTGCGGTCGGTCACATCCATAAAAAAACCCACACAGCATCTCTTACCATGGAGGATAATGGGGGCGACGGCAATGTCGGCATAAAAAACGGTTCCATCTTTTCTCAGACAAGCCTGGGTAAAAGATACGGATCTCTTTCCCTCCATCTGGGAGGCAAATTCTGACATCACCCTATCCAACGTCTCCTTTGGCACCAGTTTCTCAATACTGATCTGCTGAAATTCTTCATCCGTATATCCGAATAGTTTGCCAATGGCGGGATTGGAAAACAGGAACCGGTAAGTTTCGATGTCGATGGCTAAAACGCCATATGAACTTCCGTTAAGGAGTACACGGTACTTTTCTTCCGATTCCGTTAAGTCTTCGTTGGCCGTTTTGTTCTTACTATTAATATCCTGCAACCAATTTACATAGACCATTACCAACCCCAGGAGAACAAAGCTGACAAAGCCTGTAATGGAACCAACAATCAAATGTTCTTTGTCAAAATATGGAATTTCCGGATTTATAAAAGATTCAACGATTGCGCTCAGGTTTGTCATAAAAAAAACAACCATAACGCCAGCTGCGATTTTTAAAACCTTATTCTTGTCGGTATTGGCCTTTGACGATTTCATTTTCAGCAAAGCTGATTCTAAATTGTTCGCATTATTTTTCAAAATTATATATCGTTTAGGCCTGTGTCACATCGGGAAAGCCAAAGGTATTACAAAAGAATACATGGGGGTCATTTCGACCCTGATTTCTTTGATCCTGATAAAAAACAAGGAATTGCCGAGGCCTGCAAAAGTTGTATAATTACCAATAAACTGGTATTCTCGCCTCGTTCGAACAAACTTATGGGTGGTACTTAATGATTTGTCAAACCGGCTAGCCGTAAGTAAAATGTATGTAAAAATAAAAAACCACCTACAAAAATGCCTGTAAGTGATTGATTATCAGTGGGCCCAACAGGACTTGAACCTGTGGCCAGCTGATTATGAGTCAGCTGCTCTAACCGTCTGAGCTATGGGCCCGATCGAATTACGATTGACGAAGCGGAGCGAACCGGAGCCAATTACGAATTGCGGGCTGCAAAAGTAGATATTTTTTACGATTTTTGCAAAATCATTGATGGCACAACCTTTTCCTCTTATGCATGCTGATCTGTTAAAAATATCCCATCCTATATCCGAAAATTTGATTCCCGATGTGATTGAAAATTTCATTTTCGACTTTGGAGGCGTTATTTGCAACCTCGATTTCAAGCGCACGGAACAGAGGTTTATCGGTCTTGGTTTCCAGGTTTCTGATCCTGAATATGCTGTTTCTGGTTCCAACATATTTGATGATCTCGAAACAGGAGATATCAGCCCGCAGGAATTCAGGGATAAGCTGAGACGTTTTTTTCTGAATCCTGTAACAGATGTGCAGATCGATGATGCATGGAATGCCTTGCTTCTGGATATCCCTGAGCCCCGGATCAGGCTGCTGGAGAAGCTACGCAAACACAAAAGGATATTCCTTCTGAGCAACAGCAACGTCATTCATTATCAAAAATACCTTGAAAATTTCAGGCAGCATTATGGGTATCCTGATTTCGATGCCCTGTTCGAGAAGGCCTACTTCTCGTTTCGCCTTGGTTGCAGAAAGCCCTCCAGGGAAATATTCACCCATGTACTCGACCATGCCCGATTAAACCCTGCAAAAACCCTGTTCATTGACGATACGCTCATGCACGTGAAAGCTGCGCAGGCCGCGGGAATTCACGCACATCATTTAAAAATCGACGCAGGGGAACAAATCATGGATCTGTTCTTGCCGACACGATAGCCAGCACATCCTTAAGACTTTAATGAAAAAATGCTTGACTTATCGCTGAAAAAGCATTACCTTTGCACCCCTTTTTAACCGGCATAAAAGTATGAAATTATCTCAGTTTCGCTTCCACCTTCCTCCCGACCTGATTGCGAGCCATCCCGCGAAGCAGCGTGATGATGTGCCCATGATGGTGCTTGATCGAAAAACGCAAACCATTGAGCACGCACATTTCAAGGACATCCTGACCTACTTTGGTGAAAATGATGTATTCATTATCAACAATACAAAGGTGTTTCCTGCCCGTCTTTATGGAGAAAAAGAAAAGACTGGCGCTAAGATTGAGGTTTTCCTGCTTCGTGAACTGAACCGCGAATCGCGCCTGTGGGATGTGTTGGTTGACCCTGCACGCAAAATCAGGATCGGAAACAAATTATATTTTGGTGATGACGACTCTCTGGTAGCCGAAGTAATTGATAATACCACCTCCCGCGGCCGTACCATCCGCTTTCTGTTTGACGGTCCATACGAAGAGTTTAAAAAAACAATCCAACGCCTGGGAGAGACCCCATTACCCAAAATTCATAACCGCCAGGCAACTTCTGAGGACGAAGAGCGATACCAGACAATTTTCGCCAAACATGAAGGGGCTGTTGCTGCCCCCACGGCCGGACTGCATTTTAGCCGTGAAATCATGAAACGCCTTGAATTGCAAGGGGTTTCTTTCGCAGAAATCACCCTCCACCTGGGATTAGGAAACTTCCGTACCATCGACGTCGAAGATCTTACAAAACATAAGATGGATTCGGAAGAGATGATCATTGAATCGGAAGCTGCAGAAATCGTAAACCGCTGCATGGCAAGAAAAGGAAGGGTGGTGGCAGTCGGAACAACCTCCATGAAGGCCATCGAATCGTCGGTGACCATCGCCGGAAATCTGAAACCCTACCGGGGCTGGACCAATAAATTCATCTTTCCTCCTTATGAGTTCAGCATTGCCAATGCCATGATCACGAACCTCCATATGCCGCAGTCGCCAATGATGATGATGGTTGCTGCATTTGCCGGATATGACCTGCTTATGAAAGCATACGAAGTAGCCGTAGAGAAAAAATATAAATTCTTCACCTATGGCAACCCCATGCTGATCCTGTAATTTAACTCCTTTCTTCTTGAAAAAGTCGGCAGTCATCGTAGCGGGAGGCCTTGGGATCAGGATGAATGCCGTAATTCCCAAACAATTTCTTATCCTTGCAGGGAAGCCTCTTCTCATGCACAGCATGCAGGCCTTTAGCCATACTTACCCTGGAATTAACCTTGTTTTGGCTCTGCCCTCCGACCAATTTTCTTCCTGGAATACCCTTTGCAAAGCCTACGACTTCGATCTTCCGCACCTGCTGGTCTCAGGCGGAAATACCCGTTTTCATTCTGTTCAGCAAGCATTGACAGCAATCCCTGGCGAAGGTCTTGTAGCCATCCATGACGGTGTTAGGCCCCTGGTTTCCGAAAGCCTTATCCGCAGTGCATTTCAAACTGCCGAAGGACTGGGAAACTGCATCCCGGTCCTTCCCCTTACTGAATCGCTCAGAATGCTGACCGGTGCGTTAAGCCAGCCAGTGGATCGGACGGCTTACCGTGTGGTGCAAACCCCTCAGGTATTTCATGCTGCCGTTATAAAACAAGCATACAACCAGCCTTATCAGAAACACTTTACCGACGATGCCATGGTAGCTGAAAGCATGGGCGAAACCATTCACCTGATTCCCGGGGACCCGGTAAACCTCAAGATCACCCACCCATACGATCTTGCCGTGGCTGAGTACCTTTTTGCAAATCATCTGCAACAATGATCTCAACCCCCTGCATTCTCCTCTGTTTTTCCGTACTTTTGGCAGAACTTTATCTTTAGGTATGGCTGAGGAGCGCATCATTTTAGGGATTGACCCGGGAACAACCATCATGGGATATGGATTGATCAGCATTACAGGGAATAAGATCCGGATGATTGCGCTGGGGGTACTGAAGCTAAACAAATATGACGACCATGCCCTGAGGCTGAAAGTTATTTTTGAGCGCGTGATCAGCCTGATTGAGCAATATCATCCCGATGAGTTGTCCATTGAAGCGCCATTCTTTGGAAAGAATGTTCAGTCAATGCTTAAACTTGGCAGGGCGCAGGGGGTGGCTATCGCTGCAGCCCTGTCACGGTCAATTCCGATTTTTGAATACGCTCCCCGGAAAATAAAACAATCCATCACTGGAAAGGGCGCTGCATCAAAGGAGCAGGTAGCCTCCATGCTCATACGCCTGCTCGATTTACGTGAAACTCCGGAAACAATGGATGCCACCGATGGCCTCGCTGCTGCAGTATGTCATTATTTTCAAAAAGGAATCCCGGAAACAGGAAAGAAATTTTCTGGCTGGAAAAATTTTGTGACCGCAAACCCCGAAAGACTGGGATAAAGGATGAATGACCAATGACCAATGACCAATGACCAATCCTTAATGGCTATTGCCTATTGCCTATTGCCTATTGCCTATTGCCTATTGCCTATTGCCTATTGCCTATTGCCTGTTGCCTATTGCCTATTGCCTATTGCCTAATGCCTATTGCCTAATGCCTATTGCCTACATCAGTTTCTGATAAACCATCCACCAACGGTCGGGAATGTCGTTTTCACAGGCAACCTGGTAATCCTTGTACGAACAGGGCACAAGGTAGTGCCGCTCATATTTGATCCGCTGTTCGGCAGGCAGCGGGATCTCCATCCACCAGCGGTCGGTTTTCTTGCTCTTGTAAAATACAATCTCCTCCTTGTGATCGGTGATGGTGACCCTGTATTTTAAATAATCCTCCTCGTTCTTGAATGGAAAATCGTGTGCACGATTGTAATATCCATCGAGGAAATACCAGATCATCTGGGCGACCAGGTGGGCCGTTTGACCAGTTTTATCATATTTTGGATTGACTTCGTAAAAACCGATGGAGGTAAGCTTATCGCTTAACCCGGCATAGCGCACGATCTGGCAGGCCTCTTCTCCGTAAAACCCATTGGGTGTAGCATTGCCGTTTCCGGGTGCATCTGAATTGCGGATGGAGGAAATATCAAAGCTTACCATATCGGCATTGCGTACAATCGGTTCAACCTCCTCCAGACTCTCGCGGACGATCCCAAGCCGGTAGGTGTCGAAAAACAGGTTTTTCATGAGCCGGAGTGCATCCTGATCGATAAAATAGGTCTGGAATCCTATGTTGGCATAATTGAACAGGTAGTTGGGCTGATGTAAAATAATGTTGCTCAGGTATGACTGGGAATCCATCTCCTGTTCCGATTTTCCCAGATCAAACATGGGATCAATCGCCACAATGTTGATGATTTGCCCAAGGCTCTGGTAGGCCTGGTAATTTGCGTAGGTCAGATCCTGACTTCCGCCCAGGATTATCGGGAGTACATTGTTGCTGATCATCTCAGCAACTACCGAACTCAAGGCAAAATAGGTATCTGAAACCGTAAAGCCCCGTTTGATATTACCAAGGTCGGCCAGTTTAATGGCATGCGGTCCCGGATTGAGCCTGTAAAGATATTTACGAATCTGATCCGGCGCCATTCCGCATCCTTCATTTTCAACGGCATTCCGATCATCTTTTACGCCGATCAGGACGATGTCGAAGGCAGTATAGTCAGGAAAAACATTGGCGTCGGTAAACATACCAATTACATTTCCAAGCCGGGCCTGGCCAGCCGTTTCGCTGCTCTGGGGAAATTCACCCAGGTCAACGGGTTCAAAAAAAGCAGAAATATCCATGGGACATTACTTTTTCTTCTTCGATTTAGATTTTGAGGGCTGTGTTTCAGCAATAATCTTTTTGCATCCTTCGAGGGTCAAAGCCTTGGGATCCGTCCCTCTCGGAATTTTATAATTTTCCTTGTTGAATGAAATATAGGCGCCATACCGGCCATTCAAAACCTGGATAAGCGTTTTCCCCTCCGTGAATTCATGCAAGACCTTCTGACTGTCAAGCGCTCTTTTGATTTGCATGATTTCACTGGCCCGTTCAAGGCTTACATCCATTGGATCATCCTCCTTGGGCAGGGAATAAAAGAGTGAATTATGGCGGATATAGGGGCCAAACCGTCCAATGGCCACCGTTACCTCCTTGGTTTCAAATTCGCCCAGCGACCGGGGAAGTTTGAACAGTTCCAGGGCTTCATCAAGTGTGATGCTATCGATGCTCTGCCCCTTTTTCAGAGAGGCAAATTTTGGTTTTTCTTCTGCGTCGGCATCCCCAATCTGAACCATGGGGCCATACCGTCCGATTTTTACAAAGACATTTTCACCGGTTTTGGGCTCCTTTCCGAGGAGCTTTTCTCCGCTGACCTTTCCTGAATTTTCGAGCGTGCCTTCGATCTGTTTGTGAAAAGGAAAGTAAAATTCCTTGATCATCTGGTTCCACACCATCTTTCCTTCGGCAATTTCGTCAAACTCCTCCTCCACGTTGGCCGTGAAGTTGTAATCCAGGATATTGTTAAAATTTTCGACCAGGAAGTTGTTTACCACTGTTCCGATATCGGTCGGGAAGAGTTTTGACTTTTCAAAACCGACATTTTCAGTTTTCACCTGTTCCGTAATAACCGATTTTTTCAGCGTTACCAATGTAAAGCTTCTCGAAATGCCAGGCCGGTCTTCCTTTATGACATATCCTCTTTTTTGTATTGTGGAGATGGTGGGTGCATAGGTAGAGGGGCGCCCGATACCCAGCTCTTCCAGTTTCTTCACCAGCATGGCTTCTGTGTACCGGAAGGGCTGCTGGGTGAATTTTTCCTGGGCATTCATTTCGGTCAGATCCAGCTTATCACCGGCATTCATCAGCGGCAGCATCCCCTCTTCCCCGTTCTGATCCTCTTCATCGGTCGATTCCATGTAAACCTTCAGGAATCCGTCAAATTTGATCACCTCCCCTTTCGCGACGAACTTCTCGGCAGCCCCTGAAATTCCGATGGAAACACTGGTTTTTTCAAGTTCTGCATCCGCCATCTGGGAGGCAATGGTCCGTTTCCAGATCAATTCATAGAGACGCTTGTGTGATTTGTCCCCTTCAATGGTCCGGTTGGTCATATAGGTTGGACGGATGGCCTCATGCGCCTCCTGTGCACCCTTGGATTTGGTGGCAAATTTGCGGGTTTTTACATATTCTGATCCGAAAGCAGCCGTGATTTCCGTCCGTGACATGGCCAATGCCATATCCGACAAGTTCACCGAGTCGGTACGCATATAGGTAATCATTCCCGATTCGTATAGCTCCTGTGCTACGCGCATCGTGTTGGCTACTGAAAATCCAAGTTTGCGTGAAGCCTCCTGTTGCAGTGTGGAGGTGGTAAAGGGCGGGGCCGGTGATTTCCTCGAAGGCTTTGTATCAACCTCTTCAACCGTATACACGGAGGGGATGCACTTATGAAGAAAGGCCAAGGCCTCCTCCTTTTTCGTAAAACGCTTGTTCAGTTCCGCTTTTACTGCGCTGACCTTATTGCCGCTTTTAACCAGAAAGTCGCCTGAAATCCGGAATGCAGAGATACTTTGAAAGCTTTTTATCTCCTCTTCCCGTTCAACGATTAACCTGACTGCAACCGATTGTACCCGTCCGGCAGAAAGGGATGGTTTGATTTTTTTCCACAGCAAAGGTGACAGTTCAAACCCTACAAGCCGATCCAATACACGGCGTGCCTGCTGGGCATCAACGAGATGTTTGTCAATCGCCCTTGGGTTTTCAATGGCCTCCTGAATGGCCGATTTGGTTATTTCATGAAAGGCTATGCGCTTGGTTTTGGCTTCATCCAACCCGAGTGCTTCAATCAGGTGCCATGAAATTGCTTCACCTTCACGGTCCTCGTCAGATGCCAGCCAGACACATTCGGCCCCCTGGGCAAGCTTTTTCAATTCAGCTACCAGCTTCTTCTTTTCAGGGGAGATGATGTAGTTAGGGATGAAACCATTTTCAATATCTACCCCAAGATCTTTCTTCGACAGATCTGCCACATGCCCCATGCACGACTTAACTGTATAATCCTTCCCCAGAAATCCTCCAATGGTTTTTGCCTTTGCAGGAGATTCAACAATAACTAAGTTTTTCGTCATATGGATACCGTTTTTAGGACTCGAAATCCGGTGCAAAAGTAAGACAATTAACTTAATCCTTACCTTTGCACCTCTTTTTTTGCTTAATCGGTCATTTGACCATAAGGTGATAGCCTAACGTGAAAAATAATAAAAAAATATATATTGAAACATATGGTTGCCAGATGAATGTTTCTGACAGTGAAATTGTTGCTTCCATTTTAACAGATAATGGGTACGAAAATACCCCTGAAGTAACGCTGGCCGATATCGTGCTGGTCAATACCTGTTCCATCCGGGAAAATGCAGAGGATCGCGTGAGGAAAAGGCTGCATTATTTCAAATCGCTGCGAAAGAAGAGGCCTGAGCTGATCATCGGTTTGCTTGGCTGCATGGCCGACCGCACAAAAACTGCCCTGATGGAGGAGGAGCAGTTGCTCGACCTCGTTGCCGGACCCGATTCCTATCGCCACCTTCCGCAGCTTCTTGCCCAGGTCGGGAGCGGTCAGAAAGCCATAGACACCATTTTGTCCATCGACGAAACCTATGCCGATATCACTCCGGTTCGGATTGATTCCAATGGGGTTTCCGCATTTATTTCCATCATGCGCGGCTGTGAAAATTATTGCTCATACTGTGTGGTGCCCTCCACACGGGGCCAGGAAAGAAGCCGCGATGCGGGATCGATCGTCCGTGAAACCCGCGATCTCTATGAAAAGGGATACCGTGAAGTAACCCTGCTCGGCCAGAATGTCAATTCCTATCACTGGAAAAACGGGGATGAAGTGATCACCTTCGCACACCTGCTCGAAAAGGTGGCGCAGGTTAGCCCAATGATGCGCATCAGGTTTGCTACTTCACATCCAAAGGATATTTCCGATGATTTACTGCTTGCCATTGGCCGCAATTCGAATCTCTGTAAAGCGATTCACCTACCTGTACAATCAGGAAGCAATCACATGCTCGGCCTGATGAACCGGAAGTATACCCGCGAGGATTACATGGACAGAATTCAGGCCATCCGCCGGATCATTCCCGGCTGTGCCATATCCACCGACATCATCACCGGATTTTGCAGCGAAACCGAGGAGGATCACCTGGAGACCTTGTCGCTGATGGAATGGGTTGGTTATGATGCGGCGTATATGTTCAAATATTCGGAGCGGCCACAAACGCTGGCGGCCGATACGCTTAAAGACAATGTTGCGGAAGAAATTAAAGAGAGGCGCTTGACAGAGATCATTCACCTCCAGCAAAAGCTTTCGTTGGACAACAACAGGAAGGAAATTGGCAAAACCTTTGAAATCCTGATAGAAGGAAAATCAAAACGTTCAGATGATCAGTATTTTGGCCGGAGCTCGCAAAACAAAGTTGCCGTTTTCACAAAAACCAATGCGGTACCCGGCGACTATGTTCATGTAAAAATATCAGGGGCCACCTCCGCAACGTTGTTGGGTGAAGTAGTCTGATAAAAAAATGTAATTTTGCTTTCTTTTTAGCTTATGGGCGATTATCAACTGACTCACCTGAAGGAACTGGAGTCTGAAGCAATTTATGTATTGAGGGAGGTGGCTGCACAATTCGAGCGGCCTGTGTTGCTTTTTTCGGGCGGGAAGGATTCTATTGTTCTCGTTCATCTTTCGGTGAAGGCATTTTACCCTGCCAGGATCCCATTTCCTTTGCTTCACATTGATACCGGCCACAATTTTTCCGAAACACTTGTTTTTCGCGACGGACTGGCTAAATCGGTCAGTGCACAGCTGCTGGTTGGCTCTGTCCAGGATTCAATCGATACAGGAAGGGCCATGGAGGAGAAGGGGATCAATGCCAGTCGCAATGTGCTGCAAACAGTCACCCTCCTCGATGCGATTGAAAAAAATAAATTCGATGCCGCCATTGGCGGGGCGCGGCGAGACGAAGAGAAGGCCCGGGCCAAGGAGCGCTTTTTTTCCCACCGCGACGAGTTCGGACAATGGGACCCTAAGAATCAAAGACCGGAACTCTGGTATATGTTCAATGGGAAAAAACGGATGGGAGAACATTTCCGTGTTTTTCCCATCAGCAACTGGACAGAGATGGATGTGTGGCAATACATCCTTGCCGAAAACATTGAGCTCCCCAGTATCTACTTCACCCATGAACGCAACGTGTTTTACCGCGATGGCGTGTGGCTCGCCGAGGCCCCTTTCATGGAGATGAAACCGACTGAAAAGATAGAATACAAAAGGGTTCGTTGCCGTACGGTCGGAGATATCTCCTGTACCGGACTCACGCTATCGACCGCTGACACCGTCGAAGAAATCATCCGGGAAATTGCAGCCACCCGCGTAACTGAGCGTGGCGGCCGCTACGACGATAAGCGTTCCGAAGCGGCCATGGAAGACAGGAAAAAGGAGGGCTATTTCTGATGGAACAAACCTTTTCAAACAATGCCTACCTGGGCATGGAATTGCTGCGGTTTACCACTGCCGGGAGCGTGGATGACGGTAAAAGCACCCTGATCGGGCGCCTTCTATACGACAGCAAGTCTATCTTTGAAGACCAGCTCGATGCGGTCAGACGCGCCAGTGTGCAAAAAGGCAGCGAATACCTGAACCTCGCCCTCTTCACCGATGGACTGCGTGCCGAGCGCGAACAGGGAATCACCATCGATGTGGCCTACCGCTATTTTGCAACGCCCCAACGAAAATTTATCATTGCCGACACCCCTGGTCACATCCAGTACACGCGCAACATGGTCACCGGCGCCTCCACCGCCAATGCCGCCATTGTGCTGATCGACGCCCGGAATGGAGTCATTGAACAAACGCATCGCCATACTTTTCTCGCCTCCCTTCTTGGAATCCCGCACATCATCGTCTGCATCAATAAGATGGACCTGATGGATTACAGGGAGGATGTATACACCAGGATCCTCAATGATTTCCAGGACTTTGCGAACCATGTGTTTCCCGACCAGGATATGCGCTTTATCCCCATCAGCGCACTGAAGGGTGACAACGTGGTAAAACCCTCTGAAAACATGCCATGGTATGTTGGGGGAACTTTGCTACATCACCTCGAAACCATTCCCATAAGCCAGGATCACGACCTGGTGCATCCCCGCTTCCCGGTGCAGTATGTGATCCGTCCTGAATCAGACGAGTTCCACGATTACCGGGGCTATGCCGGCCGGGTTGCAGGCGGCTTTTTTCATCCCGGTGATAAAATCATCGTACTTCCATCCCGGCTTGAAAGTGAAATTGAATCAGTCGATGCTTACAACACCGCACTTTCAGAAGCACATCCCCCCATGTCCGTCACCCTTACCCTGAAAGATGATGTTGATATCAGCCGTGGAGACATGATCGCCGGCGCAAACGATATTCCGCAGGAGAGCTGCGATATCGAGGCCATGATTTGCTGGATGAACCCAAGACCCATGCAGCTCCAGGGAAAATATGCCCTGAAGCATACAACCCGGGATGTCAGGTGCCTGATTCAGGATATCAGCTATGTTTTGAACATCAGTACATTGGATGAAATAAAGGATAAAAAGGCGCTGCAGATGAACGACATTGCCCGCATACGGCTGCGTACCACAAAACCGCTTTTCTTCGATCCGTATAAGATAAACCGGATTACCGGTAGCCTTATCCTTATCGATGAGTCAACCAATGAAACGGTAGCGGCTGGAATGATCCTCTGAAACCAACGGTTTTTTACAATAAATTGCTGAAAAATCAGTTATTTTGAATTAGTTATCATCATAATTCCAGAAATACTGCATACATGAATCTATTCCGATACACCTTCACCTGCTTCTTGATCTTCTCAGCCATTTCCCAACTGTTTGCTCAACAGGTTCCCATCGGGCAGTGGCGCGACGAACTACCCTATACCCTTGTTAACGCTGTAACCGATGCCGGTAGCAGGGTTTATGCCTCCACTCCCTATGCTGTGTTCTATTACGACAAGGAGGACAACAGCGTGGTGCGCATCACCAAGATAAACGGGCTCTCCGATATCGGCATTGGCACCATCCGTTACAACAAGGAATACCAGACCCTGGTGATCGCATACACCAATGCAAACATTGACCTGATAAAAAATAATACCATCATCAATATTTCAGATATCAAGCGAAAGGCTATCCTGGGAAATAAGACCATCAATGATATCTTTTTTATCGGCAAGAATGCCTATTTATCCTGTGGTTTCGGCATTGTGGTGCTCGACATCAGCAAGGAGGAGATCCTCGATACCTACTACATCGGGAAGGATGGAAGCCAGGTGAATGTGCTCGCCCTGACAAAAGATCAGAACGATTCCCTATTTGCCGCCTCGGAAAAGGGCATCTACAAAGCGTATGCAAAAGATCCCAACCTTGCTAATTTTGCATCCTGGCATAAGGACCCCAAAATGGATACCACAGCAAAATATAACACCATCACCCATTTTGCCGGAAAGGTATTTGTTAACAAAAAGAAGGGAACCTCGGCAACCGATACCATCTATGCCTTCTCGAACGGAACCTGGAGCCGATGGGAACGCGATTATTATAATCCGGTCATGCACCTCCAGTCAAATGAAAATTACCTGCTGGTCTCCTATAACTATTTCGTCACGGTTTTTAATACAAGTCTCGAGATATTCACGACCATCTACAGTTATTTTCCCGGGTCTCCCTATCCGCTGGATGCCATTTCAGACCGTGATGGACTGTTCTGGGTGGGTGATACCTATTCAGGGCTGCTCAACTTTGATCAAAAATCAGGAAGTGTCGACCGCCTCAATTTAGACGGTCCGTCTACATCTCTGGCCTTCAGCATGACCTGCAAGGGAAATGACCTGTATATTGCCCCGGGAGGAAGGGATGCTTCTTTCATTCCGATTTGGATTGCCCCGCAAATATATCATTTCGACAATGCCAACTGGAACAACATTTCCGGTTATAACAACCCGGTAATGAACCAATCCCACGATGTGGTAAATATTGCCGTTGATCCCTTCGACAGCAAACACGTTTTTGCAGCATCTTTCGGGAGGGGATTGCTTGAATTATACAATGATTCAGTCGTAAAACGATACAATGAAAGCAACAGCACCCTTGGACATCATACCTCCTCCGATACCTCCGATATTCGTGTGGGAGGCATCTCCTTCGATGCAGCCGGCAATTTGTGGGCTGTCACCTGCCATAACAACAACTGCCTTTCAATGAAAAAGGGAGATAAATGGACAGGATTTAACATACCCATCGTGAATGAGAGTGACCTTGGGCAAATTCTCATTGATAAAAATGGGCAGAAGTGGATCCAGATGCGTTATGGGAACACGAATCCTAATTCGATCCTGGTATTTACCGACAACGGCACACCCGATAATAATCTTGATGATAAGTCGATCCTTCTGAATTCTGTTGTCGGCAATGGCAATATCCCTGGAACGACTGTTTTCGCCATGGCGGAAGATAAAAAGGGGGAGATCTGGATAGGTACCGAAAAAGGCGTTGCTGTTTTTTATTCTCCGGAGAATGTGTTCCAGCCTGGCCAGAATTTCGATGCCCAGCGCATCCTGGTCACCCAGGGGAGCTATGTTCAATATCTCCTGGAAAATGAAACTGTTACTGCAATTTCAGTGGATGGAGCCAACCAGAAATGGATCGGAACTGACCGCGGGGGAGTTTATCTTTTTTCGGAAGATGGAACAAAGCAGATTTATCACTTTACTTCGGAAAACAGCCCGCTGCTTTCGGATCGCATTACCTGTATCGCCATCAACCAGGACGGAGAGGTCTTTTATGGTACAGACAAAGGGGTGATTTCATTCAGGGCGCCGGCCACACCCGGCGGCGACACAAACGAGAATGTGTATGCCTTCCCAAATCCGGTTAAATCCGATTATGAAGGATACATCGCTGTGAAAGGGCTTGTCAGCAATGCACAGGTCCGTATTACCGACATCAACGGGGTGCTGGTCTATTCAACCCGTGCCGAAGGCGGACAAGCGGTATGGGATGGAAAAAATTTCGATGGCAGAAAAGCGCAAAGCGGAGTCTATTTGGTATATGCAGCCAATGACACCGGGACAGAAAAAGTGGTAACGAAAATTCTCATCATCAACTGATGCTGCATTCCACGAGAGGCATCGTTTTTCATTCCACCAAATACGCTGAATCCAGTCTGATTGTAAAAATCTATACCGGGCTCTTCGGGCTTCAGTCCTATCTGGTCAAAGGGGTCAGGAACCCGAAATCAAAAATCAAACCCGGCCTGTTCCAGCCACTTACCCTCCTCGACCTTGTCGTGTATCACAGAGAGAAACACTCCCTGCAGTCGGTGAAAGAGATCAGGCTCGCCCATCCCTATCATTCCATCCCCTTTGATATCCGGAAAAGTTCCCTGGTGCTATTTATCAATGAATTGGTTTACAAAGTAATACGTGAAGAGGAAACCAATCCCTCCCTCTTTGAATTCCTATGGGGAACTTGCCTTCGGCTGGACGAAACCGATGAACCTATCTCAAGTTTTCATCTGTTTTTTGCGATGCACCTTTGCCACCACCTTGGTATTTTCCCACACTTGAACCATTCGACATCGTTACAGATTTTCAATCTCAGGGAGGGCCATTTCCAATCTGCCGTTCCTGAGCACCCCTACTATCTGAATCCTGAAAACAGCCAACAGTTTCATGCTTTGCTTGAAGTATGTAGTTTCGATCCATATGGACCGGGAGAGGTGGCGAGGTGGCGAAGTGGTGAAATTTCTCTCCGGGCCGAAGTCCGCGACCAGTTGCTGGAAACGATCCTGTTGTATTATCAACTGCATCTGCCGGGATTCAAGGGGTTGCAATCGCACCAGATTCTTCGTACAGTGCTGTCCTGATCCTGAAACGTTCTTCTAAAATCCTTATCTTTGCCAAAATTTGGCAACATGAGCACCGGATTAACCGAACAGGAAACCATACGCAGAAATTCACTGAATGAGCTTATCAGGCTTGGCATCAACCCCTATCCGCCCGAAACCTTTGAAGTCAATACCAGGGCGGCTGACATAAAAAATAATTTCCCCGGAGATCCTTCCCTCTACCAGCAGGCAAGCATTGCAGGCCGCATCATGAGCCGGCGCATCATGGGGGCGGCCTCTTTTGTGGAACTTCAGGATGAAAGCGGCCGGATACAGTTGTACGTCAAGCGCGATGACATCTGCCCCGGCGAGGATAAAACACACTATAATACTGTGTTTAAGAAACTGCTTGATATCGGCGACATCATCGGCGTGACTGGCTTTGTATTCATCACCCAGATGGGGGAGATCACCATTCATGCAAAATCACTTACGCTGCTCAGCAAATCGCTCCGACCGCTTCCGATCGTTAAGGAAAAGGAGGATGCCGTGTTTGATGCCTTCACCGACCCTGAACAAAGGTATCGGCAACGTTATGTTGACATGATTGTGAACCCCGAGGTGCGTGATGTGTTTGTGAAACGCAACATACTGCTCAATTCGATGCGCAATTACCTGAATGCCAAATCGTACCTTGAGGTTGAAACACCCATCCTTCAGCCCCTTTATGGCGGCGCAGCCGCCAGGCCCTTCAAAACACACCACAATGCCCTGGATATGACCCTCTACCTCAGGATCGCGAATGAACTTTACCTGAAACGATTAATTGTGGGGGGATATGACGGCGTGTATGAATTTTCGAAGGATTTCCGCAATGAAGGGATGGACCGCTTTCACAATCCCGAATTCACCCAGATGGAGCTTTATGTCGCCTATAAGGATTATGAATGGATGATGAACCTTGTGGAAGAGATGGTCGAAAAAATCGCCCTGGACCTTCATGGCAAAACACAGGTGCAGGTTGGCGAAAACCTGATCGATTTCAAACGCCCCTGGAAACGGTTTACGATGTTTGAAGCCATTGAACATTTTACAGGGATTGACATCAGCAGCAAATCAGAGGCGGAACTCGGAATAATAGCCCGGGAGTTGGCGGTCCCTATCGATAAAACCATGGGCAAGGGAAAGATCATCGACCAGATCTTCGGAGAAAAATGTGAACCATTCCTGATCCAGCCGACCTTTATTACCGATTATCCGGTTGAGATGTCGCCGCTTGCCAAAAAGCACCGCACCAAAGAGGGGCTGGTTGAACGCTTTGAAGCAATATGCAACGGAAAGGAACTTTGCAACGCATTTTCAGAGCTGAACGATCCCATTGATCAACGCGAACGGTTTGAATCGCAGCTTGAACTTGGCAAACGCGGTGATGATGAATCGATGGTGCTCGACGAAGACTTTCTCAGGGCGCTTGAATTCGGGATGCCTCCCACAGCCGGGCTCGGTATCGGCATCGACCGATTGACCATGATCATGACCAATTCGGCATCCATCCAGGATGTTCTCTTCTTTCCGCAGATGCGGCCCGAGAAAAAGGGTTAACGGATTATCACCATTCTTTTTACCTGCGTCGAATGTTCGGAAGAAAGCCTTGAATAATAGATTCCGGCGGGCAGCACTTTTCCGGAACTCCCCTTCCCATCCCATTTTACAAAATAAGAACCTCGTTCAACTTTTCCAATAAAAAGTGTTCTTACCACGATTCCCCTTAAATCCAGTATCTGCAATTCAGCACTGCTGGCTTCTTTCATGATAAAAGGCAAAATAGTACCCTCAGAGAAAGGGTTGGGATAACAGTCGCCAAGTGTTGCATTTTGTTGTTCTTGAACACGTGATATCAAATCCTGGTTGACCATGATGATGACATGCTGCGTTCCCTGGCTCGTCAATACTTCCATTGAATCAATATAAAAGTCCATCAAAGGGCTAAAAGATAATGGCAAATAAATTCTCACCCGAACAGCAACCGAGTCTCCGGGGTTGATCATTTGCGGCAAAGAAGACACAGACATGGAATCGACATGCCACCAGCTCCCTTCCTGTTGGACACTGATAAGGTTGATATCTCCATTTGTGTAATTGTGGAGTTGAGAAATTTTTCCTTGTTCGGCATCTTCCATTGTACGAAACCAAAGGGTATCGGGAATGGCGGTAATGTCAGTATAAACAGAATTAAAGGTGAACGGATCTGCGAGACCAATTAATGGACAAGTTTCATGGCGTCCCGATTCATCCGCTGCAGAAAGGAAATATTGAATTACACTTCCGCCAGGTTGTGAAGGGATGATACCGGTATAATGGTTGGCTGAACTGTTTGTCATCGCAACGGCCTGATAATCTTCAGTGCCAACTCGATACCAAATGAGCACTGAATCGTTTTTAACTGGCTGATTACTGCAAGCAAGGATGTCGGCATTGATCACCCAGTCATGCTCATATGGCTGATTCCCCGTCAGGGGAATATGCTTGATATAGAGCAACCCGAGATCGGCAATTCCCATCACCCTGCAATGCAAGGCATCGGTCGACTCCCAGGGAGTGGAGGGATTCCCGATGAATCCGATCACCTCATATCCGGGCATGGCTGTCTGGTAAACAGCCAGGGCGCTGTCGTCCCATGTTGAATTCATGATGGGGACCAGTACTTTGTTGTTTAGGATCACAGAGTTGGTATAGGGTTGGTCCTGGGGAGTGTTGATGCGGTAAACTTTATAGGGATGGCCATACGAACTGTTGGTGTTTGCCCAGAAAGCGGCTGCCGTTTCAATGGCTGCATAACGTGGATGTGACAGGGGAACTTTGCGGATGAGGATTTTATCTGGTCCTAAAAATTTTCCCCAGCAATCGATGTGATCGATGTAAGTTCCGTTCGGATCGGGCCTCACAAAATAGTTCTCTATCCCGAGATAATCAAGTGCTTTCTGAGCTACCTGGTCGTGGGTTTGGGTTGGATTTTCCTCCCATACCAATTCGGTCGATGAAGAGATCCCGAGACCTTCGGTCATGTAATTCCCCCCGGTAGAGATCAGGTTCATGCCAAACCAGGGAATCCCTAACATCTCTGCCATTTTTTTTGGTATTTCATCATCATTGGGGCGGGGACGGTTGTACGGGAAATCAACGATGCCAATTTGGTTTGCGCCATCTGACTCGAACCAGGGGCCATAGTCCCTTGTCCAGTAACTATCAGAGGGAGCGATCAGAAAATTACAGTGGCTGGTATCAACACCATTGTTTACATATTGATTTGTCACCGTATTTTTTTGTGCTGTGGAGGCTACGATGGTTGTTACCATGATATCGGTGGCCATCTCCTTGATCACGGAAATAGGGATTCCAAACGGGTAACGTACCAGGGCTCCCTGTACCCGGTCTATTTCAGCAACATTCCTGATCAGTCCTGATGGGGGATCGGTTTCAATGAAATTTCTACCAATTTCACCTTTGCGAAGTGACTCCTCCGGGGTCATCTCATGCCTTAATGTGCCATTTGGCAGGCTCGCTTTTTCCTGGGCGCGGGTATAACCGGCCAGCATAAAGACAAGGAAAATCAGGGTATACAGCTTTTTCATGGATAAGGGAAAGATCTCACAAATTTAGTACTTTTACAGTACTTTCAAAATCACTAACTTTGTTGGCAATTATTGTCACTTATATGACGTTTATCAAGAGACAAAAATTTCAATCCTCATTCCCTGTTAAAATGTTATTTGCATGACCTTCAAAAGAAACCTCCTTTTTATCCTCTTCCTCTTTTTTACACCATTTTCTCCCTTTGCGCAGGATACCATCCGTCCTGATTCAGTGATCAAAAATCAAAAAATGATTGGGGACGATCCGGTGATGGTCATGCTTGACAGCCTGGCCAACCTTAAGATTTTTGAAGAGGCCGGATTTCCCAATGCCCAACAGTATCAAAACTGGAGTACCTTTACTGATAGCGATATTCCCACTTTTCCCGATTCGGTTTACCGCGAACGCATCGCTCAGCTGAATGATCAATCTCCCTTTGAATTTGTTTACAATAACGAAGTAAAGAAGTTTATCGAATTGTACGCTGTAAGAAAACGTAAGCTGACCGCAAGAATCCTTGGCTTGTCCCAGATATATTTTCCCCTTTTTGAAGAGCAGCTTGACAAATACAACATGCCGTTGGAATTGAAATATCTGGCCGTGATTGAATCAGCGCTAAACCCCACCGCCAATTCACCAGCCGGGGCCAAAGGTTTGTGGCAGTTCATGTATGGAACCGGAAAAGTATACGGGCTGAAGGTCAGCTCATATGTTGATGACCGGTTTGACCCCTTCAAGGCCACCATTGCTGCTTGTGAACACTTGACTGACCTGTATAATATTTATGGAAGCTGGTCACTGGCCCTGGCTGCATACAATTCCGGAGCAGGAAATGTGAACAAGGCCATCAGGCGTTCGGGGGGCATGAAGAACTTCTGGGCTATACAAAAATACCTGCCCAGGGAAACCGCCTCGTATGTTCCCGCATTCATTGCAGCAAGTTATGTCATAACCTATGCAAATGAACACAAAATCAACCCTGTTGATCCAGGCATCCTCTATTATGAGGTGGACACAGTCACTGTTCACAATCCGCTTTCTTTTATCCAGATATCAGAAATGCTGGATATCCCGATGGATGAAATTGAATTTTTGAATCCCTCTTTCAAGCACCTGTTTATTCCAGCTACAGCTGAAAATCCTTATAAGTTGCGACTCCGTAAAAAGCATATCGGAAGCTTCATCAACAATGAATCGGCCTTGTATGCATACCGCACACAAAGCGGGATTCAGAAGGATTCGATGATGAAACAATTTTATAGCAACTACCGCGAAGCCGAATTATACACCGTCAAAAGCGGCGAATCGATGGCCTCCATCGCCAAAAAGTTTAATATGACCATCAGCGATTTGAAATCCCTGAACAATACGAAGAAAAATTCTTTCAAACCCAAGAAAAAAATACTGGTATACTCAAAACCGGCCAGTCAGAAAGGCCGGGATAACGGGGTAACTTCAACCTATGTGCCACAGGTTGTTTCAAAAGACACTTCAGCTAAACCAAAATCCGGTCAGGATTCCGGTATTGAACCTGCCAGTACCAAAATATCGGCAAAATCAACTTCAGCTGATGAGAACTTAAAAACCATTCATGTGGTGAAAAGCGGTGAAAGCCTTGGTTCTATTGCCATCAAATACAATTGCACTGCATCGGAACTGATGAAATGGAACAACCTGAGCAGCTCAAAAATCAATATTGGGCAAAAAATCAAGTTAAACTCGTCCGGTCAGGATCTCACCACCAATGCAAAACCTGAAGCGAAGGTCAAATCTGAAACGAATTCTAAATCTAAAACGACTGCTGCAACAGGACAGAAATTCACAATGTACACCATCCAGTCGGGTGACAATTTATGGGATATAGCCGACAAATTTGATGTTACCGTTTCCCAGTTGAAAACTTTGAATAACCTGAAGACCTCCAATCGGTTGAAACCCGGACAAAAAATAAAAATCCCCAAATAATTTCTTCTAAACCGCAATTATCAATAAAATTTGTATTATATTTAACCACTTGGTTAAACCAACTGATTAATCCATTCGGTTAAAACAACATGGAAAATTCAACATCCACTACTGAAGAACGCATCCTGGAAGCGGCAAAGAAGGTTTTTCACTGCAAAGGGTTTGATGGTGCCCGGATGCAGGAAATAGCTGACGAAGCCGGTGTAAACAAATCACTGGTTCATTATTATTACCGGAATAAGGATAACATCTTTCAGGCAGTTTTTGAAGATGCATTTTCCAAACTGATTACAAAATTGAACGAGATTTTTTATTCTGACCTTGACTTCAAATCAAAAATCACCATCTTCGTTAGCTATTACGTCTCTTTTCTTTCAGAAAATTCATATATCCCATTGTTCATCCTGAACGGATTGTATGAAAAACCAGATATGATTAAAGCGATGCTGAAAAAGAAAAACTTCGCCCCTGAAAAACTGATGGAACAAATTCGCAAGCAGGTCAAAGAGGAGCTACATCTTGAGATTGATCCTTTCCATCTCTATATCAACATTTTGGCGCTCAGTATTTTTCCGGTTATTGCCAAACCACTCATTCAGACTATCTTTGGCTATTCGAATGATCAGCTCAAACAATTCAATGAGGAGAGGAAAACGGTAGTTCCTGATTTTATCCTTAATGCATTAAAAGGTTATGAAAATGAACATCGTAATTAAAGTTCCATTCATCCTGGTTTCCATGTTTGTTTTGATGACCGGCCTCCCTTTCATGGCCCGGGCGCAGGATACCATTACACTGGATTTTTGCTTCCAGCAATTACAGAAAACCTATCCCCTTAACCGCCAGGCCGCCCTGATGGAAAAATCCAGCGACCTCAGAACCAAAAACCTGAATAAAAACTATCTCCCCCAGTTTAATGTCAACGGTACCGCATCTTGGCAGAATGAAGTAACCGAAGTGGTGATTGAATTGCCGGCAAACCTGCCCCAACTCCAAGGGCCTGTCATTCCCAATGATCAGTATAAGCTGACCCTTGATGTCAGCGAATCCATTTATGATGGCAATGTGACAAATTACCAGAAAAAACTTGAAAAATTTAATCTCAATGTGGATAAAAAGAATGTCGACGCCACCCTGTATCTTTTAAAAGACCAGGTGAACCAGTTCTTTTTCAGTATTTTACTTACCCAGGAGCATATTAAACTGTTGAATGAGACAAGAAAACAGCTTGAATCGAAACTAAAGGAGGTGGAATCAGCCGTACTAAATGGTGCCACGCTCAAAATGAATGCCGATCTTATACGGGCAGAGATCATTAAACTTGAACAGAATATTTATGAATTATCCATGGACCGGCTTGCCAGCATACGCATGCTTTCAGAACTCATTACAATGCCGCTGGATGAGAATTCAGGATTTAAAACACCTGTTATTAATGTGCCCGGACTGGATTATGAAAACAAGCGGATTGAATTTGAATTGTATGGTATTCAGAGGGAACGGGCTGACCTGATGAAAAACATGGTCACCACAAAATGGAACCCAAAAATATGGGCATTCGGCCAGGTTGGATTTGGAAGGCCAGGCTATAATTTTCTTTCAACCGACATTGCCCCCATGGTTATGGTTGGCGCCAAACTTACATGGAATCCATGGAACTGGAATGCCAATAAGAACGAAAAAAAGATGTATGATATCCAGGGGGATATCATTAAAAACCAACAGGAAACCTTTGATAAAAATTTACGGGTGACGACGCAGAAAAATCTGACCGATATCACAAAACTCACCGACTTGCTCATTAAAGATCAGGAACTTGTTGCGCTCCGAGCCGGCATAACCAAAATCGCCTCTTCACAACTTTCAAACGGGGTGATCACCTCCAGTGATTATATCTTTCGCGTCAACGATGAAATCCAGGCCCGGATGGGAATGGAAATTCACAAACTCCAGCTTATCAAAGCAAAAATCAGCTATTTATATAATATTGGAAAATTGTAAACCCATTCCAAAATACCAGACATTTTATGAGACGATATCTTCTTGGAATCATTATGGGGATTGCCCTTCTGTCATCCTGCAGCAGCGGCAAGGACAAACCCGATGCATACGGATCGTTTGAAACTACAGAGGTTACCATATCTTCACTTGCCAATGGAAAAATCATGTTGTTTGATGTTGAGGAGGGGCAATTGCTCGATTCAGGCCAATTGGTAGGTTATATTGATACCACCGACCTGCATCTGAAAAAGCTGCAGATAATGGAACAAAAAAATGCTACCGGATCGCGGAAAGAGGATCTCATGTCTCAGATCGCAGTTCAGGAACAAAATCGGGAAAATATTCTGATCGAGAAAAACCGTGTAATCAGGCTACTTAAAGACGGTGCGGCAACCCAGAAACAACTCGACGACATCAACTCCAGCCTCAACCTCATTGAGAAACAGATTGTTTCGATCAAAACCCAGTTCAAGGGCATCGAAGATCAGATCAGCAGCACCGAACAGCAAATTGCCCAGGTGTGTGAATCAATTAAAAATGCACGAATCGTCAACCCGATAAAAGGAACAGTCCTGACAAAATTTGCAGAGAACAACGAGGTGACGACCTTTGGAAAACCACTGTACAAGATTGCCGATCTGCGCGAAATGCAACTTCGTGTTTACATCAGCGGAGTGCAGTTACCCCACATTAAAATCGGTGAAAAGGTCGAAGTCCGCATTGATAAAGATGAAAAAACAAATTCAACGTTGGAGGGTGTCGTTGGCTGGATTTCTCAAACAGCAGAATTTACGCCCAAAACAATCCAAACAAAGGAAGAACGCGTGAACCTCGTATATGCAGTAAAGGTGCGTGTTTTGAATGACGGCAGCCTGAAAATTGGCATGCCGGGCGAAATAAAATTGATGTCAAATTAACCAAAACCAAAAACAATGAAAAAAACCATTTCAACATTTTTAATGGCCATTCTGTTGGCCATTGGGTCGGGGATTACTGTCTCCGCTCAAACCCATAAAGGCGATGATATTCTCGGCACCTGGCTTAACCAGGAAGCCACCGGAAAAATCACCCTGTATAAAGAGAACGGCAAGTATTTTGGAAAACTTGTCTGGCTAAGAACCCCTCTTGATTCCATCACCGGACTGCCACGTACCGATAAAGAAAATCCCGAGCCCAAACTGAAAACGACCCCGATTATCGGTCTGGTAAACATGAAAAACTTCTCATTTGATGGGAAGGACGAGTGGTCTGGCGGTACCATTTACGACCCGAAAAACGGAAAAACATATAAATGCTATATTCAGTTTGAAAGTCCGACAAAGTTGAAAATTCGCGGATATGTTGGCATTTCGCTTCTGGGAAGAAACAGCTATTGGACCAAAAGCACACCGCCTCAGAATTAATCAGAATTATATTATGTCGGACATAACCGTCCATGTTGAACATCTGACCAAAAAGTATGGCGAAACCCTTGCCCTTGACGATATCTCCTTTGATGTCGGCAAGGGTGAGCTTTTCGGGTTTATTGGTCCTGACGGAGCCGGCAAAACAACCCTTTTCCGCCTTCTGACAACCTTGCTGTTAGCCGACACAGGAACAGGCAGTGTTGCAGGATTTGATTTGGTGAAGGATTACAAGAATATCAGAAATATCAGTGGTTATATGCCGGGAAAGTTTTCGCTTTACCAGGACCTGACCGTTGAAGAAAACTTAAAATTCTTTGCCACCATATTTGGGACCACCATCCACGAAAACTACGACCTGATAAAAAACATCTACCAGCAGATCGAGCCGTTTAAAAACAGAAAAGCCGGTAAATTATCGGGAGGAATGAAGCAAAAACTTGCGCTGTCGTGTGCCATGATTCACAAACCTGAGGTGTTATTCCTGGATGAACCCACTACCGGTGTTGATGCGGTTTCACGGCTCGAATTCTGGGAGATGCTCAAGCGGTTGAAAGATGCCGGGATAACCATTCTCGTCTCCACACCTTATATGGACGAGGCCAGTCTTTGCGACCGGGTCGCCCTGATGCAAAATGGCCGGATTATGACCATCAGCACCCCGGGGCAGGTTATCCGCAATTATCCATTGTCGCTTCTTTCAGTGAAATCGTCTGATATTTACCACCTGCTTGGCGAACTCAGGGACTATCCGGGCGTTCACAGCGTATATGCCTTCGGGCAATCGGCCCATGTTGCCTTCAGTGCACAGAAGATTGAACCAGAAGCTTTATCTGAGTTTCTGAAGAAAAAGAAGCATGAATCGGTCGAAATAACACGAATCGACGCAACCATCGAAGATTGTTTTATGGAGTTGATGAATAGCCCTGAATAAACCATGCCGGCAGCCACTGAAAATATTATCACAGTAAAGGACCTGGTCAAAAAATTTGGTTCTTTCGTTGCAAATGATCACCTGACATTCGAGGTGAAAAGGGGAGAAATATTTGGTTTTCTGGGAGCCAACGGCGCCGGAAAAACCACGGCCATCAAAATCCTCTGCGGATTATCCTATCCCACTTCCGGAAAAATGTCTGTTGCTGGTTTTGATATTTACACCCAGCGCGAAAAGGTAAAGAAAAACATCGGGTATATGAGTCAGCGGTTTTCACTCTATGACGATCTCACCGTGTATGAAAACATACGCTTTTACGGTGGAATTTACGGACTGAGGAGAAAGGAGATCGATACCCGCACCCACGCCCTTATGCAACGTCTCGGTTTCGAATCAGCCCGTGATAAACTGATCAGGGATATTCCGCTGGGTTGGAAACAAAAGCTTGCGTTCTCTGTTGCGATCCTGCATAACCCAAAAATCGTATTCCTCGATGAGCCAACCGGCGGCGTGGATCCCATTACCCGAAGACAATTCTGGGATATGATTTATGAAGCTGCCCATGAAGGAATCACTGTGTTCGTGACCACACACTATATGGATGAGGCCGAATATTGCGACCGCGTATCAATCATGGTCGACGGGCGAATTGCCGCCCTGGATACCCCCGACAACCTGAAGAAACAATTCGGCACCTTCTCCATGAATGAGGTGTTTATCAAACTGGCAAGGGCTTAGAACCCGGATCACGGCGAAATGAATATACGAACCGCAAAGACGCAAAGAATAGAAAATCAGGATTATAAATACATTTTTTGCGCCTTTGCGCCTTAACGGTGAAAAAACACATTCAGTGAATATCTTCCAAAAATATAAACCCTCCGTCAGCAGGCATAACCTGCTTTTTATTGCGGGACTGGCATGGACGACCGCAGGGGGCATTCTTGCAGGACGGGGTTTGAGTTACCTGTTTCACCATGGACAATATCTTGGCTGGCGCCTGGCAGGCGGTCTGGTTTTTGGAATGATATTTTACGTGATGCTGTTTGCCAAAATTTCGAAAAGTCATATCCGGCGGATCAAAGGGCTCAACATACCCTATCCATGCGCCTTCTCCTTTTTTAACCTCCGTGGATACCTTTTGATGGCCATCATGATTTCCGGCGGTATCCTGCTGCGCACGCTGGATGTAATCAATAAGGCATGGCTTTATAACTTTTATATCACCATGGGAGTGCCATTACTGGTATCGGCTTCACGGTTCTTCTATTTCTGGGCGACCAATAAAAAAATTGTATGAAACGGTTCCGGGGATTTGTCATCAAGGAGTTCTACCATATCTTCAGAGATTACCGCACCCTGCTGATCCTCTTTGGCATGCCGGCCATCCAGCTGATGTTATTCGGATATGTACTCACCAATGAGATTAAAGATGCCAAAATCGCTATTTACGACCCATCCAACGATGTGATCACCCGCAAAATCACTGACAAAATCCTCTCATCGGGTTACTTTATCCTGGAGCGCAACCTCAGTACAGTGGACGAAATTGATCCTGTTTTCCGGCAGGGCGAGGTTAAACTGGCACTCATTTATGAACCCGGTTTCGCACAAAAACTGGAAAAAACAGGGAGGGCCCGCATCCAGATTATTGGGGATGCATCCGATCCGAATACGGCCAATATGCTGGTAAATTATGCCACCGGGATTATCAGTAACTTCCTGGTTTCTATGAATTCCGAAAAGGTCCCTTACCAGATCACACCTGAAGTACGGATGATGTATAATGGAGAGCTGAAGGGGGTATACATGTTCGTTCCCGGACTGATGGCCATGCTGCTTATGTTGATTTCCGCGCTGATGACCTCCCTTTCCATCACCAAAGAAAAAGAGATGGGTACCATGGAATTGCTGCTGGTGTCTCCGATGAGACCATGGCAAATCATTGTTGGCAAAGTCTTTCCTTATGTCTTTCTTGCCTTCATCGATGCATGTATCATCCTCGCCTTAGGAAACATGTTTTTCGGCATGCCTATCATAGGTAGCATTTCGCTCCTGCTCCTCGAAAGTTTCCTTTACATATGCATGGCCTTGTCACTCGGCATCCTGATCTCCAGCATCACCAACAGCCAGCAGGTAGCCATGATGATTTCGCTGGTAGCGCTCATGCTGCCTACCATCCTGCTTAGCGGTTTTATTTTTCCGGTCGAAAACATGCCCGTGATTATGCAGGTACTTTGCCACTTCATGCCACCAAAATATTATATCACCATCATCAAGAGCATCATGCTCCAGGGCAACGGGATCGAATATGTATGGCGGGAAACGCTCATCCTGATGGGATTTACAGCTTTTTTCCTTGGACTCAGTATTAAAAAATTTAATATCCGGCTTACCTCATGAGGACTATTCTATTTATCATTCAGAAAGAATTCTTGCAGGTATTCCGCAACAAATCGATGCTGCCGATCATTTTTATCCTTCCGATCGTCCAGCTGATCATCCTGGTGAATGCCGCAACCTATGAGATGAAGAACATCCGTGTTTCGGTGGTTGACCTTGACCTCTCCGGCACCTCCCGAAAGTTGGTGAGCAAGTTCCAGGGGTCACCATTTTACCTGCTTAAAAACTCCTCATTTTCCTATAAAGAAGCCGAAAATAAGATGAAACAGGGAAAGATCGACATGATTCTCCAGATTCCCATGGGATTTGAAAAGAAGCTGCTGACGGAGAGCCATGCAAATGTCCAGTTTGTGATTAACGCCATCAACGGGCAAAGCGCCGGCCTCACCAACGCCTACTCCACCATGATTCTGCTCGATTACAACCGGGAGGTGCTCATAGAAAATGCAAATCCGTCGATGCTGGGCGGCCTCAGGAGCATTCAAACCGATTACAGCTATTGGTATAATCCCAAACTGAATTATAAAACCTATATGGTCCCGGGGATCCTGGTGTTGCTCGTCACCATCATCGGGTTGTTACTTTCAGGAATGAACATCGTGCGTGAAATGGAGATCGGAACCATTGAACAAATTAATGTGACCCCAATCAATAAGATCCAGTTTATTGCCGGCAAACTTATACCTTTTTGGATCATCGGGATGTTTGAACTCGCATTTGGTCTCTCGGTCGGAAAATTGCTGTTCAATATTCCCATGGAGGGGAACCTGGGATTAATTTTTCTGTCGGCATCTGTTTATCTTTTTGTAATTTTGTCATTCGGCCTGCTGATTTCAACCATCACCCATACGCAACAGCAAGCCATGCTGGTTTCGTTCTTTTTTATGGTGGTATTCATCCTGATGAGTGGATTATTCACCTCTATTGAGAGTATGCCAAAATGGGCGCAAAACCTTGACAGGCTCAATCCGGTGATGTATTTTATCAAAATCATGCGGATGGTATTGCTGAAAGGATCTGGTTTTGCTGATATCAGTCCGCATTTTTGGTCACTGGTTGTTTATGCCGGTTGCAGTTTAAGCCTGGCCATTCTGAGATACCGAAAAGTCTCTTAAACCTATATAGTGAATAAGAAATCAAGGATATACATCATCCTTAGAACCGTTCTCCTGGGATTGGCGATAGTTGCCATTGCCTTTTTCGTAACGCGTGGCATGTTTCACCGGGAAGAGACCAAGAAAGATGCCCTGCGTCGTATCCGTGAACGCGGATACCTGATCGCCCTTACCGATCAAAATACACTCAATTACTTTTTGTACCGGGGCGAACCCATGGGCTACCAGCTCGAACTGCTTGAATCATTTTCAAAACATCTGGGTGTCCCCCTCAAGATTATTGCCAGCAATGATATTTCAAAACTCCAATATTATCTTTATTACAATGCCGCCGACCTGATCGCGCTCAACCTTCCCATCTCCGGCCATGGCAAAAAGCTCGTCCGATTTTCAGATCCGTTTGGTGAAACACGAATGGTGCTGGTTCAACGCAAAGGCAGTGGCCCGGGTAAATCAGAATCTGGGATGATCAAATCTTTGAATGACTTTCCGGAGGATACGGTATACATCCGGAAAAATCAATTCATGGAGGCAGAGTACCACAGTTTTTATAAAGAAACCGGGAAACGTGCCATCCTGAAAGAAGAGGCTGACATCAGCCAGGAAGAGTTAATTAAGCGGGTCGCAGAAGGAACAATACGCTTTGCGATTTGTCAGGAAAATGTGGCCATGGTACTCCACCGGGTTTACAGGAATATAGACATTTCAGTATTGGCTTTCCCATTGTTTTCATATGGCTGGGGGATGGGAATGGGTTCAGATTCTCTTCGTATCGAAGTAGATACCTGGTTAAAGGAGTTTAAAAGGTCGCGGCACCTGAAGAAAATATATCTCGATTATTTTGACAACCAACGCATTGCAGGATTTTTCCAAAGTGATTATTTCTCAGTAAGCGGGAATCAACTTTCGCCTTTTGATAATGCAATCAGGGAACAATGCAAACAGGTTTGGTGGGACTGGCGATTGGTGGCTTCACTGATCTATGAGGAATCAAACTTCAGGCCAGGGCAGATTTCATCGCACAGCGCCAGTGGATTAATGCAACTGATGCCTGAGACGGCCGCAAAATTTGGAATTGATAGTACGGCAACACCCGAACGACAAATTGCTGGTGGGGTTAAATACCTGAGGTATCTTGATAACCAGCTTCCCGAAGATATTGAGAGTCCGGTTGAGCGCGTTTATTTTGTTCTGGCCTCTTACAACGTAGGTATCGGAAAGGTCCTGGCTGCAAGGGAAAAAGCTGAAAAATTCGGTAAAGATAAAAACAGGTGGAATGGGCATGTGGATTACTACCTTTTGCGACGTTCAATAAAAAACCCTATTGCCAATTCTGATTCGCTTAAAACCTATCCTGTCGATTACAAAACAGAAGGTTTTGTCGATGACATCGTGAGTCGATTTTATCACTACAGAAACCTGATCAGATAAATAATCTGGTATGAAATACGAGGACGACCATCGAAGCATCAAGTATTTTGTAAAGCGGTTCTTTCTGTTGAACGGAGAGCGGTTCAGGGATCGAAAGGTCGTGGATTTCCCGGCAGGCAATGGCATTACCTCCCGGATACTATCGGAAATCGGCGCCAAACCCCTGGCCTTTGACCTGTTTCCCGAATATTTCAAGGTGCCCGGAATGACCTGTACCCGGGCCAATATATCCACCGGAATTCCCCTGCCCGATAGCTTTTCCGATGCATTGATCTGCCAGGAAGGTTTGGAACATTTTTCTGATCAGCTGTCGGCCCTGAGAGAATTTAACCGGGTCTTAAAACCGGCCGGTACACTGATCATCACGACCCCGAATTATTCAAACCTCCGGGCCAAGCTGAGTTACCTGCTCAGTGAAAGCGAACGGTTTAATTCGCTCATGCCCCCTAACGAAATCGACAGTATCTGGATGTCGGACCAGGATATTACGCCCGACATCTACTATGGTCATCTCTTTTTAACCGGAATTTTGAAACTTCGGGTACTTGCCCGTCTCGCAGGTTTTAAAATAAAAAAGATTCACCCCACCCGGATGAAAAGCACCTCGATGCTGCTATTCCCATTTCTTTATCCTTTCATTGTCTGCTCAAACGGAATTGCCTACCGGAATAATATCCGGAAGGGGAAGGATCAGGATATCCTACTCAGAAAACAGACGTATCGCGAAATATTCAACATCGCTGTAAATCCGAGGATACTGGTCGACAGCCATCTGATGGTGGAGTTTGAAAAGGAAACAGAAGTTTCCGGGGTGGCCAAGCGCCTGAAAGGCCTGCATCGGGTTTTCGGAACAACCTGACAACCTGGCCATTCATTTCATGTGTCCATGAGCTGTTTTTCAATGGTCACATGGAATACCCCTGTTTTCATTTTCGATTTGTATGACTGGATTTAGGATGGGTATTTTACATGGTCTTTCAGAAACAAGTCACAGGTTTCACGGATCGATTTTTCAACTGACATGAATTTGAAATCCAGCGCACGGCAAAGTTTTTCGTTGGAATAGGTATAAACCTGTGTAACGGTGTTGGCCATCTCCCTGGTTACTTCCGGTTTCGAGCCGGTTAGCAAAGCCCGAACGGCTTCTGCCCGCCATGCAAGGGCGGACAGAACCATCGGGACATTAACAGCGGGTGCAGGTTTATTCAGGGACCTGGCAATCATGGTGAAAAAATCCTGATAGGATATATTTTCGGAAGAGCAAATGTAGCGCTGACCGAACAGGTCGCGGTCCATTAACCCGATCATGGCTGTTGAAACATCGCGAACATCAACATATCCGTTTACACCATGGGTGTAGTATTTCAATCCTTCCCATACCAACCGGAATAATCCGGAATTATCCTGCCAGAAACCAGGTCCAAGAATAACCGAAGGATTGATGATCACGGCATTGAGCCCCTCTTCCATGCCACGCCAGATTTCGCGTTCAGCCCCGTATTTACTGATGCCGTATACTGAATTTTTTTTCGAGGGAATCCAATAGGTCTCTTCTGTGGAAACATCATTGTTTTCAGCTCTTCCCAGCGTTGCCACGGAACTGACATAACAGAATTTTTCAACTTTGTGTTCGATGGCCTGGTTCACAAGGCTTGCTGTCCCTTCGATGTTAACCTTCAACATGGTCTTGTGATCTTTCGGATAAAAAGAAACCACAGCCCCGCAGTGATATATTTCGGTGATGGAATCCATGGCATCTTCCATGGCACCATGATCCAACAGATCGGCATTCACCCATTCAATTCCGTCCGCTAACTCATCCGGGTTTGCAACATAGTAAGCGAATACTTTGCGCACCATTTCTGTGTTACTGTTAGCGCGTTTGATGGCACGGACCTTTTTGCCAGCCAGTAAAAGGTCGAACAGTAAATGTGAGCCTAAAAGGCCGGTACCTCCGGTGACAAGGATCATAAATAGGTGTTGTTTGGGCAGCAAAGGTAGAAAAAAGGAGTGAACTGGCTGATTCGGGATCTGGAAGACAGGGAGCTACTTCTCGCTGATCACCTCAAACCTGATCATTATACTTTCTCCATCTTGCCCGACAAGCGTCAGCCTGTGCATGCCCCGGGCAGGTGAAAGTGCCATCTGGTGAACCTGTGTGGTTGTCCCGATGAAACGATCATCCAGGTGCCAGTATACCAGGGCCCCGCGATGGCGGTTGGCCACTCTGAAAACCGCACTTCCCGGCTTCCCGTCAAGGTCGACTGGAATGTATATTCTACTGTTGTTTTTCGGATAGATGACCTCCATGTTCCTTCTTTCACTGGTGCCTGCACAGTCGGGGCGGAATGGAGGCAGCACCTTGTAAAATGGATTCTTGTTTCGGAAATACCATTCCTGAACGGGAGGAAGCACAAACCATGACACATGCTGCATGTTTTCCGTAGGCTCACAATTTGAATTGACTTGCCATTTGCCGGTTTGATCAAGATGAATCCGCTGATGAAAAGGGCAGGGCTCCGTTTTCGCCCCCTGCTTTTGTATCCAAAGGGTATCTGTAATTTCGCAAATGGCCGTGGCCCGGTAACCACTATACCGGCATACCGGGACTTGCATCATGGCCGGTGTGGGTCTTTCAAACCAGGTCGTTGGCGGCAGGGTTTTGAACACATCAAACAGAATGGGAGCAGCCACACCAATACCGGTCAATCCGGGTCTGCCCTCTCCGGAAGCATTGCCAACCCAGACGGCCACTACGTATTCCGGGGTGACTCCAACTGACCAGCCATCACGGTTCCCAAAGCTGGTACCAGTTTTCCATGCAATCTTATGGCTTGAAGAAAATTGTTGCCACAAACTCTCCGCATCGGGACGTGCAACCTCTATCATGGCCTCGAAGGTAAGCCAGATCGAGCCAGCATCGAACCAGGATGACTGATCCTGTAACAATAGTTTTTTTGGTTCTTCCGGAACGAAGTAAGTTGGTGGATGAAAATCTGATTTACTGTATTTCGCTCCGTGCTCGGAAAAATGGCTTAGGGTACGGGCCATCGAAGCGTAAATCCCGGCAAGATCCCACAGACTGGCTTCGGCCCCCCCCAGGATGAGTGCCAGTCCATAATGGTCAGCTGGTTTTGTAAGGGTGGACATCCCCAATTTTCGAAGAAGCTTACAAAACTGATCATATCCGTATGTCTGAAGCATTTTCACAGCCGGGATATTCAATGAGCGGGCCAGCGCCATTTTTGCCGGAACAGCTCCGTCATAGGTCAGATTGTAATTTTCGGGAATAAAACCACCAATCTGCATTGGAATATCCGCAACCAGGGTATTGGGCAGCAGCAATCCGTCGTTCAGCATGGCTGCATAAAGGAAGGGTTTCAAAATACTACCGGTACTGCGTGGGGCGGAGATGATGTCTACATTGTTTCCATGTTCACGGATAGCCGTTCCGGGTAAGTTTCCGGCGTAGGCAATCACATTCCCGGTATTCACCTCAAGGACAAGGACTGCGGCATTGTGTATTTCATTGGCCATGAGCTGAATTCCATGCCTGTCAATAATATCATTGACCCGTTGCTGAAGAGAAAGATCAAGCGTGGTAAGAACCTTGGTCCCCTTGTGTCCCTCCTTCATGGTCCTGTCAAGCAAGTGCGGCGCCCGTTGCGGAAGGGGAAATGGTTTTTCTGGAAGTTTTTCGCTTTTCGCCAGATCACAGGTTGTAGTATCGATTACACCCCTTTTACACAATAGATCAAGGAGGCGATCGCGCTTCGACAACAGAAAATGGGGGTTGCGTCCAGGATATATCAGCCCGGGACTGTTAGGCAAAACAGCAAGCGTTGCTGCCTCAGCCCAGGAGAGTTGGTCGGCATCTGTTCCAAAATAGCGCCATGCAGCAGCATCAAGGCCTACTACATTGCCGCCAAATGGGGCGTGTGATGCATAGAGACCAAGAATTTCGTTCTTGCTATAGGTAAATTCAAGCCTGCAGGCCAGGAAAAGTTCCCTGAATTTTTCAAGAAAGGTACGATCCCTGTTTTTTCGGACAAGTCTGATGACCTGCATTGTAATGGTACTTCCTCCGCTCACAATACGCCGGTGCTTGATGTTCAGAAAAGCCGCCCGCAGCAAAGCAACAGGATTAAAAGCAGGGTGATAAAAAAAGTAACGGTCTTCGTAATGGGTGATGGCAAGTCTGAACTTTAAAGGAACATGGTCCCCTTCAGGAAACCGCCATTGTTGGTCAGAGGATATTTTGGCTCCAAGCAGATTCCCGTCACGGTCAATCAACACGGTCGAAAGTGGATCTTGGAATAACGGACGGGGCAAGGAAAACCAGAAGAAGACGGCAATAAGCGCCAAAAATAAATATAATAAATATCGCTGTATGCGCGAATTTTTCATTTGGTAGCCAATCCCCTTCCTGTTATTTTGAAGCTGGTACCACCTCTACCCAACGTCCGGGAATCCGCGCACTGATTGTGTTATCGTACATGGCTTCGCAGCTGGTGGTTGGCAGATAGAACCGCCCCTGGTAGGCGGCCAGGAGCATCACCCTGAAGGTCTTGGTTTGTGTCGTATTCACATCAAAAAAAGTGTATACCCGGTCATCTCGCACATCCTGATAAGTAAATGAGGAGCCTGCACTATTTGACTGTGCCGTTTCACTGCTTCGGGAATTGAGGATCTCCCATCCCGAAGGGAATACCTGTGACAAGGCAAGTTGCTGGTAATTTCCCCGTAGTCCAGGATTCGTGACAGTGACCTCTGCGATAAAGCTGGTTCCTTGTCGAAGAATATCAGGTCTGACTGGCTCGCCCTTCATGGATTTATACACCACAGAAATTTTTAGGTTGTTGGCTGCCTCGGTCGTGTCTCCCCGAACAGGAATCCCTGTCAGGATCAACCTGGCATACAGCATACTTTTCCCCTTGTTGATCACCTGGACGACCCCTTTCTTCCCAGGAATGACCTCGATTTCACGGGTCAATACTGGTTTTTTTGTCTCTATCTCTTCAGGCTGCCCGGTATTCAGAAGCAATGAAGCCCGGATACCAATTCCCTGAGTATTCCCGGTAAACCTGGCCATAGCAAGAATGGCAAAGGATGTTGACTGGGTGCTGTACCATGCATCATTGCATAGTGCAGCAGAAATCTCCTTCACCAGCGGGGCTGCCTTGGTTTTCATATTCATGAGGCAAAGCGCTTCCACAATCATGGCTTTGTCGCGGAGATCAGAGCCGTAAGTATAATCGGACTCAGTATATGGGCTAACCGATAGAGGGGCCGTGGTTAAAAGTTGCATGGCTACCTCTTTTTTTCCGGCAAGTTCATAAGCTGCAGCCAGGCGCCATCGGGCCGAAACCGAAAGGTCTTTCTTTTCCAGCAGCTTGTTCATCGACCCCAGTTCAGGCGCTTTGGCCAAAGCAAGGGTGTACAGCCGGTACGACTGCATGAGGTCGTTGTTAAGCCATGAAGCATCGTAGGTCCAGGATACCGCCTTTTGTCGCTGAAATTCTTTCCATGAGGATAAAAAGTTCACCGGCAAAGCAAATCCCTTTTGCTCGGCCTCCAGAAGGAAATGGCCGGCATAGGTGGTCCCCCAGTCATCAGCATACTGGGCGCCCGGCCAGCTTGTCAGTCCGCCGTTTGACAACTGAAACGATTTAAGGCGCTGAATGGCAGCACGGATATTTTGTTCCGTCTCCTTTTTTTCCGCCTCCGAAAGTTCAAGAATATCTCCAATGTAAAGTTGCGAAAAAACAGAAGAAACAGTCTGCTCCACGCACCCAAAAGGATAATGTATAAGGTATGAAAGCCGCTTCTCCAGATTCATAGGCAATACATTCGAAAGCTCCAGCGTTCCCCTATTGCTGCCTGTTATTCCTGGCGCCCTGAATTCAGTAGTCCAGGTTTTTCCAGGCAGAATAACCTTTTCAAAAACATTGGTCACACGGGGATTGGGGTTTCGGATCCCGATGTCAATCGTATGCACCGCTTTGTGATTACCGCTGATTGCCACAATTGTTACCTTGCCGAAGCCCACCGCTTCTGTTACCTTCAATCCGAAGGTGGTCAGCTGATCGCCAGTATTGGTGAAGGTCAGTTGCTTCGTACTTTCTCCATTAAGGATAAATAACTCATTCGTGGTCACCTCTACCTTGACATTTCGGATAGATGGATCCATCGCAAAAACACTTACCGGCAGCATAACGGATTCACCTGGACCAACCACCCTCGGCAGTGTTCCCAATACCATGAGCGGCTTCTTTACCCTGACCGTTTTTTCATCTGTGCCGTATGCACCATTCTGACCTGCAACAACCATAACCCTTACGGAGCCTATATATTCAGGCATCATAAAGGAATGTGTTTTTGACTGCCCTTTTTTTAATTCAAAAGGGCCTAAAAACCTGACCATTGGTTTGAACCGGTTGGCCTTCAAACCTTCTTTGTTGATTGCATCCTCGTCGCCCCCAATGCTGAGGATCCGCTGCAGCTCCCCGCTGAATGCCCCCATCACCTGGTCAAACAAATCCCAGGTTTTCACACCCAATGCCTCCCTGGCAAAAAATACATTCCATGGATCAGGTGTTTTAAAACGGGTAAGGTCAAGTAAACCGTCATCCACCATCGCGAGGGTATAGGTCATGGGTTTTCCACTGTTCTCTTTCACCTGGATAGAGACCTCTTTGCCGGGTTCGAGTTCATTACGCATGCCGATCACCGGCTTGAGATGGGTATTGGGATTTTCAACCGGGACAGGGATTACACCATACAACCTTATTGGCAGGTCGTTCTTTGTCTGGGCATGTGGCTGGATCAGGGTCACATACGCATAGCAGTTGGGAGCCATGGCTTCAGTCGCTTCAAAGGAGATGTCGGTGGTCCCTTTTGTGGTGGGGACCCAGAAGGATTTCAGGATATTCGATCCGGTTTCAATGGTAACCAGCGCCCGTCCGTCGGGAGAGGTGGGCAGTGTCAGCTTGACTTGGTCGCCCACCTTATACTGGTTCTTGTTGGTAGTGAGGGTAAGCATCGCAGCAGCCTGCTTTTCCCCACCCGGCATGCGGAAATAACCAGGCCAGTCAACATACACTACCTTACCTGCTGCATGGCCCGATGTTCGGTCGGTCACCTTGATCAGGTACCTCCCCCAGTTGTTGTTGTCAACCAGGAATTCAAAAGCACCCTTGCCATTCACAGTTTTAACTACAGCTGAATCTGAAGGTTTGATGTATGATGTGGAGATAAAATCGGCTGATCCTGCTTCGGAATCATCCCACCACCAACGCCATTCGAGCTTGAACACTTCGACCTTCAGGCGGTTTGAGGGGATCAGTCCACCTTGGGCATTTACATTCAATAAATCGATTTGGTAGGTTTTATCCGTGTACAACACCTTGTCATCGTTTGATGGCATGGGAACACGCAACCCGGCATAGGACTGATATGGATAGTATGGGATTGAAAAGCGGTCAATGCTGAAATCACCGCCATCTTCAAAGACCATTGTTTCAAAACTGGCTTTGAGTGCACCGGGAGCAATGTTTGTTACATGAATCACCGGGGTGACCATGGCGCGCCCATCGGCATCAAGCCTGCCATCGAAAACAGTAATATTTTCAGCAGCAAATCCTGCGGTTGGGTTATCAAAAACATATCCGGGGAAATTCTTGAAAGCGGTCATTGATTTCGTCAGGGTCAGCATCACTTTGGCTTTGAGGTTGCGCGCTGTGGATCCGGTGAGCCAGGTTGCTTCGAGCATCGCAGAAGGAACCTTATCCTTAACAAGACGATCTGTCTTAAAATCAAAGTTTATCTTTAGCCGGTTTGGCTTTACCGCTTCAATTTTTACCGTTTTCTGAAATTCGACACCCCCTACGTTAACTTTGGCAAGCCAGTTCCCTGTTGGAGCGTCATATGCTGTTGCCGTACTGAAATTGTAAAACCCATTCACAGGATTGGTTCTCACCATCCTGCTGATCAACTGTCCGCCCGGATTGTAAAATGACATGTTCACCGGGTGATGTGCAGGGAGTTGATGTAATTTATCTTCCAGGATGAATGTCATGAAAATTGAGTCACCTGGCCTCCAGACACCGCGTTCACCATAGATAAAACCCTTAAGTCCTTTCTGAACAGGTTCGCCACTCACATCGAACATGCTGATTGACAATGCATTTCCATCGGTGAGCTTTAGGTACCCGGTTTGAGCACCTTTGCGTGCAACCACGATAAAGGGCCTTTTCTTCAGGGGAACGATGGCCATACCCTCTCCATTGGTGGTGGTTTTTCCCATGCTTTGCAGCTGAAAATTGAAAAACTCCACTGAAATACCGGATAATGGCTTCGAAGAGAGAATATCCGTCACAAACACATGCCAATTCCCATCGCTTCCGGCTTTGGCAATCATTCCAAGGTCGGAGGCCAGCACATTTCTGCTGACTGATTTATTAAAAAAATAGGATCTCTTGCAAGGATTATCCCGCTCCTCCCATTGATAGTTCTGCCACCCTCCGTTGCTGAAATCATCGTTGTCGTAGCTGCTAAAGTAATCCCAATTTTTGTCATTTTCCTGTTCCGGATCATCCAGAACAACCAGCTCCGTCTCCGCCGGTTTAATTGTATCTGCATCACTGCAAGGATAGGTGGAATACGCTTGTTCAAATCCCAGGATGACCGAATACAACGCCCCGGGTTCCGCAGTCATTAGTGACGACAAGTCAATGGAATACCGGTTCCACCTTCCGTACCCGGCAACCCCGGTAAGCGGAATGGTCTTTTTCAGCACCACCCGGCCAACCCTGGCAAGCTGAGAATTGCCATTCAATTCATTCGCCTGCAAAAACTGGAGGATGTTGTTTTCAAAGATCTGCACGACTTTGATATCTACAGCCTTCAGGTTGACCGCCTCAAACGGAAGCAACATGCCATTCGAAGCAGGCATGATCACCCCATCACCTGTAAACCGTACATTGGGCCTGGGATTTTCCACACGGACTTGTTCTACCATCCTTTTCCCAAGGCTTACCTGGCCAATATTCCTTATGGAGGGCTCAAGCGATAACCTGACTTTGGTATCAGTGGTTTCGGGAAGATAGATCATAAGTAAATTGTCCTCCACCGTGTAGCGCAGACTGTTGTACGTACCCACCCTGAATAGCCCGTCGAGGTTCTGACCCGATTGGAGCGGATCGGAAAACTGAACCAAAAGACCCTGCTGGGCCCCCGGTAAGCTGCTTACTGCGATTACTTTAAAATCGCCCAAGGCAGGAATTTCAACGGCCGTTTGCCCCTCCGTTTTCGAACCTACCAGCGATCCGTCCCATGTGAGGTTAACTGCGCTTGCCGTGTTTCCCCTGGCGACAGAATCCACACGGAATGAATGGGTCCGTGTCTTCTGATCGTGCGTCCATTCAACGGGAAGCTCTCTTCCATTCTGTTTGGCCATGACAACTTTCTCTATTTGCAGGTCATCAGCCACATCCGAAGTCTGGAGGCTCCCGGTAAGGTACTCCCTTGAAAGATTATCATGAGAATAGGCCTTGTGGTTTTCAACTTCCACTGAAAGTTCCTGCAGCATGGTTCGGAATTGAAACACCATGGTTTTTAACGAATCCGGGACAGTAACCAATCGCGACAAAGAAAAATTAACCTCATACACCTGATCCTGTGGCAGTTGTTCATCTGGTTGAAATTCAATGGTCCTGCTGTCGCTCCAATAGGTTTTCCCTTTTAGCGATGGTTTGAATTTAAAATAACTCTCTGGAACAGGTGTACCGAACGACATGGTGTCGGCGAAATCCTGAGACAATCTTACCTTGATCACTGTTCGTGTGGAGACAATGCCGGATGTGAACGCCTGGACATATTCACGAAAGGCAGGATTTACCCGCACCAAATCATGGTTGCTTTTGCCAGTAAGAGCGAAAACAAGAATTACCGAGCCTCCAATCAGCGTAATTGCGAGGACAAGATAAAGATAGATTTTTTTCATAAACGTACATGGTTAAAAATGATAGGTTATTTCCTGAACAATGATGCCCGTAAACTCTTTGATGTTGCAAAATATTCTCTAAGAAAATTCTTTTGCTCGTCAACCCGTTTCTGAATCTCCTGAACATTGGTTGAAAGCATATCCATGTTTTTCCTGAGCGCCTCCTCCTGCGGTTGAACTTCTGCAAGTATTTGACGACTTCGGGTTAACTGATAATCACACGTATCAACCATTCGCCTGATCTCTGCATCCGATCGAATTGGTTTAAATTGCCGGTTCCAATAGGCAATATAATCATTAAGAAGACGTGTACCTGTGTTGTAATGATGAACAGCAAGATTAAATTTGTCCACCTGCTCTTTTTGTATCTCATTTTGCTTGTTGTACCGGACAATTTCAAGATTGGTTGTCAGGTAATCCTGATATTCTATAAGTGCTTTATTCGTCCCCCCATTTTGTTGAATACGACGTAGGGAACCTATGAGCTTTTCCTGGGTTGTAGATTGTTTGTAAACATCAATACTATCAAGGTAATTAAAGTAATTTCCAGATGCTTTTCCGGGGGATCTTCCCTGAGCAAAATTGTCCGGTGAAATTGGATTATACAAACACTGCCAAAGAGGGTCGAATGGCATGTGACTTTTTATAAAATTAACAGGTTTAACCAAGAAATATTCATCAGTGAATTTTCTGGTGAACTTTCCATTAATAACAGCGCCGCTTCCCCAGGTTGGATCAAAAAAATACCAATTGGTATCAATCCGGGCAACAGCCCAGGCATGATTAATTAATACCACGTGTCCATTTTGTTTTGTATATCCAAATACGACAAAACTTTCGATCCCGGCCATTTCACACAATTCATGAAACACTTCGGCATACCCCTGGCATACTGCTTTCCTCTTGTGCAGGGTCTCAGTTATGATTGTTTTGGGATTATCAGAAGAACTGAAGTTAAACATGTTTTCAATATCATATTCAATTTCGTTCGAAGTCCAAAAATAAAATGCCCTGATCAGCTCCTTTTCGGAGGCCAGGTATTCCAGAAAATAATCAGAAAGTGAACTGATGGAAGATTCAACTGAATCAGGCGCAGATTTTGCCAGGTCATCGGCATTGGCAAACTCCTGTTTTGTCTGAGGGAAAGCGCAGGATAGAAGGAAAAAACAAAGAAATGAAAGGAAAGCGCATCTATTCATAAGTGCCCGGTTTATCCATAAACAATATTATGAAAAAAAACAGAGGGGCACTTACGAATTCAGCACTCGAAGAATAAATCAGTTAAAATCTTTTTTTAAATCCGCCGCGTGATTTATCACCATAGCCTCCGCCACTGCGTGAATCACTGTGCCCACCGCCGCCACGTGCATCACTAAAACCACCAGGTTTGCGATCCGTTTTCGGACGTGCTACTGAAACGGTCATTACCTTACCGTCGAATTCGGCATTGTTTAATTCTTCAATGGCTTTATCCGCCTCTTCATCATTGGTCATTTCCACGAAACCAAATCCGCGTGATCTTCCTGAAAAATTGTCTTTAATAACTTTAGCTGAATTTACGGCTCCATAATCAGCGAAGGCCTGTTTCAGATCTTCATCGTTGATCCTGAAACTCAAATTTGATACAAAAATGTTTTTCATGTACTGTGTTTGTGAATGAATACTAATTGACTGGTGATTTTAAGCTTCAATCACGAAAAGGAACCGGCGGCGATACAACTTCGAGGAGGTAATAACGACTGAATGGCTTGCCTTGTGGATCTGTGAATACTCAAAAGCCGCTGCAAAGATACGCATTTAAAAGGCATAGCCGACATATGTACGTAAATAATAGGTGTATAGCAATTTTTATCCGCGGTTGAAATAGGTTCGTTCAATGCGTACAAAGGTTTTACTGAAATAATAGTAAAAATTTGGAGAAAATTTATGATCTTTGCACCATAAACAAAACATAATCCTATGATAACGAGACTTTTTCCATTGATGTTCGTGATATTTTTCACGATGGCTGGCTGCAACCAGGGGACCAAAGAGACTGCTGACAAAACCAAAAATGACACAACCTTGTTGACTGTGCTCACGTTCGAAAAACAAGCCGACAGTTGTATTGACAAGCCTGTAATCATTGAGGGAACAGTTATGCACATTTGCAAGCATGGTGGAAAAAGGATGTTTCTGGTTGATGGAACTGACAGTATCCGCATCGAAGTCACCACAGGGCCCACCATTGCCAAATTTGAGGACCCCCTTCTTGGAAGCCGTGTTCGTGTTTTTGGTACACTGAAGGAGGAACGGATCGATGCAAAATTCCTCAATGAATGGGAAGCTGAATTGAAAAAGCCTGAAGAAAACCACAATATTGGCGTTCATACCGGGGCAAAGGGTCATGAAGATCAGGATGTTGCTGATAAATTTGAAACGATCAATTCCCTGCGTGATGACCTGAAAAACAGCGGGAAGGATCATTTATCAAACTTTTCCATCGAAGCAGCCAAATTCATTGAACTGAAGTAGTTATGCAGATTAAAAAACTCCGCCGGTGGAACAATGTGCTTCACCGCGACATCGGATATTTATGCGTTGGCATGACATTGATATACGCCATTTCAGGAATTGTCCTCAATCACTTTAAATCCGGAGATTTTCAACATCCCGACTACGGGAAGTCTTACAAGGAACTTAAGGTTTCTCTTCCAAAAGATGGCCTTGTTACCCAAACATACATCTTTAAGGTTCTGGACGAGGTAGATCAAAAAGATCATTATAAAAGTTATATCACAGGGGATGGATATGTTCAGATTTTTCTCACCAAGGGTTTCGTCTATGTCGATCTGAATACCGGAGAGGCTGAAATGGAGCGGAAAACAACACGATATGTGATCAAGGAGATGAATCTGCTGCATTACAACAATCTGAAAAAATTATATACCTGGTTTTCTGATCTTTACGCAGTCGGGTTGATTGTATTAGCCATCACAGGTCTGTTTGTGTTGAGAGGAAAAAACGGCATTGTCGGGCGTGGCGCCTGGCTTACGGCCATCGGAATTCTTATTCCGGCACTGTTCCTGCTCTTTTATATGTGATTTACGCCTGAATACGCATCCTGAACATCCCAAACGGGGACAAAGAGGTTTAAAATATTCCAATCATGAAGACCTTTTCACTTCTGATCGCCTGGACGCTCGTTCTTGGTTCAACAACCGCCCAGAATCCTGCACCATCAAAATCACTTGCCGGATATGTCAATCCACTGATTGGAACTCAGGAAATGGGCCATACATTCCCTGGAGCTTGTGTTCCTTTTGGATTTGTGCAGCTGAGTCCTGACACAGATACCGTCCCCTATGAAAAAGATGGCAAATATAACCCAGATGTTTATCGTTATTGCGCCGGCTACCAGTATCTCGACAAAACAATCGTAGGATTCAGTCACACGCATTTCAACGGGACAGGTCACTCCGATCTGGGTGATTTTCTAATCATGCCTGCCGTCGGGAAGCTGCAATTGAACCCCGGAACTGCAGATCATCCCGAAAACGGTTACCGGTCCCGGTTCCGTAAAGAGACGGAAAAGGCCTCTCCGGGTTATTACCGGGTCCATCTGGATGATCCGGATGTAGAAGCTGAACTTACTGTCACTTCACGGGCGGGCTTTCATCAATATACCTTCCCTGAATCCGACAGCGCACACATCATCCTCGATATGATTCATGGCATTTACAATTACGATGGCAAGGTTTTGTGGGCCTATGTTCAGGTGCACAATGACACCCTCATCTCCGGGTACCGCATCACCCGCGGATGGGCCCGGACAAGATATATCTATTTTGCGCTGAGTTTCTCCAAACCCTTTGACAGTTATGGATTTCGTAATCAGGAACTACCCGTTTACAAGGGATTCTGGCGAAAATTTAACCAGCAGGAAAATTTTCCTGAAATGGCCGGTAAAAAAATTCAGGCCCATTTTGACTTCAGTACTGCACAGGGAGAGATGATCAAGATAAAGATCGGGCTTTCAGCCGTAAGCATGGCAGGTGCCCTGAAAAACCTGCAGACAGAGATCCCCCATTGGGATTTTGAGAAAACCAGGGCAGCCGCCCGGACCATCTGGGAAGATGAACTTAACCGTATCCGGATTGAGGGATCTGTTGACCGGAAAATTAACTTTTATACGGCGCTTTATCATGCACTGCAATCACCGGTTGTATATAACGATGTCGATAGTCTTTACAGGGGCATTGATCAGAACATCCATAAAGCATCCGGCTTCACCAATTACACTACATTTTCACTTTGGGATACCTATCGTGCCGAACACCCCCTTCTTGCTCTTCTGTATCCAAACCGCACCTCAGACATGGTCAACTCCATGCTGGCCCATTTCGACCAGAGCCCTGAACATATGCTGCCGGTATGGTCACATCACGGGAATGAAAACTGGTGTATGATCGGATACCACAGTGTTCCGGTAATTGCCGATGCTTACGTGAAGGGAATTCGCGGATTTGATGCCAGGAAGGCCTTGAATGCCTGTGTGACCACTGCGACCAATGCATATTACGATGGCATCCCCGATTACATGAAATATGGATTTGTTCCTGATGATAAAATGGGCCATTCCGCTTCTATAACCCTGGAATACGCTTATGATGATTATACCATCGCCCGGTTTGCCAGGGCAATGATCATTGCAAAAGAGCCATCAGATCAGGATAAACAGTTTGCAGAAGATCAGCTTCAGCGCTTTACTGATCGATCCCTGAATTATCGAAACCTGTTCGATTCCTCCACAAGATTTATCCGTGCCAGAAGATCCGATGGGACATGGAAATCGCCTTTTGACCCGCTCAGCACCCACGGACAGGGTTTTATCGAGGGAAATTCATGGAACTACTCATTCTATGTTCCGCATGATGTATTGTACTATATCGGGATGATGGGCGGTGAAAAGCCATTCATACGCCGTCTCGATTCGCTTTTTACCATGCATCTTGATGACAAATATTTTGCAGAAACTGAAGATGTAACCCGGTCAGGACTCATCGGCAACTATGTGCATGGCAATGAGCCGAGCCATCATGTTGCATATCTGTATAACTGGACATCGATGCCCTGGAAAACCCCGGAGCGCGTACACTTGATTGTGAACTCGATGTATAAGAACAAACCCGATGGATTATGCGGCAATGACGATTGCGGGCAAATGAGTGCATGGTATCTTTTCAGTGTGCTCGGATTTTATCCGGTTTGTCCGGGAACCACCCAATATGCCATTGGCAGCCCTTGCGTTCCTTCAGCAACCATTGCCTTGCCCGATGGAAAGTCCCTCGTCATCAGGGCAAGGGAATTCAATGATCGGAACATCTATATCCAGTCCACAACCCTCAACGGAAAATCCCTTGATGAACCATTTATTGACCATGCCGACCTGATAGCGGGGGGTGAATTGATCTTTGAAATGGGCCCGAAACCGAAGATAAAATGAGTTCAAAAAACACTTTTCGTGAGTGGTAGAATAAACCTTAACTTTGTAAAAACATCCCAATCATGAAACGAATACTCACAATGATCATCATGTTGTTGCTCACCTACGGCTTGTCGGCCCAGGAGCAAAAACACGTTGTTTTTCTCAAAGATAAAAACAACAATCCATATACACTGACTAACCCCTCTGCATTTCTCACGCAGCGTTCACTTGATCGCCGGATCAAATCAGCCATTCTCCTTGACATAAAGGATCTTCCTGTAACACCCTCCTACGTTACCCAAATCGCGGCAACCGGTGCTGTTGTGGTTTATTCGTTGAAATGGTTTAATGCAGTTGTAGTAAATACAAATGATCCCGCTGTATTATCAGCCATTGCCGCGCTTCCTTTTGTTGATCACCTCGACCAGGTTCTTCCAAAAAATCCTTTACAGGTACCGGCAAACTCTGGTATGATGCATATGGATGAGATCCCTCCTTACACCTTATACAAACCACTGCCTGTTAATATAACTAAATCAACCGGCAGTTTTAATTATGGACAGGCCTATAACCAGGTGCATATGATCACACTGGATGCGCTGCACAACCTTGGTTTTTCAGGCCAGGGTATGATGATTGCCGTTCTGGATGCCGGATTTTATCATGTAGATCAGATTTCTGCATTTGACAGTCTCTGGCTCAACAATCGCATTCTCGGAACCCGTGATTTCAACCTCCCCGGCAACAATGTTTTCGGGGATAATATGCATACCCATGGCACCAGTGTCTTGTCTATCATGGGAGGCAACCTTCCGGGACAAATGGTCGGAACCGCCCCAAACGCCTCTTTCTGGCTTATCCGAACTGAAGCAGGTGAATATGAATCCCTCATTGAAGAGTACAACTGGGCTGGAGGAGCTGAATTTGCCGATAGTCTTGGGGTAGACGTGATCAATTCATCACTCGGATATACCATCTTTGATAACCCGGTTTACAACCATACCTATGCTGATATGGATGGCAACACCACACCAGTGACCCGGGCTGCCGATCTTGCCACAAGTCGCGGAATCATGGTTGTGAATTCCGCAGGAAACGATGGGAATAAATCCTGGCACTACATTGGTGCTCCCGCTGATGGAGACAGTGTGCTGTCAATCGGAGCAGTTGATGCTTCGGGAACTTATGCCTCTTTCAGTTCAACTGGTCCAACGTACGACAGACGAATCAAGCCTGATGTAACCGCTCAGGGCCAGGGAACCACGGTCGTTGACGGAGGGGGATGGGTAGTCCAGGGAAGCGGGACCTCCTTTTCTTCTCCTGTTGTTGCAGGCGCCATGGCCTGCTTATGGCAATCAGTCCAGACATTTTCAGCCCAGGTGCTTCGCGATGCTGTGAGAAGTACTGCTTCCAGGGCATTATCACCCGATAGTCTTTATGGCTATGGCATTCCCAACATGATGAATGCCATGTTGCTACTTTCAACCACGCAGACTTTGCAGGAAGCTCAGCATGGTTATTCACTTTTCCCGGTTCCCTTCGCTGGTTCTCCGTGGATTAAAAACGACCGGAAAAATCCTGAACAGGTGAAAATTGAAATTCTTTCTGTTACCGGTCAGGTGATTGGCGTTCGCAACATTTACATGAACACTTCATCGACCATGGCCCTGAATGATTTTGATGGAATGCCATCAGGCCTATATTTTGTTCGCATTATCAGCAATTCGGGGCAACAGATCCTCCGGGCCATTAAATTATAGCCGAAAAATACAGTCAATTATGAAAAAAAATCTGATCCTTTTACTTTTAGGGTCGTCACTTGGCAGTTTTGCCCAGGTACCGTTTAACCCGCCATCCACCGAAAAAAAACCAGTAGTGGATACCCTTCACGGATTTCTTCTGACAGATAATTACCGCTGGCTTGAAGATAAGACCAATCCGGAGGTGGTCGCCTGGACAAAAGCTCAGCATGATTATACGGTTCAATACCTGAATGCGACACAAAAGAAGCATCAGGGACTTCGGGAGGAAGTTGCTGCATACATTGATATGGATTATGAAGGCCCGCTGAATAAAGAGGGGAAAAGGGTATTCCAGACCATCAAAAAAAAGGGTGACAAACAATCTTCCGTTTATACCATTCTTGATGGAAAAAAGGTTCAGATATGGGACCCTGTGAAACTTGACACATCCGGTAAAACCGCTACTACTTCAGTTCAATACACCTATGATGGAGAACGAGCTGCTGTAAGCGTTCAGAAAAGCGGGGCTGAGATATCCACAACCTACATCATTGACACACGGACGGGAAAAATCTTGTATCCTCCGCTGGAAAATATTTTCGGATACCAATGGACCAAAGACCAGCAGCATGCCTATTTCACCATACGGAGCCAGGCAGACGTCGACAGCCAGGCTCCACTGAAGAGCTACCTGTGGAAGGTGGGCGACCCTGTTGAAAAGGCTCAGTTCATTGGAACCACAAAGGATGCCAAAGATTCCTATTATATTTATGACAACCGTTACAGCGATGTGACTTTTTATGGGGAGGGCAATTTCAATGCAAATGACTGCAAAATGAGAAAAACCGGAACCAATGATGAAGGCGTTCAGGTTTATGAAAGCAAAGAGTTCCAGGCATATCCCAATGCCATCGGAGACAAACTTTATATTTTGACCAATGACAACGCGCCTAACTATCGCTTCATGGTTACCGACAAAGGAAAACCCACCTACAAGGATTGGCAGGTACTTATTCCGGAAGGAGCAACTGTATTACAGAATGTTGAAGTACTAAAAGACGGGAGGCTGATCGTTCAGGATAAAAAAGATATTCAGAGTCGTCTCACCCTCCACGATGCCAGGGGGAAAATAATCAGAACCATCGAATTACCCGAAATCGGAAATGTGAATTACGTTAGTTTCGACCGGGAAGAGGATTCTGTTTATATTTATATGAGCACCTTTACTTCGCCCGGAAAAATGTATGTTGCTTCACCAGGCAACTTCAAATGGCGGTTGTATTACGAAAGGAAAATGCCGATTGAGATGAGCAACATCGTTGGCGAAATTAAATTTTATTACACCAAAGACAGTACCCGGGTGCCATGTCTCGTCGTTCACCGGAAGGATATGAAAATGGACGGAAATAACCCCGTATTTTTGACCGCCTATGGCGGTTTTAGAATCGGTATAACTCCCGGATATTTTGGCTACTATGCCCCTTTTATAAACCGTGGCGGAGTGGTTGTTGAACCAGGAATCCGCGGAGGGGATGAATATGGCGAAAAATGGCACGAGGACGGCATGTTACTCAATAAACAGAACTGTTTCGACGACTTCAATGCCTGTGCCGAATGGCTGGTGAATGAAAAGTACACCAATACTGGAAAGATTGTCGCAGAGGGCGGCAGCAACGGAGGTTTGCTCATGGGCGCAATCGCCACACAGCGGCCTGACTTGTATAAAGCTGTCATGTGTGCAGTTCCCTTGCTGGACATGGTGCGTTTTCATAAATTCCTGATCGCCCGCTACTGGATTCCGGAGTATGGTTCTTCCGACAATGACGTCGATTTCAGGAATCTGCTGAGCTACTCCCCCTACCATCATATCAGGCAGGGAATCAACCTTCCGACCATGCTGGTGAGGACCGGAGCAAACGATAGCCGGGTGGATCCGCTGCATGCCAAGAAATTCACAGCAGCCCTCCAGAACAATCCGGGGCAGATCAATCCCATCCTGCTCTATATTGATTACAATGTGGGACATGGTTCCGGCCAGGCAACCAAACAAAGAATTGATAATATAATGGTCGATTTTGAATTTCTTCTGAACCAGCTTGATATGTAAAGAATTTTCGGATGACCATAATCCAGCCGCAGGCAGTTCCTATTGGAGCTGCCTGTTTTTTTTCATACTTTGGCCAAAAAACTTGACTTCAGTGAAAAAATGTAGTATTATTGCAAAATCATTTTAATATCATATTAATATCATTAATCTGAAGCAAAATGGAAAAAGAAAAACTTAGTTCAGTCAATTCCGGGTATACGGGGGTTGTAATGACGCTCCTTTTTTTCGCACTGGCAATTTGTGGGATTATTTTTTTTAACCAGTCCCCTGTCATTATCATTTTAAGTGTAGTTCTGATGTTGGTCGGGGTGTTCACCAGTATCGGGCTGATGGTTATCAACCCCAACGAATCGTCGGTGCTTGTGCTTTTCGGCGAATACAAAGGGACCATTAAAAAGAATGGATTTTTTTGGGTGAATCCGTTTTACATTAAGAAGAAGATCTCCCTCAGGGCAAACAACCTCAACCGCGATCCCATTAAAGTAAACGACAAACTCGGCAACCCCATCATGATCGGATGTGTGCTTGTGTGGAGGGTAAAGGACACTTATAAGGCTGCTTTTGAAGTGGGTGATTACACCCATTTTGTCGACATCCAGAGTGAGTCGGCTACACGCAAACTTGCAGGGCATTATGCGTATGATAATTTCGATGATGAGCAAAAAGAAATAACGTTAAGGGCCGGCGGAGAAGAGGTTCACCTGGCACTCGAGCGCGAATTGTCCGAACGTTTATCCATGGCCGGAATTGAGGTGATGGAGGCCCGAATAAGTTACCTGGCTTATGCTTCGGAGATAGCCGGTGCCATGTTGCGTCGCCAGCAGGCAACCGCGGTGGTGGCCGCCCGTACCAAGATTGTGGAAGGCGCGGTAAGCATGGTGGAGCTTGCGCTCAATGCCCTGAGTAAAAAACAAATCATCAACCTGGACGAGGATAAAAAAGCCTCCATGGTAAGCAACCTGATGGTGGTGCTTTGTTCCGACAAGGATACTACCCCGGTAGTCAATACAGGGACATTGCATCAATAGAACGGGATGGCAAATAAAAAGGTATTCATGCTCCGGGTCAATCCGGATATTTACGATGCCCTCGAGAAATGGGCTGCTGATGAATTCCGCAGTGTAAACGGGCAGATCGAGTGGATTCTCGACGCTTCACTGAAGGGGCATCGGCGGTCGCCGGGGAAAAAAATATCTCCAGCCGGAGATCTGACAGATAACAAATCAAAACCATGATCAGCGGAGTTAATTTCGGATTATTCCGGCGTACCCGGGAACCTAACCGGCCGGTTATCAGGCCTGAGATGACACCTGTCGACTGGCTTCTAGAGGCCATGGCGCTCGTTGGCCTGGGAGTTTTACTTGGGTATGTTGCCTATTACTATCCGAAACTACCGGCATCCATTCCAACCCATTTCAATGCTGCAGGTGTGGCGGATGAATACGGAACCAGGGCATCCATCCTTTTCCTGCCGGTGATAGCCCTGTCTATCTATGCCATGATGACCCTCATAAATCTGATTCCTCACATGTTCAACTATCCGGGGAAAATAACACCGACCAACGCTTTGCGACAGTATACACTTGCGACCCGGCTTGTACGCTACCTTAAAACGGTGATAATCCTGCTTTTCTTTTACATCAGCTACACAACTACACGGGTTGTCTTTAATGAAGCCTCCGGCCTTGGTTTGTGGTTTCTTCCTGTCTTCCTGAGTTTCCTTTTTATTCCAATCATCGTATACATGGTGATGGCGCTCAACAAAAAATGACTGTTATTTCATACTTTTGCAAAAAAAACGGAATGAATTTCATTGAAGAACTCCGGTGGAGAGGTATGATCCACGATATGACGCCGGGAACAGAAGAGCAATTGCTGAAAGAGATGACCTCAGCTTACATTGGCTATGACCCTACAAGCGATTCACTGCACATTGGAAACCTGGCATCGATCATGATGCTTGTTCACCTCCAACGGTCGGGGCATAAGCCTTTTGCATTGGTTGGGGGCGCCACGGGCATGATCGGAGATCCTTCCGGAAAATCAGAAGAACGGAACCTTCTTGACGAAACCGTATTGCGCCACAATCAGAACTGCATTCACAAACAGCTTGAAAAATTTCTGGTTTTCAATTGCGGTGATAATGCTGCTGAGATGGTGAACAATTACGATTGGATGAAGGAATTTACATTCCTGAATTTTCTTCGTGAAGTTGGCAAGCATATCACGGTAAATTACATGATTGCAAAAGATTCTGTTAAAAAGCGTATGGAATCCGGATCCGGTATCTCTTTCACCGAATTTACATACCAGCTGGTGCAGGGTTTTGATTACTGCTGGCTCTTTGAACATAAACAGGTAAAACTCCAGATGGGGGGCTCTGATCAATGGGGCAACATTGTAACCGGTACGGAATTGATCCGGAGGAAACTTGGAGGGGAGGCCTTTGCGCTTACTTGTCCGCTTATAACCAAAGCAGATGGCGGTAAGTTCGGGAAATCCGAGGCCGGGAATGTCTGGCTTGATCCGAAGAAAACCTCACCTTACAAATTTTATCAATTCTGGCTTAATACCAGCGATGCCGATGCATTGGAATACATTAGGAAATTCACCCTGCTGACGAAAGAAGAGGTTGAAACGCTTCAGAATAAGCATGATGAGGCCCCTCACCTGAGGGTGTTGCAGAAAGCGCTGGCTGAAGAGATCACCATCCGCGTACATTCCAGAGAAGATCTGCAAGCAGCGATGGAAGCATCGGAAATACTCTTTGGAAAAGGCACAGCAGAAACACTCATGAAACTTTCGGAAGAGACCCTGCTTTCAGTCTTTGAAGGAGTGCCTCAATGTGAGATAATGAATAATGAGGTTTTGAATTCTATACCTGTTGTCGAATTTCTGACGGAAAAAACGAATATATTTCCCTCCAGGGGCGAAGCACGCCGAATGCTAAAAGAGGGTGGTGTTCAGGTCAATAAAACAAAGGTTGATGAATCCTTTGTCATAAACCAGGAGATCCTTGCCAATGGCAAATACATCCTGGTTCAGAAGGGTAAGAAAAATTATTTCCTGGTAAAGGCAGTATAATCCGCTCCCGCCTATTTGGAGAAATCTTCTGCATCATTGAACATACAGTTTATTTCAAGGATTCCGGATTTATTGATAAAACCCCATTTGGTTCCTTTTCTTACCAATGAAAAATCATTTACAAAGTCATTTGCCTTGTCGAATTGAGGGTTGATAACATAAAGTCCTTTTTTATTTATGAATCCCCACTGACTGCCTTTTCTCACCCTGGCAAAATTATCGTTGAAATCTTCGGCATCATCAAACTGGGGATTGATGACATAGGTGCCGGAAGTTTCGATATACCCCCATTCCCTGCCCTTTTTTACCTTTGCAAATCCTTCAGTGAAATTGCCAGCCTGGTCGAATTGCGGATTTACAACCCATGTCCCCTTTTTATCGATATATCCCCATTGCCGCATTTTTTTAGCACTTGCCAGTCCTTCGCAGAATTCACCAGCCGCTTCGAATTGGGGATTGATTGTATAGGTACCTGATTTATCAATGTAACCCCATTGCATGCCTTTCCTTACACGGGCCAAACCTCCATCAAAATCTTCGGCATCATCAAACTGGGGATTGATCTCCCATTTCCCGGTTTTATCTATATAACCCCATTCCTTGCCCAGTCGGGCGCGAGCCAATCCCTCAGAAAATTTTGCTAACTCGGCAAACTGCGGGTTAACGGTAAAATTTCCCTTCTTGTCAATGAGTCCCCACAAGAGCCCCTTTTTTACCCTTGCAAAGCCATCATTGAAATCTTCGGCATCATTGAATTGGGGGTTGATTGCAAATATTCCTGTTTCATCAATATATCCCCAAGTCTTGAATTTCAGGACCCGGGCCAGCCCGTTGCTGAAATCTTCGGCCCTCTCAAACTGCGGATTGATCACAAAACTTCCTTTTTTATCAATGAAGCCCCAGTCACCTGCACTCCTGACACGGGCATATCCGCCTGAAAACGATTTAGCATTTTCAAATTGGGGAGCAATCACGTAAGCTCCTGAACCATCAATATAGCCCCAGTCTTTAACTACCCTTACCAATGCCAAAAAATCAGCCGGACCAGCTTTCTTGCTGCTGGTTTCCATAAGTGCATTTTCTTTGGCAGCCTTGGGTGCACCGATTTTCTTCGGCGTAACTGGCTTCTGTCCAAAAACCGTACAGGCCATAAAAAGGATCAAAATAAATGTAAGTTTTTTCATAGGGCTTGGATTAACATTTGAAAAGTAAAGTTAACAATAATCTGAAATAATAATTATTTTGGCAGAAATGTCATGTACATTTGTTACAAATTGACGGTTATGGAAAAGATCTATAATAATGGTAAGCGGCGCTGCCTCATCATTTTGCACATGGTTTTTATTACAATGATGGTTTCGGCTCAGTACTATCCGCAGGACAGCATTTTATTTGAGGCCGGTACAGTTCCTGTGAGAATTTGGGACTCCCCGACCAACATCTGGCAAATCGGTACGCCGCAGAAAACATACCTCAATGCAGCATGGTCAGCGCCCAAAGGAATCATTACTGACAGCATCATCCCTTATCCCGTGAATACATTCTCCACCTTCTCCTTTGTCATCGATTCGAAGTCGCTGAAGTGGGATTTTGCAACCTACATCAGCTTTATGCAAAAATATGATACCGATACCCTTTCTGACCGCGGGATTATCGAAGCATCTTATGACGGAGGCGGAGTATGGTGTGAGTTGGGAAATACCGGGTGGACCTGCCCCAACGGCCCGACTTTGATAACCTGGGATCAGGACTCTTCAGTCAGTTCCCATCAAAAGTACAATCACCTGGCTGTAACAAGCGGAAAGTCGGATGGATGGTTGTTTTCACGCTGTCATTTATATTGGGTTGTCTTCCTTAACGCTCCCGGCGGGATTGTCCCCGACAGCGTACTGGTACGTTTTATCTTCACCAGTGATGGTGCCGCTACCGGAAAAGAGGGCTGGCTGATCGATAACATTGCATTTGGGTATGAGGACTCTTTTACCGGAGTTTCCGAAACAAAGACGAACCAAAATAATTTTGCCATTTTCCCCAACCCGCTTACCACCCAGTCTGTGATCAGGTATAAGCCGTCTACCGGGCCGGTCACCATCAGTATTTTTGATCGCGCAGGCCGGATAATTTACCGTGAAAAAGATGTGAACCCTGAAACTTTCAGCCTGAGCCGGAAAAATTTTTCTCCCGGGATCTATTTGATGAAGCTTGATGAAAAACATGGAACTTCACAAACAACAAGATTCATCGTGCAATGAACACCCTGGTAACCTATTGGTCACAAACCGGCAATACGCGAAAAATTGCTGAGGCCATTTATGAAACGCTTTCATGTGAAAAAGAGATAAAACCCTTCGATGAAGTAGTCTCTTTAGAGGGATTTGATCTGACCTTTATTGGCTTTCCCGTCATGAAATTCGGCCCCCCTGGACAAGCAAAAAAATTCATTGACACACTGGCCAAAGGCAGAACCATTGCCCTCTTTGTAACGCACGCCACACTTTCCGAAAGCAAGGACCCATCGCAGCAAGACATGCTGGAAAAAGAACTTAACCGATGCAGGGCCGCTTGTGCCCAGTCTGATCTTGTGGGAATGTTTCACTGTCAGGGAGAACTTTCGGAAAAAATCGCGAACGAACTCCATGCAAGCGGAATTTTGATGCTAATGGAATTTGCCGCATGGCGACCGAACACAATCGGGCATCCTGATCATCAGGAAATAGAACAGGCACAAGACTTTGCGCTGAAAATGACAACTCTCAGAAGAGCCACCCAACCTGGTAATAATCCGCCATATTAATCCACAAACTGTTTTGCGTAGTATTTCGCGGTCAGTTTTTCTCCGGTAGCTTTTTCGATCATGTCATTCCAGTACCAGCGGCTGCCCGGCATAAAGACCTTCTCCTTGAGGTAGGCGCCCACCTCTTTGTTTCCCACAAAACTCTGAAACTTGTAATCCTCTGATTTGATAATGTTCCCGACAATGTAGTAATACAATTGTGAAGCAAGAAGTTCACCCAGGAGATAGTTGTGGTAATAGCAGGGATAGGTTGCAATGTGGATCTTGGTAGCCCAGTCGGGCTCGTTACGGCCATCAGGGCGTTTCATCATCTGGTATTTCTCCACCAGATCCCACCACAGTTTATTCAGGTCCTGGTCGGGATTCTTGTACATCTCTTTTTCGAACCGGTACATCACCTGCGCCCAGCGACTGAATACCAGCTGCTCAAGCCGAAGGGTTTTAAAGCAGTTCTCGGCAATTTTCAGCTTCTCGTCTTCGCTGATACCTGCCATCTCTTTCAGCCACTGCGGGTTGGAAGAAAACCGTCCGAAAATCATGGCGATGGCCTCCGTAGTGAAGGTGTGAGCAGGATCACGGAGAATGAACGGCAACGTGGTGTCAATGTTTTTATCATATACGGCATGCCCGTACTCATGAAGCATGGTGTTCATCCAGTATTGATTCGACTTTACATTGCATAGTACGCGCACATCGCCGGCATTGTCGATATCTGTGCAGAAAGCATGCTGGTTTTTGCCAGGTTTTTCATACAGGTCACTGTTCTTCAGCATATCGTCGATCGGGAGTCCGATGCCACCATAAAAGTTCGCGGTAAGTGTTTCGAGATTTTTATCCTTGTAGTATTTATCAAGATCTACATCGTAAATTTTGGGGGCCTCCTGGAAGAAACGATTCTGATAATTCCATGGCATCAGTTCATCCTTGCTTTTCAGGTTATAGTATTTCACAAAGTAGTCATCGATATCGCCCTTAACAGCGGCAAATGATTTTTGTGTAAGACTGTCAAGTTCATCGAACAGTTTGCTAACCTCCCGGGGATCCTGGTCACTGAGGGTAAGACTCATCTCATGGTAGTTCTTGAAGCCCAGGTCTTTGGCCACTTCATTGCGAAGCTTTACCAGTTTTTTCACATCCTCGGCAACCACTGTTCCTATTTTCTTCTGCGCTTCCCAAACCTCTTTCTGGTATTTCACATCCTTTGAGCTGCTTAGCACCTCTTCCACATCATTGTCCGACATCATTTTGCCCTTGACCTCCGTACGGAAATTGCCATATTTCTGTTCAATCAATGTGCCCATGCGCACCATGGCATTCAGTTTTCCGGTATCGGCCCTGGCCATCAAAAATGAGCGATAGAGCACATCCAGCTGACGGTTCAGCATGCTGTCAGTAATCATCCCCGAAACCTTGATCTCTTCAAGTTTCTTTAGCTTTTCCTTGTCCGAAAAAAGCGCCATCATCTTCAGGTTCAACTCCTCTGATTTTTTGAAATCTTCTGGCTTTCCTGAAATTGCGGCATCCCATGAAGCAAGGGCTGTTTGCTTGTAAAGCGGGATCATCACCGAATCATGCTTTCTGATAAAATCAGTCAATTCTTTCTTCATTGTTTCCTGTTTGGAGGTGCACGCTGTCATAAACATCAGAGACAGTGCCATTGCGAAAATTGATTTCATTGTTTTCATTGTTTTATCGCTTGTTTTGTTTTCATTCAATATTCCAGCTCGATCCCTCTTTTCCGTCCTTCACGGTGATATGCAGCTTCTGTAGTCCATCCCTGATCTGGTCAGATGTTCCCCAGTCTTTGGTTTCACGTGACTTCTGCCGAATGGCGAGTACCAGTTGCATCAACCCATCCAGTAATTCAGGCTGGTCGTTGGTCTTTTCGTTTTTCAATCCGAGGATGTCGAACAAAAAGGTGTTGAAGATGTTTTTCAGCAGGGCCAGATCTGCCTTGGAAATAGTCTCCTTTTTATCAGCCACAGAATTGATCATACGTACACCCTCGAAGAGGTTGGCCATGACAATCGGACTGTTGAAATCGTCATTCATGGCGGAATAAATACTGTTAACAAGTTCACTGATGCCGGAATCAGGAGCCGTGGCTTCAGATGGAACAAGTTTATTCAACGTTTCAGAAGCGGTCATCAGCTTTTTTAAACCTTTTTCGGCAGCCTGCAGCGCTTCATTGGAGAAATCAAGTGTACTGCGGTAGTGCGCCTGAAGGATGAAAAACCGGATGGTCATTGGGCTGTAAGCCTGTTCCAGTGATGCATGTTTGCCGGTGAAAAACTCATCCAGGGTGATAAAATTTCCCAGCGATTTCCCCATTTTCTGGCCCTGAATGGTGATCATGTTGTTATGCATCCAGTACTTTACCGATTCGTGGCCGATGGCAGCCTGGCACTGGGCGATTTCCGATTCGTGGTGCGGAAATAGGAGGTCCATCCCTCCACCATGGATGTCGAAATATTCACCCAGGTATTTGGTACTCATGGCCGAACATTCAAGGTGCCATCCGGGGAAACCGTCGCTCCAGGGTGATGGCCAGCGCATGATATGTTCAGGCTGTGCCTTTTTCCACAAGGCAAAATCGGCCGGGTGGCGTTTCTCTTCCTGACCTTCGAGGGAGCGGGTGTTGGAGATCAGATCCTCCAGTACACGGCCCGAAAGTTTGCCATATTCGTGTGTTTTGCTGTATTTTTCCACGTCGAAGTAAACAGAACCATTCACCTCATAGGCATAACCTGCATCCAGGATTTGTTTCACCATCAGGATTTGCTCAATCATGTGACCCGAAGCCCGCGGCTCAATACTGGGGCGTTTCACATTCAAGGCATCCATGTAAATAAAATAGCGGTCAGCATAATACTGGGCAATCTCCATGGGCTCAAGCTGTTCTAACTGCGCCTTCCTTGCAATTTTATCATCCCCCTCATCGAGGTCAGCGACCAGGTGCCCTACATCGGTAATGTTTCTTACATACCTGACCTTATAGCCGAGATGCTGCAGATAGCGGAATACGATGTCAAAGGTGATGGCCGGCCGGGCATGGCCAAGGTGCGGGTCACCATAAACCGTTGGCCCGCAAACATACATGCCTGCAAAGGGAGGGTTGATGGGCTGAAACTGTTCTTTTTTTCGCGAAAGGGTATTATAAAGATAAAGGTCGCTGTCCATGATCATAGGATTCACCGGACAAAGGTAGGAATTTTTGATTAAAGGATAGTTGCAGCCTAATTGATTTTAACCACCTTCTCCATTCTCATTTCCGCTCCGGATTTCAGCCGGCAGAAATAGATGCCTGCCGGCAGATTGACCATGTTTTGCGTGATTTCATGTACGCCTTGTCGCTCAAATCGATTGGTAAGAACATCTATCTTGTTTCCTGTTATATTATACATTTCAAGGGTAACTAACCCATCCTCCACCGTTCTGTATTTTATTTTTACCTGCTGGGTCACCGGGTTAGGAATGATGCTGAGTGAACAGTCATTGTTCCCGTTCAAAGTTTCAATACCCGTTGAGTTGACCTTGAATTTATACAGGAATTTATAAATGGTGGCATCCGAATAGGTCATCATGCATTTGTTTTCACCAGCCAATAAATAGACGGAATTATCTTCCCCTGCTGAAACTGCCGCCCACTGGGTAGGTATTGGAAGGATATCTTCATTGCTCCAGGTATTGGTCCCGATATCATAGATCTGGACATTTGAAGTAGCTGTATTCACTGGGAAAACTGCACCTCCAAATACATAGATTTTATTTCCGATGGCGGCAGCAGCGGCGCCAAACCTTGCATAAGGCATATGCTGTTTGGTTTCCCATGTATTTGTCGCAATATCATATACCTGCAGTAAATCAACACAGGTATAGGTATTATCAACACCTCCGATCGAATATATTTTACCATTCACTGCGGCACATGCAATACCGGCTACAGGATGAGGAATTGGGGCCAGGGAGCTCCATTGATCCGTGGCAGGATCATATACTTCTGTAGGATAGCTTTGACTTGCATGCATTCCGCCAACAATGTAAATTTTATTATTTACCACGCTGATGCCGAAACAACTGCCCGTAGTCGGTTTGGGCGCTTTCACTGTCCAGGTATTCGTCGACGGGTCGTAGGCTTCATTCGCATCAGATAAATAATCACCATAACCGCCTCCGATAGCATGAATAATTCCATTCACCTGGGCAACACCCAGCATCATCCTGGGAAATTGCATCGATTGACCCGGATTCCAAGCGCCTGATTCCGGATTATAAATCTGGACATAGGCTTCTCCATATTCATTCCCATGCATGGTTTTATCGGTCCCGCCAATGGCATAAACCTTGCCACTGCTGATACAGGATGCGTGAGCGGCACTTGGATAGATCATGTCATTCAATTTAATCCAGGTATATTTCTGGGCCTCTCCCCGTGAAATAATGAAGAAGAAGAATAACAGCGTGAGAGCAAAAAAACCTGAAAGAAATTGTCTGTTGTGTGTTTTCATAACCCGAAGTTTTAAGGTTGATCCAACTTCAAAGTTATTAACGGAACTTCCAAGTCGCCTTACCTACAGTTTCTTTTTCAGGATAAAAAATAAAAAATGCTGGACTATTGTTTCAACCCCCTCCCTTTTGTTTCAGGGATTATTCCGGCTCCCTTTTCTTATTTCAGTGGGAGGATATCCAAACTCCAGGGCAAATACCCTACTGAAATAATTGGGATCGCTGAAACCTGTATCATACGCAATTTCTGCGACCGTTTTTGATGTGCTTAAAAGCAGTTGTTTTGCTTTAGCAAGACGGTAATTCCGGATTACATGTGAGGTCGGTTGACCGGTCAAAGCAATGAGTTTGCGGTGAAGCTGAACCCTGCTGATCTCCAAGGCTGTATACAGATCTTTTATCCCAAACTGCTCACTGGCAAAGTTGGTTTCAAGGATTTTGTGGATCCGCTGCATGAACATCTCATCGGGACCGGATGCAGGATTGTTTTCCAAAGCAGGCTGGATGCTGTATTTGATGCGGAGTTTTTCCCGCTGAATGAAAAGATTACGAAGGCAGGCGAGCAGTTCGTTTTTATTGAAGGGTTTAGTCAAATAGGCATCAGCGCCATGTTCCAATCCTTCAATTCGTGATGCCTGGTCAGCACGGGCAGTCAACAGTACGATGGGAATATGGCTTGTCCGGAAATCCTGTTTCAGCTTGCTGCAAAGTTCAAAACCATCGATCCCTGGCATCATCACATCGGAGAGAATGAGGTCGGGCACATTTTCCAATGCTTTCCGGATACCCTCTTCTCCATTTACGGCAACATTCACATCAAAGGTGTTGATTAATATCATACTTAAGTAGCGAATCACATCCTGGTTGTCTTCGATGATAAGCAGGTGGGGGCGGTCGTTGGTTCCTTCTTCAGAAAAGGACCATCTGCCCATAGAAAAGCCTTCATCATCCATCCTCGCTTTTTCATGTAGGATAACCTCCTGCATCACGGCATTGTGCGTGACCGGTAAGGTGATGATGAATTCCGAACCTTCACCTGGTTGGCTTTTTGCGGTAATTTCACCGCCCATGAGTTTCACATATTCATGTACAAGGGTAAGACCGATCCCGCTCCCTTCTTCATGGTGAGAAGGGTCATTCCCCGCCCTGTAGAAGCGTTCAAAGATGCTTGAAAGATGCTCCTCCGGAATCCCAACGCCGGTATCTCTGATCCGGATTACAGCTCCTTCACCCGGCAGGAAATTTACTTTAAGATAAACATCTCCGTTTGCAGGAGTATATTTTAAGGCATTGGACAAAAGGTTCCCTATGATCTCCTCCATTTTCTCCGGGTCAAAATCCATGGTCAGTTCATTGCAATCCGGGAGAAAATGCAGCCGGATCTGCCGGTGGAGGAAAAGTCCGGAAAAGGAACCTGTCTGGAAACGAAGAAATGCTACCATGTCGCTTTGAACAAAATGCAGGGGCATGGAACCGGCATCCAATCGGGAGAGGTTCAGCATCTGGTCAACAAGCTTAAGTATGTTTTTGGTATTGCGAAGGATCAAATCGGTACGTTCCCTGCAAAGTTCCTCCGGATTATCCCTGATCATTTCCGTCATACCGGATATCACAGTGAGGGGTGTACGGAATTCATGGGCAATATTGGTAAACAACCGGGTCTTTAATTCATCCAGTTCCTGGAGTCGTTCTGATTTTGCCTTTGCTATTTCAGCACGTTGTGCAAAGATGTAAAATACGCTGAAGAGCATGAAAACAGAGATCCATACAGCGTTTATTACGAAAAATGCCACATTGACTGCAGGTGACAATTCCGGCGTGGTGGTCAGCCAGGGATGAAGAATACCTTCCAGTAACAGGGTTACCAGATACACACAAAACAGCCCCAGTGCCATTTTTTTGGTTGGAAATGCCATGGAATACACCACTGTTGCCATGCCCACAAAAATAAGTCCGCCGGAATGGGGAATCCCGCCTAAACTCAAAATTGTAATAAAGGTAATGAGAAGCACAAAAAGCTGTCCGACAAACAGAAACCAGTGAACCACACGCCGGACAATTAAAAAAACTGAAAAGGTCAGTGAATAACTGATGATCAGGCAGATGCCTGATGTAGTCATGATTTTCAGATGCATCCATCCGGTGATTACCGTCAGTACAGCCACCATAAGCAGTGTGACGGTAAGAGAAAAAAGGAAGTTTTTTTTACCCTTTAATTCCTCTTCTGCATCACCAGGGAGAAAGACCAGTTTTGTTCCCAGCCGGTCCAGAAACAGGATACTTTTCTTGATCATTTCCGTTCGTTATCCTCTCAAAATTACAAAATAAACAATATCCAATATCCTCTTCCCCGTCATCTTGTTTCTCAAACAGAAATTCTTTCTACTTTTGCGTGAATCTTTTAACAATCAGCTAATGGAAAAAATCCTTGTCATTGGATGCTCCGGACAGATCGGCTCGGAGCTCACACTCGCACTACGAAAAATTTATGGGGAATCAAGGGTCATCGCAACCGATATCCGCCCTGCCCCGCCTGAAGTGAGAGGTTCCGGCCCGTTTGAAATCCTGGATGTGCTTGATGCTTCAAAGCTTCAGCTGATCCTTGAACATGAAAAAATCACCCAGATATACCACCTGGCTGCCATCCTTTCGGGCAATGCAGAAAAACGCCCGCTGGCCTCCTGGGACATCAACATGCGCAGCCTGATGAATGTACTGGAGCTGGCACGTGAACTGAAAATTCCTAAGATATTCTGGCCCTCTTCCATTGCCGTTTTTGGCCCATCCACTCCCCGCAATGTCACGCCGCAATATACCATCATGGAACCAAATACGGTTTACGGCATCAGTAAACTGGCCGGTGAACGGTGGATTGAATACTATTTCAACAAATATGGGGTAGATACACGCAGTTTACGCTATCCAGGGCTTATCAGCTATAAAACCGAGGCAGGTGGCGGTACTACTGATTATGCGGTGGAGATTTTTTATGAAGCCATCAAACACAAAAAATACGAATGCTTCCTGGGACCAGAGTCAGCGCTTCCAATGATGTTTATGCCCGATGCCATCCATGCCACCATCGACGTGATGGAGGCGGATGCGTCCAAACTGTCATTGCGATCAAGCTACAATGTAGCTGGTATTTCCTTCACACCGCAAACCCTTGCCAAAGAGATCAGAAAGCACATCCCTGATTTTGAGATTACCTATAAACCCGATTTCCGTCAGGCCATTGCCGATTCATGGCCGGCATCCATCAACGATGATGTCGCCAAGAAGGATTGGGGGCTGCATTATGAGTACGATCTGACCAAAATGACGGATGTCATGCTGACTGAGATCAGGAAAAAACTTTCGTAAGTCACAGGTCAGTTGCAAACTAAACGATGCTGTTAACCAGGTCAAGATAACCCGGATCCAAATCCCTGAAAATATCCTTTTCAAGATCAGTAAATTGTTCTTTGTCTTTTGTAAACTGTATTGTTCCGTCGCGTAAAAGATGGATAAAATCGCAGATCCCTGTGAGCGAACCCAGGATGTGTGAAGTGATGATTACCGTATTTCCACGTTCTTTTAACCGGCCGATGATCATGGTGAGTAACCGGGATGATTCCAGGTCAAGCCCGTTGAAAGGTTCATCAAGGATTACAAGGCTTTTACCTTGTCTTAATACGCCTAAAAGAGCAAGTTTACGCTTCATCCCGCTTGAATATCCCTCTATCAGGTGATCAAGCGGAAGCCTGAACATCCGATTCCACTCATCGATACCCGGTACATTCTCAGGAGACCTGAACAAACCAAGGTATTCACGTCCGGTAATAAAACTGTAAAAGAAATTTTCTGTTTCAAGGTAGGCCAGATCGGTTCTTTTAAGCGGATTACCGGCAAGTTTCATGGTACCGGCCTGGGGCTTTACAAATCCCGACAAGGCATTCAGCAGGCTCGTCTTTCCGGCACCATTCATTCCTACAAGCCCGTGAATACAATGTTCTGGCAGAGATAATGACAGCCCGTCAAGTACCAGGTGTTCGCCATACGAAATGCTGAGATTTTCAATTGTGAGCATCCAGGTATATTTTAAGGTTTTTACTTGCTCCCGCTGCCAGGAAGAGATTGAACAACAATATAACCAGTGCCACCGGAAGGATCACTGAGACGATGACGGCCAGCGTGGTCAGCATCTGGTGGGCCCCTGAAAATGCCCCGGGCCGGTATTGATAATATTTCAGCAGGATCGTGAAAGTTAACAGGTTCAGCGTCGCCATGAAATATCCCAGGATCAGCCACCGGTAATCCTCATGAATTAGTGCAATGCATATCAGCGGAAAAATGAAAACTGCAAAACATCCCGCATGTTTAGCTGTTTTTTGCAGGAGGTATTTCCATGAGCCGGTGTTTCCTGAAGCCATCATATGCCAGGGTTCATATTCGGAATAGAAAGAGACGAAAATCAAAGTCAGAAAAAGGAGGGAGATCGCCGAAAGCAAGATCTGGTAATACCCGAACAGTCCGGCAATATAGAAAAGAATCACCGCGATCAGGTTTTTCCGGATTCCGCTTTGCCATTCGAACATGCCTGCAGGAACTATCGAGAGCTTTACTGTTCGTGAAACACTCGCCTTCAGGGTCGGAACGAAAAAAGTTATCATGAAAATGCCAAGAGAGAAAACAAGGGCATGTGCCAACAGTGCATTATACAGCAACAACCCTGTGATGGGAAGGGTGAATAGAAAATACTCTGCAAGGTAAATGGCCTGCGGTTTCGGAAGGATGGCTGTAAGGAAATAATAATCCCTGCGCCTTCTGTGGAGCAGCCATAGGATATAAAGTGCAGCACCTGGTATTGCAACCGACCAGGGGTGAATGGCAATACGCTGAACCAGCATAAGGATGATCAGGGGCAGCAGGACAACAACAAGCAGGAGAACCCTAAAAATCCCTAAATCTCCGGATCCCCGGTAAAATTGAATAAACCTCAGCCGGATCAGTTGAACCACCATGAAAAAATCAGTTTTTAACCTCCGCTCAAATTCAACTTGACTCATTCCGTCACGTGCCACGTGTTACGGCTTATTCCGTCACGTTTAACAGCGGAAAGCACTCCTTCAGCCTGACCCCCTTGTCGGTTGCCTCCACAGTACAGCATTCATGATACAGATCGTGTTCCAGGAAAAGCACATATCTGTTTTGTGCCGCTTCGGCCATAAAGGCCTCCTTTTCTTTCAGGGTAATCAGCGGGCGGGTATCATAACTCATCACCCAGGGTAAAGGAATATGTGCTGATGATGGCAGCAAATCGGCCATATAGACCACTGTTTTATCCTTGTAACTGATAAAGGGGATCACCTGGCCGTCGGTATGGCCGCTGAAAAGTCGAACCGAAACATTGGGTAAGAGCTTGGTATCCCCATCGAAAAGGTTAAGTTTCCCCTTTTCTTTGATAGGTAAAATATTTTCCTTAAGGAAGGAGGCTTTTTCACGATTGTTCGGACTGGTGGCCCATTCCCATTGGTGACGACTCGTGTGGTATGTGGCATTTTTAAAAGTAACCTCATAGTCTGTCTTATCCGAATTCCAGCGGACAGCGCCACCTGCATGATCAAAATGCAGATGGGTCAGAATCACATCGGTGATATCCTCTGTGGTAAATCCGAACGAGGCAAGTGATTTTTCAAGCGTATCGTCTCCGTTCAGGTAGTAGTTTGAGAAGAATTTTTCAGATTGTTTATCGCCGATACCACAATCGATCAGTATTTTACGGGATCCATCCACTACGAGTAAACAGCGCATCGACCAGTTGCAAAGGTTGTTTTCATCACTGGGGTAGGATTTTCCCCAAATGACCTTAGGCACCACGCCAAACATAGCCCCGCCGTCGAGTTTCAGATTCCCGGTATTTATCGAAAACAATTTCATGTGAAAATCAATTTAATTCAATGCCCCTCCCTGACCATCCATAAATCGTAAATCGCTAAACGTATTCCTGCACCTCCATTTCCCCTTTCAGCACGCGAAGGGCATTGGCGGCCATAGCCTGGAGCTCGTTGTCTCCTGGATAAAGAAAAATCGGGGCAAATTTTTCAACATGATCAATGATGTGATGCACGACAAACTGGCTATGTGCAATATCTCCGGTAATTAATATAGCATCCACATCACCCTTGAGCACCGCAAACATCTCTCCGATACATTTCGAAACCTGGTAAGCCATGGCCTCCATGATCAGTTTGGCATGTGCGTCGCCATTGTTGATGCGGTTTTCAATTTCATTGATATCTCTGGTTCCCAGATAAGCGTTAACGCCTGCACAATGGGTTAGCAGACATAACATTTCATCGAGGGTTTTGGTTCCGCTGTAGCACATCTTCACCACATCGCCCATGGGCAATGAACCACTTCGGACCATCGAAAAAGGCCCGTCACCTTCAAATCCCTGGTTTACATCGATCACCCGGCCATGGCAATGCGCCCCAACGGTAGTTCCGTTTCCAATATGGGCCACGATGAGGTTGAGTTCATCATATTTCTTCTTGTGCGTTTCCGCATGCAGTTTGGCAACAGCCTTCTGATTGAGGGCATGGAAAATGGATTTACGCTGGATCTCAGGAGCACCGGTAATTCTTGCCAGTTCTTGAAACTCATCCACCACAGTGGGGTCGGCTATCATGGCACGGGCACCCGGGATTTCTACCGCAATGGCATCGGCCAGTAACCCGCCGATATTGATGACATCCTCTCCAACAGGACTCTGCAGCAGATCCTTCTTCAAACGTTCATTCACTTCAAATACACCTGACTGTACCGGCTTGATCAAACCTCCCCGGGAAATCACAATTTTAAGCTCATCCAGATTGAATTCGTTTTTCTTTATCTCCCGGATTACACTCTCCTTGCGAAATTGTACCTGTTCATAGATCGTTTTGAACGGGGACAGCTCTTCGGCCGAATGTTTCCGGCTGATCATATACAATAGTTTGTGATTCTGGTAGGCCGATATTTGCGTGAGCCAATCCTTGGGATTGACAACCAAAATATTAAACTGGGTCATACAACGGGTCTTTTATGTTTTTACATGTTGCGGCGATACTGTCCTCCGACTTCGAACAGGGCATCGGTGATCTGGCCAATGGAACAAACCTTGGTTGCCTCCATCAGGCTTTCAAAGATATTATTATTTTTTGTTGCAGCCCTCTTCAGACTATCAATCATCACGGCCGATTTTGCTGCATTGGTTTTGTGAAGGCTTTCCAGCATATTTATCTGGTATTGTTTTTCCTCCTCGGTGGCGCGGATGATTTCACCAGGCAGAACCGTAGGCGAGCCCTTGCTTGAAAGGAATGTATTCACTCCAATGATAGGAAGTTTCCCTGTATGCTTAAGTGTTTCGTAATAGAGACTTTCTTCCTGGATCCGGCTGCGCTGGTACATCGTTTCCATAGCGCCAAGTACACCGCCACGTTCGGAAATTCGTTCGAATTCCAGCATCACCGCCTCCTCTACCAGGTCTGTAAGCTCTTCAATGATAAAGGCTCCTTGCAATGGATTCTGGTTCTTTGCCAGTCCCAGTTCATTGTTGATAATCATCTGGATGGCCATGGCACGACGGACCGATTCTTCGGTAGGCGTGGTAATTGCCTCGTCATACGCATTGGTATGCAGCGAGTTGCAATTGTCATAAATGGCATACAAGGCCTGCAAGGTGGTGCGGATATCATTAAAGTCGATCTCCTGGGCATGCAGGGACCTGCCTGAGGTCTGGATATGATATTTCAGCATCTGCGACCGCGCATCGGCTTTGTACTTGAACTTCATTGCTTTGGCCCAGATGAGCCTGGCAACCCGTCCGATCACCGAATATTCCGGATCAACACCATTGGAGAAAAAGAAGGAAAGATTTGGCGCAAATTTATTAACATCCATGCCCCTGGATACGTAATATTCCACGTAAGTAAATCCATTGGCCAGGGTAAATGCAAGCTGGGAAACAGGGTTGGCGCCTGCTTCGGCAATATGATACCCGGAGATGGAGACGGAATAGAAGTTCCGTACATTGTTGTCATTGAAATACTGTTGTATATCGCCCATCATTTTCAAGGCAAAATCGATGGAGAATATACAGGTATTCTGTGCCTGGTCCTCCTTAAGAATATCTGCCTGCACTGTACCGCGCACCTGGCTGAGAGCCTCTTTTTTTAACTTTTCATATACCGACGGTGGTAAAACCTGGTCACCGGTTACGCCCAGCAACATCAAGCCAAGACCATCATTGCCTTTAGGTAAATCACCCTGGTAAAAGGGCCGTTGTGTGTCTGCATTTTTGTAGATAGCCGCAATTTTTTTCTCTACCTCCTGAACCATGTCATGCTGCCGGATATATTTTTCGCACTGCTGGTCGATGGCGGCATTCATAAAATAGCCGACCATGGTTGGCGCAGGACCATTGATGGTCATCGAAACAGAAGTGTTCGGGTTAACAAGGTCGAAGCCGGAATAGAGCTTCTTCGCATCATCAAGGCAGGATATGGAAACACCGGCATTCCCGATCTTTCCATAAATATCTGGCCGGACCCCCGGGTCAAATCCGTACAGTGTGACGGAATCGTAGGCCGTTGAAAGCCTGACAAAGGGCATTCCAAAGGATACATAATGGAAGCGCTTGTTGGTACGCTCAGGTCCTCCTTCCCCGGCAAACATCCGCGTTGGGTCTTCACCTTCACGCTTGAAAGGAAAAACGCCGGCAGCATAAGGGAATTCACCCGGTACGTTTTCTCGTAGATTCCATTTCAGAATATCCCCCCAAGCCTCATAACGTGGCATGGAAATTTTTGGGATCTGCAGCCTGGAAAGCGACTCGGTATGCGTTTCAACTTTTATCTCCTTACCCCTGACCTTATAGATATAAATATCATCCTTATACGATTTAACCTTTTCATTCCAGTTTTTCAGGATATCATAGTTCGCGGGTTCCAGTCGTTTCAACGTCTGCTCAAAAAACATGTCCAGCTCAAGAAGCATTCCGGTTTTATTGCAGGGTGGTATGCTATCGGGGTCATTTCCCTTGATGGTTTCAATCGGACTGGTTCGGAGGGTTTCAATGGTTTGGGCGATGCTGTAAAGTTGTTGGGCTACCTTGGCCTGAGTTGCAGTCCAGCTATTGTAGGTGTGAACGGTTTCTGTAATTTCCGTCAGGTAACGTGTACGGGAAGGTGGAATGATAAAAATCTTTTCCGTCATTTCAATGCCGGATTTAAACTTGCTTGGCAAGGCGATGAGGGTCTTTGATTTGATTGTTTGAATCAGCGCCCTGTAAAGTTCATTTACACCCGGATCGTTAAACTGCGATGCTACAGTACCATAAATGGGCATCTCCTCAACCGGTTTCTCGAAGAATTTATGGTTCCGCTGGTACTGTTTCTTTACGTCGCGCAAAGCGTCCAGCGCTCCGCGTTTATCAAATTTGTTGATCGCCACAAGGTCGGCAAAATCAAGCATGTCGATTTTTTCAAGCTGGCTGGCTGCACCATATTCCGGGGTCATCACATAGAGGGTCACATCGCTGTGATCGACGATTTCGGTGTCGGATTGCCCGATACCCGAAGTTTCAACAATTACCAGGTCAAATGCAGCTGCTTTTGCAACATTGATGGCATCTTTCACATATTTCGAAAGGGCCAGGTTCGATTGCCGGGTGGCAAGGGAACGCATGTAGACCCGCGGATTAAAGATGGCGTTCATCCGGATCCGGTCACCAAGCAAGGCCCCTCCGGTTTTACGTTTGGATGGGTCGATGGAGATGATGGCGATCATTTTATCCTGGAGATCGGCCAGGAATCTTCGTACAATTTCATCAACCAGAGAGGATTTGCCTGCGCCTCCTGTCCCGGTAATTCCAAGGACAGGGATGTTCTTTTTGGCAGCCTCCTTTTCAATTTTTTCGAAAAATGCCCTGCTTTTATCCGGATAATTTTCAGCAGCTGAAATCAAGCTGGCAATTTCCTTGAAATCTTTGTCCCTGATTTTTTCCAGATGAAATTCGGATTGATCCCCCACGGGAAAATCACACTTCATTAACAGGTCGTTGATCATTCCCTGAAGCGTCATTTCACGGCCATCGTCGGGCGAATAGATCCGTGCAATCCCATATTCCTGCAATGCTGCACTTTCCTGGGGTAAAATCACTCCGCCGCCACCGCCAAAAATCTTGATATGCCCGCAGTTTCTCTCCTTCAGCAGGTCGAGCATATATTTAAAATATTCCATGTGTCCACCCTGGTAGGAGGTGATGGCAATGGCCTGGACATCTTCCTGAATGGCACAATCGACCACCTCCTGCACAGAACGGTTGTGGCCGAGATGGATGACTTCAGCCCCGCTTGACTGCAGGATCCGGCGCATGATATTGATGGCAGCATCGTGACCATCAAACAAAGAAGCCGCAGTAACGATTCGAATATGATTTTGCGGTTTATAAACTTCAGGAGAATCCATTGAAAAATAATTTGAAAATTTGAAGATGTAAAGATTTTAAGATGTGAGGATAAAATATTTTTCTCAATATTCTCAAATTCTCACATCATTATATGTTTGCAATCGCCCTTGATATGATCATGAGTTGAATTTCACTCGTCCCTTCATAAATCTGGGTCAGTTTTGCTTCACGCATCAGCCGCTCCACATGATACTCTTTCACGTAACCATATCCTCCATGGATTTGTACCGCTTCAGTGGTCACGAACATGGCAGTTTCAGCAGCATAGTATTTGGCCATGGCGCTGGCAGTGCCATAGGGCTTTCCCTGGTCCTTCAGCCAGGCAGATTTCAGGCAAAAATAGCGGGATGCTTCGATTCGGGTGTGCATCTCGGCCAGTTTAAAGGCGATGGCCTGGTGGTTGAAAATTTCTGTACCAAACGTTTTTCGCTCCTTCGAATATTGTAGCGCCCGCTCAAACGCGCCCTGGGCAATGCCAAGGGCCTGGGCAGCTATGCCAATACGTCCACCCTCAAGGGTCTTCATGGCAAATTTAAATCCAAAACCATCCTCTCCCAGCCGGTTTTCTTTTGGAACAATCACATCGGTAAACATCACGGAGTGTGTATCACTGCTGCGCATGCCCATCTTGTCTTCATGGGGGCCCAGGGTGATGCCAGGTGAATGGCGGTCAACAACAAAAGCGTTGATTCCCTTATGGCCCTTCTCGACATGCGTTTGCGCAATAAGTACGTAGGTAGATGCTGAATTTCCGCTGGTAATCCAATTTTTCACACCGTTTACCAGATAATGGTCCCCCTTATCGATGGCCGTGGTTCGTTGAGATGTGGCATCTGAGCCAGCCTCAGGCTCCGAAAGCAGGAACGCGCCTATCTTTTCGCCGCGCGCAAGTGGCTTAAGCCATTTCTCCTTCTGTTCTTCAGACCCGAAGGCTTCAATTCCGTAACAAACCAATGAATTATTCACCGACATGATCACTGAAACAGAACTGTCGATTTTTGAGATTTCTTCCATGGCCAAAACATAGGAGACGGTATCCATCCCTCCGCCATCAAATTTTGGGTCCACAAGCATCCCAAGAAAGCCAAGTTCAGCAAGGGCCTTAACGTGATGGGTTGGAAATTCGGCTTTGGCGTCACGTTCAATAACGTCCTTTATCAGTTCGCGCTGGGCATAATCCCGGGCTGATTGCTGAATCATGATCTGTTCTTCGGTAAATTCAAAATTCATGGTTTTCGCGTATAAAATATTAGTTATAAAATACTTGGATTATTATGAAGACAAAAATACGAATTATCATCTACTTTTTCAACTTTGGCAAGAGTTTCATGACATCAACCGTTGAATCCTGGTTATTTATCTTTACTTCAAAGCCGCGTTTTTGAAAAACCGAGATCATCGGCTTGTTGTCGGTCGTGGTTTGGGCCACAATTTTCTTAAGGTTCCCCTTTTCAGCCACCTCGAGACAAAAATCAGTGATGATATTTCCAAGATCTTTTTGCTGCCATGCATCTGCAATTAAAATGGCATATTCAACTGTTTCATGATCCGGATCTGCAACCAGGCGCCCCACTCCGATCAGTTTTTTGTGTCCATCTTCAATGATTTCAGCCACAATGGCTATTTCACGGTCATAATCAATGTAGCAATACCGTGTCGCCACTTCATGGGTTTTCCAATGAAAGAAATACCTGAACCGGTTGTATAGTGATTCTTTGGAGCAGGAGCCAAGCATTTCAAGCCATAAAGGTTCATCTTCAGGTTTAATCGGCCGCAATAACACCTCCGTGCCATCCTGCAGCACAGTCGATTTTACATACTTTTCGGGATACGGATGCAAGGCGAGATGAAAATAGGGATCATCCTCCCTCCATGCTGATTGCGAATCAACAACAATACGTGCATCCAGGGCAATGACATCCCCGGGGGTCACCAGGAGCGGGTTGATGTCGAGTTCTGCAATTTCAGGATAATCTGCGGCAAGGTATGACAGGCGTATCAAAACCTGGATCAATTTATCAACATTTTTTGGCGGTGACCCACGATAACCCTTTAACAATGGATATATCTTGAGCGATTCGATCATGTGGCGCGCCAGACGTTCGTTTAATGGTGGAAATCCAAGTGCCTTGTCGCCAAATAATTCAGCCGTAATGCCTCCCATACCTACCATCAGAACTGTACCGAATACCTTGTCCTTTTTAATGCCAAGAATCATCTCTACCGAATCTTTGTGTGAAGCCATCTTTTGAACCGTCACCCCCTCAATGCGGGCTTCCGGGCATTTTAACTGAGCCGATTCCATGATCCGTTCAAAAGCCGCCCTGACGAGCTTCTCAGTTCCAAGATTTAACTGAACACCTCCAACATCTGATTTATGGGTGATATCCGGTGATTGAATTTTAAGTACCACAGGATAACCGATGCGTTCGGCAATTATAATTGCCTCCTCTGCCTTGGAGGCCAGGAATGGTTTGGTAGTAGAAATACCAAAGTCCTCAAGGATGGTCTTGGAGATGTTTTCAGCAAGAATGGCAGGCTGACCAGTGATCATCTCCTTGAACGAATTACGTAATAACTGCCGGTCGTGGGCGAATTCAACCGGGATATCCTTGGGCGTTTCGTAGAGTGTTTCCAGGTTGCGGTTGTATGCCACCATGGTCATGAATGCCCTGATGGCCTGCTCGGGTGTTTTATAGGAGGGAATTCCATTTTCAACCAGAATATCGTCAGCTTCATGCATACTTTTTCCACCAAGCCAGGCCGCCAATATTGGTTTCCTGGAACTGACAACCAGTGCGCTGATCTCCTTTGCAGTGGCATTGGGATTGGTCATGGCCTGCGGGGTCAGGATAACCAACACCGCATCAACCCCACTATCGGCCAGCACGATTTGCGTGGCTTTGGCAATCCGCTTGGCACGCGCATCTCCCAGCACATCTACCGGGTTGCCATGGGACCAGTACGCCGGAAGATTTTCGTTCAGCAACTTCATGGTCTCTTCCGAGAGTTCTGCGAGGAGACCATTGGCGGCAATCAGGGCATCAGTTGCCATCACCCCGGGACCGCCTGCATTTGTCACGATTCCCAATCGCGGACCCTGTGGAAATTTATTGCGTCCGATCAGTTCCGCCACACTAAAAATATCACCGATTTCATATACCCTCGCCAGACCAGTGCGTTGAAACGCAGCATCATACACGGCATCTTCAGAGGCCATGGCTCCGGTATGCGATGCAGCTACCTGGGCCGATTCAGGAAACCTTCCGGCTTTGTATACGATGATAGGTTTTTTGCGGGCAAATGCCCTGGCTGCAGTCATGAATTTGCGGGGATTCTGAATCGATTCAATATAAAGAATGATGCAGTGCGTGTTTTCATCTTCACCAAAATAGTCGATCAGATCGCCAAATTCCACATCGATGCTGTTTCCGATAGAGACAAATTGTGAAAATCCGATTTTTCCTTCGATGGCCCAATCAAGTACCGAAGTACACAAGGCCCCCGATTGGGATATGAAAGCAATATTACCCTGTCGGGGCATATCCGCTGCGAAGGATGCATTGAGCTTGAGCGCCGGAATTATTATTCCAAGACAATTTGGACCTATGGCCCTCATCCCTTCATATTTCCTGATTTCGCTCCTGATCTCCTCCTCCATTCTTTTTCCCTCTTCCCCAACTTCCTTGAATCCGGCCGACATGATGATGATTCCACGAATACCAAATTCACCACACGCTGTTATGGCTGCCAATACCTTCTCCGCGGCCGTACAGATAATAGCCAGATCGGGAACTTTCGGAAGGACACTTACGCTCGAATAACAGGGGATTCCCATGATTGCCTCATTATCGGGGTTTACCGGATAAACAACACCGCGAAATCCTCCACTCACAAGGTTGATCAACACCTTTCCACTTACGCTGTTTGGGTTTGTTGTGACCCCGATGAGTGCAATGCGCTGGGGATTAAAGATGTTGTTAAGTTTGTGGATATTCATAGGAGATAGCAATTTAAAATCCTTCACTATATGGCCGTTTCGTCGCTTTTGATCTTCTTTGAAAATGCTTTTTTCAATAGGAGATAATCGAGGTAATAGAGTACCCTGATTGAAAAACTATTTGTCTGTTGGGAACTGATTGTTTTGCTAAAATTATCAAAATAATTATAATTGATTTGATCTCCCTGCGTCAGAATAAGGTTCTTCCATACAAAACTCAGCTCGCTTCCAGGCGCAAAATACCAAATAAACTGCAGATCAACAGTAAATGCATTGAAGTTTATATTTGCATTTTCACTGTAGGAGGTGTTATCAAGGTCCCCATCTGTATTGAGGGTATAGTACTGAAGGTAATCAGCCTGAGACCAATAGTGTCGGGCGCGAAAGGTTAAGGATGCTTTATTGTTAAATATATACCTGGCACTGAGGATGTTATTAAAGGTTTGGATGTCCCGGCGGCCAAAATAAATGGTCGGATTGCCGGTTGAATCATACACTGTGCTTACCCATCCATTGTTGTTCAAATCCTTTTCATAATTGATACTGAGCGTGATCGAAAGCCGGTCATTGATCCGTAGCCTTGGTGCAATACCGAAAGAAACGGTAAAATTTTTATTCCCCGGGTAGTTCCCGATTTGCAGTGTTTGCTGGTATCGGAACATCTTGCGGATGTCTGTCCCTAACTGCCAGAATAGCCCATAGTTCAAGGGTGTTTTGTAAACCCATCCCCAGATCCTGGGTTCATAGTAATCATTAAACCCCAATGGTTGTATATATAGGGCCGTGGTATTCACCCACTGATTGACAAATTTTGTGCTGTTCGTAATCTGGAATTGAAGTGTTTTGAAGAGGTTTGGTTTATACAGGGTGGCATAGTCCGTGGTGAATGAATTGAATGAGGTGAGTATTTTACCTACTGGCTCAAAAATGTTGTATGATAATTCCAAATGGTTAAATGCTTCATTGTTATACAGCAGGAATCCCATATCATTGGGATCATAGGTGTTGCCGGTCTCTTCACGGCTTAAAGTGTACTGAAATTTGCCACTGGGTTTGGATATCGATAAAAAATACTGATGTCCAAAATCAGGTTTATTGTGCAGCTGATATTTCTGACTCACATTCAGCCGGCCCAAAAAGGAAAAGGTGTTCTTCTTGTTGCACAACTTTACCTCTGTTCCTGTAACGTTGGCGTTAAAACTGTTATCCGGAATCCAATAATTGGTGTTAATGAGTGTTACATATGAATTGTTTTTGAGGTTCTGATCGAACACCAGCACATTATAGTTTGTAAATGGCTGGGTCATGATTCTGCGTGTATTGCCGGTAATGGTATCCTCAAGAATCCCCCAGGTATTGGTTGTCATCCCGTTGAATAAACCAATGCCGAGGCCTTTGACATTTCTTCCTGAAACCTTGGTTGCATTGATGATTCGGGTTTCTTCAGGGTTTTTGGAAACAATTTCATTATTTCCGGCGCTATCATTGGGGGCATAAAAATTTCTTGGTGCACTTCCAACCCGGCGGGTATAAAAAATCCCGCATTTATTGAACATCTCTGTGCCCTCACTGAAAAATTGCCGTTTCTCATCATAACGTACTTCAAAGGGGCTCAGGTTGAGGATCTGGTCATCCGATTGTACCTGGCCAAAATCGGGAATCAGCATCATGTCGAGTGTATAACTGTCGTTGAGGCCAAGTTTCAGGTCAAGTCCTCCACGCGCATAATAGGACCAGTTCTTAATTGTGGGATCTTTTTCAATATAGCCCGTGATATAGGGAGAAAAGGAGAGACGCAACGGGGCGTCAACGTTTCTCATTCCTGTAACGGTGCCATAAAACCTGAAGATCTCATTGGTTGTATTGTCGACAAAACTCCAGGTTGAATATTCCTGATATCTGTAAAGATTGCGCCACATGTTGATTCCCCATACCTGGTTTTCCACCTCCGGAAAGCGCAAGGCAGAATAGGGTATTTTTACCTCTGCAATCCAACCGGAATCATTGACCCTGGTGGCGCTTTCCCAAACGGCATCCCAGTTGTAATCCTGCCCTACTGCCGAATACTTGCAATCGCCCTGGATGTTTTGCGGGCTCAGCTTAAATTCATACATGTTTAACTGGTCATTGTAGGGAAGGATGTCGAAAGAAATATAATCGGTGGCCAGCTGTTCAATTTCGTCTCGTCGCCCAAGTTCCCTGCGGATACTATCCGGGGAAGGATCAAACATAATGGCACTGATATAGAGGGCCATGTCATCATAGGCGAATCGGATTTCAGTAGGGAAAGTGGGATGGGTTCCGTTGCGCGGGGTGTATTCAACAAATTGGCCTGCAACAGGAAGTGATTTCCAAAAAGGCTCATTCAGGATGCCATCTATTTTAGGCGGATTGGTAATACGGACTGCTTCAATGTTTTTCCTTAAAAGCGAAGAAGAATCCAGCCTGATATTGGAATTTTGTGCCTGCAATCCGATGGTAAAAAAGCAATATAAAAGCCAAGCCGGAAGAATTCCACCCAGTGATCGCATAGATTGGGACAGACGACAATGCTTCATCGCACTCAAAAATATATTATGCACCAATGATAACAAAAACAATTAGATAAGCGCATGATCCTGATCGGTATTTAGGGATTTTTTCGCGATTAGTCGTTTTTTCGATGTTTTTCAGGTCGTCAGAAAGTTGTTTCTTTGCATCCATTGCGAAAATCTGAATAGATATGAAAAAGTTGATTTTACCATGGATCCTCATGTTACATTGCTCGTCAATGCTTTTATCCCAAACTGTAGAGGTAAAAAAGCCTCTTTTCGGCATCACCTTTAACGGGTATGTAAAAACCGACCTCTTTTTTGATACACGCCAGACAGCCGGACTCCGGGAAGGTCATTTTTTATTGTTCCCTGAGAACGAAAAGCTCGATGCTGAAGGAAATGATATCAATGCCAAGGCCAACTACAATATCCTGTCCATCCAAACCCGGATTTCAGGATCCATAACCGCACCGGATGCACTTGGAGCAAAAACCTCAGGCTACATCGAGGCGGAATTTTTCGGGAATGTAAATCCTGCTATCAACTCATTCAGGTTAAGACATGCCTGGGTAAAGTTAAACTGGCCAAAAACGGAACTGATGGTCGGTCAATGGTGGCATCCCATGTTTGTGCCCGAATGTTCACCGGGAACCGTATCCTTTAATACCGGCGCCCCTTTCGTGGTGTTTTCCCGAAACCCGCAAATCAAGCTGACCCAAACGATCGGGAAGGTCAGGATTGCCCTGACGGTTCTATCACAGGTTGACTTTGTCAGTGACGGCCCCGACGGTCCAAATGCAAAATACCTGCGCAATTCCGTTTTGCCTGAATCAGACATCCAGGTTCAGTATGCGACAAAAAATGATGAAAAAGGAACTGAACTGATCATCGGCGCAGGTATAAATTACCAACTGCTCACCCCGCGGTTATCGACTTCGGTCACCCTGACTCCGGCATATGACACCGTGATCAACAACCTGGTTTTTCATCATGATGCAACGACCTCATCGTACAAGGTCAACACGAAGTCGGGCAGCCTGGCCGGGAACCTTTATGCAAAACTGAAGTTGAAACAGGTCACCCTCAAGGCAGGGGCTGAATATGGCGGGAATAACAATGCCTATACGATGCTTGGCGGGTTTGCAGTAAGGTCGGTCACCGATGCCGAAAAAGGTTTTGTCGACTATGTGAATGTCCGGTCCTTCGCGGCCTGGGCAGAATTTCATACCAATTCGCTGAAGTTGCAACCCGGATTATTCATCGCCTTCGGAAAAAATCTCGGCTGCAGTGAAGAGGCCATCGGTCCCTATTATGCCCGTGGAGCCAATATTGACTACGCCTACCGCATATCGCCCCGGCTGGTTTACAACATCAATAAACTCAGGCTGGCCGGTGAACTGGAATACACGGTAGCCGCCTACGGAAAAACCACATCAAAGGGATATGTCTCCGATTCGAAAGAGATCGGCAACCTCAGGATCTTACTGGGGGTGTATTATTTTTTCTGATCACTTTACCTGGTACGTCGCCGGATCCAGCGCCTTTGGGGTCCACATCTTCAGAAAGGTGACCACCTTGGCCGTATCATAGCCCTTGACCTGGCAATGCTCAAGGATCCCGGAATCCTGGATATGCAATTGCTTCCCGTCGCCATTAAGCACAACGAATACAGGATACCCGAACCGGTTGGGATACTCAAATTCCTTGAACAGCGCGTAATCACGCTTTTTCTTGTCTTGCGAAACATTGAGCAGCATATAAACATAATTGGCTTTTAACAGGGAATCAATGGATTTCGCACCAAATGCCATCTGGTGGAACCGGATACACCAGGGGCACCAGTTGCCTCCGAACTGAACCAACACATGTTTGTTTTCAACTTTTGCCTGAGTAATCGCTTTTTTCAGGTCGGCCCGGGCATCGGCGTTCTCATTATAGGGTTTTGTTGTCTCCTGTGCAGAAACTGTCAGGAGGAACAACCCCATCAAAACTAACAAAGAAAACCTCTTCATAATTTCTACATTTAAAAGGTTGAAAATAGTAATGGGCCCTAAAAAGGCAGTATCTTTTTCCCTCTTGCCTCCTCCAGCACCTCTGCCATGGCCAGGTAAATGGCCGAAAGTCCGCAGATGATCCCTTCATATCCTGCAATCGTCCCGACCAGGGCCGAGCCACTCCAGTCGCGGATGGCGAGCAGGAAAAACAGGATCCAAAGAGAAAAAAAGATGAACTGAAGACAGAAGCTTTTCCCAAATGTGCCAATCCACATGAAGAAGGTGAACACCCCCCACATGAAGAGGTACCATCCCATATAAGCCTCCTCCGTTTTGATCCCCTTGCCATTGCTTATCTCAGGCAGAAGCCAGAGGGCAACCAGCGTGAGCCAAAACATCCCGTAGGATGTAAATGCGGTCATTCCAAAGGTATTGCCCTTTTTGAATTCAAGGATGCCCGCAATGACCTGCGCAATGCCGCCATAAAAGATCCCCATCGCAAGCACCATGGCGCTGACCGGGAAAAAACCTGCATTGTGAATGTTCAGTAACACCGTAGTCATTCCAAACCCCATCAGCCCAAGGGGTGCGGGATTGGCTAATTTATTGTCCATAAAATATTGATTTCGTAGTTGTTTTACATTCCGTACCGGTCTATGATCTCCTGCTTGCTCTTTCCCAGGATATCATATTTCTTACCCACCTTCCTGAAGGCTTCAAGTGCTTTTTCGAGATGATGGATCTCATGTCCTGCTGAAATCTGTGTGCGGATACGGGCCTGACCCTGAGGAACGACCGGGAAGAAAAATCCGATGGCATAGATTCCCTCATCATACAGATCGCGTGAAACATCCTGTGCCAGTTTTGCATTGAACAGCATCACTGGGACAATCGGCGTATCGCCTGCCTTTATGATGAGACCAGCTTCGATTAAACCTTTGCGCCAGAAAGCGGTATTGTTTTCAAGCTTATCGCGCCGGTCTGTTGAGGCGGAAAGGATTTCCAGAACTTTGATCACCCCAGCTACTACCGGAGGAGCGATGGTGTTGGAGAAGAGGTATGGACGGGCCTTCTGCCGGCACAATTCAACCAATTCCTTACGGCCGGATACACATCCGCCCGAAGCGCCTCCCAGCCCTTTGCCAAAGGTGGTGGTGATGATGTCTATTTTTCCCATTACGCCACAGTGTTCATGGGTACCACGACCGGTTTTCCCGATAAACCCGCTGGAATGGGATTCATCCACAAAGAGCAGGGCGTCATATTTTTCGCACAGTTCAACCATTTTATCCAGTTTCGCTGTGTCGCCATCCATGGAGAACACCCCGTCGGTGATCACGAGTTTCAGGCGTTTGTCGTTGTGAAGCTGCAACTTCTCCTCCAGGTGTTCCATGTCGGAATGCTTGAAGGTGTCGTGCATGGCGCTGCACAAACGGATCCCATCAATGATGGAGGCATGAACCAGTCGGTCGGATATCATCACGTCATCTTTGGTCAGCACGGCTTCAAAAACACCGGCGTTGGCGTCCATACAGGAGGGAAAGAGAATGGTATCCTCCGTTCCGAGGAATTTTGTGACCATCTGTTCCAGGGTGCGGTGAATATCCTGTGTTCCGCAAATAAAGCGAACAGACGACATCCCGTAACCATGCGAATCAAGTCCTTCATGTGCGGCTTTGACCACTTCAGGATGACTCGACATGCCCAGGTAGTTATTGGCACAGATGTTTATGACCTTCTTAAGCGGGGCGCCGGCTGGGAATTCTACTTCAATTTCGGCAGCCTGTGCTGAATGGATGAAACGCTCCTGTTTGAACAGACCTGCATCTTTGAGGCCGGTCAGGATGTCGGAGTACATCCCGCGGGTTGTGTTGGAATATGCCATGTTTACCTCCCTATTTTAAATATTCCCTGACCAGTGTACAGATCTTGTTCACCGAATCGAACGCTTCCGGAGTTGCCTTATCATCGGGAATAGAGATGTTGTATTTGTTTTCCAGGAACCGCTTAAGCGAAACCATCGAAAAACTGTCAACAATGCCTCCCGATATCAGCGGGGAATCGTAGGTTAGTTCCGTGTCATCTTCAACATATTCTTTGATCACATAATTCTTGATAATTTCCTGCATTTCATTCATGGGTTTTTCCTCCTATTTTAGTGAGTTAAATATTAGTCATTGGTCATTGGTAAATCGGTTCAATCATTCTCCAGTGTGCTTGTATCCCCGATCTCCTCTCCCCACTCCTTTGCATGCAGGATGCGGCGCATGATTTTACCGCTGCGGGTTTTCGGCAGCGTATCGATGAATTCGATCTCCTGCGGCATGGCCAGGGGTGACAGTTTCTTGCGAACAAAATTCATGATGTCGAGGTCGAGATCCTTACTTCCAACAAACCCGGGTTTCAGCGTAACGAACGCTTTAACCACCTCCATGTTCACAAAGTCGGGTTTGGCAACTACAGCCGATTCGGCCACGGCCGGATGTTCCAGAAGCGCTGATTCCACTTCGAACGGACTTACAAGGTGCCCTCCTGTATTGATGACATCATCGTCACGCCCGACAAACCAAAAATAACCTTCATTGTCAATGCTTGAACGGTCGCCTGGCAGGTACCATCCGTTCTGGAATTTCTTTTTATACGTCTCCTCGTTGCGCCAATAGGTACGCATCATTGCTGGCCAGCCAGGACGAATAGCTATCAGACCGATCTTCCCGGATTCGTTAAAAGGTTCGAATGTTTCAGGATGGATCACCGTGGCCGTAATTCCCGGAAATGGCTTACCCATTGAGCCGGGTTTGATCTTCATGCCTGGGAAGTTGGTGATCATCATCGACCCTGTCTCGGTTTGCCAGTAAGTGTCGAGGAATGGTTTTCCAAATATTTTTTCCGACCAGATCACTGCTTCGCTGTTAAGCGGCTCCCCAACCGAAGCAAGGTGACGAAGGGATGAAAGGTCATATTTCTTGACTACCTCATCGCCGGCTTTCATCAGCGAACGGATGGCGGTAGGCGCCGAATACCACATACTGATCTTATGCTTTTCAATGAACTTGTACCAGTTGTCAGCCGAAAATCCTGCATCGAGGACGCATTGGGTCACACCATTGCTGAAGGCGCCAATGATTCCATAAGAGGTTCCCGTAACCCATCCCGGATCGGCCGTACACCAATAAACATCCGAATCCTGTAAATCGAGCACCCATTTTGAGGTAAGATACTGTGAAATCAAGGAATAATGAACATGCTTCACTCCCTTTGGCTGGCCGGTGGTTCCTGAAGTGTAATGTAAAACCGACGGGGATTCAGCATAGGTGGGATGAATCTTGAATTTTTCAATCTTTTCAGCTTTGTCCATGTCGAAGGAAACTTCGCGGTCGAGCAAAGGCTTGGCCGGGTCGGCATCCACGATGATCAGATGCTTGAGATAGGGCATTTTTTCCATGATCTTCCGCACCTTGGGGGCATGCTTTTTCTGGGTGATGATCGCGGTGGTTTGTGCATTGTCGAGGCGCACAAACAGGGATTCGTCGCCAAAAGCGGAAAACAGGGGCTGGGCAATCCCTCCCATTTTGAGGATCCCAAGAAAACCGATATACAACTCAGGGATCTTGTCCATGAAAAGACATACGCGGTCTTCGGGCTGTATACCCAATTCCCGCAGAAATTGTCCTACTGTATTGCTGTTGAGTCGAAGATCGTTGTAAGTGTAACGTTTTTCATTGCCGGTTGATCCCTCCCAGATCAGCGCCGGTTTATTGCCATGTCCCTTTTCACAGATGCGGTCGGAACAATACCAACCGATATTGATCATATCGCCCGGTTTGTAATCCAACTCTTTTTCGGCAATATCCCAGTCAAAGTTTTTTATGCGTTCTTCGTACGATCCGATGTTTGACATAGGGCTGGAATTAAGAATTTGAGGATTTGAAAATTTGAGGATTTGAAAATGTTTGCTGATATTGCTCGGTAAGTGCAATATTTAAAAATGGTCTTAGTACATGACAATTTTTAACTATTTGATTATCAACATTTAATGTTAATAACTTTATCATAAAAACATCAATAATATGTAGATAAGACCTTGAATATCATTATCTTAGATTAATGTACCACCAAAAATTTAAGATGTA
>CAJAUM010000127.1 GCA_903945175.1 uncultured Bacteroidales bacterium | reverse complement strand
GCTTGTTTATCAACTTTTAAAATAATAAATGTTAGTATGTGTAAGATTTCTAAAAGCCAAATTATTTTCAAAAATCAACCTGTTCATTACAACCAAATCCTGTTAATAACCCTTATTTTTTAATCACTGATTAGTTACAAATTGGTTTATTGTCAGCGGATATAAAAAAACTAAAACGGCTATTTTTGCATCGTTGGCGTTCTTTATCCAACATTTCTGCCCCACTATGGTTTAACTCAATGATTTCTCCCTCTTTGGAAAGCGTAAAATAACCAGTTGGAGCAAAATCGTATAATTCAATAGCATCCTGTGCTGCAAATTTTGCCAGCATGAGTTCGTCGTTCTGCATTTCCAGTTCGATCTGGTGAACCTGAAGTTCGTAAATAAGTTTCAGCGTTTCAGCTTCAGAAAGTGACGAAACTGTTGTTGGTGTTTTCTTTTTCAGCAGGCTTTCCGCCTTTTGGCGAAGGATTTCGGCTTCGGATTTGTTATGGGTATTTTTCAAAATCATCTCTTGTTTAGTGGTTTTGAGCGTTGTAAAGGTAATATTAAAGATTGTATACAACAATACAAAAGCCTAAAATATATTATTTCGGCATTGCCCGAAAAAAATCCGGGGAAAATTTCAATTCCATTTTTTGGCTTTTGGCTATATTGATGTTTTTTGATCCGGGAAGGTTAATTGGACGGGGGTTTGGGGGAAATAAAAAATGGCCTCAGCAGAACACGCTGAAACCATTGATTTTACTGAGCCTCTCAGGGGACTTGAACCCCCGACCTGCTAATTACGAATCAGCTGCTCTACCAACTGAGCTAAAGAGGCATTCAATAATAAGTCGGGATGAGAAGACTCGAACTTCCGACCCCCACGTCCCGAACGTGGTGCGCTAGCCAACTGCGCTACATCCCGAGGCATTCACAATCTTTAAGAACCTATCCCTATCCGGCCAGAAACCCGTTAAAGGGCTGCAAATTTACAAATTTATTTTCGATTTAAGCAATGGGTATCCTAAGAACTGGAGAGATGACACAAAAAATTTAATTTAGTCGTGTTTCCGGGCAATATTCGCTAACTTTGTGAGGTAATACATAATTTCAATATTGCTTTTATATGTTTCATTTTAAGGATTTTAAATACCTGGTGCTGGTTTTGCTGATGCCATTTATTTTCATTGGATGTAAGGGAAAGACAAAAGAACAGACAGATAAAGGGGGCCCAAAGGCCATCACTGTGAATGCTGTGGTAATTATACCGCGTACCCTTGAAAATAACATTCTGGCTACGGGAAATGTCATTGCCAATGAAGAGGTTGAACTCCGCAGTGAAATTCCGGGACGTATTGTTACAATCAACTTTGGTGAAGGAAGCCTTGTAACCAAAGGTGATCTTCTGCTAAAGATCGATGACCGCGAATTACAAGCCCAGCTGAAAAAACTTCAGGTTGATGAAAAGCAGGCCAGGGATGATCTGTACCGTAAGGAAAAACTTCTTGAACTTAAGGCCGTTAGCCAGGAGGAATATGATAAATCATTCAACACCTTGGGAATCACACAAGCACAGATCGATCTGATACGAACGCAAATCTCGAAAACAGAGATCTATGCCCCCTTCTCCGGACAAATTGGATTGCGTCATGTAAGCCCGGGCGGATTTGTATCCTCTGCCACCCTCGTGGCGCGTTTGCAGCAAATCGATCCGGTAAAAATTGACTTTGCCATTCCTGAAAAATACAGGGGGAAGGTACAAAAAGGAACGTTGATTAAATTCAGCGTTGAGGGCAACGACAGTGTATTCGCCGGGCATGTGTATGCCATCGAGCCAAAAATCGATCCGGTAACCCGCAATGTTTCGTTGCGCGCAGTTTGTCCGAATCCCAAAGGAATGCTGATCCCCGGGGCATTCGCCAAGGTGGACATCATCCTTGATAATTTAAAGGATGCCATGGTCATTCCTTCAGAGGCCATCATCCCGGTGATGAATGGGGAAAAGATCTATGTTTGCCGCGAGGGCAAAGCCCGTTCACAAATTATTCAGACCGGAATCCGTGCTGAACGGGAAGTTCAGGTAACCGAAGGGATCAAACCCGGCGACACGGTGATCACAACGGGAATATTACAGCTTCGTGAAGATGCAGGTGTTAAAATCAGGCTTCCCAAATGAACATCTCCTCGTTAAGTATCAATCGTCCGGTTCTCGCCACGGTTATTTCATTGGTGATCATCCTGTTTGGGGGTATCGGTTATCTTTTCCTTGGAGTCAGGGAATTTCCCAGTGTCGATCCACCGGTGGTTACGGTGACAACCAACTATGTGGGAGCCAATGCCGACGTGATCGAATCGCAGATCACGGAGCCCCTTGAAGAATCAATCAACGGGATTGCAGGAATCCGGTCCCTTACCTCCATCAGCAGTGATGGCCGCAGCAATATCACGGTCGAGTTTGAACTGGGAGTCGACATGGAGGCAGCCTCCAACGATGTCCGCGACCGGGTTTCCAGGGCCATCCGGAACATCCCGCCCGATACCGACCCGCCCATTGTGACGAAATCGGATGCCGATGCCGGCCCCATTTACGCCTTGACCCTTCAAAGCAATGCCCGCGATCTCATGGAATTGTCAGACCTTGCCAACAATGTCTTCAAGGAGCGGTTGCAAACCATTCCGGGTATAAGCGAGATCCGGGTCTGGGGTGAGCGCAGGTATTCCATCAAACTACTTCTTGATCCATCCAAACTGGCGAGCTACCGGCTGACCCCCGGAGATATCCGGAATGCCCTTTCACGTGAAAACATTGAACTGCCAACGGGGAGAATTGAAGGTTACGGAACCGAGCTGACCATCAGGACCAGGGGCCGCCTTACCACGCCCGACGAATTCAACGACATGATTATCGAGGAAAAAAACGGAACAGTAATCCGCATGCGCGATGTCGGGATTGCCAAACTGCTCCCCGAAAACGAACGAACGATCATGAAGGGTAACGGCGGGGTTCCCCAGGTCGGTATCGGAATAACACCTCAACCAGGAGCCAATCAAATTGAAATCGTTGATGAAGTTTATAAGCGGGTTGCACAACTTAAAAATGAACTCCCTGCAGATATCATGGTGGGAACCAACTTCGATACGACCCTGAGTATCCGCAAAGCCATCAAGGAGGTTGGGGAGACCATCCTCATTGCCTTCGCACTTGTTTTACTTGTTATCTTCGCATTTCTGCGTTCCTGGCGAACCACCCTGATCCCGATCATTGCGATACCGATTTCTCTGGTCAGCGGCTTCTTCATCATGTACATCGCCGGTTTTTCGATTAACATCCTTACGCTGCTGGCTATTGTACTGGCCACAGGGCTGGTGGTGGATGATGCCATTGTGGTACTTGAGAATATCTATCACAAAATTGAAGCCGGGATGGACCCGATCGCTGCCGGGCATCAGGGCTCAAAGGAGATTTACTTTGCCATCTTGTCAACGACCATCACCCTGGCCGCCGTATTTTTACCAATTATATTCCTCCAGGGGCTCACCGGTCGGCTATTTCGTGAATTCGGCGTGGTTGTAGCCGGTACCGTGCTGGTTTCGGCGCTGGTTTCCCTCACGCTTACACCCATGATGAGTTCTCGAATGCTTCGAAAACCGGATCATCATAACGCGTTATTCACCTTTACCGAGAATTTGCTGAACCGCCTGACCGATGCCTATAACCGGTCGCTTCATGCCTTTATCCGTTACCGCTGGATTGCCATCCTGGTCATGGTCGTTTCACTTGGGCTGATTGTTGGCGTTGGATCGCTGATCCCCTCAGAACTTGCTCCGATGGAGGACAAAAGCCGGATGCAACTGATGTCGACCGCCCCGGAAGGCACCTCGTTCGAGCTGATGGACAAGTATCTGAACCAGATCATCGCCATTGTGGATACCATCCCTGAAAAGGAGTCGATCATGGCCATCACTGCTCCCGGATTCGGTTCTGCCTCCTCTACCAACAATGGAATGGTCAGAATTTCCCTGACACAGCCTGAAACCAGAAACAGAACCCAGCAGGAAATTGCAGATGAGCTTGGCACTGTGGTAAAGCGGTACAATTTTGCCCGAACCTTTGTGATCCAGGAGCAAACCATCGGAGGGGGCCGCAGCGGAGGACTGCCGGTTCAGTATGTTGTGTTGGCTCCCGATTTTGAGAAGCTTAAAAAGGTTCTTCCACGGTTTATGGAGCAGGTCCAGGCCAATCCGAAATTCCAGGTGGTCGACCTGAACCTGAAGTTCAACAAACCTGAACTTTCAGTAGAGATTGACCGCGACAGGGCCAGGACACTGGGCATAAACGTGCGCGACATTGCTGAGAACCTTCAGTTATATTTCAGCGGACAGCGTTATGGCTATTTTATCATGAACAGCAAGCAATACCAGGTGATTGGCCAGGCCGACCGTTCGAACAGGGACAAACCGCTTGACCTCAGCTCGATCTATATCCGTAACAACCGGGGAGAACTCATTCAACTGGATAACGTTGTTAAATTGAAGGAACAGAGTAATCCCCCGCAGTTGTACCGTTATAACCGGTACGTTTCGGCAACGGTTTCGGCTCAGCCGGCCAAAGGGGTAACCCTTGGGCAGGGCATTGCGGAGATGCGTAAAATCGGGAAAGCCACCTTTGATGATTCCTTCTCCTCTGCACTCTCCGGAACCTCAAAGGAGTTTGAAGACAGTTCAGGCAGTTTGCTTTTTGCACTGTTGCTGGCGCTGGTTCTGGTTTACCTTATCCTGGCTGCGCAATTTGAGAGTTTCATCGACCCGTTGACCATCATGTTCACGGTACCTCTGGCCCTGGCCGGTGCAGTGCTCTCACTCTGGCTTTTTGGTCAGACCCTGAATATTTTCAGTGAGATTGGCGTGATTGTACTCATCGGTATTGTCACGAAAAACGGCATTCTGATCGTGGAATTTGCCAACCAGCGCAAAGCCGACGGACTATCCATCAGGGAAGCAGTTATTGATGCTGCCACACGCAGGTTGCGCCCCATCCTGATGACCAGCCTGGCCACCGCGCTGGGAGCCCTGCCCATCGCGATGGCTTTGGGAGCAGCTTCGCGCAGCCGGGTTCCAATGGGAATCACCATTATCGGAGGATTAATCTTTTCTCTGGTGCTCACGCTTTTGGTTATTCCTGCCTTGTATACCTATCTCTCGCGGTCAAAAAAAATTAAAACGGCTCAATGATGATCAAACGAGGTTTCTTTTGCATTTTCCTGATTGTTGCCATGGTCGTCCGGGCAAATTCCCAGGAGGTCATTTCCCTTCAGAACGCACTGGAAATCGGACTGAAAAACAACTACTCCATCATCCTGCAACAGAATGACGCACGCATGGCGAAAAACAACAACACCATCGGAAATGCAGGATTCCTCCCTTCCATCGATCTGAATGCCACACAAAACAACACCATCAGTACAACCCACCAGGAGCAGTTTAGCGGTGTCGTTAAAGATGTCTCGAATGCCAGGAACAATACGCTGAACATCGGGGCCCAGATGAAATGGACCCTCTTTGACGGATTGAACATGTTTGTGAGCAAGCAAATGCTGGGGGTTTTGGAAAATCTCGGAGAAAATGGAACCAGGATTGTGGTAGAGGGATCGTTGAGCGATATTTCCGTCACTTTTTACGGAATCATTCAATTAAAAAAACTGATACGGGTGGCCCAGGACGCAGTCAATCTGTCGATGCAACGTAAACGGATTGCAGCCGCCAAAGTCTCTCTTGGGGCTGGTTCCCAACTGATGCTGCTTCAGTCGACCGTCGACCTCAACACCGACAGTACGCGACTCATTGAGCAAATGGTGTTGCTTGCCAATTCAAAGGTTGATTTTAACCTGTTGCTGGCCCGGCGTGTCTCCATAGATTTTGACATCCTCGATTCAATTCAGATTGCGACACCTGAACCGTATGACACGCTTCTGCGTAAAGCGCTGATTCAAAATTCGCAACTCACGGCAGCACGGTTGAACCAGAATCTTGCAAGGCTGGGAGTAAGGCAAGCCCAATCAGACCGTTATCCCAATCTGGCCTTCACCGCCGGATACAGCTACAACACCCTGAATTCGCAAACAGGCTTTCTGCAATACAATCAGAGTTACGGTCCATCGTATGGATTCAACCTGACCTACAACCTTTTCAACGGATTCAATGTGAACAGAGCCATTAAAAACGCCAGGATCATCATGAACTCCGGTGAAATAGAGGTGCAGGATTCCGAACAAACCCTGAATGCGGAAATGCGCAAAATGTACAACCAACTTCTTGCAAGCCTTGCTGTTGTTAAATTACAGTTTGAAAATGTGAAGGTGGCCCAGGAAAATGTAGATATCGCCTTTGAAAAGTATAAACTCGGCAGCATCAATGACATTGAACTCCGCGAAATTCAAAAAAAGCTTATCGATGCTGAGTACCAGCTTATTTCATCCCAGTTCGAAGCAAAAAAATCTGAAGTGGAACTGCACAGACTGAGCGGAGAACTCCTTAGGGGCGTGACGCGTGACGCGTGACCTTCAATTGCGGCTCCCTTGCCATTGAAGAGATTGTCGGGACCATCATCGGGCTAATGGAGACAAAAAAAATGATTGGATAGGGCCATCGTGATTTTTCGTACCTTTGTCCAATAATTCAACATTTTGACATTTCACGATTTTGGTTTTGAGGCGCGGTTAATTGAGGGTATTGAAGCATTGGGGTATGAAAGCGCCACCCCCATCCAGGAACAGGCCATTCCTGCAATTTTAGCCGGCAAAGATCTTATCGGGTCGGCCCAGACAGGAACGGGAAAAACAGCTGCATTCCTGCTCCCCATCATCCAGAAAATAATTTCAACACCCCACGATGATGCCATCAAGGCCTTGGTGATTGTACCAACGCGTGAACTGGCCCAGCAGATCGACCAGCACATGGAGGGACTCTCCTATTTCACGCCGGTGAGTTCAATCCCTGTTTATGGCGGGACCGATGGCGCCTCCTTTTCACGGGAGCGGCAGGCCCTGGCCAACGGAGCCGATATGGTCATCTGTACACCCGGCCGGATGATCGCGCACCTCAACATGGGTTACGTAAACCTTTCCAGTTTAAGGTATCTGATCTTAGACGAAGCTGACCGTATGCTTGACATGGGATTTTACGACGACATCCTGAAGATCATGTCCTATGTTCCGGCTAACAGGCAAACCCTGTGTTTTACGGCTACCATGCCCAAAGATATGCGGGAACTTGCCAGAAAAATCCTGAAGGATCCGGTTGAAATAAACATTGCACCCTCGAAGCCTGCCGAAAACATCCTGCAGATGGCTTACGTTGTGTATGACACTCAGAAGATCCCGTTGGTTCAATATCTGCTGAAGGATCTTAAACTGCGCAGCATTCTCATCTTCTGCTCGACCAAAAGTGCCACCAAACAATTGAGTGCCTCCTTGAAAAAACTGCGCCTGAATGCAGAAGAAATCCATTCAGACCTGGATCAAAGTGAACGGGAGAAGGTATTGAACAAATTCCGAAGTAAAGAATTGAACATCCTGGTTGCCACCGATATTGTTTCACGGGGCATTGATATTGAAGACATTGACATGGTGATCAATTATGATGTACCCAATGACGGGGAGGATTACATCCACCGCATCGGGCGTACAGCGCGTGCACAGGCAAAAGGAGCCGCCATTACCCTGATCAATGAAAAAGACCAGGGCAAGTTTGCAGTCATTGAACGGCTCCTGGGGAAATCCATCTATAAAGGAGCCATTCCGGTCCATCTTGGCGAGGGTCCTGTCTTCGATCCGCAAAAACACAAAGGTACTTTCCGCAAAGGCGGTTTCCGGAAAAAATGATCCTGAAAATAACTTTTTTTTTTATTTGGTCATACATATAATTTTTATATCTACCTTTGCGGATATTATTTTAAATTAGATTATTATTATGAAAAATGGAAAAGTAAAATTCTTTAATGAGTCAAAAGGATTTGGATTTATTATGGACTCCGAGACAGGCAAAGAATATTTCGTTCATGCCTCTGGTTTAATTGACCGTATCCGGGAAAATGACGAAGTAACATTCGACCTGACCGAAGGTAAAAAAGGATTAAATGCTGTAAATGTTAAACTGGTATAAGCTTAACCAAAAACGATTTTAATCTTAGAGGCTGTCCCAAAAGGACGGCCTCTTTTGTTTTTATCAATACCACTTGAACACTTTCATGCCGGCAGTAAAGAAAAGTACACCGATGGCCGAGAGGATGATGATCGGCATGGTCAGTTCAGCAAACCCGGCCCCTTCAATAAAGGCGCTCCTCATTCCGTCGGCCATCATGGTGAGCGGAAATTTCTGAATGGTGGAGATGCTCCATTCGGGGAAATTGTGATAGCTGAAGAAAATCCCCGACAGCACCATCATGGGCATACTCAGCGCGTTGATCAATCCATTCCCGATTTCAGTTTTTGCCGTGTGAGAAGCAAGGAAGATGGCAATTCCGGCAAATGCCAGGTTCCCGGCAATAAATAATGTTATCAATGCGGCCACACTTCCCTGGATGGTGGTGCCGAACGCAAGCCAGGCAACCAGGAAGAGCAAGCCGGCCTCCACAAAATTCATCAGTATCCTGACAGTAATCAGGGCCAGAAGGAAGTTCGACCGTTTCATTGGCGTAGCCACCATGCGCCTCAAGAGTTTTTTAGCCCTGCGCTCAATGATGGCGTAACTCACGCCCCACATGCACGACATCATCACCCCCATGGCGATCAGTCCGGGAACCAGGAAATCAATATAGCGGGTACCGCTTACCGTCAGCGGGTTAATCTCCGTATTGGCCTCCCTGATTACGGGGCCGGATGCATTGAACATTTTTGACAATTTCAGATAGATCAGTTGGGCATCCGGGTTCATCGGATCAAAATGATATTGAATGATCCCGTGCTTTTCATCCAGAACGATATTCAGATTGCCGCGTTTGAGCAATACCATGGCCTTTTGCCAATCCATGGCCTGGAAAATAAAGGTGGTGTTTCCAAGTTTATCATCGGGAATGGTAAGTCTGCGTGAAATAAAGCCCTGACTGCTTTTTTCAAGGGAAGCTTTGTTGGTCTGAAGGAATGACAATAAGAGGGAAGATGTATCGGTGGGCTGAGGCATCAAATGATTTTGCCCGACAACTGCGATGTGGGTAATGACATCCTTTTTCTTTGTAAAGGCTACGCCCAATCCGAGCGACATCAGGATCGGGAAGACGATCCCCCAGAACAACACACCCGGTTCACGGATCAACTCCTTCATGTTGGCCATGATCAGTTGGAACAACTGGCTATTTGAAATGCGTTCAATCATTGAGGTGGCGGCCGGTTAGTGAGGTAAACAGGTCATCAAGGGTGATTTTCCGGATTTCGGCCGGTTTGACCGGCAGATCCAGTATTTCGCCCAGCAGGTCATTTAATGTTCCCTGTTTCAGGATTTTTCCATGGTCGATGATCACGATGTAATCGCACAGTTGTTCTGCCTCTTCCATGTAATGGGTCGTAAGAATCATGGAGGTTTGGCCACCATCCTTCAATTTGTTCAGGATGGCCCATATTTCACGGCGGGCATTGGGATCGAGCCCAGTAGTTGGTTCATCAAGTAAAAGGATCCGAGGATTGTTCAGCATGGAGATACCCAGCGCCAGTCGCTGACGCTGGCCTCCCGAAAGATTCACGACCCAGGCCTTTCTCTTCTCTTCCATGGCTACAAGATGCAACACCTCCTCACAGCGCTCCTTTCCGATCCCAAAAAAACTGGCGAAGAGCCGGAGGGTTTCCCAAACGGTCAGCTTTTCGATAAAATGGGTTTCCTGCAGCGAGAGTCCGATAAGGCGGCGGAGGTAGGCTTCATTCCCTTTCCAGGTTTTTCCCAGGATGAAGATCTCCCCCTTGTCGGGCTGCTGGATCCCTTCAATCATTTCAACCAGCGTGGTTTTTCCGGCTCCGTTCGGACCCAGGATCGCCACAAACTGGCCCGCACCGATGTGCAGATCGATACCCCGCACGGCTTGCACGGTTTTGAATGATTTGTGAACGTTGATCACTTCGATTACAGAACCGGTTTCCATCTCATTCTTCATTTTTCCATCGTGCTTCGAGCACACGGTAAGGATACCATGTAATCAGCTGGTGCGCGTTTTTACAGGTGGTTTTGTGAATTTTAATGCCCTGGGCTACGCTGACAAATGCAAAGATAGCGCTGCCCGGTGCCGGGGTGCAACATCTGGCAAACTGATAATGCAGTGATTTGATACGGGGATCAATGATCACAAAGTCCTCTTTTCCTGCCATCATGCCTGATACCCGCTCCGGGAAGGTCTCCTCTTTGACCGGGATAACCGGAATTCCCGGTTCAGGTTCCAGCAAGGCCTTTTTTATCTTGAGCGGATCTATCTTTCCTTCACCAATGCGCTGGTATAGGTCCATGATGTTTTCGCATCCGAAATATGCAGAGAGCTTATTTACGATGGGATCGCTGAATTCAAACCCCGATTGGGTCACCTTATTTTTAATGATCTCCTTGCCATAATCCGCCTCTTTATACGACTCCATTTTCAGCGCATGCTTTATGCGGGCAATGTTTCGCGGACTTTTAACAATATCGAGCCAGCCGGGGTTGGGCTTCTGCGTTTTTGATGTCAGAATCTTTACCGTGTCACCGTTTTGAAGAATATACTTCAGCGGAACCATCTTCCCGTTAACAATGGCGCCGGTGCAGGTTGATCCGATTTCAGAATGTATTTCAAAAGCAAAGTCAAGGACCGAGTAGCCTAATTTTAACCTTTTCAGATCTCCCTTGGGGGTGAAAATGAAGATCTCATCTGAGTAAAGTGCCTTTTTTTCGGTGCTGACTGACTTTTCTAATGAACTTTGAGTTGGTGTTTCAAGCATTTCCCGAATCCGGGCATACTTTTCAGCCTCAGCCTGTGCTTTACTGCCTGACTTATACTTCCAGTGAGCGGCAAATCCCTTCTCCGCAATCTCGTCCATGCGGCGTGTTCTGATCTGAACTTCAACCCACCGTCCTTCAGGTCCAATGACCGTTGTGTGAAGGGATTCGTAACCTGTTGGTTTCGGAAAAGAGATCCAGTCACGCAAACGGTGCGGATTCGGGGGATATATGTCCGTTACCAGCGAGTATATTTTCCAGCAGTCTGCAGGGTCATTTTCAACTGTTTTGTTCAGGATGATCCGGATCGCAAACAGGTCATACACCTTCTCAAATTCCACTTTCTGGGCCACCATTTTACGGCGGATGGAGGGTATTGATTTTACCCTGCTTTTCAATTCGCAGGAGAAACCGTTTTCATGCAACCGTTTCTCAATAGGCAGGATAAAGTCAGCCGTGTACTGATCCCGATCATCCTTTGTCTCGCTCAGCTTCTTTTCAATTGACGCATAGGTTTGCGGATCGGTAGCGCGCATGACGCGATCTTCCAGCTCATTTTTAATCTGGTAAAGCCCAAGCCTGTGTGCAATGGGGATATACAAAGCAAGTGTTTCCCCGATGATCAAATGTTGCTTTTCAGCAAGATAATCAGAGAGATGCCGCATATCATACAGCCGCATACCCAGCCGGATGAGCAGAACCCGGATATCTTCAGACAGGGTCAGAAGCAACCCGATGAAATTCTCTTTGTTGGTGCTGTATTTCTTGGTATCCAGCCGTTCGAGTTTATGAATACCTTCGATCAATCCTCTGACTGATGTGCCATATTCCAATTCGATCATCTCCGGGGATAAAACACCCTTATCCGCCAAATTTTTAAGGATAAGACATTTTACGGAGTCGGGCCCCAGGTTCATATCTTCCAGGATAATCCGGGCTGTTTCAAGCACCATCTCCGCATAACCTGATTCCTGGTCCCTGGATGACTGATTCAACATCACCGCAAAGGCCTTTCTCAGGGTGGTCCGCTCTCCTTTTAGCTGCTCATATTCAAGAAGAATCTCCAGGTTAAGATCTTCAACAGGGTTATTGGTAAAGGTGTTCCCCATGTATGGTTGTTATGAGTTATTCCAACGCAAAGTTACGGTGGATATTTCAGAAAAAATTTGTATAATTTAGAATTATTCTTAATTTAGTAGGCGAAAAAAAAATTTTGTACCCAATTTTTCAGATTTAACGCATGTTTCGGATAGAAAGCAAGATCAAAATCAGCAGCCCGGAATACCAGCAAAACCGGGAAGAATATCTTAAGCTGCTTGAACGCTACAAAGAGATTATGGCGGCCATCAGGAAGGGCGGACCGGCGCAGGCGGTTCAGCGGCACAAGGAACGTGGAAAATTGCTGGCCCGTGAACGCATCGACCTGTTGCTCGACCGCAACACCCCATTTATTGAACTCTCTGCATTGGCCGCTTATGGCCTCTATGATGACGGGTTTCCTTCGGCAGGGATCATCACCGGCATCGGGGTGATCCATGGCAAAGAGGTGATGATCGTGGCCAATGATGCGACCGTCAAAGGCGGGACCTATGTGAAGGAGACCATTAAAAAGCATGTGAGGGCGCAGGAGATTGCCATGGAAAACAGGCTTCCTTGCGTTTACCTGGTCGATTCAGGAGGGGTATTTCTTCCCGAACAGGCCAATGTATTTCCTGACAAGTATGATTTTGGCCGTTTTTTCTTTAACCAGGCCAGGCTATCGGCCCAGGGGATTCCGCAGATTGCGGTGGTCATGGGATCGTGTACAGCCGGCGGCGCCTATGTGCCCGCAATGAGCGATGAGACCATCATTGTGCGCAACCAGGGAACCATATTTATCGGCGGCCCCCCCTTGGTTAAAGCAGCAACGGGGGAAGAGGTTTCTGCTGAAGAATTGGGAGGCGCCGAGGTTCACACGATGATTTCAGGGGTGGCCGACCATCTCGCCGAAAATGATGTTCATGCCATCCAGATATGCAGAAATATCTTTGAGTCCATCCAACGGCAGGAGTATCAGACGTTGGAGGTTCATCCCATCGAAGCGCCCTTTTATGATCCTGAAGAGCTGTATGGAATTTTGCCGGTTGATCTGAAGAAGGCCGTCGATTCGAAGGAGATCATTGCACGCATTGTTGATGGCAGCCTGTTCCACGAATTCAAGGAGCGTTATGCTCCTACCCTCACTACAGGATTTGCCCGGATTATGGGATATCCGGTGGGCATCCTGGCCAACAATGGTGTGCTTTTCGGAGAGACAGCCCTCAAGGGAGCCCATTTTGTCGAGCTCTGTACCTCAAGGAACATCCCGATCCTCTTTTTGCAGAACATCACTGGATTTATTGTTGGTAAACAATATGAACGTGCCGGTATTGCCCGCGACGGAGCGAAGTTTGTACATGCTGTGGCCAATGCCAATGTGCCAAAATTCACCGTGGTATTTGGCGGATCGTTCGGGGCTGGAAATTATGCCATGGCCGGCCGGGCGTATGAGCCACGGTTTCTTTTCATGTATCCCAATTCCAAAATCTCGGTGATGGGTGGCGAACAGGCAGCCAATGTGCTGATCACGGTAAAGGAGGATCAACTTGCTGCTGCAGGAAAACGCCTCTTGCCCGAGGAAAGGGAAAAGATGCTGCAGACCATCCTGAAGAAATATGAAGATGAGGGTTCAGCTTATTTCAGCACTGCACGATTGTGGGACGACGGAATCATTGACCCGGTTGATACGCGGAAGATTCTGGGGCTGGCCATCGCCATTTCGCAGAATAAGAAGTATGAGAAAACCCAAAACGGGATATTCAGAATGTGAGACGAGTGACCAATGACCAATGACCAATGACCAATGAAAATATATCAAACAATAGAGATCACTTTTAATCAGGGTGTTTTCACGATCTGGCTGAACCGTCCCGAGGTGCACAACGCCTTTGATGAGACGATGCTTCGGGAGCTTACGGAATGTTTTGAATCCATGGATTCACAAACCGTGTGTGTGGTCCTTCGCGGAAAGGGCAAATCATTTTGTGCCGGTGTTGATCTGCACTGGATGAAAGCGGTATCGCAAAACAGCTATGAACAGAATTATACTGAGAGCCTGCTGCTTTCAAAATGTTTCCTGACGATATACAACTGCCCAAAGCCCACCCTGGCCGTGGTTCATGGGGTAGCCCTGGGCGGGGCCAACGGATTGTTGTCGGCATGCGACCTTGCATACTGTGCCGATGATGCCACCTTCTCGTTGAGTGAAGTGAAGATCGGCATCGTTCCGGCCTGCATTTCGCCCTATGTCATCAAGCGGATCGGAGAATTTGGCGCGAGGGAGCTGATGCTCACAGGAAGAAGAATTCATGGCAAGGAGGCCGAGGGATTCAGGTTGGTGAACAAATCGGTTCCATCAGAAGAATTAGAGAAAACGCTGGAAGATGTGATTGCACTCCTGCGTACCAGCGGACCGAAGGCCATGAGCCAATGCAAAACGCTGATACAGGAGGTGGCAAACAATCTGACGCTGAAGGAGGCCTATGATTACACGGCCCGGATGATCGCAGAAATACGCGCATCAGAGGAGGGACAGGAGGGGATGAATGCATTCCTTGAAAAGCGCAAGCCCAACTGGGTAAAATGAACCGGCCTTGATATGCCAACGCATCTAAACCATTTGAACACAATGAACATGATCCATAAAATACTCATCGCAAACCGGGGTGAGATTGCGGTGCGGGTTATGCGGACCGCCCGGAAACTAGGGATTAAAACCGTTGCCATCTATTCACAGGTTGATGCCGATTCGCTCCATGTGACCATGGCTGATGAAGCCTGGTGCATTGGCGAAGTCGAACTGAGCGAGACCTACCTGAATATTTCAAAGATCATCGGAGTGGCCAGGCAAACGGGGTGTGATGCCATTCATCCCGGTTATGGGTTCCTTGCTGAAAACCCGCTTTTCGTTAAGGCTTGTGAAGAGGCCGGGATCATCTTTATTGGTCCCCGTCCAGAAGTCATGAAGATCATGGGAAACAAGATCGAGGCGCGGGCGTTTGTGAAGAAGCTTGGGATACCCATGACGGCAGGGGTTACCGGCACAAAAGAGAAGCTTGCGGAGAGGGCCCACCAGATTGGCTTCCCTGTTTTGCTCAAGGCGGCAGCCGGCGGAGGTGGAAAAGGGATGCGGATCGTTTATAAAGAAAGTGAGCTGGCCGAAGCGATTGAAGCCACCAGCCGG
>CAJAUM010000126.1 GCA_903945175.1 uncultured Bacteroidales bacterium | reverse complement strand
TGCTTGATGAGAAGGATCCTGATTATCCCGTCATCATCGGGATCAGGGCAAAAAAGATCGCACGGTGAGAAAAACACTCAGAAAACTGGTTCTCGATCTCTTCGGAACATTCGCCAAACCGGCGCGGGGTGTTCATATCCTGAACGGGCACTATCTTTCGCGGACGAACGGACAGGCCGGCGTTTTTCAGGCGCAGTTGAGCAGCCTTCAAAAAATGTGTCGACTGATCAGGATCGAAGAGGCAGTCTCGCTGATTGTTAACCAGGCAAAGGTGAATGAACCCCTGGTGGCGTTTACCTTTGATGACGGATTTGAGGAGTGTGCCACAGGCATCGCCCCGGTTTTGGAATCGTTCAATATCAATGCTGCTTTTTTTATCAACCCGAATTTCATTGACGGCGATTCGGCTTACAGGGATGATTTTTTGACAAACATTGTCGATACACCAATTAAGCGGCCCATGACATGGGAACAAATAGGGGAGTTGCACAAAAGGGGGCATGTCATCGGGTCACATGCACTTGATCATGTCAGATTGCTGATGGATGATCCCGCGATTTTAAACCTCCAGCTTCAAAAGAGCAGGCAGATCATCGAGGCAAAAATAAACGCTCCGTGCGAATATTTCGCCTACCCCTTCGGAGGGATGCACGATTTGAGCGACACCGCCCTGGCCCTGGCCCGGAAACAATACAAATATATTTTCAGTCAGTCGGATCACCGGCATAACGTTTCGTTCGGCGGCGCCGTGATCAACCGCCGGCATTTTGAGCCATACTGGCCCGTTTCGCATGTAAACTATTTTTTGAGTGTTAAAAAAAGCTGAAAAAATTTCGAAAATCCTGTTGGTTGGTTCATTACCGCCCCCCTACAACGGTCAGTCGGCGGCATTTTTACCCGTCGTTGTGGCATTTTTACCGGGGGAGATCTTTTTGCTGAACATCACGAAATACAGATCGGGCATCGGCAACACCCTCTGGACCATGCTGGGCACCCTCTTTTATTTTGTTTTCTGCCGGTTTGAGACTGTATATTTTACCTCCTCACGTAGCAGGTTGGGATTTGTCAAGGATATTCCGCTGCTGGTTCTTGGTCGATGGGGGAAGAAACGCATGGTAAATCACCTTCACGGGGCCAATTTTAAATCCTTTTATGATAACAGCGGACTGCTGAAGCCCCTGATCAGCTATTGCTACCAGAAGGTCGATACCTCGGTCGTGTTGTTTGACGGGATGCGGAATGAATTCAGCGATTTCCCCGCGATGAAGATCCGGGTCATCGGGAATTCCTATGAAAAGCTGTTTGATATGCAGGATGATACTCTAATGCAGCAGCAATTTCGGGTAAGTCCAAACATCCCGGGGGTTATTTACCTTTCAGGACTGATGAAAAGCAAGGGGATCCTCGAATTCCTCGATGCCTGCACGCTCGTACTTCAACACCGCCGCGATGTAACATTCACGATTGCAGGACTTCCCTGCAGCGATAATTTTATGGGGAAGAAAGCCATCGCAAAACTGTTTTTCGAAAAATACGGCTCCCTAAAAAAGCAATTTCCCGATCATATTCAATATCTGGGCGAGATCACAGGGAGGGCGAAGGTTGAGATGTTATATGGATCCGACATCTTCGTATTGCCCACCTGGCATCCGTCGGAAGCTTTTCCAATTTCGATTCTTGAAGCCATGCGCGCCGGCAATGCGATTGTGACCACGAAGCATAATTTCTTACCTTCGCTGGTCAAACCCGAAAACGGCATTCTCGTGAACACGCACTCAAAAGATGAAATCGCTGAAGCCATTGAGACACTGCTCCGCGAGCCGGTCCGGCTGCAAAACATTCAGCAGCACAACAGGGCGTTTGCCCGTAAAGCTTACACCCAGGAAAACTATATCAAGGAAGTTAAATCTGTAATACTGAAACCTGAAACATCTTGAAAATAAGCATCATCACCGTTGTCCTGAATCATATTTCGACCATACGTTCTACCATCGAATCGGTGCTCGGTCAGACCCACCCCGATATCGAATACATCATCATCGACGGCGGATCGACCGATGGCTCAAAGGAGCTGATTGAAAGTTATGGTTACAAGATCACAAAATTCATCTCTGAACCGGACGATGGGATGTACGATGCCCTGAACAAAGGCATCAGGTTGGCCACGGGTGAGATTATCGGAAGTCTGAATGCCGACGACATCTATACCAGTAACCGGATACTTGAAACGGTGGCCGCGACATTCAAAAAAACGCACATCGACTCGCTGTTTGCCGACCTTCATTATGTGAGAGAATCTGATTTGAATAAAACCGTGCGCTATTACTCAGGTAAGTCATTCAGCCCGTTCAGGCTTCGTTTTGGTTTCATGCCGCCCCATCCGACCTTTTTCGTTAAAAAAACACTGTATGAGGAATATGGTTACTATAAAACAAATTACCACATCGCAGCCGATTTTGAGCTGATCATCCGCTTTTTATACACACACAAAGCTTCCTATCTCTACCTGCCCATGGATATGATCAGGATGACGATGGGCGGAAAGAGCACCAACTCCCTTCACAGCAAATACATCCTCAACAGGGAAATCGTACGAGGTTGCCGCGAAAACGGCATATACACCAATATGCCCATCCTGGTCATGAAGTATTTTATTAAGGTGTTCGAGTTGTTCAATTTTCCAACGGAAAAAATGGTGACACGTGACGCGTGACGAAACCAGAAATGCCGGGCGTAATGCAAATATGAAAATTTTTATAACAGGGATTAACGGGTATATTGGCCGAAATCTGCAGGCATACTTTAATTCGCCGGATTATGAACTCATAGGGATTAAAAGATCAGATCTTTATTCAGGGATTTACAACACAAGCCAGCCACACTGCATCATCCACCTGGCTGGACTGTCAAAGGAGACGAACGATCCGAAACTTGCGGAAGCATATCGGCAGGTGAACACCGACCTCACCAAAACCGTTTACGATTTTTTCCTGGCATCCTCGGCAAGCACCTTCATCTTTTTCAGCACCGTCAAGGCAGCGGCTGAATTTTCGGAAACCCCTTTGATCGAAACAGCCATTCCTCATCCTGCAACCATCTATGGTCGGTCAAAAGTGGAGGCCGAAGCCTACATCCTTGATAACCTACCCCATGATGGCCGGAAAGTATATATCCTGCGTCCCTGCATGATCCATGGGCCGGAACCCAAGCAAAACCTCGTCGCCCTTTACAACTATTTCCGCAAAGGCCTGCCCTGGCCATTTGGAAACTTATCAAACAACCGTTCGTACCTCTCCATCGGCAACCTGAATTTCATCCTTGAAAAACTCATCGAACGCTGATAATTTTCATGGATTCGAAAGGTTCAACACCAAGTAAAACGAAACAGAAAAAGAAGGCAAACAAATAATTACTGATTATATTCGTAAATGTATAATCAGTAATTATAGTTTATATCTTCGATACAACTTCATCACATACTAATGTCAAACTGTTCCACAGGGCTCTTTCTGGTGATCCGTGGCTCCTTCGACGGCTTTGTATTTTCGTCATCGTCCTCCAAGAAAGCGATCGTATTCGCAAAGTGCTGTGGTTGTTGTGGTTTCTGAAAGAATTCAACATGCTTGATCGTCAGGGTGATGCCGTATTGTTTTTGACCACTACCAGCGGCAGACTTCATCTGATAAAACTTGTTGAAGTGGATGATGAAGCGAACTTTCGACATGTAGCCGATATACTTGCACACATCATCTATACAATTCACATCTTGTTGTTCTTTTGTCAAGCCATCTCTGATGTTGATCACTGGTTTTTGCGTATGATAATCCAGTTGAATCTTCAACTTTGTGTAGGGTGGCTTGTACGACGCAGA
>CAJAUM010000125.1 GCA_903945175.1 uncultured Bacteroidales bacterium | reverse complement strand
AGAACTCACACAGTCAAAGCTTGCATTGCAAAAAATCGAGGAAGATTACCGCCAACTTGCCGAACGTTCTACAACGCTTGTTTATCGTTTACTATTAAAGCCGGAACTAAAATTCGATTATGTAAGCCCTTCAGCAACGACTATTACAGGATATACACCCGAAGATCATTACAACGATCCGCAACTGGGGTTCAAACTGGTTCATCCCGACGACAGGATGTTACTTGAAGATACAACCAGATACAGCAAAGGAGAACCCCTTGAGTTGAGGTGGATACGAAAAGACGGTCAGATAATCTGGACTGAACAACGTAATGTATTACTCTTTGATGGAAACAACGAGCCATATGCCATCGAAGGAAATGCCAGGGATATTACCGATCGCAAAAATATAGAACTGGGGCTTCGTAAAGAAGCTGAACGGAATACGTTGCTGCTCGGTTTATTTGCAGATGCTCCGGCTCTTACCGATAAAGAACTTTATGACAAGTCACTGGATATAGCCGTAAAAATCACTGACAGCAAAATTGGCTTCTTTCACCAGGTAAGCGATAACCAGAAGGAAGCCATCCTCACTACCTGGAATGATGAAGCAAAGAAAAATTGTACCACGATACATGATAACCATTATCCCATTAAAACAGCGGGAAACTGGGCCGATTGTATAAGAAAAAAGAAAGCGGTCGTTTACAACGACTATCCTGTATCGCCCAATAAAAAAGGGTTGCCCGAAGGTCATGCCCCTGTCGGGAGGTTCATGAGTATTCCTGTAGTACATGCAGAAAAAGTCCGGTTGATTTTTGGCGTAGGAAATAAATCATCGGATTACACTGATCTGGATGTAATCCAGATACAAGCCCTAGCCAACGAATTGTATAAAATACTGGAAAAACGCAAAGTTGAAACAGAACTTCTGAACAGCAAAGAACGCTGGCATTTTGCCATCGAAGGAAGCAATGATGGGATCTGGGACTGGAATGTAATCACCGATGAAGTCTTTTACTCCAACCGCTGGAAAGAGATGCTCGGCTATAGGCCTGAAGAACTGGATGGAAATCTCAGTGAATGGCAAAACCGGGTTCATCCTGATGATATTGAAACGGTATTGTTCAACTTGCAGCAGCATTTTGAAAAAAAGGCTCCGGATTATACATCTGAGCACCGTATCTTATGCAAAGACGGATCCTGGAAATGGATCCTGGACCGGGGCAAAGTTCTGGAATGGAACGCTGAAGGGAAACCAGCCCGGATGGTTGGTACTCAATCCGACATTACAGAGCGCAAACTGGCAGCGGATAAATTGAAGGAGAGTGAAGTTCAGTACCGGCAATTGGCAGACTCCGGTTCTGCCCTGATCTGGACATCGGGCACCGATAAACTGTGTCATTATTTTAACGGCCCCTGGCTGAAATTCACAGGAAGAACGCTTGCGCAAGAAATAGGAAATGGTTGGGCAGAAGGGGTTCATCCCGATGATTTCGACAAATGTCTGGAAATATATCTGACTTCATTCGATAAACACGAATCATTTGAAATGGAATACCGATTGCGTCATTCTAGCGGAGAATACCGGTGGATAGTGGATCTGGGCACACCAAATTTCGACAGCACAGGCGAATTTATTGGATACATCGGACATTGTTTCGATATCTCGGAACGCAAGCTTTTCGAGGATACCCAGACTTTTATACTAGGATGCGGATTGCCTGGAACCGGTGAGGATTTTTTCGAGTCGCTGGCACATTATCTGGCAGAGACCTTAAAAATGGAATATGTTTGTATCGACAGACTCGAAGGCGACGGACTTACAGCGCAAACCGTTGCTATATATAATAATGGCCTGTTTGAAAGTAATGTTCGGTATGCATTAAAAGATACCCCTTGCGGTGAAGTGGTTGACAAGCGTATTTGTTGTTACCGCAAAGGGGTGCGGCATCTCTTTCCGAATGACCTGGCATTACAGGACCTCAATGCGGAAAGCTATGTCGGCACTACCCTGATTGACTCTAAAGGACAGGCTATTGGACTCATCGCCATTATCGGGCACCAGCCATTGCACAGCGAAGGGAAGGCGGAATCAATGCTGAAAATGGTTGCACCGCGTGCCGCCGGCGAACTGGAGCGACGTGGAGCTGAAAATGTGCTGAAAGAAACGCTGGAGCAATTATTAGAAGCTAAAGAAAGAGCCGAAGAGAGCGATCGCCTCAAATCCGCTTTTCTTGCCAATATGAGCCATGAAATCCGTACGCCAATGAACGGCATTTTAGGATTTTCGGAGTTGCTTAAAACACCTGGTCTTACCGGCGATGAGCAACAAAACTATATCAGGATAATCGAAAAAAGCGGAGCACGAATGCTTAATATCATCAACGACATTATTGACATCTCGAAAATAGAAGCTGGTCTGATGAAAATAGAAACGGGGGAGTCGGATATAAACGAACAAATCGAATATATCTACACTTTCTTCAAACCCGAAGCGGAAGCAAAAGGGATGAAACTCTCGTTTAATAAACCCTTGCCGGCAAAAGAAGCCACCATCATCACCGACCGTGAAAAGTTATATGCCATCCTTACCAACCTGGTGAAAAACGCCATCAAATACACTCAAAAAGGTGAAATAGTAGTTGGATATTCAAAAAAGGGCGAAACCCTTGAATTTTACGTGAAAGATACAGGTATTGGCATTCCGGAAAACAGACAGACAGCAATCTTCGAACGATTTGTCCAGGCTGATATTGAAGACAGAAAAGCACTGCAAGGGGCAGGTTTGGGTTTGGCGATTACAAAATCGTATGTTGAAATGCTTGGAGGAAAAATATGGGTAGAAAGCGAAGAAGGAGTTGGCTCGGCATTTTTCTTTACTATACCTTTAAATGTTGACCCTGTAAGAAAAAATGTTCTTCATAAAGTAATTCCTCCTGATATAGCTGGCAATGTCATTTCGAACCTGAAAATATTGATTGCCGAAGATGATGAAGTATCATCAATGTTGCTGGAGGTTGAATTCGAAACCTATAGCCGGGAAATTTTAAAAGTGAAGACAGGGGTGGAAGCGGTTGAAATCTGCCACAATAATCCTGATATAGATTTGGTCATGATGGATATCCGCATGCCTGAAATGGGCGGATATGAAGCCACCCGGCAAATCCGGCAGTTTAACAAAGATGTTGTAATTATTGCGCAAACGGCATTAGCAAAAATTGACGACAGAGAAAAGTCAATCGAAGCGGGTTGTAATGAAAATATCTCAAAACCCATTAACAAAGTACAATTACTAACATTAATGCAAAAGTATTTCGGAAAATAATTAATAATCAACGGATAATTAAACGATAGAAAATTAAGCACATGGCTATAACAAAGTGTTGTAGCAATAAGTGGCTTATTTGTTAATAAAGCATTCTGCCCCGCTCAAATTGCGGTGTCGTTGGACAGGAAAGTAGCCCGCAATCCCTTACTGCTACTACACTCAATCGTTATGTGGGATTATTTAAAAAAAGCTTGCTTTTAGTACCAATATTTGGTACTTTTGTAAAAAATCAATTATTATGAGCAAGAACACATCAATATCATTAGGCGATCATTTTGAGAGCTTTATCTCAAAAAAAGTAGTATCAGGAAGGTACCATTCTGCAAGTGAGGTCATTCGGGCAGGATTAAGATTACTGGAACAGGAGGAGAGAAAACTTGAAGCAATAAAATCTGCCCTTGAACTAGGTGAAAAAAGTGGAATTGCGCATGATTTTAATGTAAAGAATCACTTAAAATCACTTCACGCGAAGCAATTGTAGGTATGGCCAAGTACAGGTTTACAAATGAAGCTGTTAATGATCTTGAAGAAATTTGGTCTTATACAAAACAAAAATGGTCGCTTGAACAAGCGGACAGATATTATAATTTGATTATTGATGAAATAGAATTCATCTCCTCAAATCCTCCTCTTGGATGTTTATTCCGGCCATACTGACCCCCCATTCCGGCCATACCGACCCCCCTCTTTTGAGGGGGCATTTTGAGGACAATATTTTAAAGAACGGTCAATGGCTTTTGTTTTTGTAAAATTATTCTTTTTTGT
>CAJAUM010000124.1 GCA_903945175.1 uncultured Bacteroidales bacterium | reverse complement strand
GTTCGGCGTATCCTTTACTGCAAGGATTCCTTTCATTTCACTCGAAAAAACAAAAACCGACGGCGTATCATAATAAAACAATGGCCGGAATCCGATATGATCGACGGCACAAAAAAGCTTATGGGTTCGCTTATTCCAAATCGCAAACGCAAATTCGCCCTCAAGGTAGTCGACACACTTTTCATCCCATTTCCGATACGCTGCCAGGATCAGGCATGAATCCGGTAACACACGATGATCCTTAAGATCGTTTTTCAACCGGTTGAGCAGGTCATCACGGTTATCAATCCGGGTATCGGAGGTGATCACGAGATCATCATCTTCGAAGGGCAATCGTTCTAATGATTGTTCCGGGGGAATAACCAATTTATGATGTCCGAGAAACAGGTTATCCGAATGCCAGGTGCCATGGCCGTCAGCAGTCAGGTGAATAAGCGACTCCCGCATCTTTTGGATTGCATGTTCTTCGACGGGCTTTCCGGTTTTGTTGATAATTCCGAAAATGGCGCTCATGGATTGATTACTTTGGTCATTTATACTGAGTGCTTTCTATTTTGCGGTAGTTTTTCGAAACGAGTCTGATAGTTTCTTTTTAAGAATAAAGAAATCAAGCAGGAGGTGGCCGAATTTTTTTCTGAATTCCACATCGTTCATCGTTTCGGCAAAATATGCTTCAAATTCTTTCATTTTATTATGGATGGAATCTCCCATGTTTTCTGGGGGATGTTCGAGGATTTGTAACTCAATCTTAGTTTTAAGCGCAATCACCCCATTGATAATTTTGATTGCATCAGTATATGAAACATTTTCAGAAATTACCTTTCGCAGCAGTTTACACCGGAATGATTCACAAACTGAATAAGGCCGGGTTTCGTAAATGAAGCAGATAGCATTTCGATAATATGGACAAGGCTGTTTGAATGCTCGTTTTTCACCTGGAGTAATCTCAAAAACAAAACTGGGAGCTATGGGTTCGTTTGCCTTAATATTTGCATGATTAAAAAGGGTTCCGTCGCAGCAAAACCCGCAGTGAATACAAATATTTTGATTGATGTCACCCATGTTTCAAATGTAGCAGAAATAATATAACATCAGGCAAAAGTCCCCACCACGGTGAACCTTTTCATCCCTGGTCGCCCTGTAACAATATAATCCCCACACCGTACCCAAGCGTGGGCGATCAGTTTGTTATCCGGGTCTTTTGCAACTCCATAATACAGGGTGGTTTCAAGACCATACCCACGAAGGATGACCTTGGCTGAAATGGCCTGTTCATAGCATTTGCACCGCCATGGCACATAACGACTTGCCCTGCTGATAGCCGTTCCAACAGTCTTTAACAGTTTCAAATTTTCACCGACAGGTGTTTCCGGAGTTTCTCTCATGTGTGTACCGAGGATGAATGCAAACCGTTTCAGGGGAATAAAAACGATCAGGATGCGGGCAATGCCGGTCCAATAAATAGCCCTGACAAATAGCCACCAATCACTGCCGTTAACTTTTCTTATTTTTAAAAAAAATGACGGCATGGATTAGCTGTTTAATGGTTCTTTTTTCGATGACGATTTCCCCTCAGTCCATTGCTGATCAATTATGTAATCCATTATCTTAACCTTAGTTGAATACTTTCCAATGGATTCCACTTTTTCGTCAAGTCTATCCATTTCATCTGATTCCATCATAAGACCAGTGTGATTTTTAAGTTTATAATCCTTCAGTTCCCTTGCCTGTGTTTCTTTCCAGTATTCGGCAAAGGCGAGGGTCATCGCTCCGCTGAATTTGGGCTGTAAACGCACCTTGTCGGGCAGAGTGCCTAAACACAGATTGCGGAATAGGGCCCTGGAGTAAGGCTTTGGCCTGAAAAGCCTTACCGGTAAACTATATACCATCTGAAGCAACCGAATATCGGCCAGCGGATATACTGTTTCAATCCCATATTGGTTGGCATAAGCACCCTCCGATTCCGTTCGGTGACAGGTATGCGGGCGACATATCTGACTCTTCATCCATTTCCTAAAACTTGGGTAGAATTGGAAGGAATCATCTTTGAGCGTTTTGGCGTACGCAGTGTTTGGATTTAGACGATCCCTCGTTTTCTGAATGGCCTTGTAGCCTGGAAAGTAGGTCCCGGATATCGCAAATCTAAAATAGTACAATATTTGCTTGATACCACCTAACCTAAAATGCCATAAATGAGACAGCAGGCCTGCCAGATTAAAATAGTAGATATAGTCATAATAATACATCCCACCCGGATTCGAAATCCCCTCATCCCCCGGAAACCCGCTGAATGAAACTTCCACCCCGGCCTCGGCGGCTTTTTTAAAAAGGGTATCCTGCCATATGCAGTCGCTATTGGCATAGCCTCCCATTACCCTGATCGAGGTTTGCATTTGATCAAATACCGAACTGAAATGAAACTCTTCAATTTCGTGGTGAGTCAACCGGCTTAATCCGGCATAGTCCAGAATGAGTTGCTGGGTCTCTCTTTCATCAATGCCCTTCTCGGAATATGCCCTGGTTTTGTCGCTGAGAACAAAGGAATAGGTATGAATGGCGTTTATATCAGAGAGTCTTGATAAAAGAACGGCTATGGCAGAGGAGTCCATTCCGCCACTGAGCTGGCATCCAATTGTTTTTTTGTTTCTGATTCTGCAAACAATCGATTCGTTTAGCTGCACACGGAGCATTGCCAGATATTCTTCTTCCGTCAGATGCTGATTCAGTTTCATTTTGGTGAGCTCCCAATACCTTCTGATTTCTAAGGGTTTGTCTTTCCCAAGGATGAGATAATGAGCAGGACTGAGTCGGTGTATGTCCCTGAAAAAGGTTTCTTCAACCGATGGAGGATAATTACGCAGTTCTCTCGCGATGTAGTATTCATTAAAAGCCGGAACATGATCTAAAGCAGATTTGATCAACGCAATTGTAGTTGCGAAAATAAACAGGCCATCCTGCTGATAATAAAACAAAGGACGAATACCCATTTGATCTTTTGCCATAAACAGTAGCTGCCGTTCAGGATCCCAAAGCGCAAAGGAGAAATCGCCGATAAAATGCTCCACGCATTGAGGTCCCCATGTTTGATAAGCCCGAATGATAATCTCCGGCTCTTTGGCAGCAGGTGGAATTTTAAGCAGGTTGCACAGTTCTTCTATATTATCCAAACGACACCAGCCAACAAAGGGTAGTGTAAGCGTATAATCAGACGGCGGCGAAAAGTCCGTCAGGCATAGCCCCGGCAGCAGGCTATCCATAGGAAGAGAAAAATTTATTAAATCATCTCTGCGATTGAGGTGTCTTTCCCAGGATTCTCTCAGGCGAGCCTCGTCTTGACAAAAAATTCCAAAAAAACCGCGCATTCGTTATAAATATTAAGTAATCATTCATTAGATTAGAGGCTTTGCAAGTATATTGAAAACTTACCATAGTCAAAAAAAATTATACGCAATAAATAAATGTTTTATTTTGTATGATCGCACATAAATGAATATTTCTTTGCTAAAATGAACCTGAAAGAAAATATCAAACAACTGGGGCATTCGGATCATGCAGTTATTCGAATGATATACAGGATATTGAAACTAATTTGGTTTGGGCTTCGACTTTGTACGGATGGCAAAATGCGGTCTGAGACTTTTAGCGGAGTGTTTTCAAGAAATGTTCATCAGCGGGTAACTTTCACAGCAACCAATCGGTACCCGTTGGTTTTCCAAAAGTGTGCCGAATATTTGAAAGAACGTAATATCCCTGGTCCTAAAATCCTTTCTTTCGGATGTTCTACCGGCGAAGAGGTGTTCACGTTAGGCAAATATCTTCCGCAAGCTACAATCATTGGGACGGATATAAATTCGTGGTGTATCAGGCGTTGCAGGAAAGTGAACCAAAATGCAAACTTTTCTTTTTTAACCGGAATTCAGAAACCTTCGAACATTCGGGGGATTTTGATGCCATCTTTTGTATGGCTGTTTTTCAGCGAACCGAAAACAGGACCAGAAAAGATAACCGGGTAGCCAGAGGTCACACGTTTTCGCAGTTTGAATCAGAAATCAGGATTTTGGATAGCAAACTTAAGGTGGGTGGTTTATTCATTATCGATCATGCTGATTTCAGTTTCGGTGATACCGCCTGTGCCGGCAATTACAGGCCAATCGGGTTTGAGCACAACCGGCTGGTGAGGGCACGACCATTATATGATAGGGATAATCGGAAAGTAACTGATCAGCAGGATAATAACCGGGTATTTGAGAAGATTGAAATGGCTGGTTGATATCAATGATTATCCAATGCAGGACATAGACATTGAGAAGTTTAACAGTCTGGTTGTATATTTCAGAGCCGGAAGAATTGTAGGTCAGGCAAACAACCTGCTTGAAAAATTCTTTAATACCGAAATGCTTTCTCCCGGCAACAAGCATATACCCGGGTATCTGATCAGGTTTGCATTACGTTCCATCAACAGTGAAGTCCCTCAGGAACAATCAACCTTTGATATCTTGTGCAACTACAGGAATCTGTGGCTGATGTTCCCGGGATTCTACTATAAATGGAGAACCCTGACTAGCATGCTATACCGTCCCGGAGATATTCAACTGGTTGATTCCTCTTGGAAAATAGCGTATTACCTTTACCGGCCATACAGCTTTCTCAAAAGAAGAGTGCTGCATCTTTGAAACCTGATTACCTATTGCCTGGACGCAATCGTCGACGCAGAGTTAATTTCAAACCGGACATGCATAGATGTAATACAATCATAGAATAGTTCCTTACTTGATAAAACACCTGTTATTGAACTACTTACAATTTTAGAATATAAAAAAAATGGTTTAGCGGTTTTATTTACTGCCAGTTATTGTATTTTAATTTAAAACACATACCTTTGTGCGTTTTTTTTATAATAATAGCGCAGAACATGATTAAGACTACTTCAGAAGAAACCCCCACATCGATACCAACAGACCAACAAGATCCAGGCATTTTATGGTCCCAACCTAAGCTTACTGTTTTATCCGGAGAACAAGCACGAGGAGGGACACACCCGACAATAGTTGAATCAATAAGTTTTTTTAGTACCCCAGCGAGAAATAGTTAAAAAACAAATAAAAAGAATAGTGAAAAAAAATCTCTAAATTAAGGTCTGAAATATACTAATATTTATTTATCATAGATTTTCACCGTATTAACTGAGCGTATTTCATTTTTGGTGTCTCTAAATATAATTCTTGTTATTCGCTGATATTGAGATTATTACTTCTCAGTTGAACTCGTTGTTGAATATGCACCTACGGCTTATTAGTGTTTTTAAATCTCTTTTTGAGATACAATAAATACGTTGAATTTTGTTTTGTGGAGTTATAAACAGCTTTCTGTCAATTTGTTAATAAATTTATCATGCGTTACTGTTGTTATTTAGTGAATATGTATTATCTTTATCACGGTAATAATAAACAGTATTATGAACCTTGTATCCTTTTTTTCGAAGCCAAAATCAGTGGCCCACAAACAATACGAAGCGCTGCGGATGTACTACGTTGAAGACTTTTCGGCCCAGGAAGTAGCTGATCATTTTGGCTATACCTACCGTGCATTTACCTCCCTGGTATCTTCATTCAGGGAGAAGATTGGCGAAGGGGCCTCCGACAGCATGTTTTTTGTTGAACATACTCCCGGAAGAAAAACATCAGCCGAAACCGTTGGGGCCAAATCAGTGATCATTGATATGCGCAAGAAGTATTATTCTGTGCCCGATATCAAAGTCGCCCTTGACGGTTTGGGGCATTCAGTTTCAGAAAAAAATATTTACAACATCATTGCAGCTGAAGGTTTTTCGCGTTTGCCAAGGCGCACCAAACTTGTCAAACAGCAACTGGACAAGGTTCAGATACAGGCAGAAAAATCTGCTCCCCTGAGTTTTGAAAACGAGACCTTTAAAAGCTCCAATGCGGGAATACTGATGTTTTTGGCCCTAATCAAACGTTATGAGATAGATACCGTGATAGCCCAATCGAACTATCCCGGAACCTCGGTTATAAGCAAGGCTTCGTCTATATTGTGTTTCCTTGCCCTGAAATTGGCCAACCGCCGCCGGTATTCTTCGGATGATACCTGGTGTATGGACAGGGGTATGGGGTTGTTTGCAGGCCTCAATGTGTTGCCAAAAACGGCTTGGTACACTTCGTATTCTGATCGCGTAACCACAGAGATGAACCAGGCCTTCTTAAAGCAGCTTCATCAGTTATGGCTGAAGTATGGACTACTGGAGGACACGGCTAACCTCGATTTTACCACAATCCCCTACTGGGGCGATGACAGCCATTTGGAGAACAACTGGTCGGGCAAACGTGGCAAGGCCCTGGGTAGCATGCTCGCTGTACTTGCCCATGATCCCGACAGCGGGCTGATCGATTATGGAAGCGCCAATGTATTACAAAAAGACGAAAGCTCAGTTGTGCTTGAGTTCCTTGACTTTTACCGGGAAGGAAATACGAAAAAGGAAAACAAACTCAGGTATCTTGTTTTCGACAGCAAGTTCACCAATTATGAAAACTTAAGGAAACTGGATAAGGATGAGATCAAATTTATCACCATCCGCCGCAGAGGCAAGCTGATCCTTGACCGGATTGCCAAACTCCCTGCCAAAGGATGGAAAGATGTCAAGGTGGAATGTGCCGGGAATAAGCACAGGACCTTGCACGTATATGATGAAATGGTAATGCTCAATGGCTACGATAAAGAGATACGGCAAATTACCATAACGGGGAATGGAAAAATAAAACCCGCGATTATTATTACAAATGACTTTGATTTACCAATCGAACAAATAATCAGAAAATATGCACGCCGTTGGTTGGTTGAAAAAGAAATCTCTGAACATATTGATTTCTTTCACCTCAACCTGGTCTCTTCATCGATGGTCATTAAAGTTGACTTTGATCTCACCATGAGTATCCTTGCCCATAACCTATACCGGTTGTTTGCGATGGAACTGGGCCGGTACTCTCATCTTTCAGCACAAACCCTATATGATAAATTTGTTCTTAACGGCGCTGATATTGAAATCGGGAAAAAAGCAATTACGGTCCAATTAAAAAAGAAAAGAGAGCTCCCGCTTATTCTTGAAGTAATGCAAAAATTTAATCAGCAGAAATATAAATTGCTCGAAAATAAAAATATTATTTTTGAGGGAGCCGCTTATTCGTAATATACGCCCGGTAATTTACCGTGAAAATCTATGTTTATATTAAAATTTAAGTCAACCCCGAACATTACTAGACACAACAAGTCGGTTAATAGTTCCTTTTTATACGTAACGGCAAGTTGAAGAGCCATCCCAAGACTTAGCACGAAATCATTTACCACCAAAATATTAAACCACTTGCTCCAGTTTTTAAAATACTGTCCAATACGTTCAATGCTTGTATTTTGCTCATAAAGCCGGACAATATTATGTTTCATTCTAATAATTGATAATGCCGCAATTTCGGTGATGTATGGGGTGATATGAAAACCCAAGAAATCTACACCCTTTGAAGCTTTCCCGATATATGTCTTATCGGGATGTTGTTTTAATTTCAACTTCACAAGTAGCTGGTTTGTTAAGTTAATTGCTTTTCGCAGTTTCCATTTGGTCGGTGCAATAATGATCCAATCGTCCATAAACCGGGCATAGAATACATTCAATTTTTGCATGGCCTGGTCAAGCTGTGAAAGGTATATTGCGCCCATGAGCGGCGACAAGGAGCACCCTAAAGATATTCCCTTCCTGACTACCTTATAATATCCGCAATAAACTACCCTTTTCAGGTATCCTCGTAACAAAGCAAGTATTTTATTATCGTCAATCAGCTTTTGCAATTGATCAAATAAAATCGCATGATCAATATTTGCATAGTAGCCTTTAATATCCGATTTCATCAGATGACTCGTACTATTCATTGCCATCTTTGCTTCTTTTACTGCCAGCTTTGCCCCGCCATTCCCTTTGAAGTGATAACACCGGTCAGAGATATTGGATTTTAAATGTTCTCCCAGAACAATGCTTATAGCTTTTAATACCAATGCATCCCTGGCACTCCACAATTCAATTACCTCATGGTTCGTCGTTATTTCTTGTAAGGCATCAAACCGGTAAGTTCCGCTTAGCAGCGTTTGTTGAATAGCAGGTTTGATGGTATTCCAATTAATACGCAAGTTCCATACATCATTGTTGGGGGACCAATCCTGGCGCTTTTTGCATAACCATAGAAAGGCAGCATCAATAACGAAATCGGATGCTACAACTTCAGTTAAATACTCTTTGTGTTCTTGTTGGAGAATCCGGTCAAATTGACCACCTAAATCCGGATGAAACTGACCACCTCTGAACCAATAACTTTTCAGTTGTAATCCGGAGCAAACTGACCACCCCCAGTCCGGGGGAAACTGACCACCCATTTTTAATGATTTTATC
>CAJAUM010000123.1 GCA_903945175.1 uncultured Bacteroidales bacterium | reverse complement strand
GATAAAATCATTAAAAATGGGTGGTCAGTTTCCCCCGGACTGGGGGTGGTCAGTTTGCTCCGGATTACAACTGAAAAGTTATTGGTTCAGAGGTGGTCAGTTTCATCCGGATTTAGGTGGTCAATTTGACCGGATTCTCCACTTCGACGGCCTTGCTCCGGTTTTTCCAGTTGTTGCTTCTTTTGAGGATGAGATGTTAAATCCAAAGGTTGATATTGCTTCATTGGCCCCGGCTACACCGTTATTCGCTGATTTCGAATAGCCTTCAACATACTTCCCGCATTCATTTCTGAAACCGCTCCAAAAGGGCGGTTTTTTTTTTGCTTTCAATTGCAATATTTTTTTAATTATTTATTTCATAAAAGCAGCCTGCTATGTGTCTGTATTTCACTTTATTATAATATTATACATGATGATATATTTATCAATATATCTATATTCATAACTAAATTGTTAATAACTTCTTAACAAAACCACATCACCTTTTACCATCTCGGCCGATTAAGCATAAAATATCGGCATGAAATCCAAACTGCACAAAGAACATCTTGATTACATCATGTTTATGATGAATCATCACGAAGCCATGGATGCATTTACCCGTGAAATGGATAAATTCATTAAAAGATACATCGATAAGCATCCCGACTGGAGGGTATCAATTAAACCCAATAAAAAACTGAAGACCTGAATGAGCTAAGGGAGTCCTGTCTTTGCAATAATCTGCCAGTCAAGAATTACTGCCAACAGCTCGTTTATGAAGGTCGTAGAATATTTGCCCCTATATGGGTTGATCAGGAATTGTGATCGAATAATCACATTCAACGAATTAACAGTCCCGGTAAAGGATCTTTTTACCAACTATCCCGAGCTTGAGTTAGAAGCCAGCCAGATCGATCAGCTCGACACCTTCGATTGCTCTTCGCTGCAAAATGTCCTCCAGCAAATCCATGTCAGCGACGAAATCATTACTTCATGCCTGAAAAATCTCCTTGAAAACTATATCAACGAAGGTGGCAGCACCGAACATTGGGTCCGGCAAACATTCCGATCTGTCGACAATTACAATACAAACCTGCGCAGCATCATTGAATCATATCTGGCCAATATGTCCTATTTTGTCAGCTACCCTTCCCCTGTTCAATCACATAAAAAACCGGCCACCCATCCTGTCTCTAAAATCGTTGCAACAACTCAACCCGTTTATGATAATTTGCTTGATGCATTTAATTCGGCTGTAGAATATAATCGTGTCATGGCCATTCTCCACGAAAAAGGTTACTGTACTATTAATGGAACATGGAAGGATTACACATCAGCATGGATGGCTGTTCAGACAAAAATAATAAAATGTCTGATCATGCAAGGATACTGTAAGAAAACAATATTTAGCCCGTCTGAAATACAAACGATCTGTATGAACACGTTCAAAACTGATAAAATTAGTCGATCAACCATTACTCATAACCACGCCACCTTGCATGATTATTCCAATATTTTCAAAAAAATCAAGTAATAACACTC
>CAJAUM010000122.1 GCA_903945175.1 uncultured Bacteroidales bacterium | reverse complement strand
TATACGTGTCCCTGGCTAATTTTTCCTCCTCAAGCATAAAGAGCAATGCATTTTTGTCACTATCCGTAAGTGGCGTTGTTGTGGCAGTTTCAGTATCCTTCTTACAGGAAACCAGTAATAAGGTGAATAAACTCATTACCATGATTAACGTAATTGGTGCCGTTTGTCTTTTCATTTTCTTTTTTTTTAAGAGGTGAAAATATTTCCACCGTCCGACAACAAAATTACGCGCATCTATGCTGTTGAATAGTATGATATTCCACTAAAGTTGTATAAGATTTTAATACGAGGCTCCTTGTCTGCCAATTTATGCCTATGTGATATTTGTTACAAAGTTTTAAATGGCAATGTAAACGTAAAAGTGCTTCCTTTCCCTTCCTCGCTCCTTACCCAAATCTTACCGCCATGCTTTTCGATGAAGTCTTTACAGAGAATCAATCCCAGTCCGGTACTCGGTTCGCCTTCGGTACCCCGGCGGTTTGTGTTTTCATCAAGGCGGAAAAGATTGTCAATCATTTCCTGACTCATTCCAATTCCCGTGTCTTTGATTGATATTTCGATGAAATTATCTGGAAATGGCTTTGCAATGATGGTGATTTTTCCGCCTTTTGGAGTAAACTTCACGGCATTTGAGGTCAGGTTGCGTATGATGCCGCCCGCCATATTTTCATCGGCAAAGACAACTAAATCTTCCGGGAAAGCATAGCTGATTTCAATTTCTTTATACTGGGCTGCTTCAGCAACCGACTTCATATTCTCATACATTTTTGGCTTTAACAAAAATGATGCAGGTGTAAATGATGTGGCCCCCCTCTGCAATTGTGCCCACTCCAGCAGGTTTTCAAGCAAACTGTAAAGATTTGTGGCAGATTTTCTCATGGTCAGTGCAATCTTTTGAATCTCATCAAGTCTGAGTGATGGCAAGTCTTCAACTATCATTCGTGTAAAACCAAGGAATGAACTGAATGGGCCTCTTAAGTCATGGGCTATAATGGAAAAGAATTTGTCTTTTTCGGTATTGAGTTTTATCAGTTCCTCGTTTTTAAGGTTTATTTCTTTTTCAGCCTGCTTTCGCTCCGTGATATCCTCAATCATGCAGAGATGTTGCGGATGTGCTTTATCGGCTATATCAATCGGAGCGATCGTCATATTGATCCACACTGGATGTCCGTCGTGGGGGAAATACCGTTTTTCCATCCGGAACCCGGGTATTTTCTTAGCATTTAATAAGGCCATTTTATCTAAATCTTCCTGAATATCATCCGGGTGCGTGATACTCATCAAGTCAATTTGGTAAATTTCTTCAATTGTTCTACCTGCAATTTTAGCAAACATCGGATTAACTTCATTGATTAACCCCGTAAATGAATCAATCAGCGCAATACCCAAGGGCGCTTCCAGGAACAGCTTTTTAAACCGTTCCTCACTTTCGCGCAGGGCTTGTTCGGTTCGCTTGCGCTCGACAATTTCAATTCTCAACCGTTGCATGGCAAGGGCCAGTTCTTCGGCCTGCGCCTCTGTCTCAACATGCAGTTTGGTTTGTTGCATTTGGAATGCAAAATTGCGGAGTTGTTTAATTTGTCTCTCCTGAAGATCCTTTTTAATCTCTCGTTCCAGTTTTTTAGCCGATTTGCCAGGTCCATTGACAGGAGGGAGATTTTCAGCAATATAGGTCCGGTACGCCTCTTCCATCGATCGCACCTTGGCAACGGCTCCCCAGCGGTCATAACATACATAGGCTTGCTGCCAGTAGACTTGCGCAAGACGATCATTCCCAAGTTTCTGCCAAAAACCATAGGCCCGCTCGTTGGTCATGCCCTCCCATTGGTGAAAATTGCCGGACTGAGCTGCTTCAATGGCCATGTCAAAAAGCTGTGTTGCTTCACCCTGTCGGCCATCAATTCTGGCCAGTTCTGCAGTAGCCAGCAGGTATTTATGTTTGAAATTTTCAGGGCAGTTGTCGGCCCAGATACGAAGCCTGCTTATCATCGGGTCAAGTTCCTGCCGCCATTTGGTTTGTTGCTCCTTATCTGCGTTTGAGTAAAGTGCTGTGAGAATCAGAACACGTGCAAATAGATGCTCGGGCCAGGGTAAAAGTCCCTGAGTTCCTACTGTATAAATAAGTGGTTCGGTTTCATCAGACAATGCCAGGGCGGCCTTATAATTTCCGAACAGTAAAAGTGAGAACGTTTTTAGAATTTTGTAAATACAGGTAACCTGAATATTATGATGATCTTTCACCGTGTGGAGATACTCCCCCTCCGACCAGGAATTTATTTCATTTACCGCAAGCTCATCCTTCGATAATATGCCGAAGATATTCAGCCCACCCTCTAACAGGTCGATGGCCCATTGATTAAGGCGTATACGGCTGAAATCAAGGGAATGTTTTGTTTCCTGAATCACCCGTTCCAGCGGGATACCCTGGTAAAACTGACAGTACATGTTGTGTCCAAAGGCATAAGCAGCATACTGCAGGTTGCCCGAACGCAATCCAAATTCATAGGCATCTGCATAATCCTGGGAGCTGAATTTGAGGTGCTTGAACCAGTGTCGGATTGAACTGCCGATCATCAGGTAAAACACGCTTTGATAAGTTGGGGATTGAAACGTGCCGGCCATCAGGTGCGTTGCCAGTTCACCAAACTCCTTTGCCGTTGTGTAATCGTCGTCCACCCACCCCAGAAGTCCGCCAAATGCCGTATGACTGTAACCAATCTGAGGTATATTGCCGAAACGCAATGTCAGGTTAACCACTTTCGGTACAATCACGCCCCAGAGCCGTTGATGTGATCTATAGCAGGGTGGCCCCATGGTGATCAGAATTTTTGATGCCATAAGCATATCAGGATTGCTCATGACAGGAAGTTCAACCAGGGAGGATACCAAACGGGTTCCCACCATGTTCCGTACTAAAGCGATTTCTTTATTGCGTTCTGCCTCGTAGTCTTTTTCAGGCAGACTGATCCCCAATGCATCCAGTGCCAGTCGCCCCGCCGCAATGGCTTCAGGGTACCTGGCCAGCAGCGTATAGTGAACGATCAGGATGTTCAGGGCATCTGCCTTCTCAAGTGCTGAACCGGCATGGGCCACAGACTGATGAATACACGCTTCCGCCTCGTGGCGGTCTCCCTCCAAAAACTCACATTCTGCCCTTTCCTTGAAAAGACTTAGGGCCAGTTCGTGGTGGTCGTGCCAAAGATAATCGGCAAAACCGGATGTCTCCAAAAATCGGTTTGCTGACCCATAAAACTGGAGTGCCGAGCGATATGCAGCAGCAGCGTATGCTTTGCGTGCAGCGCTGATGTTTAGCTCAACCATTTTTACCTGTTCTGTGATATCATGAATAAGACGATAACCGGCATTCAGATTATTCACTACCTCGTATAATCTTTCGTCAAGTTGATCGGGCTGAAGACTGATGACCAACTGTCTTCCGATTTGCAATAGAATATTTGGTCGTTTCGAAGGCTCAATTAACGAATAAGCCGCCTGTTGTATCCGGTCATGCAGAAATGAATATAACTGCGTGGCTCGAAAATTTTCAGTAGGGGAGGAGATCCCCCCCTCATCCAAAGGCTGGAGTATGTCTTTTATGTGATCGGAAAAAAGCAGGTCCCGACATGCAATGGGATCGCGACCGCTGATGATACTCAGGGTTTCCATATCAAAGTTGGTACCAAGACAGGCGGCTAGAGAGAAAAGATTCAGCCTGTCTGTATCAAGACGGCGAAATTTAAGGACAAATAACGCTACAGGATCGCCTGGCAAGTTATTTTCAGCAGATTTATCAATTTTCCACTGCCAGCAGTTTCTGAGGTCATCAAACCAAATCAGTTCGAACTCGTAGAGAAAGGTAAGAAACGAACGCACAAAAAATGGATTTCCATTCGTTTTGCTATGAATCACTGCAGCAAGTCCCTCAATATTTTCAGTCGATGGCTTCAGCGTTTCAGCAATAAGTTCCCGGACATCCTCCATGTTTATATTTTTAACTTGAAGCTCTTCAATATAAACATCATGATTTCGCAAATCATCCAAAGTCAATGCAAGAGGGTGGGTTGAGTTCACCTCATTGTCGCGATATGAAATGATCACCAGTAAATAACGCAGTTTGATCCCTACTTGTATCTGTTTAATCAGTTCAAATGAAGCGGTGTCAGCCCATTGCCAGTCATCAATGAAGATGACCAGGGGATGTTCGGGCTTGCAGATCACCGAGAGAAAGTTGTGAATAACGTTAGCAAAGCGGTGACGGGCTTCTTGTGGGCTTATGCTTTCCAGGGTTGGCTGTACACCAAGAAATGACTCAAATTCCGGAATAAAACCAACCAGTACCTGGCCCAAATTGCCAACAGACTGAAGGATTTCTGCTTTAAACTGCGAGCGATGCCGCCTGTCTTCCTGCAGTTCACTGCATAATTCAGTCAGAGCTTGTCGAAATGCGAAATAGGGAATATTCTGTTGAAATTGATCAAATTTCCCACGTACGAAAAAGCCATTGTTGTTCCGTGTAGGTTTTCTGAGCTCATTTACCAAAGCTGTTTTTCCTACCCCTGAAGAACCCGGCACCAATAAAACTTCACCATGACCACTGCTGATGCGCTCAAATGATTCAAACAATCTGGTGATTTCGCGATTGCGACCATATAGCTTATTCGGAATTGTTAGAGGATCCATTGTCTCTATTTTCAATTATCGTATCACATTTGTTTTATTTTTCATTGTAGGATGTGCTATTCATTTCCCAAAGCGTTCCAATTTTGTAAAGCGCGCGCTGAGGCCTACGATGGGGAAGAGTTTTAGTAATTTTTCGATTATCATAAGGTGACTTTCAGGCCTGAACCAGACCGGTGCCATTTCCTGAACTAAATTGATGCCACCAAAAATGGGTTTTTACGTAGACGTAAAAAAGAGCGTCTATGGGTATCTTGGTATGCCGGCATT
>CAJAUM010000121.1 GCA_903945175.1 uncultured Bacteroidales bacterium | reverse complement strand
TTCCAAGCTGGCTGATCATGAAACTGGTGATTGGAATACGAACCCCAATGGTCAGGGCGGCGCCGAAATTATTGATCACGCCCAAATCGGGGGTATCCTGATTGATCATGATCCCAATCCCTCCTGAACCAGGCAGGTTCCGGTCGCCAAGATCGGCCGCGAAAAAGTAGGATTTATAAGAGACCGGGAGGCTGGGCCACTGATTGCGAAACAGGAAACGCGCCCTCACTCCCGTATTGATCCCTGTGTATGCCGGGTTGTAATATAACGGGGTGCTGAAATACTGGGAGTAATTCATATCCTGGCAGTTCGCGCCAGGCATGAATCCCAGTATGGTCAGAATCACAAAAATCGGATAGATATATCGTTTTTTCATCTGGAATATTGTTATCAATTAGCGGATTAAAGTCACGGTTCCCGTTGTACTGTAGTTTCCCTTTCCAATGTCTGATCCACTCCATGAAGTATCATCCTCAAACAAAGCAACGATCTTCCAGATATAGTTGCCCTGCGGCATCAGATTACCATCAAAGGTACCGTCCCATCCTTCGGCTGGTTGCCCGGAATCATCAATTTTAATTGATTCCCACATCATATGACCCCATATATCAAACACCATCACATGGTATTGCTTCAGATTCATGCCGATTGGCTTGAATAACCTCACGCCAAGATTGGCATTGGTCGGAGAAAACGCATTGGGGACATACAGCCCTTTGAAAAGCAGTTTATACTCAAAAAATGTCGTATCCGAGCATCCGGGTGTGTTAAGCGAAATCAACTTGATAATGAATGTCCCATCTTCAGTATAGGTAGCAACCGGGTTTTCATCTATTGAGGAGGTATTGTTTCCAAAGTCCCAGGAATAACTGTCGGCGCCAGTCGAAAGATTGTTGAGTTTGACCTGGCCCTGTTTCCCGCTGTAGTTGTTCACCAGCGTAAAATTACTGACCGGTGTGATGTTTACCGTCACGGTTGAATCAATGGTATCAAGACATCCAAAATGGTCTTTTACAATCATCTTCAAGGAGAAATCTCCTGTATTGGGATATCTGAAACTTGGATTTTGAAGCTGCGACGAGTCTTTCATGATAGCCGTATTGAAGAACCAACGCCATTTCCATAACGTGGTATCAGCAGTTACCGAATTATCGGTAAAGTAGGTTGGATCTCCGGCACAGGCTATGGTATTTTCATAATCTGCGATGGGCAGTCCATAGACCCGTGTCGGTTTGGTCAGCGAATCCTGGCAGCCATAGCCATTATGCACAATCAGATGAACATTGTACATACCGGCCGTATCATACAGGTGGGTTGGGTTTTTCACATTGGATGTATCTGAATTGGCCGGATCATCGGGATTCCCGGTGAAGGACCAATGCCACCATGTATTCTTTTCATTATACGTTAATGATGTATCCCTGAAAAGGGTCAGCTGCTTCCAGCAAACAGCCTCATTGGAGAACAGGGCTACCGGCGTGGGACGTACAATGACTGTTTTTCCTTTGGTTTCTGTAATCGTTGACCCATTTACGATCGCCTGAACTTCAAGCGTTACAGAATAGGTGCCTCCGTTGGCATAGGTATGCATTACGGGGGTCGTGTAGGCCAGATAGGTTGTATCCTTTCCGTCACCCCAGGTCCAGTGCCACCGGCTAATTCTTGAGACCGGCAAAGAGTTGTCAGAGAAGGCAATTTTATATCTTGCACACAACGTATCGTTGGAGGCAAAATCAGCCTTGATACATGGGAAACGCTGTACGTTTCTGGTGATGCTGTCGGCACAACCATGATTTGTGGTCATCACCAGGGTGACCGGGTAGATGCCGGCATTGACATACAAATGGGATGTGTTGCCGGGGCCTGGCGCCAGAATCGTCGTCTCACCTCCATCTCCCCAAATCCATTTCCAACTGGCGATGGTACCGGTTCCCTTCATAACTGTTGAATCGGTGAAGTAAAGGGAGCTGTCGCATGTAGGACCGACATAGGTAAACAGGGGTTTCGGTGCGGCATATACGAGGACCTCACGATATACGCTGTCGACACAATTATCGGAGTTGAAGGCCTTCATCTTCACCATGTACAGGCCCGGTCCCGTAAATTTATGTTGCGGATTGTAAAGCGATGAGGTATTGGCGGGCCCTGAGGCGGGATCGCCAAAATTCCAGGTCACTGAATAAAGGGTATCACCCGGGGCCCTATTTTCAGGCTGAAAATGGGTAATGAAATTCTGGCATACCGTATCGTTCACAAAGGTAAAGCTGAATCCTGGTTTCACATAAACGCTGTCAACAATGGTATCCATACATCCGTAGGTATCGGTTACGATCAGTGTAACGGCGTATTTCTTATCTGTGACAGTGAATGTGTGAGAAGGATTGGGGGCACTCGATGTATAGCCCGGTTCGAAAATCCAGAGGCGCTCAGCGATGGCTGCAGCACTGGCTGTTGATTGATCCTGGAAATCAACTTTGCCTGCCGGACAGAAGAAATTGACATAGCTATACTGCGCAACCGGCACGGCCCGCGCAACAACCTGCATGGTAACCGAATCGGAACAATTCAAAGAATTGGTCACGATCAATTTTGCGAGATAGATTCCTGCTGTGCTATAGAGATGTTTCGGATTTTGGAGCGTCGAAGTGCCAACACCATCACCAAAATCCCAAAACCAGCTTTGAATCTGACTTCCCGGAGCCAATGAAACATCAGTAAACTGCGTGGAATCATTGATACATGATGCAGTATACTGGAACATGGCAACGGGCTTTGGATTCACAACAACCTGCATCAACGTGTCTTTCAGGCACTGATTCGAGTTGGTAGCCTCGAGCGTGACGTTGTAGGTTCCCTGGATATTGTAAATATGGGTGGGATTCTGCTCGGCAGATGTGTTGTTTGAACCACTGCCGGGGTCGCCGAAATTCCACGACCATGCAACGATGGTGCCGGCAGCCGTTGTAGAGGCATCGATGAACTGCGTAGGACTGGAAAGGCAGGAGGTATCGGCTGAGAAGATGGCCACAGGCGCGGCGTTTACCGTGATGGCCTTGCCCTCCGCAATACTGTCGTTACAACCATTGGCATTGGTAACCATTAATCTCACAGTGAAGGTTCCTCCGACTGAAAATTCATGCGTCGGATTTTGTGTGGTCGAGATATTATTTGCACCTGAAGCAGGGTCGCCAAAATTCCAGCTCCATTCCGTGATCGAAGGACCTCCGTTGAGCTGTGAAAGGTCGGTGAACTGAACTGATTCCAGTGCACAGGAATTGGTCTCGAAACTGAAATTGGCCAGCGGGCGGACTCCGATCTGAACCAGGCTTGTCTTTGACTCTTCACATCCATCGGACGTCGTGATGCTCAGTATCACATTATAGTTTCCGCTGTTGGTATACTTATGCTTTACATTCTGATTATCCGGCCAGACTATCGTTTGCGTATTGCCATCACCAAAATCCCAGATCCATTGTTCAATGGAGCCATGAGGCGTTGTGGATAGGTCGGTAAACTGAACGGAATCCCCTGCACAATTAGGGGAGGAGTAACTGAATGAAGGAAGAGGTTTTCCCAAGACCAGGATTTGCTTGGTGGTATCCTTTAAGCACCCCTGTGAATTCGTCACAGTCAGCTTTACATCGAATATCCCGCTTGCCGAATATAAATGGGTCGGGCTGCCGTTCGTCGATATCCCGCCATCCCCAAAGTCCCACAAACTGGCAACGATCGTTCCCGAAGGGGTGGTTGATGAATTTGTAAAGGTGGTCAATGTCCCCTGACACACGGTATCAGCTATGAAGTTGGAAACCGGTCTTGCGTTCACCACAATGGATGGCAGCGGCGGCCCAAGGGTATCCTTACAGCCACTTACATTGGTAACAATAAAGGTAATGGTATAGGTATTGGCTGAGGTAAACTGATGGATCGGATTTTGAATCGTCGAGTTATTGTTTGCTCCGGAACCGGGATCGCCAAAGTCCCAACTCCAGCTCTGAATACCCCCGCCCCCATTGGTCTGAGATAAATCTGTGAACTGAAATGGTTGATTGTCGCAACCGATAGATGATGTTGAGAAATTTGCGATCGGGGCAGGCATGCTGTACACGATTTTTTCAATATAACTGGTACAACCGGTACTGGTGGTTATCGTCAACCTGACCAGGTGCGAAGTCGCATTGCCGATGAAGGTATGGGTGATATTTGGATTGGCTGGGAAGGTGATGGGAGGCGTGGTCGATCCATCACCAAAATCCCATTGCCAGATATTGAGGTAGCCTGAAGAACCCGAAATTTGAGGTGTCATATCGATAAAACTCACAGGAGAGCCCACACAATTTGCAGCGGAAAATCCAAAATCAGGAAGGGGTTTAGCGTAAATAACAATCGTTTTTGTTATACTGTGACTGCATCCAAGTGAGTTGGTAATCGTAAGGGTGACATTGAAATTTCCATAGGTGCCAAAAATATGGAACGGATTCTGAAGGATGGAGGTGCCGCCATCTCCGAACGTCCAGGCATAGGTACTGCTGCCAGGAGCATTGGGGGTAGAGAGATCATCAAATTGAACCGGGCCTCCTTCACAAGTGGTTGTGGAGGAAGCTGTTCCAAAGTTTGCAACCGGCAGAATATTGATATTAACCGTTATGGTTGTATCCTTTGAGCATCCGTTCAAATTGGCAACACTCAGCGAAACAACAAATGCGCCTGATGTAGTGAAGTTGTGAATCGGATTTTGAAGTGTGGAGGTATTATCTGTTCCCGATAAAGGATCTCCAAAAGTCCAATTCCATGATTGTATGCTGCCCCCGCCGTTGGTTTGTGACAAATCGGCAAATTGAACCGGCTGTCCCTTGCACAAATTGCCCGATGTTGTGAAGTTTGACTTTGGAGAGGGAATGCTGTTTACGGTTTTTTCAATATACGCTGCGCAACCATTGGTTGTTGTTACGGTTAGCCGAACGACATGTATTAAAGCGCTACCGGCAAAGATATGCGTCGTATTCGGAGATGTCGGGTAATTGATGGTGACCGGTGTGGTTCCGTCACCAAAATCCCATACCCAGCGGCTGATATATCCCGAAAATCCTGACGGGATAATTGACTGGTCAGTGTATGAAACCGGCTTGTTGAGGCATGCAGCCACCGTGAAGGTAAACCCCGGAATGGGTTTCGGATTGACTGTAACCGGTTTGGTCACCGTGCTGATACATCCGTTAGAATTGGTGACTGTGAGTGTAACCTGGAAAATCCCATAGGTTAAATAGGTATAGTGTGGACTTGCAATTGAGGCGGTTCCGCCATCTCCAAAATCCCAGGCGTATTTAATGATGCTGGCAGGAGATATCGGATTTGAATCATCAATAAATTGAACAACGGAATTTTCACAGGTGGTTGTACTCGATGTGGTATGAAAATCTGCCACAGGGAGCTGATAGATGGTGATGGGAGGATTGGCCACCCACGTATTGGAACAGCCGTTGGCCGTGGTTACAGTGATCGAGACAGAATAGGTTCCTGCATTGAGAAATACATGCGATGGGTTTTGAAGCGTGGAAGATCCCCCATCTTTAAAGTCCCATAACCAGTTGGTGATGGGGCCTGTAGAGACCGTAGGAACTGTTCTGTCCTCAAATTGAACCGATTGAGGCGCCATACACTGAGGTGACAGCGGCTGAACCTCAAAAAATGCGACCGGTGAGGCTTTCAAAGTCACCTGCTTGGTTATTTCATGGATACACCCGTAATTGGTCGTCACCCTGAGCCTGACATCCCAGGTATATTGACCCGGAATAAGCTGGAAGGTATGGAATAGGGTCGCATTGTTTGCCACCACCCGGGGACCCGCCAATGAGTCACCCCAGAACCATTCCCACTGAACGATATAGTCATTTAACAAGCCTCCGCCGGGAACGGATTGATCGGTAAACTGCACCGGAAGTCCTTCGCAGGTATTGGGCGCGAAGGAGAAATCGGCGATGGGAGAAGGATTGATGTACACCTGTTTGGTAGAGGTGTTCATGCAACCATACACATCGGTGATGGTTAATTTCACCGTTTTCCAACCCGATGTCAGGTAAGCGTGGGAAACATTGCTCAGATAGGGTCCGACATCAAAGGTGCCATCACCATATTCCCAAAACCAGTTCATCACTGCGGCAGGATTGGGGATTATAGCAGGATCATAGGCCAGGTAGACGAAAGCCGGCAAAGCAGTTGTACTTACACAGCCCACATTGTTCGTTGCACTTCCGTTGACAAGGAAGTTAACGGGCAGGGAGGGATTGATGGAAATGGTCTTAATGATAATTGATTCACAATTATTATCACTGCTTGTTACCGTCAGTTTCACATGGAAGGTGGTCCTGACCGGATCCATAAAAATATGCGAACTGTTTTGGGTGAAGGCCACATTACTACTTGAAGCGGGATCATCAAATTCCCATTTCCAGGCGACAATCTGTGCGGTGGGGTTTCCAACAGGGGGAGAACTCAGATCAAAGAAATAGACCGGCTGACCTTTGCAGCCGGGTAAAGGAGTACCACCCACCGGAAGCTGATTGATGTTGTTCCAGGCAAAGTTGGCGCTCGCGGTATCATGAATGGTCACATAATTAACATAATCAACGGTTGTTGTGGTCGAGGCAGTGCCCGAAAGGCTGACCAAATGAAGGATCGCTTTGGTTCCAAAACTTTTAAAATAATGGGTATCGGCCGTAAAGATCATAGCCGGAGCAACAATGTGTCTCACTGTGTAAACGTCAGCTGGAGGCAGGGTCGGATCCTTTGGATAACCTTCATCCTGATACCACCATTCTTCAGCCAATATCGTTCCCGGTATCACCGTTGGTTCAACCCTTACCTCTTTGTCAAGACACGCCTCGGTTGGGAAGATGGTGAAGGTTGGAACCGGGGGAGCAAGTGGAACCAACAATGGATAGTAGTTTGTGCAACCGAATGCGTTGGTGCAGGTCATTTCAACATTGTATGTTCCGGGAGCTCCATAGTCATGCAGGGGGTTCTTCCCGATACCATAGGTTCCATCACCGAAGTTCCATTGCAAATTATTGCCTACCTCTGCGGGAATGGTATTATCCGTAAATTGGATTTGATAAGGCAAAGCCGCCTCAGCAAAGGCAAATCCAACCAGCGGGTCGGGGCTGAATGCAGGGTTGGGATGTATCTCGATCGTATTATTGGTAGTGATGTCCATGCAACCATCTTCATTGGTCACCTTCAGGCTAACGGTTTTTATCCCCGGGGTGTTAAAGGTATGGGTCGGATTGTCGGTCCATATTCCGTCTCCGAAATCCCAAAGTCGGCTTATGATGAGGCTTCCGCCATTCCGGGTGCTTTTATCAAGGAAGGTGATCGGATTGTCGACACAGGTGAGGTTGTACTCAAAAGCAGCCAGCGGGGACTGGGTTACATTGACATTGCGGGAAAACACATCAGATTCACAACCCGTGGTATTGGTTACCTGAAGCGTTACCTGTTTCAATCCTGCAGTGGCATAGAGATGTTCAATCTGTGCAGGAGGAGGTGTTGGAGGGGAAGAATTCAGGTCATACACAGTGGAGGTGCCATCTCCCCAGTTCCACTCCCATTTGGAGATCGACCCTCCGGTAATTACATCTCTGGAATTGTCATATAGAAATGTAGGAAACTCAACACAAGCAGGATCAGCCCTGAATTCGGCCAATGGAATGGTATTGGAGACGATCACCGTCATCTTCTTACTAATGGTGCAATGAATTGTATTGGTCAGCGTGAGGGTCACTTCATACGTTCCCGGAGCAGTATATACATGGGTCGTGGTGAGCTGTGGTTCAACACTCCCTGTTTTTTCGTAATGCACGGGGGTGGTCCCATCGCCAAAATCCCAATCAACATAGAGAAAGGTCTCCGTAGTGATAAAAGCAGGATTGGTTGCTTTACTTCCCTCAGCGCTGAAAAGATAGGGCTGATATAGACAGCTGGGAACGGATGACACGGCCAATTCTGCCACAGGTTTATATTTATCGGGATCAACATAAACGTAGTCGGTAATTTCATCGGTCCACACAATGCCCGATATCGTTTTCGATACTTTAAGGTTCACCTCATAGGTGATTCCGGGTGTTGTTGGGAAGGTGATGGTTTGAAGATTTCCGGTGGTAATTGCGCTCCAGGCGCCAGGCGGGCTATATACCCGATATTTCCACTCGAAGGTAACCAATGGATCGATGGGAGGGAAATTTCCATCACCGGAGGCTGTAAAGGCAACCTCATTATAAAAACAGCCCTTCGTTGCATCAAATTCATAGTAAAAATAGGCGGTCAGCATGGGTTTCACAGAGACAGTCTTTGAAGTAGCTGCTACAGGAGTACATGCATTTCCCGTAATCCATTCAGATAATTCAATTCGGTAATCACCGGGAACACTCCAGGTCTGATTCAAAACATTTAACAACGGACCCGGAATTGGGGTTACTACTGTATTCCCCGGCAGTTTCTTGACCACCCAGGAATAGGAATGTCCTGCTACAAAGGGGGTAGTATATTGTATTGAATTTGAGCTGGCTCCCACTTCATCGGGACCAGTTATTTTTGGCTGGGTATCAGGACATTGAGCCATGGTTATCCCAGGCGAAAGGAAAACAGCTGAAAAGAAAATAAATCCTATAAATCGATGGAACATAGGGTTGGAATTTGTATAGGTGTGAGCGCTGATATATTTTACTTAAATGTACGACAAAAGTTTCAGTCAAAAGGTTGCCTGTAAGGTGAAAATCCTACTGATAAAAAATTCACACCATCTATGGATCAACAAAATTAACAAAATTTTATGAGAATTAGCATATTCAGGCAACCCTAACAATATAAATATTGTCTTAAAGGAAAACAGATGAAATTATTTTGTTATTGACAGAATCCTTGTATTTTTGCATACGTTAATCTCTCCTCATGAAAAAGCTTACCGGTCTCTTTTTGCTTTTCCTTATTACTGTGGTTATTTTGATTGGTTGCGCCAAGCAAACTGAAGAGCAACCATGCGGTGGCAAGGGTACGCTGTCGATTGTAAACAAACTTACCGACTCCCTCAGCATCAGTATTGTTCAAATTCACAACACGATTGCAGTTTCCCCTGATTATATTCATCCATTCACCCTGGCCGGGAATGCCCCCTATACCCTCGTTTTCGATGCACCGGGATACCATCTCGACACCACGATGATGCTCCTTAACTGTGATAATAAATTTTTAGTGATAAAAAAATAGGCCGTTGCCCGTTCCTTCCCGAATCTATTTTTCAAACCTGAGTTTCGCGAAATAAAAAACCAGTCGCTTGTTATTTGATTCGAGGGCAATGTTTTTGATTTCCTGGTAGCCATAACTCAGAAAATAGTTTGCATACCATGGTTTTAAGGTGCCTTTCATCTCTGAAAGCAGCTTATCTTCGGGATAAAGCAGTTCGATGGGTGAAAAATCAAGTTTCTCTACCAGGTTATTTTCTGTGATGATCTTCGATCCGATCTTTCCATCGCTGACATAACACAATACCTGATCGTTCCCGGAAGGAAAGACCACCACCTTGGGAGACAATTCCATTGAAACAAGATTCCTGATTTCCAAGGTATTATCCCAAAGCAATTTGGCATCTAGGTTAAAACCGGCGACGATGGCGTTGGCAAACCGGTATCCGTCGAAAACCGAGTAGGAGTTGGTGTAGGGCCTTCCATAGTAATCGAAATCAGTAAAATTTTCGGTACGGTATTGGGGCGAATACAACTCCGCTGTCAGAACATACTGCTCTTTATTCCTTTGTAAATTATGCAATAAAACAGGAAAATCGAGGGAAAATTCGGAAAGGTTCTTGTTCTTTTTCAATGCCTTCCTTTTTATGTTCATGATGTCGCGATCTTCAAGCAGGGCGCTGGCATTTTGCAACTCAAGATAATTATAGAAGTTGATCGATTTTTGCGCTCCATTCCGAATAGAAATGGCAAAGAATCCGGTAGATTCATCCGGAATTCGATTTTTCCGCGATGAACTGGTGGTTAACTGCCCGTAACTGCCAACCAACAAATAGCTTCCCGGCTGGGGTGAAACCAATTGAAAATGGTTTAACTCCCGGTCGCTGGCCGGACCCCCGATTAAAATTTCACTTTTTATCAAACCTGCTGTATCATAACGCACCAGGTAATATTCAAAACCCTTTTTAGAGATTTGCCTGTTTACAATGGCCGTGACTTCATTGGAGGCCGAATCGGGCTTCATCCATTTGACTGAAATCAAGGCCCCCAACCCAAGCTGAAACATCCGTTCAGTCCCCTGGGTCAGGCGGATATTCAATATCTTTCCTGCCTGTCCGGGTATGTTGATTCCAAGCCAGGCCCTCCCCCGGGCAATGCCAAACGCCACAACCTCGGCATTTTCCTGAAGCTTATGTTTGTTTAATATAAAGGTGCCTTTGCTGAGCACGATTCTTAGGATCTCAAAATTATTTTCTTTACCCTTTGATTTTCCTGAGGAGACAAAAAGCATGGCCAGGGTATCAACCCCCTCCTGATGAAACCGGAAATCCTGGTTGTTCAGCAAGGGAATACTTTTTACCCAAACCTGCTGCATGTTTGTATCATAAAAAGAAAAATACCAGCTTACGTGGAATTCATCCACCACCTCCAGACTTCTGAAAAAGATGAGAAGTCCGGAGCTCCCACAGGGAATGATACGATAGGTTTCATTTGATGAACGGGCCTGGATCTCTATGCGAAGGGGTTTATCGGCACCAAAAGCAGGAACAATCAGGATCGTACAAAAAAAGAGCAAGGTTGCCCGGAAACAGGGCAACCTTGTCAACTTCTCTATGCATGAAATGATCAACGTACGATGAGTTTTTTCACCTCAGTCTTCCCCGAATCTGAAGAATTAACCCTGATGAAATAGATACCAGCCGAAAGATTCGGAATATCTACTGAAAGGGTTGTTTGATTTGTGGTTGACCGGTAAACTTCCTGGCCTACAACAGATAAAACACGCACCTCTTTTTGCGAATTCTCGTTGAAAACCAGATTAAAACGGCCATCTGAAGGGTTCGGAACAATGGTAAAGCTCCTGCGGACAGCTTCTGTTTCAGGGACACCCACATCAAGAACGCCCGTTATAATAATATCATCTACCTCCCAGGCCGAAGCATCAGGCAGCGCAGTGATGTACCGGAATGCAAGGTGAACATTATCCCCTGAAAAGGATGATACATCGATATTTCCGGAGGCGGTCCAGGTCCAGGCTCCTGAAGAGAGGGTGGCCGTTATCGGCGTCCAGGTTGCGGCGGTAGGATCTGTGCCGGTTACATAATTGGTCGACATTTTCACCTCCAGTACCGGACCCGTATAATTTGAAGCCGTCCTGAAGGACAATGTTTCATTTTTATAGGTGTCAAAATTCATGGACGGAGAGATCAGCCACTCGTTGCATTCTGCAGAGGCCTGATAACCATTGATATAGGCATAATAATTTCCTCCGTAGCTTGAAATGAGCCATCCTTTATCACTGGATAAACTAATGGTATCCCACGGATCAAACAGTTGATTTGCGAAATCCTTAAATAAAATCATGGTGATATTGGCTGTGGTTGCAGTAGCAGATGGAGGTGTGCCATCGGTTTTATAATTGATATTTGCGCCTCCATTGGTATAGGGATAGATCTTGAAATAGTATTGTTTATCGGGTTTCAGGTTGATAAAGCTATACGCCTGTGCGCCCTGCAATACGTTTTTCACACCCTTTCCATCGGCAAAATCAAGGTCGTCAGCCTCCGCAACTCCATCAACAGGGGCAACGATGTCGTTTGCCTCACTTGCCTTGATCAGATATGCTTGTGGAAGCTGTCCACCCTCTGCATCTGTCCAGATCAAATCGATTGAAAGGTTATTGGCTGATGCGAAAAAGTCAGAAGGATAATTGGTGGGTTCGGGTAATGGGGTTCCTCCTGTAGCGAATGAAAAATCATCATAGAACACACTTCCGCCCGGCACGTTATCCTGTTTGTAAACCCTGACTTCAAAACGGAAGCCATCGGCCGTTGGCGGAGCTGTTAAGGCATAGGTTACCTGGATCCAGCTTGGATTATCTTCAGAATAGATATCTGGTCTTAATTCAACCTGGTTATCCGGCAGGGTATTACCTGCACTCAACCAATAGCACCAAATACGCGTTCTGGCCATGGGATCGTTGTCAAGAAACCAATAGCTGAGCGTATAGAGGCTCCCGGGTATGACGCCCGACAAGTTTTGCTGGAACTTCTTGGTTGCAGGGTCCGAGGTGTGTTTTGCTGAATAGGTTCCGCCATGGGTGGTGCCCGATTCCTGCGTAATATTTTCAAAAACTGCCCAGCTGGTAGGTGTCGCCGGATCGACCCAGCTTTCGAGGTTGCCATTGAGCACCAGCTCCTGTGCCTTTATCTCCCGCGTAAAGAAGAAGATAGAGCAAAATATGGCTGTTATAAATAAAATATTTTTCATTTAAAATGGATATTAAAGTGGTTGACTATTATTGAATGACAAGTTTCTGCGTATGTGATTGCTGGGTAGTCAAATCCGTCACCTGAAGCATGTATATTCCGGGTGCGAGCTCTGATTTTTCAAACAAATTCACCTGCAGTTCACTCTTCCTTTCAAGAACAAGATTTGAAAGCTGGTTAAAAATCCTGAATTGGACCGGGTTGCTGTTTTTCAGAATCACCTTGAATGTTCCGCTGTTCGGGTTAGGATAAACGGAGAAACCAGTTGCATCCATCCCTGAAATTCCGGTGGTGCCCACATTGATGTAGTTGGACTTGACCATGGTGTTGTGGCCGGCATTGTTGGAAACCCGGAGAGAGACGTCATATAAACCCATCGTATTGTACTGAATGGGAGGTGGCGTTTTTCCGGAATAGGTGGCCGGGGTTCCCCCTTCGAATGTCCATTCCCAGTCAGCCGTATTGATGGTAGATGCATCGGTAAAGGTTACAAATTCATGTTCCACGATGATGGTCTTATTGGCGGAAAAAACGGCAACCGGAGCATAGGAGCATCCAGCCAGAGGTGAAGCCCAGATGGTATCGCCACTTGCATTTACTGTCTGGAACTCAATGGCGTGCCGCCAGTTTAATGGGTCTGTATTATCTGAATTCGGGTTACATAATTCCAGGGAGGAGCCAAATCCGTTGGCCAGGGTATCCCATGGAGGAGTAACGCCATAAAAGACTGAATCAACCAGGTAACCATAATTATCATTGATCACGATTGGTTCTCCGGTGTTGTTCAGCGAACCATCTGTCCATTGCAGGGCAGTCACGCCAAATGCATGTTGCATGGCCGCTGCGTTTTTAGCAACCAGCAGGTAGGCGCCGGGGTTCACGGAAATATCAGGAAAGACAAAGGTTACGCCCTGTTCGAAATAAAAGTCCTTTAAGTTCCACGCGATGACGTCGTTGTTATACAACTCGATGAACTCAAGCGTATCTGTACCAAGTTCGGGTGGGTTATACATGATTTCGGTCATGGTGATTTTAGCATTGGTGGGTCCCAATACCCTGATGTAGGCCTCCTTGCAACTTGATGCGAAACCAAATGCATTGCTTGCATCCAGGCAAACTGTAAATAGTCCCGGCAAATTGTAGACAATATCGACCGGATTCTTATCGTAGCTTTCATAGGGTGATCCTCCTACAAATGACCATTTCCAATAGGTAGGACAGTATAAAGAGGCATCGAAAAAGTCAACAGATTCTCCCATGAAAATGGTCAGCGTATCTCCAATAAAATTAACAACGGGAGGTAACGGATCGCAGAGTGTTGTAAAGGGAACTACATCACCATATCCATTGCCGTTGGAAGTAGTTGCATAGGCCCTGACATAATAAGCAGTATTCGGGGTCAATCCTGTCAGGCTGCTGGTAAAATGGCCGAGTGTGCCCGTAACCGTGGTATGCGGATCGGTGATGGTTGGATTGGGATTGGTCGAATAACAAATACCCCTGGCCAAAATAGCCGCTCCACCGGCATTGACGACTGTTCCACCTGCAGTGGCAGCCAAATGCGTGATATTTGTTACAGCGGGATCAGTGGTTACCGTTGCCACATTGCTGGGTCTGCCTGTTATCATGATATTGTCAACCTCCCAGGCCCTGGCAAGGGTGGTAGTGGCGGTATATCGGTAGGCGACATGAACATTTCCACCGTTAAACCCTGAAACATCAACATTTCCTGAGGCTGTCCATACATAACTGCCGGGAGAGAGTGTTGCAGTAAGCGGAGTCCATGTTCCGGTAGCGGGATCAGCACCGGTAACATAATCTGTAGAAATCTTCACCTCCAAAAGAGGGCCCGTAAAGTTGGAGGCGGTCAGAAACGTAAGGATCTCCTCCTGGGTGGCATCAAAGTTCATAGAGGGTGAGATCAGCCAGTCATCGCAGTTCGTTTGATACCCATTGATATAGGCATAATAACTGCCGCCCGATCCCTGAATCTGCCAATTCTTTGAAAGGGGACCGCCGAGTACACTGATGGTATCCCATGGATCAAAAAGCTGATCATCAAAATTTTTGGCCAGAACCAAAATATGATCAGTGGTTGTAGCAGTAACGAAAGGCGGGGTGCCATCTGTTTTATATTTAATATCAGACCCGTTATTGGTATATGGGAAAATTTTAAAATAATAGGGGGTATTGGAAGGGAGATTGGTAAAGGTGGCTGCCTGAACTCCTTGTGATACATTCAAGGCACCGGTTCCGGATGCAAGGTTGGTATTATTTACTACAGGGACACCATCCACAGGAGCAACAATATCATTGGTCGCACTGGCAAGAATAAGATAAGAGCCCGGTAACTGTCCCCCAACTGCATCAGTCCAGTTCAGGTTGATGGTAAAAGGAGCGGTGGTTGCGGCAAAATTGGTGGGGTAATTGGTGGGGACCGGAAGCACCACATTGGCATAGATATCAGACCAGGAGGTGCCGACACGGATGCCGTCAACGGTAATATTTTGTGTGGCAGAATATTGACGCAATGCAACTGCACCAGGGATGATATCTGCCTGTGTGGCATCAACCAATGGGCCGATGGTCGGTGCGCCTGGCTCGGTAGCCGGCATCCCGCTGTTGAAAATGAACAGGCTTACTTTATCGTTGGTAGCGCCGGTAACATTCTCATATTTTAAAACAAGAAGATAGGTCGTACCCACTGTGAAGGTGGAGGAAGCATAGGTTCCGGCAGCGCTGCCCACCCCTACGCCAAAATGGCTTGTAGCATCCATGTATACCCTGCCTCTGAAGGTGCTTCCGATCGGACTGGGGCCGATGTGAAAGAAATAGCCTGCTGATACCGTAGTAACATTGACCATGAATGAAACATACACAGAGCCCGAGGCTTGTGGCGCAAAGGTTTTATTGTCATCTTCGCCGGTATTATCAGCCAGGGCTGCATTGCCGATACCGGAATCAACATAGCCGGTGTAGGTAAGGCCACCGCTGCTCACGGTGATAGGTTGGGTTCCTCCGCCAGAGTGGGCTGTCCAGCCATTGGCTGTGATCAGGGATCCGGCCGGATAGGAAAAGTTTTCATCCAGAAGTAATTGTCCAAAACTGACATTTTGTATTCCGAAGAATAAAAAAGCAGTAAAGAACATAGTAAAAAAGGTAAATTTTTTCATACGCTTGTTTTTTGATGGAACATATTGTTGGTTTTATAATTTCCGGAAAATTCAATTCGGAACATATTATGCACAAATGTGATAATTATTTTCGGAATATTTATCATCTACTTATAAACAAATTGTTAAATAAAAAACGGGACTGATCTGAGAATGACCAACCCCGTTTTCATGAAAAACTATGGTGATTTATTTATCCTTCACCTCTTCAAAGTCAACATCTGTTACTTCATCGTTGCCGGAACCTTTCGGACCTTGTTGATTTTGACCCGGTTCCTGCTGGGGACCACCTTGCGGGCCACCCTGTGGACCACTTTGCGAAGCATTTTTGTACATCTCTTCGCTGGCCGTCTGCCACATGGCATTCAGATTGGCTATAGAGGCATCGAGGGCCGCAAAATCACGGTTTTTATGTGCGTTTTTCAAATCTTCAACAGCTTTCTCGATGGCTGCTTTTTTATCAGCAGGGATTTTCTCTCCAAACTCCTTTAGCTGCTTTTCAGTTTGAAATACCAACGTGTCGGCCTGATTCAGTTTGTCAACCTCTTCTTTCACCCGTTTATCAGTTTCGGCATTTACCTGTGCCTCTTCGCGCATACGGCGGATATCCTCGTCTGAAAGGCCCGAAGATGCCTCAATCCTGATTTGTTGTGATTTTCCGGTAGCCTTATCCTTCGCTGTGACATGAAGAATCCCGTTGGCGTCGATATCAAAGATCACTTCGATCTGAGGAATTCCGCGCTGTGAAGGAGGTATGCCATCGAGATGGAACCGGCCGATGCTTTTATTCTGATTGGCCATCGGACGTTCGCCCTGCAAAATGTGGATCTCCACAGAGGTCTGTCCGTCGGCAGCAGTCGAAAACACTTCAGATTTTTTCGTAGGAATCGTGGTGTTCGATTCAATCAGACGGGTCATCACACTGCCGAGTGTTTCAATTCCCAGTGACAACGGGGTAACGTCGAGCAGCAATACATCTTTCACTTCACCGGTAAGGACTCCTCCCTGGATGGCTGCCCCAATGGCTACCACTTCATCCGGGTTCACCCCTTTGGAAGGTTCTTTGCCAAAAAGATCACGAACCAGTTTCTGTACGGCTGGAATTCTTGTAGAGCCACCGACCAGGATCACCTCATCCACCTCCGACGCTTTTAACCCTGCATCCTGCAACGCTTTTTGGCATGGAGGTATGGTCGATTGCATCAGGCTGTCAACGAGTTGCTCAAATTTGGCACGGGTCAGTTTTTTCACCAGATGCTTGGGAACTCCGTCAACCGGCATGATGTAAGGCAGGTTGATTTCTGTCTCCATGGAACTGGAAAGTTCAATCTTGGCTTTCTCAGCAGCCTCTTTCAAACGCTGCTGGGCCATCGGGTCTTTTCTTAAGTCAAGGCCCTCTTCCTTTTTGAATTCATCCGCCAGCCAGTCGATGATCACATGGTCGAAATCATCGCCACCGAGGTGGGTATTGCCATTGGTTGATTTGACTTCAAACACCCCTTCACCCAATTCCAGGATGGAGATGTCGAATGTTCCGCCACCAAGGTCAAAAACAGCCACCTTAATGTCTTTGTGCTTTTTATCAAGGCCATAAGCAAGCGCAGCGGCTGTAGGCTCATTGATGATACGCTTCACGGTCAGCCCGGCAATTTCTCCGGCTTCCTTGGTAGCCTGGCGCTGTGAATCGCTGAAATAAGCAGGAACCGTTATCACGGCCTCTTTCACTTCATGACCAAGATAATCTTCCGCTGTTTTCTTCATTTTTTGAAGAACCATCGCTGAAATTTCCTGCGGAGTATATAATTTTCCTGATATGTCGACCCGGGGTGTATTATTTTCCCCTTTGGTCACCTTGTAAGGTACACGTTTGATTTCCGTTTGAACCTGGTCCCAGCCTTCGCCCATGAACCGTTTAATGGAATACACCGTGTTTTTTGGATTTGTGATTGCCTGCCTCTTAGCCGGATCACCGACTTTCCGTTCTCCGTTGTCAGTAAATCCGACAACCGATGGCGTGGTGCGTCTCCCTTCGCTGTTTGGAATTACAACAGGTTCGTTGCCTTCCATCACAGCCACACAGGAGTTGGTGGTTCCAAGATCAATACCAATAATTTTTGCCATATAAATAATCTCCTTTCAAATAAACAATGATTTCATCAGAATTTGACCGGAATAAGTCAATCATTGTGCCAAAACAAATTTGTGTCAGCAGGGTGACAAAACGACAGGAATGGGAAACAGGGAGGTAATGAAAATTGTCAGAAGCCCAGGTCTTTGGTATGTTCGTTCACCTTCAGTGCATCTTTTGTAAGCTGGCTGATGTCGAGGGAATCCGAAAATTTGATGAAACGGGATGAAAAGAGTCCGATTCCGTTTATGATGTTGGTATAGGCTGGTTTTTCCTGCACGATCGATTGTGAAGGTTCGGTCACCTCCATGTAGGTGTTGAGGTCGCTGGCGGCCACGGTAAAGATGAAGTAACAATGATGTGCAATGCGGTGATCAACAAGGGGATCCGTCGGAATGTTTGCTCCAACCATTGCATAAAAAGTTTCGCCGGGATAGTAGAGATCAAACGGGAGGGTGCTTTGCTCGTCAATTGATTTTATATTATTAAAAACAAGCCAATCCATTGACCTCATGTAGAGGCTGTCGGGATTTGTTTTCAGGGATTCAAAATAAAAAAAACGAATCACCAGCTGGTACCGTTTACCCTTTTGAGCAGGGGTCCAGGTAACCTGAAACATCTGATCCTGCCCCGGGGGGAAACTGGCAATTGATTGCGGCCGGGTGATCGTAAAATCATGAACGAGACTTGTTTGGGCCGTGATCTCCTTCCCGGATTTCTTTTCTCTGATATATAACTTGTAGGTATAATTCTGATTCAGCTTTGCGGTGGTATAATACATCAGCTGGTCGGGATAATAAAAAATCGAATCGCCTGCCTGCTTATTATGAATGGTTATGGTATCACACGGATAAGAATTTTTAAGGGTGGCATCCGCATATTCATCCATGCGAACCTCGAGTTTGTCAGGATAGTTGCTGGAATCGGGGATCCTGGAAAACATCAGGGCATCACCTTCTCCTAAAAACGCCTTTGTGATCTTAATGAAGGTGGTGTCGTCAGTTTGATCAAGGAGCCCATAAACCACGGTTACATCCTTCCAATCGGCATTGACTTTCAATTCCTTGTTGCAGGAATACAGGGCAGGGATGAAGAGCAGCAGCAAGAGTAAATTCCGGAAAGAATGCATGCAGGGTGATTGTTGATTGTTGGCAAAAATACATAAAAATATTGTAGTTTTGCTAATCAAACTAGAATTATGTCGACAGCCATTTCATTCAGGAATGTGACCAAGGTCACCACCCATGTGATCCAGGAAATGAAGAACAAGGGTGAAAAAATAGCCATGCTTACTGCGTACGATTATTCGTTTGCACGAATCCTAGATTTGACGGGCATTGATGTGATCCTGGTTGGGGATTCAGCCTCAAACGTCATGGCCGGTCATGCCTCCACCCTGCCCATTACACTCAACGAGATGATTTACCACGGATCATCGGTGGTTCGGGCGGTTAAGCGCGCGCTTGTTGTAGTTGATCTTCCTTTTGGCACATACCAGGGGAATTCGAAGGAGGCGCTGAATTCAGCAATCCGCATCATGAAGGAGGCGGGAGCCGATGCAGTAAAACTGGAGGGTGGAAAGGAGATCATTGAATCTGTCGACCGGATACTCTCTGCCGGAATCCCGGTTATGGGCCATCTGGGACTGACGCCCCAATCGATTCATAAATTTGGGACCTATGTTGTTCGGGCGACCAGCGAGGAGGAGGCCACAAAGCTTGTGGAGGATGCCCACTTGCTCGAAAAGGCGGGTTGTTTTGCCATTGTGCTTGAGAAAATCCCTGCCAAGCTGGGAGGTACGGTGACCAACGCGCTGAGAATTCCTATCATTGGAATTGGTGCAGGAAAAAATGTTGACGGACAGGTGCTTGTCCTGCATGATATGCTGGGTATCACCATGGATTTTTCTCCCCGATTTCTACGCCGGTACCATAATCTTTCCGAAGAGATCCGGGGTGCGGTAAACACCTATATCCATGACGTGAAAACCCTCGATTTTCCCAATGAGAAAGAACAGTATTAATCAGGACATCCTATACGAAGACAACCACCTGATTATCCTGAATAAAAGAGCTTCCGATATTGTTCAGGGAGATAAAACGGGGGATGAACCACTCAGCGATATCCTCAAAACCTATCTCAAAAAAAAATTCGACAAGCCGGGTGATGTATTCCTTGGAGTAGTCCACCGTCTTGACCGGCCGGTAAGCGGTGCGATCGTTTTTGCGCGCACATCCAAAGCGCTCTCCCGGCTGAACATCATGCTGCGGGATGGAGAAATGCATAAAACATACTGGGCTGTTGTAAAAAATAAACCACCCAAACCGGAAGATCACCTTATACAATACCTCACAAGAAATGAGGAAAAAAACAAATCTTCCGTTTACGAGAGGCCTGTGGCAACTTCACAAAAAGCAGAATTGATCTACAAGGTGATCGGGCAAAGTGATCAATATTACCTTCTGTCCATTCAACTTCTTACCGGCCGTCACCACCAGATCAGGGCACAACTTGCAGCAATGGGATGCCCCGTAAAAGGGGACTTGAAATACGGATACCCAAGGTCCAATCCCGGAGGATTCATACACCTTCATGCCCGTTCCATCTCCTTTATCCATCCTGTAAAAAAGGAATTACTCGATATCACGGCCCCCCCGCCGGCCGATAAGCTCTGGGATTTTTTCCTGAAACAGATTCAGCGGTAATGCATTCGACATGAGCAGAATCCAAATTTCCACCGATACAACCCTCACCATCCAAAGCATGGCTGTGCCCCAGCAGGAGTTCAGCAAGTCAATTTTTTCTGCCAGCCACCTGCACCCTGGAAATTTCCAGACCAAAAACATCCGGCAAAATCAACCCGAATGGATTCCACTCCTCCTGTTATTTTGCATCCTTCTGATTACGTGGACCCGTGTTTTCTACCCAAAACGTATGCAACAGATTTACAAGGCTTCATTTTCGAATCGTTTTATCAAACAATTGGTGCGGGATGGAGACCTTTTCAAGGAGCGGATTTCGCTGGCGCTGGGGATGGTATTTGTTGTAACGTTTTCATTGTTGATCTATGAATTTAACCGGCAAATTCTGGGACTGACATTTCCACACATCACGGGAGTGGGACTTTTTGTGCTAATCATGGCCGCTGTTCTCCTTTACCAAACTGTCAAAGTGGCATTGATCCAGATGCTTGGAATTATTTTTAAAACAAAGGAAACCACCTATGGTTACCTGTTAAACATACTGATATTCACATTGTTTTCAGGCCCGGTACTCCTGGTTGCCAACATCCTGTTCCTTTACCTTAATTCTGTTTTCCTGTTATATTTTAGCCTGATCATTTTCATGGTTTTTTTTACTTTTCGGTTCGTAAAAGGTTTTTTTATCGGAACGGCCCTGACTAAGTTTTCATATTTATTTTTATTTGTTTATCTTTGCAGCCTCGAAATTTTACCCCTGCTGATCATCATAAAACTGTTGCTAATTCACATGAAGTCCTTAGGGGGATAATTGTTTCGGATCATAGACCTTAAATACCTTGCGATCTTGAAAATAAAGAATATTCTCGTTTCCCAGCCCCAGCCCATTGATTTTGAGAAATCTCCTTATGGCGAAATTGCACGGAAATACAATGTCAATATCACATTTCGTAAGTTTTTTAAAATTGAAGGAATCCCGGCAAAGGACTTTCGAAAGGACCGGGTAAACATCCTGGATTATTCAGCCGTCATATTCACCTCACGCAATGCGGTAGATCACTACTTCAGGATTTGCAAGGAGATGCGGGTAGAGGTGCCTGAGACCATGAAATATTTCTCTATTTCCGAATCCACCGCCTATTATCTTCAAAAATATGTTCAATTCAGGAAACGTAAGATCTTTCACAGCAAGGAAAGCTCTGCGAACCTGATCGAGCTGATCAAAAAGCATAAAACTGAAAAATTTCTGCTTCCCTGTTCGGATATTCACAAACAGGAAATCCCAAAGATGCTTGAAGATAATAAGATTCTCTACAAAACGGCGATCATCTACCGAACACTGGCCAGTGATCTTTCTGATATGGATATCCGGAATTATGATCTGCTCGTGTTTTTCAGTCCTTCAGGAATCAAATCGCTGTTTAAAAACTACCCCGATTTTGTACAGGGCGAAACGGCCATCGGAGCATTTGGCAATACGACACATAAAGCGTTGAAAGATGCAGGATTGACCCTGAACGTAGAGGCCCCAACCCAGGTAGCTCCCTCTATGACCATGGCCATCGACCTCTTCCTGCAAAGTGAGTCAAAAAAGAAATAATCTTTACAATCAGGTATCTTCGTACCCTCGGTATTTTCAGGATGATCAGGGCAAACCATGAGGCACACTTTTTCCAAGGATGAGCGACTCAGCAGCCGCCGGATGATCAGCAGGTTATTTGCTGATGGTTCAACCTTTCACCTCAAACCTTTCCGAATTACGTGGATGATCGCACAGTTGAGTGAACCCTCCCCCGTCCAGGTGCTGATCAGCGTGCCAAAATACAATTTCCGGAAGGCTGTTGACCGCAACCTGATCCGCCGGCGCATAAAAGAGGCTTACCGTTTAAACAAACAGGTCATCTATGATCAACTGAAAGCAAACGGACAGCAGATGGTTCTCTGCGTAACCTACACCGCCAAAGAAATAGTACCCTACGACCTGATCCAAGAAAAAATAATCTTACTTTTACAACGTTTAAATGAGGTGAATGAAAAAGTTACTGGGTAGTTTTTTCATCTTGGTGATCCGATTTTACCAGGGAGCCATTTCACCCTATCTCATGCCGTCGTGCCGGTTCACACCAAGTTGTTCGGTTTATGGCATTGAAGCCATCCGCAAACACGGACCGTTCCGCGGCAGTTGGCTGGCGATCAAACGCATCGGGAGATGCCATCCGTGGGGAGGAAGCGGGATTGATGAAGTACCTTGACCAATGACCAATGACCAATGACCAATGACCAATGACCAATGACCAATTACGAATTAAAATGAGTTTATCAATGAAGAAAGTGGTGTTGAAGAATAATAACCTGGTTGTTTCAATTGGGCTGATCCTTAGCCTTTTTGTTGCAGCCAGCCAGGACATGTTTGCCCAGGCCCCCAACCAGCAGGGATTTGAGATCATGAAGAACCTCGATATTTACTCCAACATGGTCAAGGAGCTGAATCAGGATTATGTGGATGAAATCAACCCTGGCGAACTGACCCAGACCGGGATCGATGCCATGCTCGAATCGTTGGATCCCTACACCAATTTCATCCCTGAATCGCAGGTGGAAGATTACAAGTTTATCACCACCGGACAGTATGGAGGCATTGGCGCACTGATTCACCAGCAGGCTGATTTTGTGGTGATATCAGAACCTTATGAAGGTTCACCCGCACAGAAATCGGGACTAAAAGCAGGAGATAAAATTCTGGAAATCAACGGCAAACCGGCAAAAGGCAAGAGTTACGATGATGTCAGCTCCTTTTTGAAAGGGCAAGCCGGTACCACGGTCAATCTCCTGATTCAGCGTGACGGAGAGGGCAAACCGATTGAAAAAACCATCACCCGTGAAATCATCAAAATCGACAACATCCCCTATTATGGCATGGTGGATCAGCATACGGGATATATCAAACTGACCGGTTTCACGCAAAATGCCTCCAAGGAGATGCGCCAGGCCTTTCTGAAATTAAAGGAGGGCCATGACCTCAAGGGGGTTATTCTCGACGTACGGGGAAATGGAGGGGGTTTGCTGAATGAAGCGGTGGACATTGCCAACATTTTCGTCGAACGGGGCCAGGAAATCGTAAGCACAAAGGGAAAAATGGCGGATAAAAACAGGGCCCACCAGACCTTGAATCCACCGGTTGATTTAACCATCCCGCTGGTTGTGATGGTCGATCATTCAAGCGCATCTGCAAGCGAAATCCTTGCTGGTTCGATGCAGGACCTCGATCGGGCCGTGGTAATCGGTCAGCGAACTTTTGGGAAAGGACTGGTTCAGAATTTAGTACCCCTTTCATACAATGCCCAGATGAAGATCACGGTGGCAAAATATTATATCCCAAGCGGGCGTTGCATTCAGGCCATCGACTATGCGCATAAAAAGAAAGATGGCTCTTTTGGTAAAATTCCCGACTCGCTGATCCGCGCTTTTAAAACAAAAAATGGCCGCACTGTATACGATGGCGGGGGAATAAATCCCGATCTTATCACAAAACCACGCAGGTACAGCAATCTGGCCTTGTCACTCTACAGCAAATACCTTATTTTCGATTTTGCCACCTTGTTTGCACAGGAACATGCCACCATTCCAGCGCCTAAAATATTTCGGTTGAATGATTCCATCTACGGAAGCTTTTTGGATTTCATCAAGGGAAAAGACTATAATTATACCACCAAAAGTGAGCGCGCACTCGAAATGCTGAAGAGCGAAGCCACGAAGGAAAATTATTATGATGCCATGCGGTTGGAATATGAGCACCTGAAAGGCCGTATGGAAGCTGACAAGCAAGATGATATGAAAAAATACAGGGATCAGGTGGTTGAACTCCTTGACATGGAGATTTCAACCCGGTATTTCTATCAGAAAGGTAAAATTGAGACTGCATTGAAGTACGATCCCGACCTGGAATTTGCCATTGCAACGATCAATGATCCTGAAAAGTATGCTGCCATCCTGTCCGGAAAATATATGCAGCCTAAGCCTGAGATTCCGGTTGGAGATGAACCTGAAGATGAAAACCCTGATGAATAAACCTCCCAGCATGAAAGAAATCACCCATTCATTCACGTACCAGACCTACATCTCCGCTGCTGAATTGGCGATTGCCGATCGCGAACTGCTTGAAAGAGCCCACGAAACCACCTACAGTTCCTATGCCCCCTATTCGAATTATCACGTAGGAGCTGCCGTAAGATTGGCAAACGGGATGATCTTCACCGGAAGCAACCAGGAAAACATGGCATTCCCTGCCGGGCTGTGCGCCGAGAGAGTGGCCGTATTTGCAGCAGCCTCTGCCTTTCCTGAAGTGCCCTTCGCCGCAATCGCCGTCACGGCCAGAGCCGAATCCTTCGAAGTTTCCGACCCCGTATCGCCCTGTGGCATGTGCCGACAGGCCATTGTGGAATATGAGTTGAAATTCGGTAACAAAATCCGCGTTATCCTGGGTGGTAACAGCGGCCCTGTTTACATTATTCAAGGCATGGGCACGTTGTTGCCCCTGGCTTTTATTGAAAAAGGTCTAAAAAAGTCGCCTAAACATAAATCTTAATCCCACATCATTCACATCGTATATTCTATCCATGAAAACTCCCTACCCTTTACTATTCCTATTTCTCCTGCTGCCCTTTTTGGCCATGCAGCGTGACAAGCCGGCATACAAATTATACAATGCCAAAGGCAAAACCGTTGATTACGATGATCTTCTTAAAGCTGCCAAAACTTCAGATATCATTTTCTTTGGCGAGATGCATAACAACCCCATTTGCCACTGGCTCGAACTCGAGCTGACCAAGGACATGTATGCTGCGAAAAAGGAGAACCTGGTCCTCGGAGCTGAGATGTTTGAGGTTGATAACCAGTTGCTTATCAATGAGTATCTTTCGAAAATGATCCGAAAAAAGGATTTTGAAGGCGAAGCCAAACTCTGGCCGGACTACAAGAGCAACTATGCCCCCATCATGGATTTCGCCCGGGAAAACGGGATCAAATTCACAGCGACCAACATTCCCCGGAGGTTTGCCGCCCTGGTCAATTTAAAGGGATTTGAAGGACTCGACAGCATCAATGCATTTGAACGCGGCATGATGGCGCCCCTGCCCATAAAATACCCTGATACGCTGGAATGCTACTCCAGTATTGAAAAAAGTATCGGTGACGGCCAGCCGGCCCATCAAACCATGAACCTGGGCAAGGCACAGGCGATGAAGGATGCTACCATGGCACATTTCATCATGAAGGGCGGCTCATACGGGCAAAAGACCTTCCTCCACTTCAATGGCGCCTACCATAGCGACAATTACCAGGGAATCATCTGGTATGTGAACCAGGCCATCCGTAAAACAAGTTTTGAATTGAAAATCCTCACCATCACCTCACTGGAACAGGATAACATTGATACCATTTCGAAGCAGGATGCCGCTAAAGCTGATTTCATCATCATGATTCCCGCATCGATGACCAAAACACAGTGACCCCACACCCTCTTCATACCTTGTCAGGCTGGGGAGGAGATTTCCATCAAACGAAGGTATAATAGGCGTTGATGAGGAAGTTCCAGAGGGTGACCACCACGGTAGCCGCCAGTTTGGAGAGGTAAAAATTCACCTTGAATTTCCCCGACATCGCCCAGATTATCAACAGGTTGATGCACAACCCAATAAGTGCGATAATGAAGAAACGGGTAAATTCCAGCATGATGTTCGGATTGTTGCTGTGGAATGTCCAGATCCGGTTCATGAAGTAATTTGAGGTGGCGGCCACTGCGAAACCGCATGTATTGGCCACATATTTCTGTATTTTTAAAAATTCCTTGCAGATAAAGGTAATCCCGAAATCAACAAACACCCCTGAAAACCCAACCATGCTGAATTTGATGAACTTCAGAAAAAAGGCCTCGGTGAAAAATGTCTGCAGGATCATAAACCGGTTTCGTTTAAAGTTGAATGATCAATACCTCATTTTTTCCATTGCGAATCACTTCGACATTCACCGTTATGCCCAATTTGAGCTTTTGCAGGCGTGACATGTATTCGTAAATATTTCCGACCGGCATGCCATTGATGGCCGTGATAATGTCCCCTTTTTTCATACCCCCTTTGTCTGCCGGCCCATCTTTGGTCACGCCATCGATGCGGAGTCCCTTCTTTTCCGTCCCTGCAAAATCGGGCATGACGCCCAGGGTTACCTTCAGCCGCCGACCCGACCGGCCAGAACTTTCCTTCTTTCCTGATTCTTTGAATGTAAGGGCCTTCGGAAGATTATCAACTGCTAAAATAACATTGCCGGCGAAATCACCGATCAGTTTTTCAGCATCAAAATCAAGTTTTTCAGTATCATCAAAAGGGGTGTGATAATCGGTATGAACGCCCGTATTGAAATAAAAAACCGGGATGTTCGAGGAATAGAAGGCGGCATGATCCGAAGGGCCATATCCATCCGGAGCATGGGTCACCGCAAAGGTCAATTTTTCTTCAAGTGGCTTTAAAATTGAATCCGCCTCAGCGGATGTGCCGGTCCCGCTGATCGATATCGCATTCTTCTCCTTATCAAAGCGGCCTACCATATCAAAATTGAACATGGCTTTGATTTTCTTCAATTCCACAGGAGGATGGTTCACAAAATACTTTGACCCGAGTAACCCGAACTCCTCCGCACTGAAGGCGACAAAAATGATGCTCCGCTTTATTGTTCCCTTTTCCAGGGCCAACCGTTTGGCAAGCTCCATCACCATCGCTGTTCCTGAGGCATTGTCATCGGCGCCGTTATGCACCGCATTGGTATCCGGCATCCGCGACCCGGTACCGGATCCGCCCAAACCAAGATGATCATAATGCCCCCCTGCCACCAGGTACTCATCTTTGAAAACGGGATCATTGCCTTCGAGTACAGCCGCGACATTGGCCGTCCGCTCACGGTGCTGAACCACATCGGATGTTCCGCTTACGATCTCACCCGTTTCAAAACTTTTTGGCGCCTTTGAAGAACCAATGATACGTTCAAGGCTATCGACGGTGATACCGCTCTTCTTTAACAGCTTATTGGCCAGGTCGCGGGTAATGGTCAGGATGGGGATTCCTCCCGTAACCTCATTGTTCTCAACCACCAGGGGCATCAGCTTATCCTCTTTTTCTAAGCCCTTCGGGGTGACCAGCAACAGCCCGGCTGCTCCCCGATCCTTGGCCGTGAGTACCTTGCTCCTGACGTCGCTGTAAGGAATGAACCTGCTATCGGGATTGTCGAGCTCCGGGTCGGCACGGAAAACCATCACCCACCTGCCTTTAACATCCACCCCTTTGTAATCGCTCCATTTGAGACTGTCGAGATCAATGTCGAAACCATATCCAGCAAAAATCAGCGGGGCATTGACCGAGGCGTTGGTCGAAAATGAAAGTGGACTGAAATCCTTTTTAAATGTTGCCTGATCGCCGCCAAAAGAGAGGAGATTTTTATCACCCAAGGTAACATCCGTAAGGATTTCGAACCATTGAAAACCATCTTCCCCCATCAATTTGAGGCCAGACGCTTTAAAGTGATCCCGAATATAATTCGCCGCCACATTGATCTCTTTCGTGCCGGGTTTACGTCCCATAAGCGAATCTGAGGCCAGGACCGTAACATACTCCCGAAGGTCCTTTGAACTGGTGTTTACCCGTTGCGAAAAGGCAGCAATCGAACATGCCGTGAGCAGAAAAATAATAGAAAGTCTTTTCATATCGAAGTGGAAAAATAAATTACGCTGTTACTTTGTTACTTTAAAAAAGCCAACTCCTTAATAATCCCTCCCCCAAGCACCACATCCTCCTCATAAAACACGGCAGACTGACCGGGGGAGATGGCATCGTTCGGATGGAAAAAGGTGACCTGCACATCGCCATTTTCCAATGGCTCGATGTGTGCTTCGCGTTCCATCTGAGCCGAGCGGATTTTTGCGGTGCAGTCCATCGGTTTCTCAAGCCGGGCCAATGCAACCCAATTGAGATCATTCACAATGAAAGAGGCATGGTAGGTTTCGTTACGTATCCCGACAATCACTGTGTTTTCCTCCTTATTCAGTCCAACGACATAAAGTGGTTCAGAATGGGCAATCCCGAGACCCTTCCGCTGACCGATGGTATAATTCCAGATGCCCTTGTGATGACCAAGCACCTTGCCGTTCGCGTCGACAATATTCCCCGGATTTTCATCAACCTCCAGCAAATCCTTGTAATCCCCGGCATAAAAATCCTGGCTCTCTTCAATGTCATTGACTGTAAGCCCCACCTCCCGCGCCAGCGCCTTGATTTCAGGCTTGTTATACCCTCCGATGGGAAACAAAACCTGACGCAGCTGTTCCTGCGACAACCGGTGGATAAAATAGGTTTGGTCCTTTTTAAGATCAGCGGCCTTTTTCAAAACATACCGCTGGTACTTTTCACTGTACTCCACGCGGGCGTAATGTCCGGTAGCAAAGTAATCATAGGCGATTCCCGACTTTTTTGCCATCAGGGGGAGCATCCCGAATTTGATCAGCTGGTTGCATTGGATGCATGGATTCGGCGTTCGACCGGCCAGGTATTCTGACTTAAAATAATCGAGTACGGCCTGCTTATATTCAGCCGAGCAGTTGAACACATGATAGGGAATATCCAGTTTATTAGCCACCTCCCTGGCTTCGCCGATCTCCTCCGCTTCATCGGAGCCATAGCAGGCATGCTTGCCGGTCGATTTATACTGACCATCCCAGATGGCCATGGTAACCCCGATCACCCGGTAACCCTGCTGTTTCAGCAAATAAGCTGCCACCGACGAATCAACGCCGCCGCTCAAACCAACAATGACGGTTGAATTTGTTGTCAAGTTTTGAATGATTGATAAAAACAATAAACGGATGCAAAGTTAGCGATAATTTCATAGTATGTTCCGGCGGACAATTATCCGGGTTTTTTTCGAACATGCTAACATGTCATTTATCCGGGTAAAACACTACAATACTGAAGAATTAACCGACGTTTACTTATTTCCGCTTGACATCCTAATTTAGATTACATATTTTTGCATGTTACATGTTTTTATTATTCCTAATAATTATACGTTATGAAACGAATACTAACGATCACCTTGATGTTGCTGATCTCCGGATCCCTTTTATTTCAGACTGGTTGTCAGAAAAAGATTTCGGATGACCCTACGGTCATTCCAACAAAATTTACGGAATTGAAGATCGATCCCGCGTTTAAATTTGAGAACTTCTCCAATCTGGGAACCTCCATTCAACTCTCCAACAACAAGGCCTCCGGAGTCGAGATTATTCAGATTTACGATGCTCACCCAAACAATGGCGGAAAGTTGATCCTGACCGGTGCAGCAAATCAGGACGGTTTGTTCAACCTGCCTGTCCGTATTGCCTCCCGCCTGAAAGAGGTGTACGTGGCTAAATTATCATCCATTGGAGCCAATGAATATGTAGCAGTTCCGGTAACCGGAACGACGATCCAATTCAATTTCGCCGGAAGTCAGTCCAACAAAGAGGCTTATGCAGGATGTGACAATACGCTTGCGAACGGTCATAATGGTGACTTAACCATTCCCAGCGGGAAAACATGGTGTGTCGCTGCCGGCACATCGGTCACGATTAAAGAACTTGAAATTAAATCAGGCGGAATTTTAAGTGTAAGTGGTTCAGCTACCATTACAAAGCAATATAAAAGTTCAGGAAGTAACCAAACCCTTATTGTTAACCCCGGCGGAACGCTCACCTTGCCGAAATTCAATCTTGACTATACGGTCGAAAACTACGGTACCCTGAACTTTACAGGCAGTAACAATGGCGAACAAACATGTCAGATTGAAGGATCCCTGCACAACTGGGGCACCGTGGTATCAACCATTAAACTAATAGATCATGGTTCGATCATCAATGATGGCACATTTACCACCTCGCAAGACTTCGAAATCAATTCGGATGGATCGCTGGTAAACAACTGCCAGTTCATCGTAAATAGTAATTGTAAATCCACCACATCCGAAGATTTAAATTTTAAACAATCGGGCGCTTTTACCAACAATGGCTACGTGTACGTTAAAGGTGAAGCTGATCTCACCGGGTCCGACAGCAAAAAAGCAACCCTTGGCAACAATAGCTTAATTGATACCAAATCATTTAAAGTTGAAGGCTACATAGCTGGACCAAGCGCATCCGGATCCAAGTCACAAATAACTTCCACCGAAGACAGTCAAACATCCGGTGGTTCCAACATCAGCGGATATGTCGATTTATGGGTAAAAGATGGCAATCACATCAGCCCAAACTCCGGATACAAAGAGCCGGTAAAGGTTACCTACCATGCTTATACTGTTACTGCGCCTTCATGCGCAGTTAATGTTGCGCCCACCATAACCAGCTCCCTTCAAATCGGAGGTGTTAAAAATCAGACAATGACCCCTTATGTGATTACTGCGGAAGGGACTCCGACCATTTCTTACACTGCTGCAAATATTCCTGCCGGATTATCTTATAATGCCTCAACACATACCATCAGCGGAACTCCAACTTCAGTTGGTACCTTCAATGTCCCATTGACTGCTACAAACTTTATGGGAACTGATAATAAGACTCTGGTAATCATTATTACAGAGCCAACGGCTGCCCCGGTGATTACCAGTACGCTGACAGCTTCAGCCACGGTTAACCAGTCATTCAATTATACCTTAACGGCCAGTGGCGCAGGACCTATAACCTACAATGTAGCTAATTTACCAGCCGGACTAACATGGGATCCTGCTACTCAGCTCATTTCAGGAAGCCCAACATCAGCAAACACTTATAATATCGACTTATACGCTACCAATGCAGGTGGAACAACCCATGCAGTATTGGTATTGACGGTAGGAACTCCTCCAACAATAACAAATAATCCACTCACGGCATCGGGGACCAGAAACGTTCAGTTTACGACCTATACGGTAACGGCATCGGGGTCACCAGAGATCACCTATACTGCTTCAAATTTACCTGACGGATTAACCTTTAACCCTGTGAATCAAACCATTAACGGCACTCCAACCAGCAGTGGTGAAAAAAGTGTGCTGTTAATAGCAACCAACGAATATGGGAGTGACAACAAAACACTGGTCATCACCATTGTCGAAGGTTTACAGCCTCCGGTGATCACGAGTTCGTTGACTGCCAATGGCGTGAAGAATATCCCATTCACTTACAATATTGAAGCCTCCGGTTCACAACCGATAACCTTCAGCATTGATGTAGCGAGCCTTCCGGCCGGGCTGGGATTTAGCGGAGGCGTGATCAGTGGAATTCCAACTGTTTTCGGCACGTTCAATATTCCGATGACCGCCACAAACAGTGTGAACCATGATGACAAAACGCTGGAGCTTACGATTTCTGAAAGCAGCGGAACGGATACCGACGGTGACTTAATCCCCGACAACATTGATGCATATCCAACAGATCCAACGCGCGCCTTCAACTCCTATTATCCCAATGAGGTTGAATATGTGAGCGTGGCCTTCGAAGATTTGTGGCCTGGTAAGGGCGATTACGACTTCAACGACTTCGTGGTAAACCTGAATTACAAGATGGTTACCAATGCCCAGAATAAAATGGTGGATGTGATATTAAAATACCAGATCATGGCCGATGGCGCCTCCCTAGACAATGGTTTTGGACTTGTCTTCGATGCTGAACCTGGAACTGTTGAAAGTGTTTTGGGTTGTATCAAACTTGGGAATGCCGTATCGATTGATCCCAAAGGATTTGAAGCAGGCCATACCAACCAAACGGTCATCATTCCCATCGACAACATCAACCCCATTATGGAAGGGGGTTTGGCGAACACCATTGTTGGCGGAAAGTATGTTCAAACGACTGTGCAAACCGTTACTACCCACTTTGGCACACCGCAGGCTTCCATCGGAGCACCTCCTTACAACCCCTTCATTTTTGTTGATCAGGTTCGCGGACATGAGGTTCACCTGAAAGATAACCACCCGACGGAGCTTGTAGACAATGCCCTTTTCGGAACATGGCTCGATGCTTCGGATCCTGCAAAAGGATTTTATTACCGGTCAACAACCGGTCTGCCCTGGGGAATTGAAACCCCTGTTAACTTCAATTATCCCATCGAACTGGCGGATATCTTAACAGTGCATCTGAAGTTTGCCGCCTGGGCGCAGTCTTCGGGAGTTGATTATCCGGATTGGTATATGAATAAAACAGGATACAGAGACGCCACAAAGATTTACGTGATACCTCAACCATAAAACCTTTTGTTTTCAGTGGGTTAAAAATCCCCGTGCAGCAATGCCGGGGATTTTTTTGTACCCATTTGGATGGCAGGAGTATGAAACGCTGAAAATTCTTTTCCGGAGGGCTATTGTAACTTCAGCCTGTTCAAGCGGAAGACCAAAATCAGGTAGCAGACTACGGTGAACACGCCGATGCCGGAAATCATGAACATCGCGCGGGGGCCGATGGCAAACCAGAGAACGCCGGCCAGGCTGCTGGAGAGCAGTGCACAAATACTGGCTGCACTGTTATAAAAACCTATGGCCGTAGCGGTTTCCGAGTGGTGAGCCAGATTCGATAACAGCGCCTTGGATATTCCTTCGGTGGCAGCGGCATAAATTCCATACATAAAAAACAAAATGCCGAAAAGAAGCATCGAATTGGCAAATCCCATGCAGGTATAAACGACTGAGAACAAAAGCAACCCCATAATCAGCATGGTTTTTAAACCAATTTTATCTGCCAGGGCGCCAATGGGGTAGGAAAACAGGGCATATACCAGGTTGTAAAATATGTAAACCCCGATCATCATGGTATCAGACAGGTTTTGCTCCTTCAAAGCCAGGAGCAAAAAGGCATCGGAGCTGTTAAAAAGCGTAAACACAAGCAGCCCCACCACCAGGTACCGGAAGGTGGGCGATGCCTTTTTCCAATATGTGAGATACGAAAAAAAACCAACCCCCGTCGCCTTGTCACCCTGTAACCCTGTTACCTTTTCACCATTTAGTACTGCTCCCTTATCTTTTAAAAAAAAAGTCAGCCCGATGGCGATCAATCCCGGAAAGAAGGCGATGAAGAACATCCATCTATACTGACCGGGATAAAAGTACAGGAAGATTAAGGCAAGGATGGGGCCGATGGCAGCTCCGAGGGTATCCATCGACCGGTGAAATCCAAACACCTTTCCTTTGTGCTCTTTGGTTGTTTCGGCGCTGAGCATGGCATCGCGTGCGCTGGTGCGGATGCCTTTGCCAAACCGGTCGAGGGTGCGGGCCAAAAATATCCAGGCAGGAAAAACGAAAAGGGCCATCATGGGTTTGGAGAGGGCGCTGAGGGCATAACCGGCACGCACAAAGGGCACCCGTTTCATGGTGACATCCGACAAATTCCCAAAATATCCCTTGCTTACGCCGGCTATTGCTTCTGCAAAACCTTCCAAAATGCCAATCAGCAATACTGAAAAGCCAATGGATTTAAGGTAAACCGGCATGATCGGATAGAGCATCTCACTGGCTACATCCGTAAAGAGACTCACGAAAGAGACCAGCAGAACCGTGCGCGTCAAAATTTTTTGCTTACCCGTCATATTGGTCATTGGTCATTGGTCATTCATTTCAGGTATTCCTTCGCCGCACCACTTAACTTATTGTTCCAGTGTTTACTGGCTGCTTCAGCGTAGCCCCGCGTCTCATCATCCATGTATTTCAGCTTCCCAAGCAGGTTGAACGCGTTCATCCGTGTTTCGAATTCGAATTTTGGACCACAATATTTGATCAATTCGGGCATACATTGATTTTTCCCGCTGTTGATCGCCACTTCGAGCCATTTCATCCGGATATTTTTTCCACGCCACCCCTCCATTCCAACGGTCAGTTCAAGATACTGATCGGTGAATTTGGGAAATGAGCTACACAGTGCGCCAAGCGCCAGCTCCACATTGAGGTAACTCGAATCATACAGCATGCCCTCTGCCGTCGATTGCAACAGATCGGGCAGGGGATTCAGATTTTTCAGCGCGGCTTTGCGGACATTGGCGTCTTTGTCATGCAGCGCCTGCCTGAAAAGCTCAATGACCTCCGGCGAATGATCTGCGGCCAATTGCCCGAGAATTTCTGACCTGATCAGCCAAAAACTTTCCTTGTGAAATGCCGGGATCAGGAGCTTTACTTTTCGATCGACCGCGATCGGACGCAAGGCCAGCCAGGCATCATACCGGTCAATCATGTTTTTTGCCTTCACTGCCTGGGCGGCAAGCTGGTCAAAGGTTCGGTCGAAGGTGGCCTTTTTCAGGATTTTCCGGCTGGGATCGAACAAAACAAATTCAACCGGCCTCTTCCCCGGGTTGGGGATCCTGACCTCGGTGTAGGCTCTTTCAATCCATGCCTTCACACTGTCGCAGGACCCATCCTTGTAATACACCATAAAAACGATGGGCATTTTAAACAGGCCTTTCAATTCATTCACCTCCTGAACCTGCCAGACTTTACAAAGTGTGGAGAGGTTCCCGAGAGAATCGGTGACAACCGTATCTGATAGTTTGTACTCCGGTTCGCCTCCCCTTAAAATCCATTGATCGAAAAACCAATGGTAGGATTTGCCTGTCGCATCATAAACACAACGGAAGAAATCGCTGGTTTCGGCATAGCTGAATCCATATTGCTCCAGATAGCGCCTGATCGCATCCCTAAATTCCTGCGGGCCCATCACATCCCGAAGCATATCCAATACCAGTGAACCTTTCTGGTAAATCCGCTGTACGCCGCCCTGCGACCCTCCAACCGGGTAACTGTTTTTTGATGCCGCATCAAAGGTCAGGAGCATCTCCTCATTGCGGAGATTCTGGTAATAATCCTCCCCATAGATACTCTTTTCAAACATCTTGGCATAATAGGTTCCAAAACTCTCGGTGAGCCATACGTCGCGGTTGACAAAGTGGGCCACATAATTTCCAAACCATTGGTGGGCGAGTTCATGGGCATTTACATTCACATAATTGCGCTGCCACCAGGCCCGCGGATCAATTTGCATATAATCGCCAAACACGGTACTGGTGGTGGTCTCCATGGCCCCATACATGTAATCGATCACCGGCGCTTCGCGGTACACCGGATAGGGATAGGGAACGCCCATCTCCTTCTCAAAAAAATCGAACATCTGCTCGGTATATTTATAGGTTGTGGCAACCCGGTCGGCCATTTCGCTATAAAACCAGTATTCGAGCGGCACCCCCTGTGAAGTCTCGCTGCTGTGAAAGTCATAATCGCCAATCACCAGGGCCGTGGAGAAAAACGGATGATCCTTTTTCATGGCATAATGCCAGGTTCTTGTTCCGTCAGGATTCTCCGCAATGTCCAGCCGCTCACCATTTGAAAACACCTTGTATCTGCTATCGAAGGTGATAAACATGTCCACCGTGATGCGGCCATCCATGTAAGGAAGCCAGCCATGCGGACGGTGCGCCCAAATCTGCTTGCGTTTGCCTGCCTCGCCTGGAGTCCAGCCGATAAAGTAGATCGGGCCGGCAAGGGGGGTGGCGGTGTAATTGATCAGGATGCGTGACGTATCTGACATGACGCGTGACGTATCTGAGGTGACGCGTGACGCGTGACGCGTGACAGGTAACGATTGTTGTGAATCAGAATCTGGATTGATTATCAGGTTGCTCCCTGTTTGATGGTAATTCACCGGCTCATTGTTTATCTTCACAGAAAACACATGGGCGTCAGGGAGATAGAACACAATGGAATCGGTTTGATACCAGTTTGGGATAAAGGAGAATTCAGCGGTTCCGATGACCTTGTTCTGTTCAGGCTGAAAGCTGACATGGGCGGTCAGATGCTTGATGGCAATGGGCATATCGGGTGGTACCGATGCCGGATCAGCATAATAGGTTACGGTTTTCTCCTGCGCTATCGTCCTCCAGGGTACTCCGCAAAATACCGTCAAAAGGAAGGCAAGCGCCAGATGACCAATGGTTGTACGTTTTTCTCTTACAATTAACTGGGACATAATGTCAGGATATTAGCATGTTCACATCAGGATCAAAAGTATTAAAAAACTATAAGAATCGAAGCCCGAAAAACCATTCCTTTTTTCAAAAGTGTTTTTTTTTGCACCTTTGCAGTGGATAAAAAAAATAAAATGAAGCTGTTTACCACCATCTCAGAAATGCAGAATTACCTTCTCAGTCAAAGAGCTGAAGGAAAAAGCATCGGGTTTGTACCAACCATGGGTGCACTGCACCAAGGCCATCTGACCCTCGTGAACCGATCGCATACGGAGAATGATCTTACGGCGTGCAGCATTTTTGTCAATCCCATTCAGTTTAACAACAGGGAGGACCTTGAAAAATATCCGAGAACCCTGAATTCGGATGCAAAATTGCTTGAAGCGCATGGATGTGATGTACTTTTTGCGCCGGAAGCTGCTGAGATGTATCCGGAAAATGAAACCCCCTTCCTGGATATTGAATTCGGGATGCTTGATAAAGTGATGGAGGGGAAATTCAGACCTGGCCATTTCAGGGGGGTTGCCATTGTTGTAAAGAGGTTGTTCGATATCGTCCAACCCTCGCGGGCCTACTTCGGAAAAAAAGATTTTCAGCAACTCGCCATCATAAACCATATGGTAAAATCGCTTTCCATCCCTGTCGAGATCATTCCCTGCGACACGGTAAGGGAGCCTGACGGATTGGCCATGAGTTCGCGAAATATGCGCCTTACCATCACCGAGCGAAATCTCGCTCCGAAAATCTATGAAATTTTGTTAAACGTAAAGAATAGCGTGGGGAAGATCCCTGTGCCCGAGTTAAGGGAGTGGGCCATTAAAAAAATCGAGGAAGATCCTGCATTGAAGGTCGAATATTTCGAAATCGGCGACAAGGATAGCCTCATGCCGATCGTGCATTGGAATCACAAACAACAGGCCATGGCCTTTACTGCGGTTTTACTGGGCAACGTTCGCCTGATCGACAATGTTGAACTTTTTTCGTAATTTTGCAGCATGATGCAAATTCAAGTATTAAAATCGAAGATCCATCGTGCTACTGTCACGGGCGCCGACATCAATTATGTGGGTAGTATAACGATTGATGAAGCACTGATGAAGGCCTCGAACCTCATCGAATTTGAGAAAGTTCAGGTTTTGAACATCAACAACGGCGAGCGGATTGAAACATATGTAATCAAAGGAGAGAAAGGAAGCGGCATTATTTGTCTTAATGGAGCCGCTGCACGTAAGTTTTTACCCAACGACCTGGTGATCATTGTATCTTACGCTACCATGGATTTTGAAGCAGCAAAGAAATTCAAACCATCCATTGCATTTGTCGATTCAAACAATAAGGTTGCCAAGGGTAAAACAAAATAGCAATGACGATCATACCAGCCGAAGAGATATCCAAAAATAACCGGGCCGTCACATTCATAAAATTTATCCTGTTTTTAGGACTCGGAATCTTTATCATATGGCTCTCATTGCGTGGCCTGACTCCCCAGGAGCGAAGCCAGATTCTCTATTCGTTCCGCATTGCAAATTATTCCTGGGTGATTCTTACCATTGTTTTGGGGATACTCAGTCATATACTCCGTTCACTTCGCTGGATGCTCTTTTTCGAACCCATGGGTTATAAGCCTTCGCTGAAAAACACCTTTTTTGCCGTGATGGTTGGATACTTTGCGAACCTCGCCTTTCCGAGGTTGGGCGAAGTTACCAGGTGCGGAATCCTTGCCCGTTATGAAAACATCCCGTTCAACAAATCGTTTGGCACGGTCATCACAGAAAGGGCGATCGACATGATCGTTTTCATCCTGCTCTTTGTGCTGATGATCGTAACACAGGCAGGGACCATAGGCCATTACCTGAATACCTATATCTATCCGAAACTCGCTGAAAAGTTCCAGAATCCGATTTTCAACAAGCTTTTCATTGTTTCAGCAGTGGCATTCGCCCTTATCCTCCTCTCCCTGTTATTCCTGATGCGAAAAAAGATTGCAGCTTCAGGCTTTTTTCTCAAGATAAAACGGTTGATCCTCGGCTTCTGGGAAGGATTGAAATCGCTCAGCCAAATGAAAAAACCGGGACTTTTTATTTTTTATTCCCTGGCCATCTGGGTCCTTTACTTTCTTATGCTCTATGTCTGCTTCTTCTGTTTTGCAGAGACCAGTTTACTTACACCCGGTGCCGGGCTCTCTTCCCTTGTTTTGGGGAGCGTCGGGATCATGGTTACTCCGGGAGGTATCGGACTCTATCCTGCGATTATTCAGGAGACACTTTCCCTGTATGGCATTTTACGCCCGACAGGAATGGCCCTGGGCTGGATTGCCTGGACTGCACAAACCGGCATGATCCTGCTGGTGGGTGGAATTTCATTGATCTTACTTTCATTTAATAAACAAACAAATGGAAAGTCTTAGCTTAATAGAGTCAAAAATATTCACCTGGGATCATCTTCAGAAACAGATCGCCATCTGGCGTTTTAAGGATAAAAAAATCGTCTTCAGCAATGGTTGTTTTGATGTGTTGCACCTTGGCCACGTGGAATATCTTTCCAAAGCACGCGATCTGGGAAATATTCTCATTGTCGGCCTCAATTCCGATGAGTCGGTTCGCCGGATTAAGGGCGCCCACAGGCCTGTGAACAACGAACAGGCACGCGCCGTCACGCTGGCAGCCTTATCCTTTGTTGATTGCATCATCCTGTTTGGTGAAGATACGCCACAAGAGCTGATCAAACTCGTTCAACCGGATATTCTGGTGAAGGGAAAAGATTATGATGGCAAGGAGATCGTAGGCAGCGATGTTGTAAAAGCCCGCGGGGGCAAGGTGGTGACCATCGAACTGACCAAGGGGTATTCAACCACCCATATTATTGAGTTGGCGCATAAGGTGCACCTATGAAACTCAAAACCGCCTTTTTCTGTCAAAACTGTGGCGCCCAGTCCTCAAAATGGATGGGCAAGTGCAATGCATGTGGTGAATGGAACACCTTTGTGGAAGAGGTAATTCAACGCGAGGAAAAGGGATCGGTGAAGTCGGCATTTGGCGATCGCAGGTCGGTAGTTCCTGTGAAAATTTCTGACGTTACCTTCAGCCACGAAGCACGCATGAATACGCATGATCAGGAGCTGAACAGGGTACTGGGCGGGGGCCTTGTGCCAGGTTCCCTGACATTGATCGGGGGTGAACCGGGCATTGGCAAATCAACCCTGATGTTGCAGGTGGCCCTCAAATGTTCCGATCAGAAAATCCTTTACATAACCGGAGAGGAAAGCGACCAGCAGATACGGATGCGGGCCGAGCGGCTGGGCATTGCGAACGAAAACTGCTTCATCCTTACCGAGACAAACACCCAGTCAATTTTTCAGCATCTTGAATCACTGAAACCCGGCATCATCATTGCCGATTCAATTCAAACCCTTCAGACCGACCTTATTGAATCTTCCGCAGGAAGTGTATCCCAGATTAAAGAGTGTGCTGCAGAGATGCAGAAATATTCAAAACTCACCAATACCCCGGTATTCCTGATCGGGCACATCACCAAGGACGGCAGCCTTGCGGGACCAAAAATCCTGGAACACATGGTGGACACCGTGCTGCAATTTGAAGGCGACCGGAATTATGGCTACCGGATCCTCCGCTCCCTGAAAAACCGTTTCGGATCTACCTCCGAGCTTGGAATCTATGAGATGAATGATGCCGGATTGCGCGAAGTTTCCAATCCTTCGGAAATACTGCTCAGCCAGCGCGATGAGGCGGTGAGCGGCATTGCGATTGCGGCCATGATGGAGGGCCAGCGCCCCATGCTTATTGAAACCCAGGCCCTTGTAAGCACAGCCGTTTACGGAACTCCGCAGCGATCAACCACCGGCTTTGATGCAAGACGACTTAACATGCTGCTGGCCGTACTTGAAAAACGCTCCGGCTTCAGATTGGGTCACAAAGATGTATTTCTCAACATTGCCGGGGGAATTAAGGTGGAAGACCCGGCCATTGACCTGGCGGTGGTTGCAGCCGTACTTTCGTCAAACCAGGATATGCCTGTTGATTCAAAAACATGCTTTGCAGCCGAAGTCGGACTAAGCGGGGAGATCAGGCCCATCAACCGGGTAGAACAACGAATCTCTGAAGCAGACAAGCTGGGATTCGAACGCATTTTTATCTCCAGGTACAATACCAAAGGGCTGGATTTCAAGCGGTATTCCATTCAAATAATTACAGTGGCAAAGATAGAGGAGGTTTACAGGATGTTATTCTAGTTCTTTTAATATCCTGTTGACCTCTTCCTCTGTTGAAGTGAGTTTATTTTTGCAGATCCTGATCAGCAGCGCCGCCCTTTTTACCTTTTCAGACAATTCATCCACCGAGATATCTCCCCCTTCAATTTCGGTTATGATGCGCATCAATTCATCGTATGCTTCAGTGTAATTTGGCTCCTTATTCATGGCTTTCTGTTTTATTAACCGATTTGGTTGTGCTTAAAATATCTCCATCTGCGAGCATGGTCCTCAGGGTTGTTCCTTCATGAACATCCTCCACTGTTTTCAAAACCTTGCCATCGATCAGGGTGATGCTGTAACCCCGTTTTAAAATATTGAGCGGGTTCAATAAATCAATGTTCTTTTCAATTCCGGTCACGGTTTGTAATTTCCGCCGGAAAAAGTTTCTTACTTCAGAGATGAGGCGGATAACCTGCTGATGAATATCTCTTTCCCGCTTTTGGTTCACATAATATTTTGACTGCTGCTGAAGCTTCATGGTGACATGTTTCACCTCATTTTTTCGCCGCGCAATCCCTGATATGGCGATGGATTTAAAATAGCGTACCGAATTCAACATCTTTGATTTTTCATCCATTATCCTCCTTGTAAAATTTTGGATGATCGTTTCGTGGGCCTTTTGCACAGGAACTGAAAAATTATGAAATTTCTGGAGAAGATAATCTGCCAGGTCGGTCGGGGTGATGGCATTTCTGAAGGCTACCATTTCAGTAACCGTCTCATTGGTCGAATGCCCGATACCCGTGATGACCGGTAGCGGGAACATGGCGATGGCCTTCGAAAGCGCGTAATTATTGTAACATGTCAACCCGACATCACCCCCGCCTCCACGGATAATGGCCACAACATCGAAGTGTTGCATCACCTTCCTGATTTTTTCGAGTGCGCTGATGATCGACTCTACTGCGTTTTCACCTTGAAGCAAAGCCGGAAAAAGCATATGAAAGAACCGGTATCCCCACCCATTGTCATCGATGACCTTGCGAAAATCGGCGTACCCTTTACTTGTTTCTACGGAAATAACAGCGATCCGTTTTGGCAGCAAAGGCAACAGAAGTGATCTATTGGCATCAAACAACCCATCCTTTTTTATTTTTTCAATGGTCAGTTGCTTTTCCTTTTCAAGTTCACCAAGCGACCATGACGGATCAATGTCAATGATCCTCAGGCTCAGGCCATGCACCGGGTGGAAGGAGATTTTTGCGCAGAAAAGAATATTGATCCCGTTTTTCAGCGGTTCGTGCAGAATATTCAGAAAACTATCATTGATTCTCTGGAAATCATCTTTCCAGATGGTTGATCGTATTTCTGCCACAATCTTGCCGTCAGTTTTTTCGACCAGGTCTGGATAACAATGGCCGGACTGAGGATAGAGGTTCAGTTTATTCATCTCCGCCTTTATCCAAAATGAGCTTGTATATCTTTCCGCCAATGTCTTTTGAATACTGAGCGTAACCTCAAGAAGAGAAAAAATAGTCCGTTCATTTACTTTTACCGGCATGATTGCGTTGGGGAGTGAAGCGTCAGTTTGTAACAATCAAATGTACATGACATTTTTCACATTTCATACAGACTCTCTGATGAAGTAGCTGGTTCATCACTTCAATTCATAATAAAACCAATTTATGTACCTTTGTCAGTGAAAACGTAAAACATAAATCATATGCCCTTTATTCTCAGACTTATTATATCATCGGTGGCCATCATGTTGGGGAGCTACCTGCTGCCTGGAATTCATGTAAATTCATTCTTTACCGCCCTGCTGGTGGCGCTGGTGCTCAGCCTGCTGAATGTGTTCCTGAAGCCATTGATGATTCTTTTGACATTGCCTTTTACCATTGTCACCTTCGGATTGTTCCTGCTGGTCATCAATGCATTCATCATCATGATCGCAGGTGCATGGGTAGATGGTTTTAAAGTAGATGGTTTCTGGTGGGCATTGATATTCAGTTTTATCCTTTCGGTTATATCTTCTTTGTTGGAACGTTTAGTCAAACACGATGAGAACACGCGTAATTTCTGAGAAACGGGAGATCCTTGATGTCATTCAGCGCAGCCAGTGGTGTCATCTCGCCATGACCGATCTGCATGGCAAGCCCTATGTGATCCCGATGAATTTTGGCTTTAAGGATGATGTGATCTATCTGCATGGGGCACAACATGGCAAGAAAATAGATATCCTGAAGGAACATCCGGAGGTGTGCATCAATTTCACTGCGGATCACCTTTTGCGATACCAAAATGAGCAGGTCGCCTGCTCGTGGAGCATGAAATACAGAAGTGTTCTTTGCTACGGAGAGGTTGAATTCATTAAAGAACCCGAGGAAAAGATGGCGGTTTTCCATATTGTGATGGCCCAGTACACAAAAGGTGACTTCAAATTCAATCCCCCTGCCATCAGGGAGGTCAATGTATGGAAAGTGAAGGTTACGAAATTCGAAGGACGGGCTTACGGCTATTGATTTCCAATTAATTCAGCTTGAATATCACCCCGATATTGGCATAGGTTGAATTATATCCAACCTCCCCATTGATACCAAAAGACTTTGTAAAAAAGTAAGAGGCGCCGAAGAAGACCCCAACGTAAGGATATACAGGAGTAGATCCCCAACTGCCAGGATTTTCATCCATGAAATGAGCACAAAACCCTATTCCCAGCGGAACTCCGCCATAGGTATCAAGCCCCTCAACATCCCATCCGTAATGGTAGGCAGCTCGTGCTCCAAACATAAAGTTAACCCAGGTTTCATTCCAGTCTTCACCGTAATGTTGACTAAAAAAAGAGACGGCCGCCTCTCCACCCAGTGTAATCACTCCCGGGCCAAGATCGAACATCCCCTTTTCAAAGGATCCCTTAAAGGCCGGACCAAAACCAACCCCATTGCCAAACACATGCGTTCCCGGGCCAATTCCAGCATTCACAGTCCAGGTTCCCAGTTTCACGGGATCCAACGGCCCCTTTGAATAGGTATTGGCTGTACTGCAAAAAAAGGCAATGACTATTAACACTATGATTTTCAATATCTTTCTCATTTTTAGCATTTTTATACCCTCAATAAACGCATGTTTTCCCTAAAATGGTATAAAGTTGAATAGAAATTAATCCGGTTGCGTTCGAACGAAACGCATGCAAAACAGACCGGAACAAAAGCCAATCAGACCTCCAGCCAGCCACCCTGCAAAAATATCACCCGGATAATGCAACCCCAGATATATGCGGGTGTAGGCCATAAATACAGCCCATAAAAGAATGAGCGGGGAAAAATAGCTGTAGCTGTTTTTCAAGATGAGGATCAGGAAGATTGCAACGGCCATGTTGGTAGAAGCATGGGCCGAATAGAACCCATACTGACCACCCAGGTATCCGTTCACCGTGTGTATTCCTGTCAGACCAGGTTCATGTGTCGGACGAGGACGTCCCACCCAATCTTTGAAAACATTGGAGAGTTGGTCGCTTAAAATAATCATGACCGATGCGAAAACCAGTATCCACAAGGTCTGCCATTTATACTTTCTAAAGACAAGATAAACCAAAAGAATATAGAGCGGCAACCATGTCAACGTTTTGGTTCCCCAGAACATGATCGGATCAAAAAACGAACAATGCAATCCGTTCAGAAAAAAAAAGAGGCTCCGGTCAATGGAATTTAAAGTGTCCAGCATCTTGAAAAATTTCGTCACATGTCACGCGTCACGCGTCACGCGTTTCGTCACGCGTTAACTCCTGCCACAACATTTGCTTCAGTTTTTCAAGACCGGTTTGTTTATGTGAGGAGATAAAAACTGTCGGGAGTTCTGGTAAATCCTTTTTCAGCTCCCGGATAATCTCATCGTCGGCGAGATCAGATTTGGTAATTGCCAGGACACGGGTTTTATCAAGCAATTCGGGATTGTATTGTTCAAGTTCATTCAATAAAATAAGGTACTCTTTACGGATATCCTTCGCATCAACCGGCACCATGAAAAGCAGGGTGGAATTTCGTTCAATATGACGTAAAAAACGCAGCCCAAGTCCTTTTCCTTCGTGGGCGCCCTCAATGATTCCAGGAATATCGGCCATGACAAACGATTTATTGTCATGATACCGCACGATACCCAGATTGGGCACCAGGGTGGTGAATGGATAGTCTGCGATCTGCGGTTTGGCTGCTGATATAACCGACAACAGGGTCGATTTGCCGGCATTGGGAAATCCAACCAATCCGACATCGGCCAAAAGCTTTAATTCCAGTACCTTCCAGAACTCCAGTCCGGGTTCTCCGGGTTGCGCGAATTTGGGAGCCTGACGTGTCGGAGTCTTGAAGTGATCATTGCCTAGACCACCGCGACCACCGGGCACCAGGATAAATGTTTGGCCATCCTCTGTGATCTCACATATAAATTCACCGGTTTCCGCATCACGGGCCAAGGTCCCCAGAGGAACATCGATGAAAACATCCTTGCCATTGGCGCCGTGCATCAATTGTTTAGAGCCTGCACCTCCATGCTCTGCTTTGAGATGTTTTGTAAATTTCAGGTGAAGCAAGGTCCAGAACTGACTGTTCCCTTTAAGAATGATATGGCCGCCACGCCCCCCGTCGCCTCCGTCGGGGCCTCCGTGTGCATTGGTGCGTGTACGCATAAAATGCCGTGACCCTGCTCCTCCGTTGCCGGAGGCACAATGAATTTTTACATAATCAACGAAGTTCGAGTCAGACAATTGAATTGGGATTTGAAATTATATATATATGGATCTGTGTAAAAAACAGATCAGGGTTTAATCACTGTACAAAGCTGATCGAATATCTGTTCAATCGACCCCTCTCCAAAAACCTCCTTATACAGATTTTTGGTTTTGTAGTAATCAATCAATGGTTTTGTATGATGATGATACTGAACCAGGCGGTTCTTGACCACCTCTTCCGTGTCATCTTTACGACCCTGATCCTGGGCACGTTTGAGCAGCCGTTTAACAAGTTCCTCCTCATTCACCTCAAGTGCGAGCACGAGCGAAACGTTCCGGCCATGCGTCAACAGCATCTGATCAAGTTCCTGTGCCTGTTTTAGCGTCCGGGGAAAACCGTCCAGTACAAATCCTTTGACATCACTGTTATTCACGAAAACGGACTCCATGATTTCAATCAGCAATGCATCAGAGACAAGATGTCCCGCTTCCATCACAGCTTTTACCTTCAACCCCAAAGGGGTTCCCTGGCTCACCTCAGCCCGGAGAATATCACCTGTTGACACATGTTTCCAACCGAATTTTTCAGCAATTTTAACGGCCTGCGTTCCTTTACCGGCACCCGGAGGTCCAAAGAGAATCAGATTAAACATACAGCAAGATTATCGATAAATAATTATTTCACCAATTTGTAAATTTCCGGAAAATTTCGTCCATACCCATCATAATCAAGACCATAACCCACAATAAAATCATTGGGAATGACCAATCCAAGGTAATCAATCTTGAACTTCTTCTGAAAAGCTTCCGCTTTGAAACAAAAGCAGGCGACCTTTACATCCAGTGGATTTTTCCCATGGATATCAGTCAGCAGCTTATCCATCGTAATGCCAGTATCCACAATATCCTCAACAACAATAATATGCCGGCCCTCAATATCTTCATTCACCCCGATCAGTTCCTTTACCTTCGAAGTGGTCAGGGTGCCTGAATAGGAGGCATATTTGACAAAAGAGATTTCGCACGGAATGGTGATTTTGCGCATGAGATCGGAAGCAAAGATAAATGCACCGTTTAGGATCGCCAACAGCAAAGGATTCTTTCCCACATAATCACGGTTAATTCTATCAGCCACCTTCGTAACTGCAGCATCAATCTCTTCACTGGTTATAAACTTCTCGAAAACCAACTCTCTTACCTTTATCTTTGTCATAACCAATCAATTGTTTGTTGTATGCAAAAATAGTGAAAATATCGCTACTTTTGTCACATAACATGAATTCTAACATCCTATGGATCCCAAAGTAAGCATTATCATGGGCAGCACTTCCGATCTGCCGGTCATGGAAGCGGCAGCTAAATTTCTGGATGAAATGCACATCCCTTTTGAAATGAATGCCCTCTCGGCTCACCGGACTCCTGAAAAAGTTGAGGAGTTTGCAAAAAATGCCTACCGGCGGGGGGTTCGTGTAATCATTGCCGCTGCAGGGATGGCGGCACATCTTCCGGGCGTTATTGCGGCCATGACTACCTTGCCCGTGATTGGGGTCCCGATCAAAAGCTCCCTTGATGGATTGGATGCTTTGTTATCCATTGTTCAGATGCCCCCGGGAATTCCTGTCGCCACAGTGGGCATAAATGGTGCTCAGAACGCTGCGATTCTGGCTGCTGAAATTCTGGCAGTAGGCGACCAGAAGTTGCATTTGAAGATGGTTGCGTTTAAAGAGGATCTGAAAAAGAAAATCATCAAAGCCAATGAAGAACTGGCCCTGGTGAAATTCAAGTACAGGGTGGAATAGGCTTACAAGGTGCGTGATTATTTCTTCCGGATAATCATCAACCCATCCCTGAAAGGCAATACTGCATTTTCGACATGGTCGTCCTGGTGCACGAAATCATTGAATTCGATGATCCCGAGGGTATCTTTATCCATTTTTGCAGGATCACCAATCACTTTCCCATCCCAAAGTACATTATCGGCCATGATGAAGCCGCCCTGGCGCACATGTGGTAGAACCATTTTGTAATAATTCAGATAGTTGGGCTTGTCGGCATCGATAAAAACCAGGTCCCATGATTCCGTTAGGGCAGGAATAATTTCAATCGCCTTCCCGATGTGCAGTATAACTTGTTCCTCAAGCCCGGCCTCCCGGATGAATTGCCGAATGCCTTGTTCCTGTTCAGGATTGATTTCAATGGTGTGAACGATCCCGGATGGCGCATGGCCCAGGCCCAATGCCAGACTGATGGCTGAATAGCCAGTAAAAGTACCGATTTCGAGGATTCGCTCAGGTCGTATCATCTGGCAAAACATCCGCAGCAGGGTTCCCTGCAAATGGCCCGATAACATTTGCGGATGGATCTGGGTAAGGTTGGTTTCACGATTAAGCCTGGCCAGAATGGGAATTTCGGGCGTGGTATGGGCTTCAGCATACGCCTGAAGTGGTGATTCGATCATGATGGATGTGTTTTAAAGGTCAACATGCTCAGTTTTTGTTCGTCAAAAATTTCATTGGCAATGTCGGTCAGCTCCTCCACTTTTGTTCCCTGGATATGTTCAATGATGGTCTCTATCGGATCAAATTTGTTTTGAAGCAGGTAGCTCTTCCCGATCGCCAGCATGGCTGCCAGGTTTGATTCCTGCGCAATGGCCAGTTGCCCGATGAGCTGCTTTTTAATTGTATGCAACTGAACTTTGGTCAGCTTCTCCTCGCGAAGCCGTCTCAGCTCCTTATGCACAATTCCCAGAGCCTTTTCATAATTGGCCGGGTCGGTGCCGAAATAGATATGTATAATGCCGGCATCGGAATAGGCTGAATAATTTGATTCGCTTTGGTAGGTTAACCCGTTACGTTCGCGCAAGGCCAAGGACAATCGCGAGTTCATAATGGGCCCTCCAAGCATGTTGTTTAGCAGTGCCAGTGAAATCCGCTGTGCATGACCGAAGGCATAGGCAGGGGCTCCCACCAGGCAATGCACCTGAAATGTCTTTTTCTTTTGGATCTTCGTAAAAGGGTGGTAATCCTGAAATGGAATTCTGGGCTGACTTGTTCCACGACCGGGATGATCACTGAAATATTTATTGACAATTTTTAACAGCTTTTTAAACTCAATGTTGCCAACCGAAACAATCACCACTTCATCGAGCCGGTAATTATGGTGAATAAAGTCCAGAATGTTCTGCCGTTTAAACTTTTTCAAACTCTTGGCCGAACCCAGAATGTTTTTCCCAAGCGGGTGTCCAGCAAAAACATGATCCTCAAAATCATCGAATATCTGTTCAGCCGGGGTATCCTGGTACGATGTGATCTCGTCCATCACGACCTGCTTTTCCCGTTCCAATTCTTTTTCAGGAAAGATCGAATGGAAAAAAATATCCTGAAACAATTCGAGGGTACGGTCGTAATATTCGCTGAGAAAGGAGGCATAAATACAGGTCTCCTCCTTGGCTGTGTATGCGTTCAGATCTGCCCCGACATTTTCGAGGCGGTTCAGAACCTGAAAAACATTGCGTTTGACCGTACCTTTGAAAATGGTATGTTCAATAAAATGGGCCATTCCATGTTCGGCATCGGTTTCATCGCGCGAACCGGCATGAATAAACATCCCGCAATGCGCAACCGGATCAGGGATGGGGGAATGCACCAGGCGGATACCGTTGGGCAGCGTAAAAGTTTGCAGTTCCATGAACTATTTCCGGCTTTCGATCAGGATTTCAAGCAGTTTGATGCCCGCTTCGGGAATCACAGTGCCGGGCCCAAAAATGGCAGCAGCACCTGCCTTGTAAAGAAATTCATAATCCTGTGTTGGGATCACCCCCCCCACGATAACCATGATATCTTCGCGTCCTAATTTTTTCAGCTCTTCAATCACCTGGGGAACCAGCGTCTTATGGCCAGCAGCCAGGCTCGATACGCCTAGAATATGAACATCATTTTCAACTGCCTGCTTGGCAGATTCTGCGGGAGTTTGAAACAATGGCCCGATATCGACATCAAATCCAATGTCGGCATACCCTGTAGCAACCACTTTGGCGCCGCGGTCATGGCCATCCTGCCCCATTTTGGCAATCATGATGCGTGGCCGGCGGCCCTCCATGTCAGCAAAATTGTCGGCCAGTTCACGTGCCCTGGCAAAAACTTTATTGTCCTTTGATTCCGAGGAATAAATTCCTGAGATGCTTCGTATCACAGCTTTGTACCTCCCGTAAATTTTTTCAAGTGCGAATGAAATTTCACCGAGCGAGGCTCTTTTTCGGGCAGCATCAATGGCCAGGGCCAGTAAATTGCCTTCACCTGACGCTGCCGATGATGTCAGGGCCTCCAATGCGGCCTGAACCGATGCATTGTCGCGATTGGCTTTTAAATGCTGTAACCTCAGCACCTGCGATTCGCGAACGGCGGCATTATCCACATTAAGAATTTCGATCGGATCCTCTTTTTCAAGTCTATTCAGATTAACACCCACAATTTTATCCTTGCCTGAGTCGATCCTTGCCTGCTTCCGGGCCGAAGCCTCCTCAATGCGCATTTTGGGAATTCCTGTTTCAATGGCCTTTGCCATGCCGCCCAGAAGCTCAACCTCTTCGATCAGTGCCCAGGCCTTATGCGCGATTTCATGGGTCAGCATTTCAACATAATATGATCCGGCCCAGGGGTCGACCGACCTGCAAATTTGTGTCTCCTCCTGCAGGTATATTTGTGTGTTGCGGGCAATTCGTGCAGAAAAATCAGTGGGCAGCGCGATGGCCTCATCCAGCGCATTGGTGTGCAACGACTGTGTGTGACCCAGGGCTGCTGCCAGCGCTTCCACACAGGTGCGGGTAACATTGTTGAATGGATCCTGTTCGGTAAGGCTCCAGCCTGAAGTCTGCGTGTGGGTTCTCAGCGCCATTGATTTCGGGTTCTTCGGGTTGAATTGCTTCACGATCTTTGCCCATAACAACCGTGCGGCGCGCATCTTGGCGATCTCCATAAAATGATTCATCCCGGCGCCCCAAAAGAATGATAACCGGGGTGCAAACGTATCGATATCCATCCCGGCATTGATACCGGCACGCAGATATTCAAGTCCGTCAGCAAGGGTATAGGCCAGTTCGATATCTGCAGTGGCACCCGCCTCCTGCATATGATATCCACTGATAGAAATTGAGTTGAATTTCGGCATGTTCTTCGAAGTAAACCCAAAGATATCCGCAATAATCTTCATGGAGGGACTTGGAGGATATATATAGGTATTACGCACCATAAACTCCTTCAGGATGTCATTTTGAATGGTTCCTGTGAGCTTGGCCATGGGCACCCCCTGCTCCTCCGCCGCAACAATATAAAAGGCGAGTATGGGCAATACAGCCCCATTCATGGTCATGGAAACCGACATGATGTCCATTGGAATCTGATCAAACAGGATCTTCATGTCAAGTATGGAATCAATGGCCACGCCCGCTTTGCCAACATCACCTACCACACGTTCATGGTCAGAGTCATACCCTCGGTGGGTGGCGAGATCAAATGCAACAGACAAACCTTTCTGCCCTGCTTTCAGGTTTCGGCGATAGAAGGCATTGGATTCTTCAGCAGTCGAAAACCCGGCATACTGGCGTATGGTCCAGGGGCTCATTACATACATGGTGGAATATGGCCCGCGAAGAAATGGCGGCAGTCCGGCAGCATAGTTGAGATGTTCCATCTCGCGTAAATCACTGTCTCCGTAAACCGGTTTCACCGGGATCTGTTCCGGCGTTTTCCAATTCTTTTGAATCCCGGCCTCTCTCTCCCATTCGGAAAAGGTTTGCCCTTCCGGGGATTGCGTTAATTCAACATTTTTAAAATCTGGTCTCATCGTTCGTTACATAGTTTTGGTGGAAGTTTTACATGGATATCCCAAATACAAGATATAGGTTTTGATCCATGGGGTCAGCAATAACCGATACCTGAACCGGCAGTGCATATTTGGGCGTTATCGGAATTGATTTCTTTGCTGTCAGACCAAGATTAACAATCCCTGCCTTTGGCCCGTACCAGGCGCTCCCAAATGGAATTCCCCCGATAAATGGCCGAAGCTCGAGATCTATTTTCTTGAATTGAATCCTATAGCCCAGTTCAATATAGGTTGAAAAATTATTCTTTTCACCAAGTCCATAAACCCCCGATGAATCCTGATCCTTATCATATCCGTAAAAGAGGGTACTGACCATGACTTGCAATGGAAACTTTTCTGGACCATCAAATGACAGACAGCCCTCAAAGGTATGTCCGGTGGTTTCATTGCGGTAATCAAAATACCTGTTCCCCTGATTGGCATTCAGCCCGTTCATGGTAAAATAGTCAAACACCATCAGGGTAAACCACTTGTATGTATAGGAAATATAAAAATCAACTTCTGCATAATTTCCTGCATCAACAATGGTCGAATCATTGAATTCAATGCTGTGTTTTGAAAAGGCATACGATCCCCACGAACCTATTTTTAATCCTTTCCAGGAAAAGCAAATGTTTGGCTGAATGGCAGGTGAATTTCCGAAATCATTTCCCCTCCATATATAGCGGCTGAAAATATCGGCTCCGAATTCCAATACGACATCGTCAGATTCCTTTTCTACCTCGATATCAGAACGAACCTTTACATCCTGTGCAAGAAGTGGACTGATAAGCCCGGCTAGCAAGAAATATATGAATGCTAAATAACCCTTTGTCATGGAGTAACATTAAATTTGCAAGGCCCTGGCTATTTCACTTTGCCGGAATGGCTTGCTTATGTAATCGTCCATTCCCGCCTCCTGGCACCTTACTTTGTCCTCTGTCGTGGAATGCGCGGTAAGTGCAACAATTTTTATGTGCTTCCGGTTGGGGCCCTCACGCAAATTTTCTGATTCCAGTTTCCGGATCACGCGTGTCGCCTCAATTCCATCCATTTCTGGCATTTCCAGATCCATCATGATCAAATCATACTGATTCTGTTTGACTTTATCTACCGCTTCAAGACCGTTTTCAACCACATCAACCTGATGTCCAAATGATTCAAGCGTTTTCGAGGCGACCTTCTGGTTTATCTTGTTATCTTCGGCCAGTAGAATTTTCAGGCGGCGCTGGGTACGGAAACGGTGCCTAAGGGCATACTTTTCAATGACACGTATCAACTCTTCCGGTTGAAATGGTTTGGCTATATAATCATCCATACCTGCTGAAATGAAGCGTTCACGATCCCCCTCAATGGCATACGCTGTAAATGCAACAATGGTAGTGGGGGTCCGGGTCAGATCATTCTGCTCAATTTCCCGGAATTTTTCTGTGGCTTCAAGGCCATCCATCACCGGCATCCGAATATCCATCAACACGATGTGGTAGTTTTTTTCACTGAACATTTTCACGGCAATCTTTCCGTTTTCAGCTATTTCAATATCCCGATAACCTTCACGTAACAGGGCTGATTTCGCAACTTTCTGGCTGATGTAATTATCTTCAACCATCAAGATGGACAGTGATTTTGCTGAATTATTCTTCGCCGTTTCATTCATCAGTTCAATATCCGACTTATCAACCTTGCCGAATTCAACGGTAAACCAAAAAGTGGATCCTTTCCCCTCTTCGCTTTCAACGCCAATCTCTCCCCCCATAAGGGATGAAAGATCTTTTGAAATTTTTAGTCCCAATCCTGTTCCGCCATATTTGCGGGCTGTATACGCATCTGTTTGTGAAAACTCCTTGAACAATTTTTCCCGGCCAGCTTCTGAGATCCCGATTCCAGTATCCTTGACATTACAACGAATCATGAGTTTTTCTGATTTCTGAGAAACCGGCTCCAGCGAGATGGTTATGCTGCCTTCCGGTGTGAATTTGATGGCATTGGAGGTGAGGTTTGAAATAATCTGCTTAAAACGGACCGGGTCACCCTTAACCTGCTCGGGGAGCTCGGGAGAGATCATTGAAAAAAGTTTAAGCCCTTTTCCCTGTGCTCTCACATGCTGGATCTTGATCACCTCTTCAACTTGTTGCATCAGATTGAACGGGATATTCTCAAGGTCGATCTGCCCGGCTTCAATTTTTGAAAAATCAAGAATATCATTGATGATGGCCAACAGATTATTCCCTGAGATTTCGATAATATCAAGGTACTCGCGCTGCTGATCGTTCAGTTCAGTATCTTTGAGAATATTGGCCATTCCGATTACCCCATTCATCGGGGTTCTGATTTCATGGCTCATGTTGGCCAGAAAAATGGACTTGGCCCTGCTTTCACGGATGGCTACCTCCTTTGCCTTTTCCAACTCAATTTCAATCAAATGGCGGTCGGCGATTTCCTTGTTGAGCTGTTCTGTTCGTCTGCGAACAATCTCTTCAAGGTGTATCTTGTATTGCTCCAGTTTTGCTTCCAACTGCTTGCGATCCAGAATTTCCTTTTCGAGGTGAAACGTATGGCTTTTAAAAAAACCCTTTAGCACGAAAAAAAACGGAATCAGGAGAATCAGGAAGACAAAAGCCCCGATTAAAATAAACATGATCCCAATGAATATTTCGTGTTGCACAAAGGTTGTATTCATGTCCGCTCCAATCAAATATTTCTCCCCTCCGGGTGATATTTCACAGATGATGACGCTTCTGAAGGAACCCCAACGGTCGTCGGATGATTCAAAGGTTGGTTTGGTCGAGTGGATTGCTGCTTTAAATTCTGCTGTAGCCTCAGGATAATCTTGCCAATATACCGGGAGCTCCTTTTTCAGAATCTCCTGCTCGCTGGCGCTGGATGAGGTGAAATACACCTTTCCATCATGGACTACCGCAGTATACAGGTATGATAAATTAGAAATTTTTGCAAACTTTGTCAATACTGCAGTATTCTGTGCATTCTCCGAATCGCTGATTGCACCCTGATTGACAGCACGGTCATGAAAATCGTGCGGTAAAACATATTTGATGTTTTTGGCAACATACAAAAGTCTTGCATCAATGTTATTGATGATCTCTTGCCGGTCAATGTAACTTACCACCAATGAATAAATAACCACCCCGACCAGATAGATAATTATGGGCGTCAAGAATGGGCGTAGCGATGATGGTTTCTTGGTATTTCCCATGAATTAAATATTCAGAAGTCTGTGCAACTCATCAATTTCCAAGGGTTTATTCATATAAAAATCCATCCCGGCTTCAAAAAACTTGGTTCGGTCATCATCAAAAGCATTGGCGGTAATTGCAATGATCTTAATCCGGCCATTGTTTCCGGTGTTACGTTCCGCTTCGATTTTACGGATTTCACGTGTCGCTGCTATGCCATCCATGACTGGCATCATGATATCCATTAAAATTGCATCATAGGAATTTTTTGTGAACAGCATAACGGCTTTTTCGCCATCCTCTGCGGCATCGACCTGATGGCCGGCGCGCAATAGGGCTGCAGTGATCAACCTGAGATTTATCGTATTGTCCTCCGCGACCAGAATTTTCAAGGATCCTTTGGGTGCTTTTGCTGCGTTTGTGTTCAAATTTGTATCCTCCATGCGTTACGGATCAATGAATGCGTACTATTATTTAATTCCCAGTTTACCCTGTGAATTTCTCAGGGTCTCCAGCAAGTTGCTTCTGAGATGAATAAAATCATCCACCCCCGCCGCTTTCAGAATTTCAATCAGATCTTTTGGATATCCTGCCACCAGGATTCGGGTTGTATCGCTGGCATTGTTCATTTTTTGTGCAATTTCAGGAACAATGGCGCCATACTCCTCATCGGAGCTGCAGATTACGACGATTTCAGCTCCAGATGCCAATGCAGCATCAACACCTTCATCAATAGTTGAAAATCCCTGGTTATCGAAAATGTCGTATCCGGCACAACCGAAAAAATTCGTGATAAAACCTGCGCGTGCCCTCAGCATGGCCAGGTTGCCCATGTTGAAGAGAAAAACGCCGGGACGTTTGTTGCCTTTGATGACATAGCGCTCAGTGGCCAGCCTGACCTCCTCGAAAGCCCGTGCACCCCGGAAAGCGTTTAATTTTTTAAAAGGTGACGTGGCATCTATGGGCCATTCATCAGGTTTTTGAACCTTTTCTGCCATGGATTCCTGAAGGTTGGGATATTGGTTGGTACCCAGAATAACGATCCGGCGTTGTTCAATATCCCGCTCTTTCTGCTGGCGGCTTCGTTCAACTTCATCCTGGATAAATCCGGTTTTAATGCTTTCGATCATTCCTCCCCGCGACTCAACCTCCTTAAAAAGTTTCCAGGCATGCTGGGCAAGGGCGTGTGTTAAATTTTCAATGTAATAGGACCCTCCGGCAGGATCAATAATTTTGTCAAGATATGACTCCTCTTTTAATACGAATTGTTGGTTCCGCGCTATCCTGGTTGAAATTTCATCCGGATCTTTAAAAGCCACATCAAACGGCAATATCGAAATGGAATCGGCATTTCCAATCGCAGCCGACATCCCTTCGGTTGTCGTTCTTAAAATGTTGATATAGGGGTCATAGATCGATTTATTCCACAAAGCAGTGGTGGAATGAATGTATATCTGCAGTGAGGCCCTATTGCTGGGATGATATTGCTCAACCATCCTCGTCCACAACAATCGGGCAGCCCTCAGTTTGGCAATTTCCATGAAGTAGTTCGATCCGATGGCCAGAGAGAACTGCATAAAGGGAGCAACGTCATCCACTGTTAGTTTTGCTGAAGTCAACCCTGCCAGGTATTCATTGGCCGATGCGAGGCTGAATGCCAACTCCTGCACCAGGGATGAGCCGGCATTTTGAAAATAATGGCCGTTGATGGTTATCACCTTGAAATGCGGGAGTTTTGCCTGAACGGCAAACAGAAGATTTTCTGCCTCAGCTAAATTCTGACTCCAGTTCGCATAAAAATTCCCATGAAGCAAAAGGTAGCTGATCGGATCAAAATTAATGGAACCCTGAAGCTTTTCTCCGTCACAACCCTGGTTACTGACTTCGTTGAGGAAAAGTTCAAGGGTCTGTGGATATACGGACGATGAGATAAAGTTAATTCCTGCAGAACTCAAATCGATCCCGGCAAGCAACCGGCTCATTTGTTTGTGCGTCGATATTTCAGTTGCGTTTAGGCCGACTGCCTTTGCACCCCTGGAAATGGCCTCCCTTGCGCGTAAATTGGCCTGTTCAATTTCTGACGTATAAAAATCCTGACGGATGACCCATTCATTGCTCTCTTTCCGCAAACCGCGTATGTATGGAGATTCACCAGGGAGGGCATCGAGGTATTCCAGACCGTCGAGATCTTCAGCACGATAGTAGGGTTTGACATTGAATCCTTCATCGGTTTTCCAGAGCAGTTTTTTGTCATAATCGGCGCCCTTGAGGTCTTCAATGATCTTTTCCTCCCATTTATCCGTCGAAATCGGAGGAAACCCGGAAAATAATTTTGTCGATTCGTGATGCTCCATGCTTTGTCTTCTAAATTAGCGGTTATGTAGTGTATTTCAGGATCTGACAGATTTTTAGAGCATAAAAGTAACGCAAATTTTAGGAATTCCATAACTTTACGAAAAAAAACCTATGATCCTTGCACTCAGCGGCGCTTCCGGTTTTATCGGGCGTGCCCTTATTCAAAAGATAAGCGAAAAGGGTTGGACTGTTCGGTTAATCGACCGGAATTCCTTTTCGATGTCGGATGAGAATTTTCTCGAAGAAAAAATTGAAGGAACCGATGCGGTCATCAATTTCGCAGGGGCAGCTGTAGCAAAAAGATGGACTCCGGCCTATAAGCAGGAAATTCTTGACAGCCGTGTGAAGACTACCCGGAAAATTGCTTCTGCCATCAACCTGGCCAGTCAAAAACCCGCTGTGTTTCTTTCTGCTTCCGCCATCGGGATCTATGATTCTGTAAATACCCATGCTGAGACCAGCACTGCCTATGCAGATTCATTCCTGGCAAAGGTATGCACCTTATGGGAAAAGGAGGCGATGCACGCTGCATCTTCCACGCGCATGGTAATTTTCAGGAATGGCGTGGTACTTGGCGCCGGCGGTGGAGCCCTGGCTAAGATGCACGGGCCTTTCAGCATCGGACTCGGAGGAAAAATCGGGCATGGGAATCAACCGGTCTCCTTCATTCACCTGCATGATTTGATCGATGCCATCATTTTTACATTGGAAAACCCATCCGTCGAAGGCATAGTCAATGCCGTTGCCCCCTACCCTTCTTATAATGCTGAATTTTCCGATAAATTGGGGAAGGTGCTCGGGCAGCCTGCGTGGTTTACAATTCCTGCCTTCGTAATGAAAATGATGTATGGTGAAGGCGCTCAGATTTTACTTGAAGGACAGAACGTACTGCCTGAAAAACTATTGAATGCAGGCTACCTGTTTAAATACCCCTCCATTCAGAATGCCCTGGTACAGATTTACGGGTAAACAATTTTCATCTCCCTGATCAGCCGGTCTGCACCCGCCAACTTGTCAATGATGAAAAGACAATACCGGATATCAATGGATATATTGCGGCATTGCGCCGGATCATAAACCAAATCGCTGAGTGTTCCCTCCCAGTTGCGGTCAAAGTTGATGCCGATAAGCTCTCCATTGGCATTCAATACCGGGCTCCCTGAATTTCCACCGGTGGTATGATTGCTGGCAGTAAAGGCAACATGCATGGTTCCATCTTTATCCGCATATTGGCCATAATCCTTGCTAAGGAAAAGCTTTTTCAACCGTGGATCAACCCGGTAATCAAAAATTGTCGAATCCTCTTTTTGCATCACGCCAGCCAGGGTCGTGAAATAGCTGTAATTGACGGCATCAGCAGGCTGATAATCATCTACTTTGCCATATGCCACGCGCAGGGTAGCGTTTGCATCGGCGTAAAACTTCTTATCCTTCTGCCTTTCCATCAGCCCGGCCATATAAATCCGGTATAAGCTGTCGAGCCGCGAGGAATAGGATGCCGCAACAGGCTGAATCTCCTTTTCGTTCCGGTCATAGATGCTGCTCATCAAACGGAAGGCCGGATCTTTTTCGAGTTTCTTAAACTGCGATACCTTATAAGAATTCAGGAAGGCAAGAATCCTCGCTGAATCGGCGAAGATGGATCGATTAAAAAGTTCGTCGGCATAAGCAGCATAATCGTTGTGATAATCCGCTGCAATTTCAGAAAAAACCACTGGCAGATATTTTTTATCCATGCCTCTCTCCATAGCCTGGAGCATCTCCTTCATGACTTTTTTGTCAATTGAAACCTCGTAATTTTTATAAAAGTCACGGGAGGAGCTCTTCAGATTTGCCACTGTTTTTTGGATATCCGCAATGGGGGTCTCCTTGTTTTTACTCAGTTTGAGGAGTTGTCTGAAACCTGAAACGAAACGCACCAACTCGATGCCCTGCCCGGCCTCATTGATGTATATTGAAGACATGTCCACCGGCAGGTATTCCTGATAGGTCAACCTGAATGTTTCCAGCAACCCTCCATATCGCGATTTACGATCCGGGGCTGAATCGGCCCAGACCTGGAAATTCCTTTCATTCTGCTCCTTGATCTGCACTGCATCAACACGTCCGATGCCGAGTGATTCCCCGATCATTTTCTTCCAGAAATTTGCAATTCCGTTGGCTTTTGAAGTGTACTGAAGACGTACCTGACGGCTCTCGTTCATGGCAGCATTCATGATATCGAGGCGCTGTTTGCGCAAGCCGATCCGAAGTGGATTTTCATGATGGACGATCAGATCGACCCCCTGAGATGTAAGATATTCCCTGGTTGTTCCCGGATAACCAAAAACAAAGGTAAAATCGTTTTTCTGATACCCCTTCAATGAGATCGGGAGATAGTTTTTCGGGGTATAGGGAATATTTTCCCCGGAGTACTCAGCCGGCTCATTGGCTTTATTGGCATATATCCTGAAAATTGAAAAATCACCAGTGTGTCGCGGCCACATCCAGTTGTCGGTATCTCCCCCGAATTTTCCAATGGTTGATGGAGGAGCTCCCACAAGCCGGACATCTTTGAACACCTCATTCACAGCCATATAATATTCATTGCCATAATAAAAAGGCCTGATCCGGGCTTCATAACGCGTTCCCTCGGTCGCGGCCTTCTCCAGCTTGTCAATGTTCTGTTTGATGATCTGTGACCGCTGCAGCTGATTCATGGTCAGCTTCACCCCCTCCAGTACGCTGGATGTCACATCTTCCATCCTGACAAGCAGGGTAACTGAAATGCCTTTGGCGGGAAGTTCTTCTGCATATGAACCGGCCCAGAATCCGTTGGTTAAATAATCATTTTCCAGGGAGCTCAGGCGCTGAATTGCGCCAAGGCCGCAATGGTGGTTGGTTAAAATAAGGCCCTGGGGAGAGACTATTTCAGCTGTACACCCGCCGCCAAACTGAACAATTGCATCCTTCAGGCTCGATTTGTTCACACTGTAGATATCCTCAGCGGACAGCTTTAGTCCAATATCCTGCATTCGCTTAATATTCAATTGCTCCAGCAACATCGGAATCCACATCCCCTCCTCAGCAACAGCGATCATGCGGGATAAGATTAAAATAAAGGTAAGCAGACTGATCTTTTTCATGCCAGGTTTAATTGGAATTTAAGATAACAAATTTTTTTTCCCATTTCCAGCCATCGGTGTTCATAATAGGTCTGAATGGTGGTGACTACATCGTTGCTGCCCGAATGATAGAGATCATCGGTGGCCCAAAGCACGGAGTGGTTAAACTCCCGGATGACGTCAAGCGTGTAGGTATAAAAAAAGAGATCATCGGTTTTAAGATGAACGATCCCATGATGTGCCAGAATGGTTTTATATTTTTCAAGAAAGAAGGGAGAGGTGAGCCGGCGGCGCTCTTTTCTAACCTGTGGATCGGGAAATGTGATCCAGATTTCCGAAATCTCCCCCGGTGCGAAAACCTGTTCAATGTGATCCACCTGGGTCCGGATAAAACCAACATTATTTAACCGTTGTTCTGAAACTGTTTTACACCCCCGCCAGAGCCTGGCCCCTTTCCAATCAATTCCGATAAAATTCTTTTCCGGATATTTTGCAGCAAGGCCGACCGTATATTCCCCTTTGCCACAACCCAGCTCAAGAACGATGGGTCCGGGATTTCCAAAAAAACGTTCATGCCAATTCGACCGGAGGGAATACGCCGGATACAGATCTTTGTATGTTGGTTGGAAAAGGTAAGGAAAGGAAAGGTTTTCCTGGAAGTGAATCAATTTCTTTTTCGCCACAAATCAACTATTTTTTAAGTAACCAGGCACCACTGAAATCACCTGATTTTGCAGAATTGAGCAACTGCATGGCCTCTTCACGCTGTGAAAATGTTCCGATGGTGACCCTGTACAGCCCGGTCTTCGATCGGTCATAAAGCGTTGCCTGTGTGCCATTTTCCTTCAGTTCAGCAATGTAATTCCTTGCATTCTCTTTCGACCTGAAAGCTCCGACAATGATCACAAAAGAGTCGTCGGAACCAACCGGGGTCGTATTTTCAAAAGAGCGCCCATCTCCTGAAGGACTATTGGGGGTATTGTTTTCAACCTGGGCTGGTTCAGCGGCCTTTTGTTCGACGGGCTGGGTTACTGGCAGATCTTCACTTAAGGAGTTGACCTCTTCGACTGATTCCTGTTGTTCAAAAGCGGATGGAGCAGCATCATATTGAAAATGGGGCTCAGGAGGTGTCTGAGGAGCCTCCCTTTTTTCTACCAGTGAAGCGGAGGAAAACCTGGAAAAGACAGAACTGAGGATGCCTGCATCATTGGAAGAACCAGAGAGTTTTTTATCGTATTGGGTGACCCCCACCAGGGTAGCAATCCCAATGGGCAGCGCCAGTATGGCAGCCCATTTAAGTGAGGATGGCAGGGAAACCCGTTTCGGGGATTGAATGGTTCCGGCAGAAGCCAGATTCCGGTCACGGCTTATTACAGAAGCGTTCCTGCCTATGGGCGGTGAGATGAACTGGGTAAGACCAAACGCCTCCGAAAGTAAATTGGCTTTTTTATCCTGTTCAAACTGAATGTTTCCCTCCCTGCCTGAGAAGAGACGCCCCACTTCAGGGATGACAAAAGACTTCCCTTCTTTTAATGATTGGCGACACTCCTCGGCAAAGTCATCGATCATTTTGCAGGCGTCCAGGTAAGAAGTACCAAAGGAGGCAGCAACCGTATTGGCTAAAAGACCATCATTCTGTTTCAGATTGATATTGAACAAAAGTTTTTTTGATGGTGGCTGAAAGGTGTGATGCACCGGGTCGATGCGCGCCGGTGAATAATTGCCGATGAAGCCTCCAAACCCCGGAATGATCACACAGTCGTGCAACGACAACAATTCTGCAATACAATTACGGATGTCCATATACCTTGTCTTTAAACTAAAGTGCTAAGATAGGAGATTATTGCTGAACCCTTCAGCCTCTGTTAGTAATTCGTAATAAATCAGCCGGGGCATCAATCGCAACACTTTCATATTCTGTAATGTGTGTTTTGATTCTAAATCCATGTTCGAGCCATCGAAGCTGTTCCAGCGATTCAGCTGTTTCGAGGGGTGTTTCCGGAAGCGATACAAGATCTTCCAACACCGAAGACTGATAGCCATAAATGCCTATGTGCCTGTAGTAGGTGGTAACCGACAACCAGGATGGCTGATCCTTCCCGCGCGTATAGGGAATGGGTGAACGGCTGAACAGCAATGCCATGCCGTTATGGTCGATGGCAACTTTAACGACATTGGGATTGGATAGATCTTCTGTACAGGTAATCTTTTTAATCAGTGTGGCCAACCTGGTTTGCGCGTCAACAAAACAATCGGCCACCTGTGTGATCTGCTCAGGATTAATAAATGGTTCATCCCCCTGAATGTTAATGACATAATCATATTCCTTCCCCCCTTTACGGAGCATCTGAACCACTTCATTGCAACGTTCTGTACCGCTGCGGTGGCGGTTACTTGTCATGAGTACATGGCCCCCGCATAACCTGACATGGTTGAAAATGGCTTCATTCTCCGTTGCCACAACAACGCTGGTAAGCTTGTCACATTTAAGCGCCTGTTCATATACACGCTGGATCATGGTCTTGCCATCGATCACCACCAGTGGTTTCCCGGGAAATCTTGTGGAGGCATATCGTGCAGGAATTATTCCTAAAATCTTCATCTGACAATCTCTATTAGCAGCCCTTGTTACGCCTGGAATCCGCGTTTGTCAAGCCAACAACTTCCGGTATATTCCTGATTAAAAAAGTCCGTGTAACTGCGCATTGATCTTGTCGATCACCGCACCCAGGTCTTCAGGGTTTTCACTAACCTTCAGTGTATCTGCATCTATGATAAGCAGCTTGCCCAGTTTGTAATTTTCAATCCAATCCTCATAAATTTCATTGAGGTTTTTCAGATAGTCGAGGCGGATCGAGGATTCGTAATCCCTTCCACGCTTTTGAATCTGGTTTACCAGGGTAGGAACACTTGCCCGCAGATAAATCAAGAGGTCGGGAGGTTGTATGAAGGTACCCATGAGATCGAAGAGTGAACGGTAATTTTCAAAGTCACGCGTACTCATTAAATTCATGGAATGCAGGTTGGGGGCAAAAATGTAGGCATCCTCGTATATCGTACGATCCTGAATCACAGTTTTTCCCGAATTCCGGATATCAACCACCTGCCTGAAACGGCTGTTAAGGAAATAAATCTGCAGGTTAAATGACCAGCGCTGCATATCCTCATAAAAACTGTTGAGGTATGGATTTGTATCCACATCTTCATAATGCGGATCCCATCCGAAATGTTTGGCCAACAAGCCAGTCAGTGTAGTTTTTCCGGATCCGATGTTTCCTGCGATCGCAATGTGCATACGTTTTATTTTGAGGTCAAAATTATAAAAAGGATTCAATTCTGCGCTAATAATTGCAGTATTTCATCCACATATTTCCGGTCATTTGATAGGCGGGGAACCTTATGTTGTCCTCCCAGCTTTCCTTTCATTTTAAGCCATCGATAAAAAGTATGTGGTGGAACGATTCTTATGTGCGGTTCTTCCAGCAATAATCCGTTGTACCGTTTGGCTTCATAATCAGAATTAAGCGATTTCAGCGCGGTGTCAAGAGAACTTGTAAAAAAAGCCAGGTCATCCGGTCTCTTTTCAAATTCTATAAGCCATTCATGTGCACCCTTCTTGTTGTTTGAAAGATAGATTGGAGCTGCCGTATATTCAGCCACGATGGCATGACTGCGAGCGCAGGCAATGGACATGGCCTTTTCTGCATTATCGATGATCAGCTCCTCCCCAAAGGCGTTGATAAAATTACGGGTTCTGCCTGAAATTCTAATACGAAAGGGTTCCACCGAGGTAAATTGCACGGTATCTCCGATCTGATAGCGCCACAAGCCTGCATTGGTCGTAATCACCATTGCGTAGTTTGTAAAGAGCGATACCTGGTCGAGGCTATACACATCAGGATGTGGCAGCCCTACCTGTTCGAGTGGTATGAATTCATAATAAATGCCATAATCGAGCATCAGCAACATGTCATCTGCCTTAACCCGATCCTGGATCCCGAAAAAGCCCTCCGACGCATTGTAGGTTTCGAGATAATTCACCTTTTCTGAAGGCATGATTTGCTGGAATTGTTCGCGATAGGGAGAAAAATTTACGCCGCCATGAATAAAGAGTTCGAAATTTGGCCAAACCTCAAGGATGTTTGATTTTCCAGTCAACTCCAGTACCCGTTTAAACAGCAGCAGGGTCCAGGAAGGAACCCCTGAAATATTGGTCACATCATGCTGAATCGTAGCTTCAGCCATCATTTCAATTTTACTCTCCCATTCATCCATCAGGGCAATTGCCAAATTTGGCGTGCGCATGAATTCCACCCATCCAGGGAGGTTCTGGATAAGAATTGCGGAAAGATCTCCCTGGTAATAGGATTCATTATTTATTTCCATAATCTGATGTGAACCGCCCATCGCAATGGCCTTTCCGTCGAAAAGCCTCGTATCTGTATGGTTATTGCAATAAATTGAAAGAAGATCCTTCCCTCCCTTAAAATGACATTCTTCAAGTGCCTCCTGGCTTACCGGGATGAATTTACTTTTATCGCTTGTAGTGCCTGACGACTTCGCAAACCATTTTATTTCCGACGGCCAAAGAATATTTTGTTCACCCTTGCGCAATCGTTCAATGGCTTCTTTCATTGAATCATAGTCATAGAGCGGAAGTCGTTCTTTAAACTGGCTGGGTGTGGTGATCGATTTAAAGTCATAATTCCTCCCCCACTCCGTATTTCGTGCCGTTGCCAGGAGCTTACGCAGCCATTCCGTTTGAACCTCATGAGGGTACTTCATGAAAAGTTCAATCTGATGAATGCGTTTTTTCATCAGCCAGGAAACAACCGAATTGATAAAAGCCATTGTTCAACGTTGGATAAGGGTGAACAAAATTACGATTAAAAAGGATTTGTTACGTTTATTTTTGGATTTTTCCTTTGCCAAAGGATATTTATGTTGTATGTTTGCACAACCTAACATTTACTCCTCGATGCTTGGTTTGCAAAAGGAGCTAAACACTACTGAAAAGCACTCAATAACCTACCAATGCGATGAAAATACTTGTATTAAATTGTGGCAGTTCGTCAATCAAGTATCAACTGATAGAAATTAATGCTGAGGCTGATCTCAAAGCGAAAGGGTTACTCGACCGTATCGGGTTGCCTACCAGTGAACTCACCCATCAGGTAACCGGAAAAGAAAAATATAAACTCTTACAGGAGGTCCCGGATCACCAGATTGGAATTAACCTCATCCTTAACATTCTAAAAGATCCTGTTTACGGAGTAATTGAAGATGACAATGAAATTGTTGCCGTTGGTCATCGTGTAGCGCACGGAGGTGAAAATTTCAAAACCAGTGCACTGATTACCGATGATGTTAAAAAAAATATTGAAAAGTGCATTGAATTGGCCCCACTGCATAATCCTGCCAACCTGAAAGGAATCCTTTCCATTGAGGCTATCCTCCCCAACGTGCCGCAGGTTGCTGTATTTGATACATCATTTCACCAGACCATGCCGAAATATTCGTATCTCTATGCCATTCCCTACGAATATTATGAAAAATACAAAATCCGCAGATATGGATTTCATGGCACATCCCACAAATATGTGGCGATGAAAGCATGCCGTTACCTTGGTAAAGATTTTAACAATATCAATATCATAACGTGTCATCTTGGCAACGGGTCCTCTGTAGCAGCCATTCAAAATGGAAAATCGATGGACACCTCGATGGGTTTTACACCGCTTGAAGGATTAATGATGGGAACCCGAAGCGGTGATGTTGACCTGGGCGTTTTATTGTTTATGGCCGAAAAGGAAAATCTCAGTATTGCCGATACCAATGCCATGTTTAACAAGAAAAGCGGTGTTTGTGGAATTTCGGGGATTTCGTTCGACATGCGCGATGTGGAACAAGCAGCTGAAAATGGCAATCAACGTGCCTTATTGGCCCTTGAAATGTATGCCTACCGTGTGAAAAAATATATAGGCGCGTATGCAGTTGCCATGGGTGGAGTTGACCTGATTGTTTTTGCCGGTGGAATCGGAGAAAATGATTTGGATACACGCCGTCGTATTTTGCAAGGGATGGAATTCCTCGGGGTTCAATTTGATCCAGAACGAAACACAACAAGAGGAAGGGAGGCCATTCTGACGCGCCCAGGCTCCCCTGTTGTATCCATGGTCATGCCAACCAATGAAGAACTGGTTATTGCCATCGACACCTTTAATATTGTTACCAACGCTGATTTTAAAATTTAATTCATTAATCTATGGCCCCAATAAGTTTGTATATCGTTGAAGATGAGCTTATCATTGCTCATGATCTTAAAAGTAAACTAACTACCCTTGGTTATGACGTGCTGGGCATTGATACCAAAGGAGAAAATGCAATCGAAAATATTGCAAATCTGCAGGAAACCAACATGGAACCCGACATTGTCATCATGGATGTGAGGCTTGCGGGGAAAATGGATGGCATTGAGGCAGCCCGCATTCTGACTGAAAATTATAATTGCGGGATCATCTTTCTCACCTCCATGAATAAAAGTGAGGTGTTTACCAAATCTTTCTCCCTGAAGCCGTATGCCTATCTGTTTAAACCGGTTGACATTGATCAGATCCGTGCGGCCATTGAGGTAGCAAATTACCAGCGTAACCTGGAAATAACAAATGAACGCATTATTTCAGAGCTGAAAAGTGAAATTGAACAGCGCAAAAGGGTTGAGAAAGAACGTAACCTGCGCCTGCAGGAACGCATCCGGGCCGAGCAGAAAGTAAATCAGCTGCTTAAACAGAAACATAACATGGAAATTGATCTGATCAACCGTGAACTGGCCACATCATCCATTTTCATTTCTCAAAAGAACAAGATCATCGGATTGATCAAGAAGGATATCAACCGCCTCCTGAAAACAGAAAAAAGTGTTACAAAGGTTGAAATTGCCAAGGTGCTTAAAACAATTGATGAAAACATCAAATTTGATAATGACTGGTACCGTATCAAGGCGCACTTTGAAAAAATACATCCGGGTTTCTTCGACCGGCTGAGAAAAAAATTCCCGCAACTTACACCCAACGATCATAAATTGTGTGCCTTGTTGCGTATGAACCTGAATACCAAGGAAATTTCCCACATCCTGAAAATCACCGCACCGAGCACCGAAATTTCAAGGATCAGGTTGAGGAAAAAACTGGACTTGCCCAAAGGAATAAACCTGACGCAATATATTTGCGAAGTGTGATAAAAAAAAGCGGCTTCAGCCGCTTTTTTTTTTATAACCTATCTGCCATCTCATCACTGATCGCAAGGGTATGAAAGACATTTTGCACGTCGTCATCCTCTTCGATGATATCGACCAGTTTGAGAACCTTCCGCGTGGCATCTTCATCAAGTGATACCGTGGTTTTCGGAATACGCTGGAGAGAAGCACTTTCAGGTTCAATCTTCAATTGCTCCAGCTTCTTGATCATGCTGCCAAAATCTTCCATGGCAGTGGTAATGGTGAAGAAATCTTCTTCAAGGGTGATATCCTCTGCTCCAGCATCAATCATTTCCATTTCAAAATCATCCCGGTTCAAATCGCCTTGTGGTACAACAAAGACACCTTTCCGGTCGAACAGATAATTCAACATCCCGTTCTGACCAAGTTCACCACCATGCTTGTTGAAATAAGCACGGACATTTGATACCGTTCGCTGGAGGTTATCGGTGGTACACTCCACAAATATGGCAACGCCATGAGGTCCTTTTCCTTCGTAGGTGGTTTCAAGAAGGGCCGCAGCATCCTTATCGGCACCCTTGCTGATCGCCCGCTGAATATTATCCTTGGGCATAGAGGCCCCCTTGGCATTGGCAATGGCCAGCCTCAAACGCGGATTCCCATCGGGATCGGCTCCGCCTTCCTTAACGGCAATGGTAATATCTTTAATGATTTTGGAGAAAATTTTTGATCTCTTGGCATCCAGTGCGCCTTTTTTACGCTTGATGGTTGACCATTTATTGTGACCTGACATAGGAGGATTGTTTGCTGATTAACAATGTAAAATTAATAAAAAAAGGTTCTCTTATCAAAACGATTGGTAAATTTGGGGTCGCAAACTTACGAAAATCCTCTGCTCCAGTGCAAAGAAAGACAAGTTTATTTTTCATTTTTCTTATCGCAACAACATTGACCCTCTACCGGTGTGCAAACCCGGTTACCCCAACAGGAGGACCGAAAGATGCTGAACCTCCAAAAGTTCTTGCCTGCGATCCACCTAACTTTGCTGTTAATTTCAAAGGAAACAGCTTCCGGATTGATTTCGACGAATTCATCAATCTGAAGAGCCCGGCAACCGAAGTTTTTATCTCACCCCCGCTTAAAAAGCCCCTGGACCCAAGATTACGTGGAAAATCGTTGCTATTGAAATTTGAAGACAGCCTGGTTCAAAATCTTACCTATTCCGTCACATTTGGAAATGCCATTGCCGATTTCACTGAAAGCAATCTCCTCAAGGGATTTAATTATGTATTTTCAACAGGCTCCTATGTCGATACCCTTTCGCTTCAGGGAACACTTGTCAATGCATTTGATCATAAACCTCAGAAAGATGCCTTTGTCGAGTTGTATCTCAACAACAACGACACCCTCCCGCTCGACTCACTGCCCCTTCATGTACCGCCCTATTACCTGACAAAAACCGATGCAACGGGTTATTTCATTTTTAACAACTTACAGGACAAACGGTTTAAACTGGTTGCTTTATTTGATCAGAATGGCGACCTGATCTTCAACCAATCCACTGAAAAAATTGCATTCTCCGACAGCATGGTCAAGCCCTATTATATCGTCAGGGAAAAAGCAGATACTGCGCGTAAGGATTCATCCACGATCACACCTCAAAAAAATTCCAAGTCAAAGGCAGAAAATCCCGTTTTGGTCAGAAAGGCTGATTCGACACGAAAGGCTGACTCTGTCAAACTTGCCCAGTCGATCTATCCCTCCTATCCCCTCTTTCTGTTCGAAGAGACCGATTCCATTCAGCGGGTTGTTAAAACCAACTCGCCCGACGAGGGGATTGCTGTAATCACATTCCGCTTTCCTGCAAAGAATATCCGGTTTGTTCCATTGAATTTCGATTCCATCACCCCCTGGCACAAAGTGGAGTATTCAGGAAAAAAAGACTCCGTTATTCTCTGGATTACACGTCCAAAAACCGACTCGTTGATCATGAAAGTATTGACTGACAACGACGTAGTTGATACGATTATGATGGACATAACAAAAAAGAGGAGTCAAAAGAAATCTGATAAAAAGGAGAAACCCGCCCAACTTGTTATTACCAATTTATCAAAAGGAAGCGGACTGAATCAGTTTAAAAACAAACTCTTGTTGTCTTTTTCATATCCACTGATCCGTTGGGATTTTTCCGGGATTTTACTGATCGAAAACAAAGACACCCTTCATCCGAAGATCGCATTCAGCGACAGTCTGAAACGAAAGATTGAAATTCAAAATAAATGGCTGGAAGAAACGGCTTATAAAATCATCATACCCGATTCGGTGTTTTATGGGATTAACGACATCAGCCACGACTCCGTTACGATTGACTTCAGAACGAGGGCTGAACGAGATTTTGGAAACCTGATCCTGTCGATGAATATTGACAAGCGTCCGGGGCAATACATCATTCAATTGCTGGACGAGAAAGAGGCCATGTTGTTTGAAGAGCGGGTGATTTCGCAATCTGAAAAAATTCACTTTAATTTCATGACCCCGGGAAAATATAAGATCAAAGCAATCCATGACCGGAACAACAACAGGCGATGGGATACCGGGAATTATAAAAAGAATCTTCAGCCGGAAACGGTTTTGTATTTACCGAAAACGGTCGAGATACGGGCCAACTGGGATGTCGAAGAGTCTTGGGATTAGTGATTTGCACACTGATTGATGCATGCAATTACATTCGCAAGGGCATTTGTTTTTAACGAATATAAAATCATCTTTCCATTCCGTTTTGAATTCAGCAACCCCTTGTTTTTCAATATATTGAGATGATGGGAGGCGGAAGCTTGTTCAATGTTAAGCCGCTCATAAATTTCCGTAACTGTGAGTTCAGGATTCGCCGTCAGAAGATCGATGATGGCAATACGCATTGGATGAGCCATTGCACGCAGTTTACTGGCAGCCAGTTCAAGTTTTTGTAAGTCGAGGGTAGTTTTATTATTCATAGCATGTAAAGTAAGTTTCTGTTACAAAGATAACAATAACTATTCAAATACATGTACATATGTGAATTTATTTCCTGCAGAGCTCTGTAAAGGCAAAACGTGAACCATCAAATAACCCCTTATCACTCAGTTTCAGCTCCGGGATGACCAGCAAGGCCATAAATGATAAGGTCATGAATGGAGCTGTCAGGGTACTTCCCATCGCTTTTGCCTTTTTATCCATTTCATCATACAGCCGGGCAACCTCAAATCCTTCAACTCCCGTCATTATCCCTGCAAATGGAAGGGGTAGTGTTATTTTTGTAACAGCGTCTACCAGCGATATCCCTCCCTTTGCCTCGATGATGAGGTTAATGGCGGCTGCAATATCCTCATCGTTCACACCCACAGCGACAATATTATGGCTGTCATGAGCGACACTTGAGGCAAGCGCTCCTCTTTTCAAACCGATATTATGTATAAACCCTACGGCTGCAGTAGATTCATTGTACCGATTTTTAACGACCATTTTCAGAATATCATGGGTTGGATCACTCACCACATTATTTCCGTCAATGGTCGGTTCGACAATCATCTGTTCGGTGATGAGCTGTCCGTCGAAAGCTCCTATAACACGAATGTGGTTGCCCTCAGGTTTGACCCTGATCTCGGAGGTTTGGATTTTTCCTATTTCAAATTTATTTATGGGAGTTTCATGAACGCTGACAATCAATGTTTTACCATTTTCAGCCACTTTTTGGCCATTGACATAGGTAGCAAGGAGATTAAAATCATTGAGATTGTCAACCCGTATAAGATCTGCATCGTCTCCCACCTGCAATAATCCTATATCCAGGTTGTAGTGTTTCACTGGGTTATAGGTGCAACACCGAATTACATTCAGGATATTCAACCCTTTTGCAATGGCTCTTTTCACTTCCAGATTGAGGTGCCCAACCACGAGATCGTTGGGGTGCTTATCATCTGAACAGAGCATAACCTGATCAGGGAATTCATCAATCAATGGGTAGAGTGTTTCAAAATTTTTGGCAGCGCTGCCCTCCCTGATCAATATGTGCATTCCATATTTAATCTTTTCATAGGCCTCTTCAATGGTAAAACACTCGTGATCAGTTGTAATTCCAGCCTGGATATATTTCTCTGCGTTTTCACCGGTAACACCGGGGGCATGACCATCGACCGGTTTCCCGGCTTGCTTTGCCAATGCAAGCTTTGCCATAACCTCCGGATCATTGAACAGCACTCCCGGGAAATTCATCATTTCAGACAGGTATTTTATTTCAGCCATGTTGAGCAGTTCCCCCACCTCAACAACCCCAAGAGCAGCGCCTGCCGTTTCAAATGGGGTAGCGGGGACACACGAGGGTGCCCCAAAGTTAAATTTGAAAGGAACCTTCTTCCCATTGTCGATCATGAATTTCACGCCCGGCACGCCCAGTACATTGGCAATTTCATGCGGATCCGACACCGTTCCAACTGTCCCGTGGATGACGGCCAGCCTTGCAAATTCTGAGGGAATCAGCATGGAACTCTCAATGTGGATGTGGGCATCTACCAGTCCCGGGAGGATAAACTCGGTCGAACTGACAGGTTCCTCACGGATGGTATCTATTCTACCATCTCGGACGACCACAGTTCCCTGAAAAATTCTCTTACCTACTACGTCAACAATATTTCCCTGAATTTCAAATGAAGAACGATTCATAATGGATTATATTAAAATGTTTGTTATTGGCTTTTTAGCTTTAATTGATTCCCGGCGAGCTGTCCACAGGCAGCCTCAATGTCTTTACCCCTGCTTTTCCTTATATTGACCACCAGATTACACTTTTCAAGATAGCCGACAAAGGCCTTTGTCTTTTCAGGTTTAGATTTATTAAACGCGGTCTCCTTCACGGCGTTGTATTCAATAATGTTAATCTTTACAGGGAAACTCCTGCAGAATGCCGCAAGATCTTTGGCATCGGCAACTGAATCATTGAAGTCACCAAATAAGATATATTCAATGGTAATCCGCTTGCCGGATTTCTGATGATAATATTTCAGGGATTCAGCCACCTCCCTGAGCGGGTGCTTCATGTTAAACGGAATGATCTCATTCCGCTTTACATCTGTAGCGGCATGTAATGAAAGGGCGAAATGATATTTTGGATTATCATCGGCCATCTTTTTAATCATCTTTGGAATTCCCACGCTCGAAACCGTAATTCGCTGGGGTGACATGCCCAAACCTTCTGCTGATGTAATCTTTCCAATCGCAGCAGTTACGTTCTCATAATTCAGAAAAGGTTCTCCCATCCCCATGAAAACGATATTTGAAAGATGGTTATCACCGCTGAATAACGGATTTCGAATACTGGTTACCTGATCTACTATTTCGCCGGCAGTCAGATTCCGCCTGAAACCCAATAACCCTGTTGCACAAAATTTACATCCAAGTGCGCAGCCGACCTGTGACGAGATGCAGGCTGTTATACGACCTTCAGAGGGGATCAATACGCCCTCAACCAGAAGTCCGTCATGCAAACGAAAACCGATTTTGATGGTGCCATCAGCGCTTACCTGATGTGTGTCGGGTGCTGCTGTATGAAATAAAAAGTGGTTCTTTAAAAACTGTCGGGTATCTTTATTCAGGTTGGTCATTTCATCGAATGACCGGCATGATTTCTGCCACAACCAATCGTATACCTGCCCGGCACGGAATTTTTTTTCTCCCTGAGAAATAAAAAAATGCTCCAGATTCTCTTTCGTTAAGGTCCTGATATCCAGGCTTACATCACCACTCATCTTTTTTTACAACTATGGGTTTCATTTTTTCTTTCAGGGAGGAGATCAATCTCTGCATGGTGGTATCTACCTGGTAGAGATATACATCCCAATTCGGATTATAGGCCGGATCGGTTTTATTCATCCATTTTTCAATCGGGAAACGAGAGGGGCCTTTCAGGTTGAAGTCAGTCAGGGTGTAGCGGTATTTATTGTCTTTAAACTCCATTTTGATTTGATAAACTACCAAACCCGCATCCCTCCTAACACCGGCCTTCTCATCCATGTAAGATATCTTCAATCGTCCGAGTCCGTCAACCTTCCCGTTTACTTTATCCTGTACCGTATAAACCGATTGGGGATTAAGATAGTAATACCCATACCATTCTATGGCTTTATCATACAGATAAGCGGGGGTTCCCTCCTGCTCAACCACGGCCCGGTACATAATTTTCTTAGAATCGGGATCGATCGGAAAATTTGGTGCAGCAACCTGTTGCTGAGCAACTACATGAACATCCAAGGCCAAAAGGATACATATTAAACTTAGAAGTATAGGGCACTGTCTCATATAAAAATATTTTGATACATACAATATTAGCGAAATTCTAATAAAAAAGCCCTGAAAATTCAGGGCTTTTTTATTAACAGGTTTGTGAACGATTAATACATGTCACCCATACCACCCATTCCCGGATTCATCGGGGGCATGGAAGGTTTTTCTTCTTTATGGGTTGCAAGTACGCATTCAGTTGTCAAAAGCATGCTGGCAATTGATGCAGCGTTTTCAAGAGCTACGCGGGCTACCTTGGTCGGGTCGATAACACCTGCCTTGTAAAGGTTTTCATATTGATCAGTGCGGGCGTTGAAACCAAAGTCATCTTTTCCCTCTTTTACCCTCTGGATCACAACAGAACCTTCAAGGCCTGCATTTTCCACAATCTGGCGGAGAGGTTCTTCGAGGGCGCGCTTAATGATCGCGATTCCTGTAGTTTCATCTTCGTTCTCACCTTTTAAATTTTCAATGGCTTTCTGAGCGCGCAGATATGCAACGCCACCACCGGGGATGATCCCCTCTTCAATGGCGGCACGGGTTGCATGGAGTGCATCATCAAAGCGGTCCTTTTTCTCCTTCATTTCAACTTCGGAAGCAGCTCCAACATAAATCACTGCAACACCACCGGCCAGTTTGGCAAGGCGTTCCTGGAGTTTTTCCTTATCATAATCGGAGGTAGTTGTCCCGATCTGGGTCTTGATCTGGTTGATACGGGCTGTGATGTCGGCCTTCTTGCCACTGCCATTGATGATGGTGGTATTTTCCTTGTCAATGGTAATTTTTTCAGCCTGTCCGAGATACTGTAATGTAGCATCTTCTAATTTGAAACCCTTTTCTTCGCTGATAACGGTACCACCGGTTAAAACTGCGATATCCTCAAGCATCTCCTTGCGGCGGTCGCCGAATCCCGGAGCCTTCACAGCAGCCACTTTCAGTGTGCCACGGATTTTGTTCACAACAAGTGTTGCAAGTGCCTCACCTTCAACATCCTCACTCACAATGATCAGTGGACGGCCGGTCTGAACAACCTTTTCCAAAACAGGAAGCAGGTCCTTCATTACACTTACTTTCTTATCATAAATCAGAATATATGGAGTTTCATAAACGACCTCCATCTTGTCTGTATCTGTTACGAAATAGGGGCTGATATAGCCACGATCGAATTGCATACCTTCTACAACTTTTACGGTTGTCTCAATTCCTTTGGCCTCTTCGATGGTAATTACACCCTCTTTCTTCACCTTTCCCATTGCTTCGGCAATCATCTTGCCAATGAAGCTGTCATTGTTGGCAGAGATCGAAGCAACCTGCTCGATTTTCTCCATGCTGTCACCAACCTGCTTGGTTTGTGCTTTCAGCGATTTGATAACTTCTGCAACTGCTTTGTCAATCCCGCGTTTCAAATCCATCGGATTGGCGCCTGCCGTAACATTCTTCAAACCGGTCGTAAAAATAGCCTGGGCCAGAACAGTGGCAGTGGTTGTTCCGTCACCGGCCAAATCACTTGTTTTGGAAGCCACTTCCTTCACCATCTGGGCACCCATGTTTTCAACCGGGTCTCTCAGTTCCACCTCTTTTGCAACGGTAACACCGTCCTTGGTAACGATGGGGGATCCATACGATTTATCAATGATCACATTGCGACCTTTGGGGCCAAGGGTCACCTTCACAGCGTTTGAAAGTTCATCAACGCCTTTCTTCAACGCTTCTCTTGCTTTTATGCTAAAGATAATATCTTTTGCCATGGTTTTTCGTTTTTAAAATGATTGTACTTTATTTATAAATGTTTTCAGATGATCAGATCACAGCAACGATATCAGATTCGCGCATGATGAGGTAATTCTCGCCATCAATGGTGATTTCAGTTCCGGCATATTTGCCATAAAGCACGCTGTCACCAACTTTTACAGTCATGGGTTCATCCTTTTTACCAGGACCTACAGCAACAACAGTCCCTTTCTGCGGTTTTTCCTTTGCAGTGTCAGGAATGATAATTCCTCCGGCTGTTTTGTCTTCAGCAGCTGCTGCTTCAACCAAAACGCGGTCGGCCAATGGTTTAATCTTCACTTTTGCCATTTTACGTATATTTTAAAGTTAAACATTACGAAATTCACCTTTTGAACAGGCTACCCAGATAAGTCACATTGTATGCCAAAGGAATTCCGTGTAAAAAATCTGGACATTTTTTCAGTCACCTGGCCAATAAAAATAAAAATGTCAGACTGTGCTGACAATCTGACATCCTTTTATCGAAAAATTCGTTGTATTATTTCTTTTGTGCGGGTGGTGCTTGAAAATCCTTGATCGGGGCAGTTTTGCTTTCATCGATCTGTTTCTGGATTTCGCTCTGCATGGAATCAGTTGCGACCTGGTTTTTTGGAATTACAAAAACAGAAAAAAGGCTTAGCAAAAGCAAGGTAACAGCAAGTGTCCATGTCGCTTTTTCAAGAAAATCAGCAGTTTTTCTTACGCCCATGAACTGATTGGACGAAGCAAAATTCGAAGCAAGTCCTCCTCCTTTTGAATTCTGGACCAGGACGACCAATACCATCAAAACACAGACGATCAGGATAAGCACGGAAATTAAAATGTACATAACGGATAAGTATTTACGATTTCAGATTTGCAATTCGGGCCGCAAAGTAACGACTTTTTTCTTGATTAAGCAAGGATAATTTCTGATAAATATGAATGGCCTTTGGAATATTGCCTTGTGAAGCATATAATTTAGCAAGGGTTTCACTTACGATCTCCTCATCATCAAAGTTGCTTTGTATGGCACTGTCGGTCGGATTGAAGAAAGCAGCTTTCGGCCTTGAAATTTTTGGTTCTTCCAAAATGAACTTCTCAATAATCGATTCTTTCGTTTTGATGGATAAAGCTGTCGGCTCTTTTTGGGCATTGATTTCGGCAAGCCTCCTCTTTACGATAAGAAGCAGCTCTTCCGGGGTAAGGCGATCGCGGGTTGAAGGCAATGAAAACACTTCAATTGCGGGCATGGTCATTGGCACCGGCGTGGGAGCAATATGGTCCTCGCTGGCTTCGGGAGCTTCAGCTACCAGAGGTTCCGTGGTTATAGAATCGGGAAGAGCGGGCCGTGTTACTATATTTTTGGCAGAATCGATCAGTTCCTTAAGAATCTTGCGATCACTGGCATAAGCCGCAGCCTTCTTGAGTTGCAATGGATACTGAAGGTTTTCCTCCCTGAAAAGGTTATAGGTATATAACAATTGTCCCGACTGGCAATAGGGATACCGCCTGACAAGATCTTCCAGCATCTTTAAACTCTGGGCATTGGTCTTCCCGGGGTTTTTAACAAAATCGGAAAATTGCTGGCGGTTCATACGGGTTTACACCTCTTAGAAATGGTTACCAGTTAACAACTGCTTTATTGAAAATATCCTGCACCAATTGATCCGTGATATCTTTTATCAGACCATCCTGCACTGAAGATAGGTTATACGAACTGGCATAGTCCTGGTAACGGGAAAATGTGGTCTCCCAAAATTGCTTTGTGTCTGTTTTATTCACAAACTTTACGCTCACAACAATGGTTAACCGATTCATTGCTGCAGTTTCATTTCCCTGGATAGCCACTGGCTGAACCACATATTGGGTAATGCTTCCATCGAGCATCAGATCTCCTCCCCGGTCCACAAGCACAAGGTTTGTTTGTGATGTAAAGTAATCCCTTAACGCATCTGTGATGGTTCGTGACAATGTTGGAACTACCAATGAGGCATTATTCTGGAGATAGGTAATGGAAACTGTTTTCACCATCGGCGAGATAGAAGCTCCTGTAAATGAATAACTTACTCTGCATGAAGGCAGAAAAAACAGAGCCGGAAGTGCCAGGGTCAATATCCATCGCACGGGGATATAAAATGGTTTCCGGAGAATTTGAGGGGTCAGCATTTCTTCCATTGATCAACAAAGATAGGGAAAACCGTGACACGTGACGCGTGAAGCGTTACGAGATATTACTCGATGTTATATTCCTTGATCTTACGGTAAAGGGTTCGTTCTGAAATACCAAGCTCCTTGGCCGCATCTTTACGCTTTCCTTCATGTCGGGTCAGGGCCCGTTTGATAAAATCGATCTCCTTTTTTTGAAGAGAGAGAGATTCTTCCACCTCAACCGGCTCCTGAATGGGATCATGATGAGAAAACCGGTTGTCGGGACGGTGTACGATGATTGGCTGCACAGGCTCCTTCCCGTCTTCAAAGTCCTTGTACAGACGTTTGATCAGATGGGTATTCTCCCCCAGGTTGTTACTGATTTCATCCTCGTTTTGCATAAGGTTCATTACAAGCTCCTTCAGGTCGTTCACATCTTTTTTCATATCAAAAAGCACCTTGTAAAGCAACTCACGCTCATTGAATTTTGAACTGTCTTCTCCCTTATACAAAACCGGAAGTTCGCTGGATTGTGCATTAGGCATGTATTTAATCAGGTTTGCGGCATCGATGATCCTGGTTTTTTCAATGATGGAGATTTGCTCTGTCAGGTTTTTAAGCTGGCGAATATTCCCCGGCCATCTATAGTTCTTAAGCACCTGTTGACCTTCATCATCAACCTGGATTGCCGGCATCCGGTATTTTTCGGCAGCATCCGAAGCAAATTTCCTGAAAAGCAGGTATATATCTTCTTTTCGTTCACGCAATGCAGGGACCAGAATGGGAACCGTATTCAAACGATAGTAGAGATCCTGCCTGAACTTCCCATTGTTGATGGCATCAGGGATATTGACATTGGTTGCCCCTACCACCCTGACATTTGTTTTCAGCACCTTGGATGAACCAACCCGCATGAATTCACCGGATTCGAGCACACGCAAAAGACGAACCTGTGTGCCAAGCGGCAGCTCTGCTACTTCATCGAGGAAAATAGTACCGCCATCTACAACTTCAAAATAGCCCTTACGGGCCTCGTGGGCACCGGTAAAAGATCCCTTCTCATGTCCAAAAAGCTCGGAATCAATCGTTCCCTCCGGAATAGCCCCGCAGTTTACCGCAATATATGGGCCATGTTTCCTGGCACTTAGCTGGTGGATGATTTTCGGAAAAAATTCTTTCCCGGTTCCGCTCTCTCCGCTGATCAGTACCGTGATGTCAGTTGCTGCCACCTGACGGGCAATGTCGATGGCACGGTCAAGTAAAGGAGAGTTTCCAATAATTCCGAAGCGATGTTTGATTGACTGGATTTCCATACTGAAAATTATCTGATCTGGGCGTTGAGCTGTAAATTCAGGGCTTTGATAAGCCGTTCTATTGTCTTTTCGATCTCCTTGTCCGTCAGTGTTTTGTCATTATCCTGTAAAATAAAACTGACAGCATATGACTTTTTGCCGGGGGCAATGTTATCTCCTTCATATACATCAAACAAGCCGACCTTTTTCAATAATTTTTTTTCGGTCTGGTACACCAGTTCCTCTATCTGATTGAATGTAATTCCCTGATCAACGAGCAAGGCCAGATCACGTCTGACCTCCGGGAATTTCGGGATCCCTTTATATTGGGTCTCTTTTGCAGGTATAAGCGAAAACAGCAAATCCCAGTTCAGCTCGGCATAAAGAACCGGCTGCTTGCAGTCAAACGCCGACAATACCTGTTTGCTGATATGACCGAGGGTCAGGATGATCTTTTTATTGAGTGAATAGGCTAACCCATCGGTAATTTGGTGGGAATTAAAAGAGGCAATGTCCCATTTATCCCTTTGGAGCGCAAGTTTTTTAAACAGGATTTCAAGGAATCCCTTCAACTCATAAAAATCAACCTGTTTGCTCTCAATATTCCAGTTTTCAGGATGTGAAAGGCCGGTTATCAGCATCGAAAGATGGTTCTCCTCATGATATCCCGTCACAGGCTCATTTTTATCATTTACCGTTGAATAAACCCTTCCAAATTCAAACATTTTGAGATCGGCATTCTTCCTGTTCTGATTAAAAACCAGGCTTTCCAATGCACCATAAAGCAGGGTCTGCCTCATAACATCGAGATCGCGGCTGGTCGGATTCAACATCCTGACACAATTTTGAACCGGGAAATCGGGATTGTCAGTATAATAGGTCGATCTGGTAAGGGAATTATTCATGATCTCATTAAAACCATTGGCCGCAAGCCATTCAGCAACCATGTTCTGGGTTTTCTCCGGATCAGGGCTGATGGTGTAAGAGAGCGAGGCTCTCACCTCATCGTGAATTTCAATGTTATTGTATCCGTATATGCGCAAAATTTCCTCAATCACATCCGCTTCGCGGGTAACATCCACTTTAAAGGCAGGTATCTGAAGGCGAAGCCCGGATTCCGGTTTCAACTCTTCCAGGACCTCAATTTCAAGATCGGTCAAAATATTTTTCACAACATCGCGGGTGATGACCTTGCCGATCAGGCGGTCCAGATTGCAATACGAAAGGTCAACCCGGCCAGGCAAAATCGGGTTGGGATAAACGTCGACAATCTCAGATGAAATTTCTCCACCCGCTATTTCCCTGATCATCATCGCAGCCCGTTTCAGGGCCGTTACCGTGATGTCGACATTGGCGCCCCGTTCAAAACGGAAGGAGGCATCAGTCTGCAATCCATGATGCCGCGATGTTTTGCGAACATGAACCGGATCAAAATAGGCGCTCTCCAGAAAAACGCTGGTTGTCGTCGTGGTTACACCCGATTTTATTCCGCCAAAAACGCCGGCAATACACATGGGTTCAGCGGCATTGCAAATCATAAGATCGCTCTCTGCGAGTTCACGTTCAGCATGATCAAGGGTGATAAATTTCGTTCCTTTCGGATATTTTTTTATGATGACCTTGTTCCCGGTGATGAAGTCGCAATCAAAGGCATGGAGTGGCTGACCCAGCTCCATCAGGACAAAATTGGTAATATCCACAATGTTGTTGATGGGACGCAACCCAATGGCCATCAACCTGTTTTTAAGCCAGCCGGGGGATTCTCCGACTGTAATTCCTGAAACTGTAATTCCTGAATAGCGGGGACAAGCTATTGCATCCTCAATAATCACCTCAACGGGCTTTTTGTGATTATCGACGCGGAACCCAGACAGATCGGGGAGCAGGATGTTTTTATGCTGTGAAGGATCGTTTTGGCTATGGCCGAAATTATTTATCACTGCCACCAGATCGCGCGCTACACCAAGATGTGAAGCTGCATCGACCCGGTTCGGAGTCAGTCCAATCGTAAAAACAACATCTTCCTCAATTTTAAAATATTCACTGGCCGGCATGCCAACCGTTGCTTCCGTATCGAGAACCATGATTCCGGCATGAGACGAACCAAGTCCAAGCTCATCCTCGGCGCAAATCATGCCTTCTGAAACCTCTCCCCTGATTTTGGTGCGTTGAAGCTTTAGTTCAGCGTCATTGATGTATAAAGTAGTTCCAATGGTTGCCACAGCCACCTTTTGTCCTTTTGCCACATTTGAAGCGCCACAAACGATTTTCAGCGGGTCACCGGTTCCTACATTCACCACAGTGAGACTAAGATGGTCGGAGTTTGGATGTTTTTCGCATGTCAACACCTCGCCGATAACCACCCCTTTCAGTCCCCCTTTCACAGATTGAAACAGATCGAGGCTCTCCACCTCGAGTCCACACCCGGTTAATAGTTCCGCCACCTTGTCAGGTGAAAGATCGGCATTATGATATTGCTTCAGCCAGTTATAGGAAATTTTCATGCGTCTTACGGATTAAGGGAGCAAAATTAAGAATAAAAACAATGAATTTTATGAAATCAATCCCCAATTTTGCTGATTGCGGTCCATCTGGATCAGATGTTGTGCCAGAATGTCATTTTCCTTTTTACTGAGGGAAGGATCGTGCAGGATGATTTCTGAAGCTACATTCCTGGCATATTTTAATATTTTTTCATCTTTAACGATATCTGCAATACGCAGGTCGAGGATCCCGCTTTGCTGGGTTCCCTGCAAATCGCCGGGTCCGCGAAGTTGTAAATCAGTTTCTGCAATCTCAAAGCCATCCGATGTACGCACCATGGTTGATATGCGTTTGCGCGCTTCAGCCGAAAGCTCATACCTGCTCATCAGGATGCAATAGGACTGGTCACCTCCTCTTCCAACACGACCGCGTAATTGGTGAAGTTGTGAAAGGCCGAACCGTTCTGCATTTTCAATCAGCATAACTGAAGCGTTGGGAACATCGACCCCCACTTCGATGACCGTAGTAGCTACCAGGATTTGAGTTTCATTGCTAAGAAAACGTTTCATCTCGGCATCCTTTTCCTGCTGTTTCATCTTTCCATGAACCATACCCACGGCAAAGTCAGGAGGAGGAAACGCCGTAACGATATGCTGATATCCGTCAATGAGGTTTTTCAGATCCAGCGTTTCAGATTCCTGGATAAGCGGAAAAACAATATATATCTGACGGCCTTCCCGGATCTTGGTCAGGATAAAATTAAAAACCCCGGCCTGATCCTTCTCATAAACATGCCTGGTCACAATTGCTTTCCGGCCAGGGGGCATTTCATCTATGACAGAGGTGTCCAGGTCTCCGTACAACGTCATGGCAAGCGTACGGGGAATGGGTGTGGCGGTCATAACCAGCACATGCGGGGTAATGATATTCTTATCCCAGAGTTTGGCACGCTGTGCCACGCCGAAGCGATGCTGTTCATCGATGACAACAAAGCCAAGGTGTTTAAACTGCACCTTCTCCTCCAGCAATGCATGTGTTCCGATAAGTATTTGTACATTACCCTGCGACAGCTGTTCGAGTATTTCCCTCCGTACAGCAGGTTTCGTGGATCCCGTAAGCAATTGCACTGTTACATTCAACCCGGCAAGCATCTTTGTGATGGTGCTGAAATGCTGGTTGGCGAGAATTTCAGTTGGTGCCATCAGGCAACTCTGGTAATTATTATCCAGCGCGATGAGCATCGTCATCAAGGCAACAAGGGTCTTCCCGCTGCCAACATCGCCCTGAAGCAACCGGTTCATCTGGTTTCCGGATCCCAAATCGGCTCTTATCTCCTTGATGACCCGTTTTTGAGCATTGGTCAACTCAAATGTAAGGTGATGGTGGTAAAACTGGTTCAGGTAATCTCCGACCTTCAAAAACCGGTGACCTTCATGCTTTTTAAGCCGCAACGAGCGCTGCCTGGCCAGGCGTAACTGAATGAAAAAAAGTTCCTCAAATTTAAGTCTGGTTTGCGCCTTCTTCAACAATTCAGGAGAGCGGGGAAAATGGATGTTTAAAAATGCCTCTTGCCGGTTCATTAATCGCAGCGTCTGAAGGATACCATGCGTGAGATTTTCGGTCAGGAAAAATTTGTCATTAAGAATCAACCCCTTAATAAGCTTTGCCATTCCCCGGGAGTCGAGTCCCTTCGATTTCAATTTTTCGGTAGAATTATAAACCGGTCTGATAATTTCATTTAACGGCACCGGTTCTGCAGAAAGAATTTCCAACTCGGGATGGGAAATATTCCATCGGCCGTTAAACAGCGTAGGTTTTCCAAACACGACATACTCTTGCTGCGCGGTCAGCATTTCCGATACCCACTTTATTCCCTGAAACCAGATAAGGTCCATTTCACCGCTTTCATCCCTTACTGTTGCAACCAATCGCTGTTGCCTTTGTGCCCCGATGGTTTGAATCCTGACCATTTTCGCCTTTAACTGGATATAGGACGAATCGGCGGTGATGTCGGCAATGCGGTAATACTTACTACGGTCGAGATATCGAAATGGAAAGAAGGTCAAAAGCTCACCAAAGGTGAATATCTTCAGCTCGCTTTTAAGCAGCTCTGCCCTGGCCGGTCCAACGCCCTTCAGATATTCAATCGGTGTTTCAGCAAATGCGTTTGTCATATGGCTAATCATCAGCTCAAGACAAAAATAGGAAATTTGGCCCAAAGATCCTGAAGAAAGAAATGAAAAGAGGCCGTCTCCGTTACTTGAGACAGCCTCCCGTTATCTTTTACGTTTATTTTAACGCCGGGTTTGTTCCGGACTAGTATTCCCAGAGATTTGATTCAAATTCAAACAGGTTTTTCTTGGCTTTTTCAGCCTCAAGCAGCGCATCAATCCCTGTAGCATATTCGTTGATGGCACGGTCATACACATTCTCTTCTTTATAAATATAACTTGAGAACATGCGTTTCATGAACACATCATCATAGGTCATTCTGCCGGCAGATCCGTTTTTCGTGTTAAACATTTCATTTTTAGCAAACAGGTTACGGCATTCCGGAAAATAGATCCAGAAGAGATTTTTTTCGAATCGTTTTTCACCCGTATTTCTGTCAATTTCATCAACCACCGGGCAGATACCCAAAATCCTTACCTCCATGACCGATCTTTGCCGGTCGAAATAGAAATCTTCTTTGATTTTCAGTTTTTTTACATTGGCCGGATCAAATTCCGTTTTGATAACCGTATCAAATAAAATATCAGGATTTTCGGGACGTGGCAGACGGACAGAATCACTTCGCTCCAATTTATCAAGCAACTCCTTAAAAGTCAGAGGTACAAGGAACTGATCCGATTCACTGGAATAGGCCGTGATGGTTCCCTCCCTCAATCCATCCATGATGATAGTTACAAAGCTGCGCCAGTTATTCTGGGGCTTTTCAGGAAAGTAAAATGGCTGATTCATCTTCTCGCGTAGATCCAGGATCCTCCATTCTCTCCGGGTCCAAACGATATCTGCTTCCCTGAGATATGGGTAAGGAATGGGCTGAACCTGCGTTATGGCCGTTTTATCGTACACCCCATCCCTGGGAGGGCCTTCCAGCACCTGTGCATAGGATGTAAGGCTTAATCCCCCTAAAACAAGGGTGAATAAAACCAGGAAAAATGCTTTTTTCATATTACCTCCTTATGGATATTATCAGTTCAATTTCAAACTAAGACTGGCATTTATTTTCCTGCCTCCGTCGGGACCCTTGACATAAATATCGTCAAACCAGATTCTTTGTCCCCTGCGTGCATTGGTAATTGTTTTCAGGATTTCAGGTGTAAGCCGGTTTCCCTGAACCTTGACATCACTGCCTTCACCGGCCGATGTCGAGGTGGAAAAGATAAAAGATGTCACATTGTAGCGAAGGTCAAAATCAAATCCGGCCGGCATTTCAGGAATCAGCATCGGACTGGCAAGCAGCAAGGATTTTGAAATGAATCCTTCATTCTTGCCGGCAATTTTGATGATCGGGTCTGGCACTGTTTTCAGCCTGAATTTGTAGGAACCCATGCTTTTGGTCTTCCCTGAAAATACGGCATTCACACTGATGATTGCTTCGCGGGTGCCGGTTGCGGTCAAATTTGAGACGATCCACTCTTTGCCCTCAGCCCGGATTGATCCGACAGAGATCGTAGGAGTGATGCGCTCTGGCCCTCCAGGGACACTGATATCTACAGGATTATCAACCCCAATATAGAAAACATTCATTTTACTCGGTGAGATGGTAATGGCAGGCCTGGCAACGATATATTCATCTTTAAAATGGAATGTCATCGTATCTCCAAGCGGGCTGACCACCTTAATAAGGCCGGCGAATTTCTTTAATCCTTCCGAAGATCCGCTCAGTTTCAATACAACCAGTCCGTTTGAACCTTCGATCGGCGTAGCATTCCGATAATTTCCAGGGGTCAGGGTGTCTGATCCCAATATATAGCGGACATTTGGGTTTTGTTTTGTGTCATAGGCTCCGACCAGAATTTCAGCCTGATATTCTTCACCCAGGAATATATAACTGCTTCTCGGGATGACCTTGGCCTGAATTTTATCGAATTTAAAGTTCAAAGCATCGATGGAACTGAAGAGATTGTTGACCACATCAAACTCGGCATTATACACTTCCGCCTTCGTTTTATTCAGGATGGTAACGGTGGCAGCCAGGATGGTCCTATAGAAATTATGCATTTCCCAATTTTGCTTATTTCCATCCTTATCATAAAACGGGCCCTCTGTATCCATTCCCAACTTGATGGTACTCCTGAATTTAGGATCAACCAGTTCTATCATCTGTTTTTTGTACGCTTCAATCTTCGTCTTCAGAATCCTTGACTCACCGGATGAACCGTCAGTTGAACTTCCTATAAAATACCTGGTAGGCGTATCATAATTGTCCTTTCTTTTGGCATTTCGCAAATTCAGCTTTTTGGCATCTTCGTATGTGGCAAGTTTATCGGTACGCATGATTACCACAAATTTGATGCTGTCGATATACCTGGCGAGTTTATCAGAAAGTATATGTGCCTGTTGGGCTTTATCCCAATAGGGACCAACTTTATTCGGGTTTAACTGGTATTGAATCTTGAATTTTGAATAGGTATTATCCAGTTTTTTTGTGAAGTTTTCGTTCGTGGTCTCCATGCTTTCGTTGACCACAAGAAAAGCATCCAGGATCTCTTTTGAGACATTCAATGCGAGCAATGCCGTAAGAACGAGATACATCATCCCGATCATCTTTTGCCTCGGTGTCTCCTTATATCCAGCCATCTAGTTATATATTTTAAACAAGTAAGTTAATCCTGATTATTTTCCTCCAACACTCATGGCCGAAAGCATATTCCCATAAACTTTATTGAGGGCGACGATGTTTTTGGTCAGGTTGTCAACCTCAACTTTGAATTTTTCCGTATTGGACAGGGAATCATTCAGGTTAACTGCGAATTTATTCATCAGCGAATTAAGATGTTTGGTGTCTTCCATTTGTTGGGTGGAACCCTGCAGATGCAGTTCATACAAGGCATTCAGCGCTGAAAGGTTGCTGGAAACACGCTGGAGTTCTTTGTTATAGCTTGCGCCACCGGTTGCAGATGCATTCAGGGTTTCAGCTGTTTTTGATAATAATTCAGCCGATTCATTGTATTTTTCAACAAACTGGTTCGCTGCTGAGTTGACTTTTGCAATGCTTACGGCATACGCTTTATTGGCAGTAAGATCTTCTTTAAGGGATTCTCCCACTTCATTAAATACCGAAGTGAGGTTGGAGGCGCTTTTGGAGGTTGATTTGATGTGAGCCAACTGCTCCTCCGATGCGCTTACGTTTTGCTCCAATGTATAGGACACTTTGCGGTAGGAATCGTTCAAGTGTGAAGCAGATTCTGTCGCATTTTTCATGGTGCTGATATATTTGTCGTTGGTCAGGGAAGCATCTGCAACATTCGACAATTTCGAAGCGGTTTCCGACAGCTTGCTTAATCCGGAGCCAAGGCTGGCAATCAATTCAGGGCCGATTTTTGCCTTTTCAAGCATCTTATCCAATTCCTGGGTTACAGTATCCTTTGAATTAAACGCTCTGGTAGGATCAATTTCATCGTCATGATAAATACCTGCCAGCTGAGGATAAACAAGGCTCCAGTCAGGCTCAACATGGGGTGGCTCAAAAGCAGAAAAGAAAAAAATGAGTGATTCAGTCCCCAATCCAATGATGAGCATGATGTCAGCACCGGTGTAATGGTTGATTTTAAACAATGCACCAATAATAACAACAGCAGCCCCCCAGCCATAGAGCTTGGCCATGAAGTTCTTATAATGCTTTGTTTTGACAAAATCGAGTAAAGCCATGGTTAGAAAGAATTAGATGTTAATGAAGAGGAGTGGTTTTAAAATTTATCTGTACACTTTGGAAGCCCTTGCCGGGTTGTCATCACGTTGACGGCCAAGGAAATTCTGGACACAGCGGAATCCAACGTAACATTTGGCGGTATCCTGGTATTCATAGGAACGTGTGGAAACACGAAGGAAATAGGCAACATCCTTCCACGAACCTCCACGGGTAACCTTACGTTTCAGTGCTGGCGGATCAGCATCCTTGGCATTGTATTTATAATCAGGATTCAGGTCCCATGAAAAATTGTAGGAAGATGGATGAAAGGCCGTAACAGTCCATTCGGCCACATTGCCAGCCATATCGTAAAGTCCGTAGTCATTGGCGGGGTAATGACCCACAATGACGGTGGTAGCACCACCATCTGCAATGTAATCACCGCGCATGGGTTTAAAGTTGGCCAGGAAACATCCTTTATCATTTCTTGTATATGGACCGCCCCAGGGATAAGGGTTGCCATCATATCCGCCACGTGCGGCCCATTCCCATTCACCTTCAGTAGGCAAGCGGAAATCGCTGATAAACGTTTCACCTTTTTTACCAAAAAGGAAACTGTTTTTAAATTGGGTACGCCAGATGCAAAAAGCGTTAGCCTGGCGCCAGTTTACACCAACCACAGGGTAGTTGTCATACGCAGGATGCCAGAAATATTTTTCAGTACTCGGATCATTAAAGGAGTATGCATAATCATGGATCCAGCACAAGGTATCAGGATAAACATTAATAACCTCCTTACGCACATAAACTGAGCGGTCTTTCAATCCTTGCGGCCGATTGGCCAAACCAGCCTCCTTCGGTTCGGGCTGGGCTGCATAATCTTTCCGGGATGCGGCTTTCAGGTCAACAAAATAATACTCGAAGTAAAGTTTGCGGGTATCAATCTCTTTTCTTCTGAAATAACGCTCATTTTCAGGAAGATATAATTGAGCGAGGGCATCGCGGACATCCTGCTGATCGGAGTTCCATTCCAATTTGCTTTCCCAGTTCAGGAAGGGAGGATCAAATTGTTCACCGGTCTTCTTGTTTTCTGAAATAAAGTAAAGTTCCGGTTTTGTTTCTCCCAGAATCCTTCGTGCAATCGAATCTCTCACCCAATAAACAAACTGGCGGTATTCATTGTTTGTAATTTCAGTCTGGTCCATATAAAAAGCCTGGACTGTCACAGTTTTCGGGTTGTTAAGCTGGGCATATGGCATATCTTCATCGCTTACACCCATTGTATACGCTCCCATGGGAACGTAAACCATACCAAATGGATCCGGAGAATAATATCGCTTTCGATTTTTTACTCCCGTAAGCTCACCACTTCCTGAGTTACCGCAGCTTCCCAGAAATATGAGCAAGGCGGAATAAATAAGCAGTTTTTTCATTTTTGTCCAATTAATGGAAGAAAAATAACGCGATGTATTGAGATTTATTATGATATAACAACTGTTTTCCAAATCAAAGGGGCAAAAATACACTTTTTATTTTATAAGAAACGTGTGTTTCTGTAACTTTTCCTGAATTTATCAACGTCAATTTTAAAGCAGTAACTTACCATGATTTCTACTCCCCCGCTGTTATACTTACTCAGCGCCGAGGTACTGATATCATAAGAGAGTCCAATGCGAAGATTTTTAATATTCACGCCTGCCAGTATCGAAACCGCATCCTGCAGCCTGTAACCAAGGCCACCATAAAATTTCTTATTATACAATACCAGTGCACTCAGGTTGAATTGAAATGCCGCCCCATCATACATGAACAACACCGATGGCTGCAATTCAAAAGCAGGATTGTTCGGCAATATCCACTCATATCCTCCGCTGAGGTAAAAGGTGCGACGCAATTGATACGCAATTTTTTTTGCAGACGACTGCAGCAGATTGTCGGCAGAGAGTCCGATATAAAACTTTTCGGGAACCTTGTATAATACCCCTGCAGCCATATCGAAGGTCATGTCACTGGTTTTTCCTGATAATTCCCGGAGTACAGGATCCTCAGATAAATTACCTGCGCCCTGACCCAGATCTAACTTTGAAAAATCAAAGGTGCCATTTTGAAATCCCACCTGAAGGCCAAATGAAAGATCTCCGTTTCCGGCTTCCATTTTATAGGCATATCCGAGTTTTAACCCGATATTCTTGAAAAAACCAAGTTTATCCTGATACAACGAGCCTCCGATGCCGCCATGCAAGACTTTGATGGGCGAATCAACCGTAAGCAGAAATACCTGAGGGGCCGTTTGTGATCCATCCGGGTCCTGGAACCCAATCCATTGCTGTCGGGCGAGACCGGTTGCACATATGCCACCACTATTGCCCGCAAAAGCGGGATTGATGGCCATGTTGGTGAACATGTAATGTGTGATGAGCGTGGGTTGCTGGGCAAAAATGGAAGCACCTCCCTGTAAAACAAGAATACCCAGGATAAAAAAGAAATTTATCCCCGACTTGGTCAGATATCTGGATATTGGCAGCGTCAACAAACGGTTGTTAAGTTCAATGAATAACGGAGTAAAAGTACATTTTTTTTTGTTACAGCCTCTACTTTAACACGAAGATAAACGAATTTTGTCTGCCTGCATTGTGCCGCAATCAAATATCTTTGCCGCTTGATTCATCATCACTAAAATTATGGCCTATGTCATTCCTATTGATTAAAGAAAAACCATTCACACGTAAATGGTTTATTTCCTATAGCCTGATCATCGTGGGAGCATTTATTCTCGCTTCATCATTCGTTCTTTTTATAACCCCCTACAAGATTGTTCCGGGTGGCGTGTATGGAATCTCCATTGTGTTACATTATCTGTTCAACACGCCCGTTGGACTTGTAGCCCTGTGCTTTGATATTCCCCTGACAATTATAGGGATCAGGTTTTTGGGCCCGCGGTTTGGGATGAAAACAGTGGTGGGATTTTCCCTAACGGCCCTATTTAACGATACATTGACCCTGTTATGGGGTTATGAACCTCTTGTAAAGGGGGATGCCCTTTTATCTTCCATTTTTGGCGGAGTTCTGGCAGGGTTGGGCCTTGGCCTTATTTTTAAATCCAAAGCCACTTCAGGAGGCAGCGATATTGTGGCCATGATCATTGCAAAATACACTCGGCTGCCACTGGGAATGCTTATGATTTATGTCGATTCGGTTATTGTATTGGTCGGATTGCTGGTATTTCAGGACTGGAAAATACCCCTGTATTCCTGGATTGTGATTTTTATCACCGGAAAGGTTATCGATGTTGTGCTTGAGGGCGTCAGCTATGATAAAAGTCTTTTTATCATTTCTGACAAGCATGAGGAGATCCGTGATAAAATCATCAATAACCTCGATCGGGGCGGAACGTTTATCGACGGGAAAGGGATGTACAACTACGCCGATAAAAGAATCATATTTACTGTGGTGAGCAGGCGGGAGCTGGCTATCCTGGAGGAATATATACATGAAATCGACCCGAAAGCATTCCTGACCATAACAGATGCTACAGAAATACTCGGAGAAGGGTTCAAGTCCCTCCGGGAAAAGGTAACTACCTGAACAATTTGATAATATCCTGTCCGTTTGCAAAGATCAGCAATCCGAAAAGGATAACCATCCCGGCAATCTGAGCATATTCCATGAATTTGTCGCTGGGTTTTTTCCCGACAATGATTTCGTAAAAAAGAAACATTACGTGACCCCCGTCAAGCGCAGGAATGGGTAGGATATTCAGAATGGCCAGCATGATGGAAAGAAATGCAGTCAGGGACCAGAAGGCAGACCAATCCCAGGTTGAAGGGAAGATGTTGCCGATGGTGATGAACCCACCTACCGATTCATATGCTTTATCCTGTGAAAATAACAGCTTTATGGATTTGATGTAATTCCCGGCACCGTCAAAGGTTTTAACCACACCCGCCGGAATGGCTGTGATGATATTGTAACTCTTTTCCTTGAATGCGAAGTAATTGCCCGGCGCCTTTGGATAAACACCGATCAGGCCAGCTTCAGGAACCTGAACCTGCAAACGGAGCGTATCCCTGCCGCGCATCACCACGACCGTCACGTTTTGATTTTTATACTTTTGTATGGATGCCCTGAACTGATCAAAGAAGTTAAAGAGGGAGTCATTCAATCCGATGATCTTGTCATTGATCTGCATCCCGGAAGCCTGGGCCGCGGAACCGACAGTAAATTTCCCTGCTTCAAAAGGAAACCTGATGGCGATGAAATCAGGGGATTTTTGTTTGATCAGCCGGCTGATGAAATCCTTCGGGATTTGAACATCCAATTTCTGGTCACCGCGCATTACCTGTACCGTTTTCGCCTCCTCCAGGATGATGGTCTTGGGAATGGCCGCAAAATCTTCGACCAGCTTGTGATCAATTGAAAGTATGTGGTCGCCGTTGCGCAAACCCATTTGATATCCAAGGGAGTCGACTGTGATTCCATATTTCACCTCCGATGTTGGCAAATATTGTTCGCCCCATACAGTGAGCATCGCAATATAGATTGCAATGGCGAGCAGGATATTTACCGTAACCCCACCCAACATAATGATCAGTCGCTGCCATGCAGGTTTGGAGCGAAATTCCCAGGCCTGTGGCGGGAGTTTCATCTGTTCCTTGTCCATGGATTCATCAATCATACCTGAAATCTTCACATAACCTCCAAGGGGAACCCAACCCACTCCGTATTCTGTGTCACCCCTTTTTATCTTAAAGAGCGAAAACCACGGATCAAAAAAGAGGTAAAATTTTTCAACCCTCGTTTTGAATATTCTGGCAGCAATATAATGTCCGAATTCATGAAAAATCACAAGAATGGATAAACTAAGCAATAACTGAACGACTTTTATAACAATTTCCATGAGTTGATGGTATATATAAATGATTGCTGTTAAATGTGGCTGATAAACTCTTTTGCCCTATCGATGGACTCTATGTGCGATGAAACATAATCATCATAACACGGTTTTTTAATAAACGAAACTGTATGCATGCAATGCTCAATCACCTCCGGCATTCTCAGAAAACCAATGCGGTCTTCCAGGAAAGCACTTACGGCAACTTCATTTGCTGCATTCAGAATGCATGGCATATTCCCTCCCTGCCTGAGTGCGTCATAGGCCAGCGACAAATTTCTGAACAACTCTAAATCCGGTTCTTCAAAGGTAAATTTTGCATAATCGGTAAAACGGAACCGGGGCAAATCCGATTTCATACGCTCCGGAAAGGTCATGGCGTATAAAATGGGAAGTTTCATATCAGGAAGTCCCATCTGCGCCTTCATGGAGCCATCAATAAACTGAACGATGGAATGGATGACCGACTGCGGATGGATGATAACCTCAATCTGCTCAGGCTGAAGGTTAAAAAGCCACCGGGCTTCAATTACTTCGAGTCCCTTGTTCATCATGGAAGCGGAGTCGATGGTTATTTTATTTCCCATCTTCCAATTGGGATGCTGCAGTGCAGCTTCTTTCGCCACATTGACAAGATGTGCCCTTTGCTTTCCCCGGAAGGGGCCCCCACTGGCGGTCAGAAAAATCTTTTCCACGGTACCGGGACGCTCCCCCACAAGGCATTGAAAAATGGCTGAATGTTCAGAATCGACAGGTAAAATGAGGACATTCTTTCGCCGGGCTTCCTCCATGACAAGATCTCCGGCAATCACCAGGCTCTCCTTATTGGCAAGTGCAATTTGCTTACCGGCATGAATGGCACTCAGGGTCGGTTTTAACCCGGCATAACCAACCAATGCGCTCAGGACCAAATCGATCTCCTCCATTTCCACGATTTGTGAAATGGAATCCTCCCCGGCAAAAACCTTAATGGGAAGATGTTTCAGCGCCTCGGCCACGTTCTGATAACAGTGCTCATCCCCGATCACTACTGCATTGGGCCTGAATTCAATGGCCTGCCGAATCAGCATGTCGCAGTTGTTCCGGGCGGTTAAAACCTCCACGCCAAACAGGTCAGGATGACTGCGAACTACCTGCAGCGCCTGGGTTCCGATACTTCCGGTTGATCCTAAAATGGCAATGTTCTTTTTCAAGCTCGGTCGATGAATTTAAAATGTAATATATTCCTTTGGGTTAACCGGAATGCCATCATTCCACAATTCGAAATGAAGATGCGGCCCAGTGATTAGTTCGCCGGTTTCGCCTACAATGGCAATGGGATCGCCTGCCCGCACATACTCGCCTACCTTTTTCAGGATCACAGAGTTGTGTTTGTAAATTGAGACGATATTCTGTGCATGCTGAACTACGATTACATATCCTGTCTCCAGTGTCCAATTGTTGAATATCACCGTTCCGTCAAGTACCGACTTAACGGCTTCATTTTGTTTAGAGACGATATCAACGCCAAAATGCTTTTGGACTGGGTTGAACTCGTTGGTAATGATACCCTTTAGCGGGGTAAAGAAGAGAACACCGCCGATGGAGGCCTTTTTCTGAATCGGGGGCTCCATCGTTTCCATCTTGTAAAGGTTGTATTTTGTCTGGTTCTCAACCTCCAGCCGCAACAATGAATCCTCGGAGGATCGTTTTATTTTAATGTTGCCATATCGCGTCAGGGTATCCCTTACCAGGGGTTTGTCTTCCGATAAATCTTTCCCATTGATGATATCCTTCAGATTCTGGATAAACCGCTCTTTTTTTACCAAATCCCGTTCAATTGAATCAGTCTTTATCTGAAGTTTATAAAGTTTTTTGGTCAATCCAACATTGGTATATCCAGGAATGTACTCCCGCAAAGGAGTGAAAGCAATCAGGATACTGGTCAGAAAAATAAGTACAATGGTCAATGTGCCCAGTGCAATAAATACATTCATCCGGGAAAGGCGGAAGGTAAACCGCTCTTCGAGGGTATCATCTGTCATGAAAACAAGGCGATATTTATTCCGCCATTTTTCAGCCCACCCTATTTTTTTTTTATCTCTTTTTACCGTAACCATGTCGCGCTCACCAATCCTCAAAACGCTGCAAATATCGGAAAATTATATGATCTCACAAATCTTCACCCCATTGCGGCCAAATTCAAAAATTTAAAATAATTTTGTAAAATTATAGTTTATACTCCTTTACTATTATATCTGTTTTGAGATCGACGAAGACATACTACCTCGCCGCCTGGGTTCTGATATTGTCAGGATTTACACTTTTTAGTGGCTGTTCCACAAAAAAAAACACCTATCTGCGCAGGGTTTACCACAACACCACTGCGCATTATAATGTGTATTGGAATGGTATGGATAACGTCCGTCAGGGACTCAAAGATTACCAGGCCAGTCTGAAAGACAATTATGCGATCGTCTTGCCTGTGTTCAACTATGGGGACAAAGCCAGTGCCACCAAGATCTCCCAATATGCTGACATTGCTATAAAAAAAGCATCCAAAGCAATCAACAAGCACTCCATGTACTTTAACAAGAAGGAGAACGTGCGATGGATTGATGATTCATACATGCTGATTGGCAAGAGCTATTTTTATAAGCAGGATTACCCGATGGCACGGCGAACGTTCGAGTTCGTGATAAAGACATACAACGACAATGAGATCAAATATGAGGCGATGCTCTGGCAAGCCAAGTCGAACATTCAGATCGGCGATTTCAACAGGGCCGAACCGATGCTTGATATGTTGCAAAGCAAGATCAGTAAAGGCGAAGCATCCGATAATTACGAGACCGAATTAAATCTCACCTATGGGCAGTTTTTTATTCGTCAGAAAAATTATGATGGTGCCATTCCCTATCTGAACCGTGCCCTGGAGCTTGATCCGTCAAGATCCATGCGTACACGCTGCCAATTCATTCTTGGGCAGATATACCAGCGCAACGGAGAGTTGAATGAAGCTTCGGCCATGTATTTGGCTGTGGTGAAAACTGCTTCAACCTATGAAATGGAATTTAACGCCAAGATCAACCTGGCGCAATGTTATGATGCCAAAACAGGAAACAGGGAGTATATCATCAAGAAGCTGACAAAAATGCTGAAAGATGAAAAAAACAAGGAGTTCCTGGATCAGATTTATTATTCGCTCGCTCAAATAGCCCTGAAAGATGCAGACACAGCCACGGCCATTGGTCATTTAAAAAAATCGGTCAGCACGAGTACAACCAACAATTATCAAAAGGCCATCTCCTCGCTTGAACTTGCCGATATTTTCTTTATTACACGCGATTACCCCCCGGCACAATCTTATTATGACAGTACCATGCAATTCCTGCCGAAGGATTATCCCACCTATAAGGAACTTGAAAAAAGGACCACCTCTCTCACCGATTTGGTAAAGAACCTTCAGATCATCAGCCTGCAGGACAGTCTCCAAAGGCTGTCGGCCATGACGGATGATCAGCGGAATAAGATCATCGATCAGATCATTGCAAAAAAGATCGTTGATGAGATGAAGAAAAACATCGAAGAGCAGCAGCGACGTGAAAACCTGAATTTCGAAAGCCAAAACATGGGCATGGATCGGCCAGGATCAGGCTCAAAGGAAGGCCGGTGGTATTTTTACAATCCAACCATTATGGCGAATGGTTTTACCGCCTTCATGCGGAAATGGGGTCAGCGTAAGGTTGAGGATAACTGGTTTCTGAAAGACAAAGCCGTCGTCTCCTTTGCCAATGAACCGGAAACAACCGAATTGATGCCCCCCATGCCCGGCGATACGGCCAATGCAGGGAAAAATCTAATGATTAAAGCCAAAGATCCCAAGGACAGGGCTTTTTACCTCAAGGATATCCCTGTTGGTGAAGAAAAAATCAAGATATCCAACGACATGATCATCGAGGCATACTACCAGGCCGGATTCATCTATGTTGAAGGGTTGGGTGACTATGGGAATTCTGTTCTGACGTTCGAAACTTTATTGGAACGGTTTCCCGTCAATAAATACAAGGTCCAGACCACCTATGAGTTGTGCCAGCTTTATAAACACCTTCAAAATCAGCCAAAGAGTGATCAGTACAAAAACATGATCCTCTCCCAATATGCTGAGAGTGATTATGCCAAACTGCTCGTGAACCCGAATTATTACAAGGAACTGAGCTCCAGGCAATCGGAGGCCTCAAAATTGTACAACGACACATACAAGGCCTTCACGAACCAGCAATATTACATGGTCATCAACAATGCAGATATTGCGCGGCTACAATTTAAAGGAGATAGTGCCCTGATGCCGAAATTCGATTATTTGCGGGGACTTGCACTGGGCAAGATCGAAGTGGTGGATTCATTGGTGGTTGCCATGAATAAGGTAATCAAGGATTATCCCACCAGCAAAGTAAGAAAACTGGCGGAAGAGGTACTCGCCTTCCTCGGGACCCAAAAGGATTCAAAAGGGCAGCCCATCAAAACAGATTCGGTAACCGTGGTGGATAATACCATGAAACTTTACACCTTCGATCAGAATGCAGTACACTTCTTTTTGTTGATTGTGAATGAAAACTTTGTCGATGTTGATGCGTTAAAGATAAAGATCGCTGACTATAATTCTAAATTTCACGATCTTGAAAATTTAATGGTTAACAGCCTGATGCTTGACAACGAAAGGCAGATGATTACTGTAAACAACTTTGACAACAGCGAACGGGCCATGAATTACCTGATTGGGATCCGTGACAGCAAATATATCTTCACAAAACTTGAGACGGCCGGTCAATATTACGATTTCGTCATATCTGTTGAAAATTATCCCGTTCTTTACAAGAATAAGGATATTTCGCAGTACCTTCGTTTTTTTGAAAAGAATTACCCTATTCAAAAATAATTGGTTATGTCAAAAAACAGAGAACCTGAAATACCGACCATCAATATTCTTGGAGCGGGAGCGGTTGTAAAGGGAGACATTCAGGTAAATGGTGATTTCCGGATCGATGGAACGCTCAATGGCACCATTCAGTGCAAGGGAAAAATGGTTGTCGGCCCAACAGGAAAAATCGATGGTGAAATCCAATGCCAGAATGCAGACTTTTCGGGCGATGTCAGGGCCACGGTGAAGGTAGCTGAACTTCTGACATTAAAGGAAACTGCCCGTTTCAGCGGGGATATCACTACAGGAAAACTGGCCATTGAGCCTGGGGCCAAATTTTCAGGCACCTGCAGCATGGAGCAGTCCGGTTCAAAAGATATTCAGTTTCCTTCGATCACACATGACAATCGACCCCCGGAAAAATCTTAACGACTATGCCCGGTATTCAGGTATGGCCATTCAAATGCTGGCAATCATTCTTTTAGGGGTATTTGCCGGTTATAAATTAGACCAGTGGCTTCACACAAAACCCATCCTGATCGTAATTTTTTCCCTTGCTTCTGTTGGACTCTCCATCTATTTTGTAACAAAGGACCTTTTGCGCAAGTGACCCTCCTGACAAAAATATTTTAACTTTGTACCATGAAGTCAGCCTATATAAATTATCTCAGACGTCTGCTGATCTTTTCAGCCATGGTCGGTTCAGTAACCCTCCTTTGTTCTTTCCTTCTGCCGAACGCGTATATTTCACCTGCACTTCCTTTTCTCATTGTCTTTTTTATCGCAACATCCCTCCTCTCTTTTTATTACCTGCTTCAATCGACTGAAAAAAGGTTTATTAAATTCGTAAACACCTTTCTTCTAACCATCCTCATCAAACTCTTTGTCTATGCAGGGGTCATGATCGCTTATGTGTTCATTTACCGCAGTGATGCAATCCCTTTCATGCTGGGCTTTTTCATACTCTATCTTTGTTATACCATTTTCGAATCAACCAGCATCATCACCTATACACAACCGTCGAACCGGGAAAGCCAGGTTCAAAAATAAAATCATTACCTTTGCTTCCCAATTCATTCTAAATGGTCTACATAATTCGCCGGGAGCATTTCAGTGCCGCACACCGCCTGTTTCTCCCTGAATATTCGGATGAAAAGAATTTTGAGATCTTTGGCAAATGTTCCAATCCGAACTGGCACGGACATAATTATATTCTGTTTGTTACAGTGAAGGGGTCTCCGGATCCTGAAACAGGGCTGGTCATTCATCTTCGTCATGTAAGTAAATTGATTGACGAGAAGATTCTTCAAAAAGTGGATCACCGGAACCTGAATTTGGAGGTCGATTTTTTAAAGGGGAAAGTTCCCACCAGTGAGAATGTTGCCATCGGAATATGGAATGAACTGGCCAGTGATATCGGCGAGCTTGGCGGTATTTTGCATTGTGTCCGCCTTGAACAATCTGAAAACAATGTTGTTGAATATTTCGGCGCATAACTCTTTAATTTAGCTCGCATGGCAACCTCAAAAAAACTCAATTACGAAAAAGTTGAGGAATTCAATCAGAAGACCACAGAAGAACTGGCGCTTCATTACAAAGAGATTCTTCGCCTTATTGGTGAGAATCCTGCGAGGGAGGGGCTGGAAAAAACACCTTTTCGTGTTGCAAAGGCCATTCAATTCCTTACCCAGGGTTATGCCCTTGATCCGAAAGAAATATTGAGCTCGGCAAAGTTCAGGGAAGATTACCGCGAAATGGTCATTGTAAAGGATATTGAGATCTACTCCCTGTGCGAGCACCACATGGTTCCCTTTATCGGGAAGGCCCATGTGGCCTATATTCCGGATAAATATATCACCGGATTGAGCAAAATCGCCCGGGTGGTTGATATTTATGCACGCAGACTTCAGGTTCAGGAGCGCCTTACCATGCAGATCAAAGAGGCCATAAACGATACCTTGAAGCCCCTTGGCGTGGCAGTTGTAATTGAGGCACAACATTTGTGCATGGCGATGCGCGGTGTTCAGAAACAAAATTCTGTCACAACGACCTCCGATTTCGTCGGGGCGTTCGAAAGGGATAAAACCCGGGCGGAATTCCTGCACCTGATCAGTACGAAACTGCACTGAGGATTTGAAGATTTGAGGATTTGTTTATTAATCAATTAAAGAATAGGAGAATAAAACATGTTTGAACAAACAAATAACAGAGGATTTTATACAGCGCAACAAGGAACACAGGACGCGACGGTAGCAAAATCTTTTATGACTCAGGTATTCACCTGGATGACCTTCGCCATGTTTGTAACAGCCGTTACAGCCTACTGGTTTTCAACATCCGAATCCTTGATGCGAAGTCTGATCAATGTTGAAACAGGAGGCATGACTGGCTTAGGGTGGATCGTCACGCTGGCTCCCATTGGCTTTGTTTTATTGATGTCTTTCGGATTTCAGCGACTGTCACCTGCCGTTTTGACACTGTTATTCATCTCTTTTTCTGTTTTGATGGGGATGAGTCTGAGTTTTATTTTACTTGTTTATACGGCAGCTTCCGTTTACAAGACCTTTGCCATTGCGGCCGCCATGTTTGGCATAATGGCAGTGACCGGTTACACCACCAAAACTGATCTGACAAAATTCGGATCCATTATGATGATGGGTATGGTTGGCCTGATGGTCGCGATGCTTGTAAATTTTTTCATGAAAAGCGGAACCATGGACTATATCATAAGCGTTGTGGGTGTTTTAATATTCACCGGATTAACTGCTTATGATGTACAACGTCTGAAACGAATGGGAACAGGTGCGGGTGAATATGGGGATGCGAATGCAAGGAAATTAAGCATTCTCGGGGCGCTCACGCTTTATCTCGATTTTATCAACCTCTTCATGTTTCTCCTGAGATTCCTTGGCGACAGGAAATAAGCAATACGGAATCGAAAAAATCGTACATCGTAAAACGTAAATCAATGAAGGCATATGTATTTCCCGGGCAGGGGGCCCAGTTTGTTGGCATGGGTAAAGATCTGTATGATGCATCACCCCTGGCCAAAGAGATGTTTGAAAAGGCAAATGATATTCTTGGATTCCGAATAACTGACCTGATGTTTGGAGGAACAGATGAAGACCTGCGGCAAACCAAGGTGACTCAGCCTGCCATTTTTCTGCATTCAGTCATTCTTGCTGCAACACTTGGTGATGGGTTTAACCCGGACATGGTTGCGGGTCATTCGCTCGGTGAATTTTCAGCACTGGTGGCCAGCAAAGCACTATCCTTTGACGATGGCCTCCGGCTTGTGTCGGCGCGGGCCCAGGCCATGCAAAAAGCTTGTGAAAAGGAACCCTCCACCATGGCCGCGATCCTTGGACTGGAGGATGCTAAAGTTGAAGAGATCTGCAAATCTATTGAGGAAATTGTGGTTCCCGCCAATTACAATAGTCCCGGACAACTTGTGATCTCAGGCAGCATGAAGGGGATCGAAATTGCATGCGAAAAGCTTAAAGCTGCCGGCGCCCGCAGGGCTTTACCCCTTAAGGTTGGCGGTGCATTTCATTCACCGCTGATGGAACCTGCCCGTATTGAACTTGCTGAAGCCATCCATGCGACTGCAATAAATGCTCCTGTTTGTCCGATTTACCAGAATGCGACCGCACGCAGGGTAACCGATCCGGACCAGATAAAACGAAATCTTATTGACCAGCTGACAGCGCCCGTTCTCTGGACGCAGATCGTTCAGCATATGATGGCCGATGGGGCTGATAACTTTACCGAGGTTGGCCCTGGCAATGTGCTGCAGGGACTGATTGCCAAAATCGGGAAAGAGGTGACTGTTTCAGGTTTTTAGCGCTTGTTGTACTGGATATCGTAATATTTCTGGTAATCACCTGAGGTGACATTTTTCATCCACTCCTCATTGGCAAGATACCATTCCACTGTTTTTTCGAGGCCTTCGGCAAACTGCAGACTTGGTTTCCATCCAAGTTCCTTTTGGATTTTGCTTGAATCGATGGCATATCGCAAATCATGCCCCGCACGGTCCTTTACGTAGGTGATCAGGTTTTCGGAGGTGCCGGCAGAACGTTTTAATTTGCGGTTCATGATTTCGCAGAGCAGGTGGATAAGGTCAATGTTTTTCCATTCATTGTGCCCGCCAATATTGTATGTTTCAGCAATTTTTCCTTCATGATAAATCAGGTCGATGGCGTTGGCATGATCCTCCACATATAACCAGTCGCGGATGTTTTCACCTTTGCCATAAACCGGGATAAGTTTGCTGTGCTTAATGTTATAAATAGCCAGCGGGATCAGTTTCTCGGGAAACTGAAATGGCCCATAATTGTTGGAACAGTTTGAAATAACCGTTGGAAGTCCATAGGTATGATTGTAGGCCCGGACAAGGTGATCGGAGCTTGCTTTTGACGCCGAATAGGGACTCCGTGGATCATAGGCCGTGTTTTCATAGAAAAAGCCAGTGGCGCCAAGTGACCCGTAAACTTCATCCGTTGAAATATGATAAAATCGCTTTCCGGTAAAATCATCCCATATCAAACGGGCTGCATTGAGCAGATTAACAGTTCCAACGATATTTGCAAAGATGAACTCCATCGGACTGCTGATGGACCGGTCAACATGGGATTCAGCGGCCAGATGGATCACGCCATCGAAACGGTATTTTTTAAAAAGGGCTTTCATCAGTTCACCAGCGGTGATATCTGCCTTGACAAATTCATAATTTGGCGCATTTTCAACATCGCGAAGATTGGCCAGGTTACCGGCATAGGTAAGGTTATCGAGATTTACGATTTTGTAATCAGGATATTTCTTTACAAACCTGCGAACGACATGGGATCCAATGAAACCAGCACCCCCGGTGATTAAGATTGTCTTCATAATTAAAATATTTTCGTATGTTACCTTATTGTTTCTGATCCATTATTCCATGCAATGTTTCCATTCCGGTTTTTCATCTCTTTTTTGCCAATGACTGTTCCCACTTCCATGCCGAGCTGGTCATCTCATCAAGTGTTTTTTCTGACTTCCAGCCCAATTCTGCGTTGGCGTATTCTGTATCAGCCCATACTTTTACAATATCACCCGGTCGGCGCTCCTTTATTTCATAATTCAATTTCACACCTGAAGTTTTTTCAAACGAATTAATCACCTCCATTACAGAAAATCCATTGCCGGTTCCAAGGTTGAATATTTCAACCTGCTTTTTCCCTTTATCCCCGGTCAGCCGTTCCACTGCAATTACATGGGCTTTAGCCAGGTCAACCACATGGATGTAGTCGCGGATGGCCGTTCCGTCAGGGGTATCATAATCATTGCCCCAGACACGAAGGAAGGGTCGTTTACCGATGGCCGTTTGCGTAATGTAAGGCATCAGGCAATTTGGCACACCCAGCGGCAGCTCTCCGATCACTGCCGATTCATGCGCTCCGATCGGATTAAAATAGCGCAACAGGATGGCATGAATATCCGCATTTATACTGGTATCGGTGATGATCTCTTCAGATATCTGTTTTGTATTCCCATAAGGGGAAGCGGCTTTCTGGATGGGTGTATCTTCCCGTGCCGGGAGCGTTTCAGGCTGTCCGTAAACAGTACATGAAGATGAGAAAACAATATCACGGATGCCATTATCGATCATGCCCTGCAGGATGTTGATCAGTGAGAGCAGGTTGTTCCTGTAATACATCAGCGGCAATTCAACAGACTCCCCCACTGCTTTGAAGGCAGCGAAATGAATAACGGCGCTGATATCGTTATGCAATTTGAAGAAGACAGCTGTCCGCTCAGGATCAATCAGGTCAAACTTTTCAAACAAAGGCTTTTTTCCGGAAATTTTTGCAATATTATCCAGCACTTCAATCGTTGAATTGGAGAGGTTATCGACAATGATCACCTCATACCCCTTTGCCTGGAGTTCAACGACGGTGTGTGACCCTATGTATCCTGTTCCTCCGGTAACTAATATCTTCATAATTTGAGAATTATTGTCCTTAAGACGTTTTAACAATCGTTTTCAAAATGGGGTGATAATCGCCCTTTATTCCCACCGGCTGATCATTGCGAATATGGTAAACAATATTGATGCTTTGTTTGGTATCCATCAGACCAAATCCGCGACCGGCAATGATTTCGCGGTACATCTCGGTATGCAGGTCGGTGAACCCGTCGCTGAATTCAATTTCCTGATCTCCCATCTGCAGCGACCGGTACGTTCTTTTCCCCGATTTGCGAACATCCTCGGGAATATCGTTATAATCGATGCTGAGAAACCACCGGATGTTTGCACGTTCAAGTTTCAGCAGTCCTCCGGCTTTTTGATCATTCAGGAGATGGACAATGCTCTCTTTAACACTTCCAAACACCCAGGTAAGCATATCAAAAAAATGAACGCCGATGTTGGTTGCAATTCCGCCGGATTTTGACACATCGCCTTTCCATGAACGATAATACCAGTTCCCGCGGGAGGTGATATAGGACAGATCGAGGTCATAGATTTTATCTTTTGGCCCGTTCCGGATCTGTTCACGAAGGGCCTTGATGGAGGGATGGAGCCGCAATTGAAGGATCGTATAGACCTTCTTTCCCGTCTCTTTTTCAATTTCCCTGAGTGCATCCAGGTTCCAGGGATTCAGCACGATGGGTTTTTCGCAAATGGCATGTGCATCATTGCGCAAAGCCAACCGGATATGAGAATCGTGCATGTAATTCGGAGAACAGATACTCACATAATCGACCTTCTGATCGTCCATCCGTTTTTTCGTAAGGGACATCCGGCGCAGTTTATCAAGGTGCCTGTCGAACCGCTCGGGTTCAATGAAAAAATCGGCATTGGGAAAGTAACTGTCAATAACCCCAACCCCGTCATAGGGGTCAAGGGCGCATACAAGCTGGTTTCCGGTATCCTTGATCGCCTTCATGTGGCGGGGCGCGATGTATCCTGCGGCTCCGATCAGCGCAAAATTAAAAGGTCTGGGTGTATTCTTCATTGAATAGGCTTACAGTTTAGAAACTTTTCCCTCTTTGGAAAGTTCATATTTTTCATGACTTTCAGGGCAGATGGCCATCCCTTTTTCATCAAAATGCAACCGATGGCCAAATTCACTCATCCAGCCAACATGGCGGCCCGGATTACCCACAATCAAGGCATAGGCCGGAACATCTTTTGTCACAACGGATCCTGCCCCGATAAAGGAAAATTCACCTATCTCGTTCCCACAAACGATGGTGGCATTGGCGCCGATGGATGCACCGCGCCTGACCCTGGTGGCCTGGTATTGATCCTTCCGCAGGATATGACTCCGGGGGTTGATCACATTGGTAAAAACCATGGACGGTCCAAGGAATACATCATCTTCGCAGATGACGCCGGTGTAGATAGATACATTGTTCTGAACCTTTACATTCCGGCCAAGAACAACATCGGGGGAGATCACCACGTTCTGCCCCAGGTTACAATTGTCGCCAATCACACAGCCTGGCATGATATGGCTGAAATGCCATATTTTAGTTCCTTTCCCAATTCTGCATCCCTGATCAATGACGGCAGATTCATGGGCAAAATATCCGGTTTCCATGATCAACGGTTTAAGAATTCCAATACGCTTTGTGTTATATAGGTCAACTGTTCATGATCCAGTTCGGTATGCATGGGTAAAGAGAACACTGTTTCACAAAGGTGTTCGGTAACAGGAAAATCTCCTGGTTTGTATCGCGGGTCGAGATAGGCCTTTTGCATGTGCAACGGCACCGGGTAATAGATCATGGCAGGAATTTCCCTGGAGGTAAGAAACTCAATTAAAGCCTTCCTGTCAACATTTTTTGTTACCAGCGTGTACTGGTGGAATACATGGGTTGATTGGGCATATCGCACCGGCGTCTTGAGCTGCGGATGATTTGCGAAGGCTTTGTCATAAAAATCTGCAGCTGCGCGGCGTTTTGCGGCATATTCGTCAAGTCGGGCCAGCTTTACCTTCAAAATGGCTGCCTGAATGCTGTCGAGGCGTGAGTTTACGCCAATGTAATCATGGTAATACCGCACGGTCATTCCATGGTTAACCACCACCCGCATCTGTTTGGCTAGATCATCATCATTGGTGAAGATGGCTCCTCCATCTCCGTAACATCCCAGATTTTTCGATGGAAAGAAGGAGGTACATCCGATGTGACCGATGGTGCCTGCTTTTTTCTTCGTACCGTCTGAGAAAATGTAATCTGAACCGATGGCCTGGCAATTATCCTCAATCACAAAGAGGTTATGTTTCTGCGCAATTTCCATGATCTCCTCCATCGGAGCGGTTTGTCCAAACAGGTGAACCGGCACGATGGCTTTGGTTTTAGGCGTGATCGCCCGTTCTATTGCTTTCAAATCAATATTAAAGGTATCGGGGTCCACATCAACCAGCACCGGCGTGAGCTGAAGCAAGGCAATCACCTCAGCTGTAGCTATAAAGGTAAATGAGGTTGTGATCACCTCATCGCCGGGCTTCAGGTTTAATGCCATCATGGAAACCTGTAATGCATCGGTGCCGTTGGCACATGGAATTACATGCCCTGCCCCCAGGTACTGTTCCAGCTCTTTTTGAAATGAACTTACGGCCGGACCGTTTATGAAGGCACAGGCATCAATGACATCCTGGATTCCTTTATCGATTTCATGCTTCATGTTGAGATATTGACTTCGCAGGTCAACCATTTGGATTTTCTTCATCAGGATCAGTTTATTGAGTTTTATTCAAATTATTGCAAAGTTAAATAATATATCTTCCCGTTTTATTAACTTTGTCTTTCAACTTACAATCTCACGATCCAAATCCATTTACCTATGAAAAAATTCGCAGTCGTATTGGCTGGTTGCGGTGTTTATGACGGAGCTGAAATTCAGGAGGCGGTACTTACCCTTCTGGCCATTGACGAGGCCGGAGCAGCATACCAATGCCTGGCGCCAGATGTATTGCAGCATCACGTAATCAACCATTTAACCGGAGATGAGATGGCTGAACAGCGGAATGTTCTGGTCGAATCGTCCCGGATTGCCCGTGGCAATATCAAGCCCTTGTCCTCCTTTAAGTCTGCCGACTATGATGCATTGATCTTCCCGGGAGGATTTGGTGCAGCAAAAAACCTGTGCGACTGGGCTGTCAAGGGCGATCATTGCACCGTTAATGCAGATGTAAAGGCTGCAATCAAGGCCATGTTTGATGCCCGGAAACCCATTGGCGCCATGTGCATTGCGCCGGTCATCCTTGCAAAAATGTTCAGAGGAACTACCCTTACCACGGGGCAGGATCCTGCATCGTCAAATTTTATTGAAACGATGGGGAATAGGTCAATCCTGACCAATCATGGGGAGGTGATCATCGATGAAGAGAGAAAGCTTTTTACCACACCCTGCTATATGCTTGATGCCACCATCAGCCAGATTGCCCTTGGAACATCAAATATCATCAAAAAAATGCTGGAATATATTGATTAACAGCGTAATGAAGTGATCAGGTGTACTCTTTCACTTCAATTTCTCCCCTGATGACCATCAGGCCGTTGATGGCCAGGGCTTTCATTTCATCTTCGCCTGGATAAATATGGACTGGTGCCAGTTTGTAAATGCGTTCCTGGATCCAGTTCACAAACCCTTTGTCGTATGCAATTCCCCCTGTGATAAGAATGGCATCCACCTCGCATTTCAGGACTGTATACATCTCCCCGACATATTTTGCTACCTGGTAAGCCATCGCGTGATATATCAGTTCGGCCTTTTCATCACCGGCATCCACCATCTTTTCGACATCGTAGGCATTGTTGGTTCCAAGGTAGGCGACCAGCCCGCCCTCTCCTTTCACCATTTTCTGAACCTCCTTCAGGGAATACTTTCCACTGAAACAGAGTTTCACAAGATCCATCACCGGCAGTGTTCCTGTACGTTCAGGACTGAAAGGTCCCTCCCCGTCAAGGCCCTGGTTCACATCAATCACCATTCCCTTCCGGTGTGCACCGATGGTTATGCCCCCTCCCAGGTGCACCACAATGAGGTTCAATTCTTCATATTTTCGGCGGATTGATTTGGCATATTCACGGGCGACTGCCTTCTGATTCAATGCGTGAAAAATTGAGACACGTTCCATAATCGGATGCCCTGAGATCCTGGCAATGGGCTCAAACTCGTCAACAACGATCGGGTCGACAATAAAGGCCATGGCGTTTGGAAGCGATTTTACGATATCACTGGCTATCAGTCCGCCCAGGTTACTGGCATGTTCGCCAAACGGACTGTTTGTCAGATCAGCAATCATGGCCTCATTCACCTCATAAATGCCTGAAGGAATTGGCTTAAGCAAGCCACCCCGGCCAACCACTGCCTGAAGTTCGGTAATATTGATATCAGCCTCTTTCAATTGATGTAAAATAATCTCTTTACGGAAATGAAACTGATCGGTAATTTTAGCAAATGGCGCGAGCTCTTCAGTAGTATGCTTGATATTCTTTAAAAAGATAGGCTCCGTGTTTTGATACACGGCAATCTTTGTGGATGTTGATCCGGGATTTATCGCCAGAACCCTAACGTCTTTCATTCGAACATTCCTTATTTTGAGGGGTTATTTAATGCCCGTTGTTTACTGTGTCGGATACCGTATGTAAAATAGATTATAAGTCCAAGCGCCATCCAAATAATAAGTCGCGCCCAGGTATCAATAGGCAGTGCGGCCATTTGCACAAAGCAGATCAGGGCGCCCAGGATTGGTATCAAAGGTACCCATGGCGTTCTGAACGGGCGTTTAAGATCGGGCCGTGTTTTCCTTAAGACGATGATGCTGACACAAACGATGGCGAAGGCCAGCAATGTTCCAATGGAGACAAGTTCTCCAAGAATGCTTATGGGAAGAATACCTGCAAGTACAATGGCCACAGATCCTGTAAGAATGGTGCTGACATAAGGCGTTTTATATTTTGGATGCACCTTTGAAAAAATCGGGGGAAGCAGACCGTCTTTTGACATCGAATAAAAAATCCTCGGTTGTCCGAGCAGCATAACCAAAATTACAGAACTTAAGCCTGCAATGGCAGCGATTTTCACGATGGGTCTGAGCCAGAACATCCCCTTCCCCATCGCATCAACGCCCACTGCTACCGGATCTGAAACATTCAGGGTGGTGTAACTGACGATGCCGGTAAGTACAATGGCGACAAGAATGTAAAGAACCGTAGAGACACTGAGCGAGCCGAGTATCCCGATGGGCATGTCCCGTTGGGGATTTTTTGCCTCCTGGGCCGCAGTTGATACTGCATCAAACCCAATGTAGGCGAAGAAAATCACGCCGGCGCCCCTGAGGATCCCGCTCCATCCGAAATGGCCCCATTCACCGGTATTTTTCGGGATGAAGGGATGCCAGTTCCCTGCCTGAACGAATGCAATTCCAATGGCGATAAACAAGATGATCACAGATACCTTTACAATCACCATGATGTTATTGAAATTGGCAGATTCCCTTATCCCAACGATCAGTAAAAGTGTAAGAACGGCAATGATGAACATAGCCGGAAGATTGATGATGGCGGTAACATGTGGCAAGGCATCCACATTCACCCCCTGAGCCATCATGGCTGTGGTAAGTTGTTTCGTCAACTCCTGCCATCCCACATTGGGAACCTCCACCAGAACGGATCCCGTGGCTGCTGTAAGCGCTGTCGGAATGAATATTCCGAAATCTTTAAGGAAGCTGACCACATAGCCTGACCATCCGACGGAAACGGTCGATGCCGCAAATAAATATTCCAGAATAAGGTCCCAGCCAATAATCCAGGCCAGGAATTCACCCAATGTAGCATAGGAATAGGTGTAAGCGCTCCCCGATATCGGAATCATGGAGGCAAATTCTGCATAACACAGTCCTGCGAAAGCACAGGCAATTCCTGAAATGATAAAGGAAATCACGATGGCAGGACCGGCATATTGAGCTGCAGCCTGACCCGTAAGAACGAAAATTCCTGCTCCGATGATGGCCCCGATACCCAGCGTTGTAAGGTTGAGACTTGTCAGGGTCTTCTTCAAGCCAGATTTGTTGTCAGTAGCCTCCTGCTGCAGATCGGTAATTGACTTGGTTATAAACAGGTTATTTCGCATAGAATAATTTGAGTAGATGAGCTATATAGCTGCTGCCATCACAATACTTGCCTGCTTTGACTCTTCGGTGTCGGAACGGGAAGTTAATACAATGGGGGCTGCTGCTCCCAGAACAACGGCAGCCAATTTTGCATTTGCTGAAAAACCAAATGCTTTATAGAGGATGTTTCCGGCTTCGATATCGGGAACAATCAAAAGATCGGCATCTCCTGCCACATCACTTACAATGCCTTTGTGCTTGGCGCTGGCTGCACTTACTGCATTGTCGTAAGCCAATGGACCATCGATGATGCAATTTTTGATCTGGCCGCGCTGGGCCATTTTTGATAACATCGCCGCTTCGAGTGTGGCTGGCATGGCTTCATTTACCATCTCAACGGCAGCAAGAACGGCAACTTTTGGCCTGGCATAGCCCAGCTTATTCATGAACTCAACCGCATTGGTGGTAAGCGCTACTTTGGTTTTGAAATCGGGCGCAGGAATCATGGCTGCATCGGTAAGCCCAAGCAGTTTATGATATGTTGGGATTTCAAAAAGGGCAAAATGTGAAAGGACATCTCCCTTGCGGAGTCCATTCTCCTTATCAAGCACCCCTCGGAGGAAAACAGCCGTTGGGACATTGCCTTTCATCAGGATATCTGCCTCCTTATTGCGAACCATCTTTACCGCAATCCTCACTGAATTTGCATCCACCTCTTCATTGACAATCTTCATTGCACTAATATCAAGGTGAAGTTTTCCGGCAATTTCAATGATTTTCTTTTCATTTCCGATGAGGATGGCCTGAACCAACCCCATTCTATCGACTGAACAGATTGCCTCCAGACAATGTTCGTCATGTGCCACGGCAACGGCCAGTCTCTTTTTTCCCGATTTTTTTGCCAGTTCGTTCAGATCTGAAAGCTTCGTCAAACAAAAGCCTCCAATTGCTCCAGTTGTTGTAGTCATAAAAAAAATTATAAATTCGAATTGATTGGTTACATGTAAACTGAATACTTAATTTGCCACTTCATCTGTTAACCTGTTCACAATAGTTTCATGGGAACAAACCTACGTGATTTTTGCCAAACAGACAAGCAGTTGCGAAAAAATTGTTCAAAATAAAATCCTATCTTTGCTGCAACCATTTAACGTTATCCCTATGGAATTACCCTTTGCCGAGTCGTACAAAATCAAGATGGTCGAACCTATCCGCAAAAGCCTCCGCGAAGAGCGCGAAGCCTGGATTAAAAGCGCGGGATACAACCTTTTCAAGCTAAACAGTGATCAGGTTTTCATCGATCTCCTCACCGACTCGGGAACAGGAGCCATGAGTGACAAACAATGGTCAGAAATGATGATCGGAGATGAAAGTTATGCCGGAGCATCCTCCTATTTTAAAATGAAAAATGCCATTCAGGATGTACTTGGCTTTGAATATTTTTTACCTACCCACCAGGGTCGTGCAGCCGAAAATGTTCTTTTTTCAGTGCTGATCAAGGAGGGCGATGTGGTACCGGGAAATTCTCATTTTGATACCACCAAGGGACATATTGAATTTCGTAAGGCGACCTGTATTGATTGTACTGTTGATGAGGCATTTGACACTACACTCGTGCATCCTTTCAAGGGCAACGTGGATCCGGAAAAATTAGAAACTGTCTTAAAGGCGCATGCCGATAAAATCCCCTTCATCGTTATTACGGTTACCTGCAATTCATCGGGAGGCCAGCCTGTTTCGCTTGAAAACATGAAGATGGTCCGGCAACTTGCTGACAGATACGGGAAGATTGTTCTTTTTGATTCAGCCCGGTTTGCTGAAAACGCCTATTTCATCAAGCTACGCGAAAAAGGGTACCAGGATAAAACGATCCGGGAAATTGTGAGGGAAATGTTTGCCTGTGCCGATGTCATGACGATGAGTGCAAAAAAAGATGCCATTGTGAACATGGGTGGTTTCATCGCCTTGCGAAGCAAAGAGATGCATGCAAAGGCCAGTGTTTACAACATCATGTTTGAAGGCTATATCACCTATGGCGGGATGTCGGGAAGAGACATGAATGCCTTGGCTCAGGGGCTTTACGAGGGGACCGAATTCGATTACCTGGAGTCGCGGATTCGCCAGGTGGAGTATTTGGGCAAGCGCCTGATGGATTTTGGGATTCCTGTGCAGCAACCCATCGGGGGCCATGCCGTATTTGTTGATGCGAAGCGTTTTCTGCCGCATCTTCCCAAGGAAGAATTCCAGGCACAAACCCTCGCCGTTGAACTCTACCTTGAGGCGGGTGTGCGTGGTGTAGAGATTGGCGCCTTACTGGCCGACCGCGACCCGGTTTCACGCGACAACCGTTTTCCGGCGCTCGAGCTTATGCGGCTTGCGATTCCACGAAGGGTTTACACCAACAACCACATGGATGTCGTTGCTGTTGCCTTGAAAAATATTTACGACCGGCGCGAAACCATTCGCAAAGGTTTGAAAATCATCAGTGAAGCCCCTATCATGCGGCATTTCACAGTTACCCTTGACCTGGCCGGTTAATCCATGGAAAAATTAAAAAAGCACGCCCGGTACCAACGGCTATATCCCCAAATTGAGGCGCTCCTAACCAAAACGACTGACCTGGATGCCCGTTTAGCAACCATTGCAGCTGTGCTGCATCACAAAATGGAGTATTTTTTCTGGACTGGCTTTTATTTTCTGAAATCAGGTGAACTTGTGGTAAAAACTTACCAGGGGCCCCTTGCATGCCAGGTTCTGACGATGCATGCCGGTGTTTGCTGGGCTGCGATCGATGAGAAGAAGACGATCCTGGTTCCGGATGTGCATGAATTTCCCGGGCACATTGCCTGCGATTCACGCTCCCGGTCTGAAATTGTTGTTCCGGTAAAAAATCCTGCCGGTGAAATTATCGGAGTGCTTGATATTGACAGCATATCGGTCAATTCATTCGACCCGACGGATGGTGAATGGCTTGAAAAAATCGTTAATCTGATCTATCATTGAACTTTACAGAACTTTTTCTTATCTCTCTGGGGCTATCGATGGACTGTTTCGCGGTTTCACTCAGTTTGGGCTCCTCTCAAAAATTAAACTGGAGGGATATCCTGAAAATGGCCCTTCTTTTCGGACTATTCCAGGGGGTGATGCCACTGATCGGATGGCTGGCCGGAAACAGTGTCAAGTCAATGATTGAACCGGTAGATCATTGGATTGCGTTCGCCATCCTCGCTTTTATCGGAATCAAGATGATCTGGCAATCATTTTCAGACGAAGAGAAAAAAAGGTCCATTGATATCCGTCAGTTTACAGTGTTAATTTCCCTCTCCATTGCAACCAGCATTGATGCCCTGATTACCGGAGTTGGGTTTGGATTTATCAGGGTCAACATTTATGAAGCCGTCATCCTCATTTCTGTGGTAACATTTATGGTTTCGCTTATCGGGGCGAAAATTGGGGAAAAAACCACCTTCCTGCCTGCCCGATGGGCCGAATTTGCTGGTGGGCTGGTGCTGATAGCCATTGGGGCCAAGGTTTTGCTTGAACACCTGCTCCTCATCTGATAACTGTCGTCCGAACGGCTGATTTTTATATCTTTGCCGCTCATTCTACCTCCATGAATCAAATCAGGGTAACAAAGGAATTCAGATTTGAGGCCGCGCATGCGCTGAAAGGCTATGACGGTCCATGCCGTAATGTGCATGGCCACTCTTATGAGTTGTCAGTAACTGTAATCGGCTCTCCCGTTACTGATCCTGAATCTGCCAAACTTGGCATGGTGATGGATTTCGGCGATCTTAAAAAGATGATTAAAAAGCATGTTGTCGATCCCTTCGATCACGCGCTTCTCCTTAATTCAGCGGCTCCGCAGAAAGAACTGGAGAAAATCGGGGAACCTTTCACAAATATTGTAATGCTCCCTTATCAGCCAACCAGTGAAAATTTTTTATTGGATTTTGCATCGCGCATCCGTGAATTATTGCCTGATGGGATAACACTTCGCAGCCTTCGGTTGCGGGAAACTGCAAACTCCTATGCTGAATGGTTTGCAGAGGATAATTAATCCTGCTCCCGCGCTATTTTGCCCCTTCTCCTTTATCCATTAAATGAACATCCGCATTTACATCGTCGGTAACGATGTGGATAACATGAGAGGAATCGGGGTGTTCATGCTGATCAAACCACGAAGGCATAAATTTTTTCGATGCTTCCGAGTTATGCTCCGGCGCAATCCGTAACAGATAAGTTCCAGGTTCCACGTTTGGAAATTTAAAATTACCGTTCTCGTCAACCATCGATGAGCGGTAATGGGTTACGGAATCCCAGGGCTGTAACTTATCTCCGACCAGGAATAAAACTGCGATTCCGCGGCAAAGACGAGCTTCTCCTGCATACGCATGGCCCTTTACCACATGACGATCACTGGATGCAAAGTAAATTACCGCCAGTGACAGAAAGATGGCAACCCCGGCCACAGCGGCAAAACGCCTCAGTTGCCGCTCCTGAAACAATGCTTCCCCGGTAAACCGTTCCCAAAAGTTCAATGATTTTGGTTCAGGATGCAATTCATGCTGAAGGCTTTCCCATACCTGAGCAGGAGGCTCCTTTTCGAAATCAGAGAAGGTCGATTTGAATTTTTCTTCTATGCTGTCTTGATTTTCCATAATCATTCAATCAGCTTTGATTCGCATGGTTTCTAAATACTGCAACTGCTTTTTAATTAAGACTTTAGCGTGAAACAGTTGTGATCTCGATGTGCCTTCAGAAATGCCCAGCATTCCTCCGATCTCTTCGTGACTGTAGCCATCGATAACAAACAGGTTAAATACTGTCCGCATACCCTCCGGAAGGTTCTGAATGATTGCAAGCAACTCCTTCGTCGATAGTATAGACACGGCATCCTCGGAAAATGTTGCATGATGGTCAAAATCTATTTCATGGATCTCCTTTGAGTATTTCGCGTTATGCCTGCAATAGTTCAGGGCAGTACGAATGAAAATTCGCCTCACCCATCCATCAAGCGAGCCATTGAAGCGGTATTGATGTAAATTGCTGAAAATTCTGAGAAACCCATTCTGAAGAATATCATTGGCCTCCATTTCGTTGCCGGCATACCTGAAACATAGTCCATACATTCTGGGAGCAAATCTCTGGTATAACTTGTTCTGTGAATCAAGTTCGCGGTTAAGACATCCTGAAATCAGTTCATGATCGGGGTCCATCAATGGCAGGTCAATTTTTTCCGAAGTAAATGTAACTGGTTTTTTGGATTATTTTACCATTTTTTTAATCGACAAAACTGATCCGTTGATGGACTTGATGGTAAATAAATAAATCCCGGCTGGAATTTGACTTACAGGTATGGTGATCATGTTGGTTCCGGGCTGGCATACTCTTGATTCCGAATAAACGGGAAGTCCGGTTATGGCGAGGATTTCGAATTTCAGCGGGGTGACGTTGTCGGGATGAACGATCAGATTCACAACGCTGCCGACAGGATTCGGGAATAATCCGCTTGAGAAAAGGGCTGATCCATCTACCTCAGGGAGGCCCGTTACATCATGGTCGAATAACTGAAGATTGAGCCCGTCGGCCAATGGTGTCGATTCATCGAGCCATACAGCTGTAATTCTCGAATACTTACCGGGAAAATCAACATACAGATTGTAGGCTCCAAATGGCAGATTATTGAGTTCGAATTTTCCTGATTCATCTGATATGGCATATGACAGCGGATTTAATTTTGCGTCATAAAGAATAACCTCAGAAAACGGAATTCCGGTCGGGTTGTCTGTTTGGGAGGCGGGGACAACTTTACCTTTGATCTTGCCGGCTCCGGAGGGAATTTCCTGTGTGGGTACAAGATAAATATGTGATGTGAACATGCTGCTGTCGGAAAGATCAAGAACGGAACTTCCTTTCCATGTCAGTTCCTGAGAAAAATATCCCGGAAAATACCGGGAATGATTCACTGAGCCGGGTGCAAGGGCTGCTTTTACAATATACTGGCCGTTGAGCACATTCGGAAATGCATAATAACCAAGGTGTGTAAACCTGGTGAAATCAAAGAGAATCAGGTTATTCCCATTCTTTCTGTACAGATAGGCAAGGCCGGTATCGCCTGTTGAAACCGGGTTGTTAATCGGGAGTGTACCCGCAAACAAATGTCCTCCCAGGTTGAAATACCTGGCGGTGGTTATGGTCTGACAAACAGAATCCCTGCAAACTATCGTTCCGTGCTCCTCCCTGGTGATATAAAGGCAAACTTCATGATCCCCTTCAGCAGTAAACCGGTGGATCGCATTTCTGCTATTCTGGGTGGTGCCATCATCGAATTTCCACAGATAATTTAATGGATCTCCTGTTGATTGATTGATGAATTTAAAGGTATTCGGGGCATGGCCCATAGAGTCCAGTTCGGCCTTAAAAGAGGCGTGACAAGCCGCTGCGATACGAACAGTTACCGGCAAACAAACCGCATCGTGACAAAAGGCTGAGGTGTCAGAGTTATAAACCGTCAGGCATACAATGTAGGTTCCTTCTGCCAGATAGGTGTGCACCGGATTTTGAAGTGTGGAGGTCACTCCATCTCCAAAACTCCACTGCCAATGGGCAATTTGCCCTGTTGACCTATCCTGAAACTGGATTTTCAAAGGATTTTGCAGATCAGGGTTTGCTGAAAAGTCAGCGTGGCAGGAAGCAATACTTTCCGCATTGTCTGCGGCCTGTGTCCAGCCCGACTGGGCAACAGCCATCAGCAGCAATATCCAAAACGTACTTCTCATGAAGGTATCATTTTTTTCCAAAGTTGAATTGAACTCCAACACCCAATCCAACGGACCATGGAGCTTTAAAACTGACATTTTCCTGTTCCATGATGGGTTTCAGGTAATACTTGCATGCAGGCTCAATGTAAAGGCTGATTTTCCGGTTCAACCTGATTTCCAGGTTGAGGTTAGCCCATAATTGCCAGTTGGTGGTGATACGCGAAGGGGTAGCATCTTCCACCTTGATAATCCGTGCGTTCGGGTAATTTATCACGGGGTCTGATGTATGAGAGGAGATCAGGAACGAAACTGCAGGTCCTACCTGGAAGGTAAGGCTGACTGAATTCGATTCAAAGAGCCGGTATCCGAGTAACAGGGGCACCTGCAAATAGGTATATCTGTTCCGGGTACGGTCATCAGCCATGTGCATCAGACTGTCATAAACGCCTTTTGTTTCGGTGTTAAAAATGATTTCATTGTTCGCTCCTGTGGTAAAAGAAACCACTTTGTTGTAATACCCCACACTATCAAGACTCTGATAATCAATACGATATTTTCCTTCGTCAAAAACATAGCCAAGTCCAATTCCTGAAGTGATGGAAAAGCGGGAAATATGATAGGTCATCCTGCCACTCATCCAGAAATTAAAGGTGGAATTGACATCAGGCTGTGCATTGAACGCCATCTCTGGTTCAATCCCAAGGCCAGCAGAGAAAAATTGTTCGGCAGACTGGCGTGATTTTCTGAATTTCACGATACCATTGGGTGTGTTTATAGAGATAATGGTATCAGATACAGGTTGTATCCCCAGCATGGGTGATTCAAGGGGTGACAGTTCAGATATTTCCGTCAGGGAAAGAGGAACAGGGGCGCTCTGCAGATCCTGTCGCAGGGTGATTTGGGGTTCAGGCAATGGATGATTTTCATCTAAAACTGCGTTGGCGGTTGTTTCAGGTAAACCGGAATTAAACGTTTTTGTTTTGGTCAAGGATTCGGCTGCTGAATTTGATACACTTGAACCCTGATGGGATATCGAAGAGGTGGCTTGGTTGGACAGGGTTGGGGTTGAAACGGTGGAGACTGGCTTTATCAGGGGAATTGATGATGTGGCCGACGGAGCAGTCGGATTTGAATTGGGCAGGAGTAAGTATATGGTGGAGGTAATGACCAATAAGCCGGCCAGGCCTGCAACCCATAACCTGCCGGTAGAAATATTTTTAAAGTTAAAACGGGCGATTTCCCGCCACAATAACGTCCGGCTTAATGTTTTCCACGAGCCGGGCTTGGGTTCGACGCGATGACCCTCCAGGGTTTTGCGCAGGAACTCGTCCATTTCGCCTTCTTCAAAAGCATTGAATTGTCTATTTTCATCCATTGCTCGATGCAGTATTATTCACAATATTCAGTTCTGTTAATTTATTCCGGAGCATTCTCCTCGCCTTAAGAAGTTGGGTTTTCGAAGTATTTTCAGAAATTGACAAGGTCTCTGAAATTTCCTTATGACTATATTCTTCAAATACGTACATATTGAACACCATGCGGTATCCGGGCGGAAGCATCTGAATCAGCACGAGTAGTTTTTCGGCCGATATGGGGGCATCAAATGTCTGTTTTTCAGTTGATTCCATGATTTTCGTTTCGTCAATGCTTTCGATATCCTCATGAAACGGCAACTTCCGGTTCTTGCGATAATAATTAAGTGCGTGGTTGATCATGATGCGCTTCATCCATCCTTCAAAGGAACCCTCTTTCCGGTAGGTGCCGATATGTTGAAATATTTTAAGGAACGCTTCCTGAAGAATGTCTTCCGCTTCATCACGATCCCTGGCATAACGCATACAAACCGCCAGCATCACCGAAGAATATGCACGGTAAAGGGCGCTTTGGGCACTGCGTTTTCCAGCAACGCAACCCTCAATTATGGAATCGTCAATGAGCATCCAGCATTAACAAATTTAAGACGTATATCAAGAAAATTGGTTGCCTGAAGGGGGTAAAATTACGAAAAAGAGAGTGTGGCTTTGAATTTATCGAAGTTGTTTTCAAAGAAACTGCGACCTTCGTGACTCAGGATACCCTGAAGGTGGTAAATGAAAACTTCATGGAACATTTTGAATGAAATGAGCTCCTCCTGTGTGAATATATCATTATCAAAAAAATTCTCTGTTCTGATAACGTGAAGTTTAGAAATTATTTTTGCGTTAAGTTCCTTGCGATATAAACCCTCTTTCTTCCCTTTATTCAGGTTGTTGTAAACCGATTCATACATCCGTTTTCGTCTGATCTGCGTTATGGTGATAAATAAATCGGGGTAGTACTTTCGCAAATCATATTCCATCGAAGGATTGTATTCTTTAAATATGAGATTCAGCATTTTATAGACTTCGAACAACTCTTCGATGGCATTTAATTTCTTCTCCTCGATGGCTTTAAAGAACCGAACCTGATGGTTGTTTTCCTGCAACAATACGTTTCGCACAAGATCCTCTTTATCGCGAAAATGTTCATACAAGGTTTTTTTTGATATCCCCAGATGTTTGGCAACATCATCCATCGTAACACTTTTAATACCATATCGCTGGTAAAGTTTGTGCACCAATTCGAGAATGCTGTTTACTTTGGGATTCATGTGACAAAGATACATAAAACGGTTACGGAAACGATTTTCCTCCAAAAAGTTTTTCAGGAGAGGAAAATGCCTATCTTTGTATCTTAAAATCCCGATTAATCATCATCATACATAAACCATATGATTTCCAATATGAAAAGATTTTTTTTCCTTGCCGGTATCATCTTATTTCTTGTTGCCTGCAGTAGTAAAGAGGGTGATAAAAAAGCCAAACTGTTAGAACTAAAAAAAGAGCACGATAAACTTTCCCAGGAAATCGTCAAACTCGAGAAGGAGTTAACGCCTGCCAACACCGTGATTGCCACGAAAGTCAATGTCAGTACCTTGACAAAAAATCTATTTGAGCATTATATTGAGGTTCAAGGGAGAATTGATGGAAATGAAAATATCGCTGTGAGTCCGCGCAACCAGGGTGGGGTTGTTACCCGGATACTGGTCCATGAGGGTGATGCTGTTACCAAAGGACAGGTTCTTGCTGAACTTGATGCCGAAGTGCTGAAGCAACAATTAAAGGATCTGCAGAACAGGCTGGCCTTTGCCACCGATATTTTCAACAGGCAAAAAATACTTTGGGAGCAGAAAATCGGATCTGAGGTTCAGTATCTGAAGGCCAAGAATGACATGGAGTCGGCCCAAAACGGCATTGCCACGCTTGAAGACCAGATTAAGATGTCGGTAATTACATCCCCCATTGATGGCACCGTTGAGGATATTCCGATCAAAGTCGGCCAGATGTCTTCATCCGCCTCTCCCATTCCTGCATTTCGGGTTGTAAATTTCTCGAAGGCCAAAGCCCTGGCCGATGTAGGCGAAGCTTATTCTTCGAAGGTTAAAACCGGCGACCAGGTAAAGGTCTTTATGCCCGACCTCAATCAGGAGGTTGAACAGCGCGTCACGTTTGCCAGCAAATACATCAACCCGGTAAACAGAACCTTTCTTGTGGAGGTTGCGCTGCCGGTATCAAATCTCATCTATCGTGCAAACATGATTGCGGTATTGAAGATCAAGGATTACTCCAATCCAAACGCCCTTTCCATTCCGCAGCATTATATACAGACCTCCCGGGATGAGGGCCAGTTTGTTTTTGTTGCTGTTGAAGAAAACGGGAAAAAAATTGTTCAGAAAAGAACGGTAATCCCCTTCATCTCATTCAATGGTCTCACTGAAATTGTTGGCGGGCTGAATGAAGGCGACAAAATCATAACGGCAGGTTACAAAGATCTTTACCAGGGTCAGGTCATTGATTTTTAATTCAGCCCAGCTATGAAAAAAAAGGAACACAAACTCAAAGAGTTTTTTGCAACAAGCTGGTCTATTGATAATAAAACCAGCATCTACGTTCTTACGATCATCATCACCTCCCTGGGATTATTATCCTACTTCAGCATTCCAAAGGAACAATTCCCTGAGATCGTCATTCCGACGATCCTTGTAAATACCATTTATCCGGGCACATCCCCCGAAGACATGGAGAACCTGGTTACCCGTCCGATTGAAAAACAATGCAAATCCCTGGCGGATGTAAAAAAAATTACGAGTAACTCCATCCAGGATTTTTCAACCATTGTAGTGGAATTCAATCCCGGCATTGAAAATACGGAGGCAAAGCAACGCGTCCGTGATGCTGTTGACAAGGCCAAGGCAAACCTGCCCAATAATTTGCCAAAAGATCCGGATATCAAAGAGGTTGATTTTTCGGAATTTCCGATCATGAACATCAACCTGGCCGGAGATTATGATCTGCAGCGGTTGAAAAAATTTGCTGAGGAGGCACAGGATAAGATTGAAACCCTGAAGGAAATTACCCGGGTAGATATTGTAGGGGCGCTTGAACGCGAGATTCAGATTGATGTGGACATGTATAAAATGCAGGCTGCCAGTGTCTCTTTCCGCGATATCGAATCAGCGATTGCAGCAGAGAATGTCACCATTTCTGCCGGGACAATCACATCCTTCGGCACGAAATATACCATTCGCCTGGCAGGCCAGTTTAAATCGCCTGAACAAATCAAGACCATCATGCTAAAATCAGCCAGCGGGGCCAATGTATATATCCAGGATGTGGCCGATGTGAGGGATTCATACAAAGATCAGGAGAGTTTCGCCCGTCTGAATGGTAAAAATGTCATCACGCTGAATGTGGTCAAAAAAAGTGGCGAAAATCTGATCCTTGCTTCCGAAGAGATCAAAAAGATCATGGAAACATTGAAAAAGTCCACCTATCCGCCTGACCTGTCTGTTGTAATAACCGGAGACCAATCACGATTCACCGAGAGCACGCTCGAAGAGCTGAACAACACCATTGTCATCGGATTCATCATGGTCGTTGTTATTCTGATGTTTTTTATGGGACTAAACAACGCTTTTTTTGTTGCGCTGTCGGTTCCACTCTCCATGTTTGTGGCTTACCTTATCATGCCGAGCCTGGGATTCACACTGAACATGATCGTGATGTTCGGTTTTATTTTTGCACTCGGGATCATTGTCGATGATGCCATTGTGGTTATCGAAAACACGCACCGGCTTCACCGTGACCAGCCCGATATTGTGAAGGCGGCAAAAAATGCCGCCGGAGAGGTTTTTCTGCCGATTTTATCGGGAACCTTGACTACACTTGCTCCTTTCTTCCCGCTTGCATTTTGGCCCGGAACTGTGGGGAAATTCATGTATTATTTGCCCGTCACCCTCATTTTAACACTTTTTGCATCCCTGTTTGTGGCCTATATAATCAACCCGGTTTTTGCTGTCACATTCATGAAACACGAATATGATAAGGTAGAAGTTAAATCTGATAAAAAACGCCTCCTGATTACAAGCCTCATTTTGTTTGTTCTGGCGTTGTTCTCCTATATTGCCGGGGGTTTCGTGATTGGTAACATTTTCATGTTCGCCCTCATCCTCAATGGATTTTATCGACTTGTGCTGAAAAAGGCCATTGTTCAATTCCAGACCATCACCTGGCCGTGGGCACTGGGTCTTTATGAGAGAACGCTTGTACTGGCCTTAAAGGGCCGTAATCCCTGGTATATTTTGGGTTCGGTTATCGTCCTGTTCTTTTTGAGTATCATCGTAACCGGCATCACAAAACCGCCGGTGTTATTTTTCCCGAATAACAACCCGACCTATGTGAATGTCTACATTAAACTGCCCGAAGGAACCGACCAGAATGTAACAGATTCCGTTACATCCATGGTTGAAAAAAAGGTGGTTTCCGTTTTAGGAGACAAAAACCCCATCGTTGAATCAATCATCGCCAATGTCGGCCTTGGAGCAGGAGATAATTTGTTTGACCGTTCCGTTTCTTCAAATAAAGGAAAAATTACGGTCAACTTTGTGGAAAACAAATTCCGGAATGGTATCTCCACGCAGGATTACATGGATAAAATCAGGGAAAACCTGAAGAATATTGCAGGTGTTACCATCAGTGTTGAAAAAAACAAGATGGGCCCGCCAACAGGAAAGCCGATCAACATCGAAATTTCCGGGGAGAATCTTGAAGAATTGATCTTGGCCTCCATGAGCTTTAAATCATACCTTGATTCCAGCCGTATTCCCGGCATTGAGCAATTGAAGTCAGATTTCGATCTGAACAAACCCGAAATCATCATTAACATTGACCGTGTCAGGGCCAACCGGGAAGGGCTCTCCCTTGGTCAGATCGGTTTGGAAATGCGGACTGCCATTTTCGGAAAAGAGATCTCAAAATACAAGGAAGATGAGGATGAGTATCCCATTCAATTGCGTTATGCCAAGAATGAACGCAGCAATATAAACCAAATCATCAATGCGAAGATCACCTATCGGGACATGAATTCGGGACAATTGAGGCAGATTCCGATTTCATCTGTGGCAACAATCAAATATAAGGATACCTATGGGGGTATAAAAAGAAAAAATCTAAAGCGGGTGATTACCCTCTCATCGGAGGTGTTGTCGGGGTACACTGCAAATGAAGTAGTCGCCATGATCAATAAATCCGTTTCCTCTTTCAATATTCCAAATGGCGTGGAAATCAAACTTACCGGGGAGCGGGAAGATCAGGAGGAAACCATGGTTTTCCTGTTAAAAGCAATGATGATTGCCATTGGATTGATCTTTTTCATCCTGATTACACAATTTGGTTCGCTCAGTAAGTCGCTCATCATCCTCAGTGAAGTGATTTTCAGTATCATCGGTGTGCTGTTTGGCATTGCCATATTTGGTATGTCCATCAGTGTAATCATGACAGGGCTTGGAATTGTTGCCCTTGGTGGAATTGTTGTGCGTAACGGAATCCTGATCGTTGAATTTGCCGATGTACTTAAATCGCGTGGAATGGGAACCAAACAGGCGATCATTCAGGCCGGTAAAACGAGGATCACCCCGGTTGCGCTTACTGCCACAGCAACGATGCTTGGGCTGGTGCCACTGGCCGTCGGGATGAACATCAACTTCATCACCCTTTTTACTGAGTTAAACCCTCACTTGTATTTTGGCGGAGATAGTGTTGCTTTTTGGGGACCATTGTCCTGGACCATTATTTTCGGATTGAGTTTTGCCACCTTCCTGACACTTGTTTTCGTGCCGGCCATGTTGCTGATCGATGTTCAGATGATGACACGATTTAAACGGAGAAGATCAAACCGTTTGGCAAGAAGGAAAAGGGTAAATTAAAACTTCTCGAGCAATTTATTCAATCTGATCTTCTGACTCAGCAAGGAATAGATCGACTGCATGTAATCATTGTTTGATACCAGAAATTGCTGGTAGCGCTGATTAAGGTCTGTACTTCCAACCATTCCCTGTTGGTATTTTGCCATGGTTTTTTCGTAAATCTTAAGGGATGTTTCAAATCCCTTCACCTTATTCTTGTATATCGCATAGGCATTGCTGAATTCGGTTTTAGCTGTTGCAACCTGTAATTCCAGTCCCACACGCACTTTTTCATCCGTAACCTTGGTCTTTTCAACATTCAGCCTGGCCTGATCCACCGCATATTTGCGGCCTCCGCTGCTCCAGATGGGAATCTGAAGCGACAATCCAAAACTTGCTGCAGGGTACCACACCTCCTTGGTACTTAAAAAGGTCCATGAGTCTCTTTGGGCGCTGGTTGAAGCACTTAAAAATCCGCTTAGCGTTGGCTGGTAGGCTGTTTTTGAAAGTTTGTACTGCATCAGGGTAAGATAATCAGCCTTTTTCAATAACACGAAGTCGATGTTCGACTTGTAATCGAATTGCTGATTTATAAGGGCATCACGATTAACCTGAGCAAGAAAAAAATCAAGACCATCCGATTGAATCATCTCCTGGTTGTCTTTAAGCCCGATCAGAAACTTTAAATTAGCATACAACAGTGTACGCTGGTTTTTTGTGTAGGTGATGGTTGCTTCCAGATTTGAACGGTTTAAATCAGCCTGGTCTACCTCGATATCTTCAATCAGCCCTACCTGATAACTTTTACGCGCCTCTTCGACCAACTTGCTGACAACCACATAGGTTGAATCAAGTATCTTTATTCCTTCGTCAACCACAAGCAGCCTGATGTATACATCGGCCACAAGATCTCTCACCTCAATTTTATCCTTGATGTTCTTCTGTTTTGATGTTTCAAGGAATGCTTTGGCCGTTTGTAAACCAACCAGGTACTGACCACTGTAAATCAATTGCGTTAGGGTTCCTTTGAGGGTTGCTGTATAGGCCGTTCCAAACTGAACGGGTTGTGATGTGCCTGGTTTCCCAAAAAAATCACCCGGAAGCATGGTTGTCGGACGCAAAATATTGTCCATATAATCAATGCCTCCATTAATCTGAGGTAATCCAATGGCTGTATTCTGCTTCACCATTTTTCGGGCTATCTCCACATCGGTTGTCGAATTTTTCAGGTCGTAGTTATTTTCGTATGCATAAGCCTGGGCCTGCTCAAGTGAAAACTTCATTACCTCATTGGGCCTGACAATCTCGGGATTTTGAGCCAGCGAGAATTGCCCCAGCGAAATGCATAAAATGACGAGTAAGGAAAGAAGGTATTTCATTGTAACTATTTGAATTTTTTAAAATTTACTTTCCGTTTTTGTTTTTCATAGTAATCAATCCCTTTCTGATTGGCAATACCACGGATGAAATTGTCAAACATAACATCAAACAGGGTCTGAAACGAAAATTTATCTGCCGGGAAAAACTCAGGATTGTGCAGATCAATCAATCGTCTCATGTATAGCCGGGCGACCAATTCTATACTGAGATCATCGCGGTAAACACCCTGGCTGATCCCTTTCTGAAGATTGATCTGGATCTTATTGTTGATAAATTCAATGCGTTCATCCACATGTTTATGGTAGATTTCTGGGTAATATTTCTTGAGATCAAACGTCATTGAAGGGCTGATATCGCGGAACCGTTCGCCGAGATCACGGCTAACAATAAGCAGGATCTCAATGGCATTCACTCCTTCGAAATTGTGCTTCTCAAAAATGATTTCAAAATTCTGACGCTCCAGTTCGAGAAGCTTCTCCACCAGCCGGGTTTTACTGTCAACAAACTGATACAGCTTTTTCTTTGACATTCCCAGATCGTGGCAGATATCATCCACTGAAACACTTCTGACTCCGTACTTATAAAAGAGTTCCCTGACTCTTTCCAAAATATCAACCAATGCTTTTTCCATTCGTAGGCATTACCAAATTAGGTACAGAACGATGTTAAATGATGCGACACAAAGTTAGGAAAATATTGAAGACAAGAAACAAAACAAGGGTAAAAAGTTTCTCAGGAACGCCCCTGCTCCGGATTTTTATTCTTCGGTGTGCAACCGAAGCGGATGTAATGTATATTTGGATCTCTGTAGTGATTTATTTTGACATATGAAACAATTCATCCTCTTGTTGTCAGGGTTTATGATCCTCACGGCAACGCCCGCACAAACAGTTGACTGGCGAACATTTTACGAACGTTCCGGTACCCTTGAAACACCTTCGTATAAGGGTACCATTGATTACTGCAAGCAGCTTGATGCAGGTTCGAACAGGATCACCTATACCACGTTTGGCAAGAGCGCAAGGGGCATGGATATTCCTTTACTTATTCTGGACAGGGACGGGCTCAGCGATCCCGATGATATTCATGCGGCAGGACGGGCGCTTTTGTTGATTCAGGCATGCATCCATGCCGGGGAGTGCGAGGGGAAAGATGCGGGGCTCATGCTTTTCCGTGATCTGGCCATTGCCGAAAAAAATGCAGCCTTACTCGACCATGTTTCCATCCTTTTTATACCCATTTTCAATGTCGATGGTCATGAACGATTCGGTCCTTACAACCGCATTAACCAGAACGGCCCCAGCGAAATGGGCTGGCGCACAACTGCAAATAATCTGAACCTCAACCGCGATCACCTCAAGGCCGATGCGCCCGAAATGCAGGCCTGGTTGCGCATGTTTAACAAATGGCTGCCCGACTTCTTCATCGATTCGCATACGACCGATGGGGCCGATTATCAATATGTGCTCACCTACCTCATGGAGATATATGGAGATATGGATGAGGGGCTTACGGAATGGTCAAAGAACACATTTATCAGTCAGTTGGAAAAGAACCTGAATAAATCGGGATTCCCTGTTTTTCCCTATGTCGATTTCCGTAACTGGCATGATCCGCGCAGCGGACTGATCTCAGAAGTTGCACCGCCCATGCTTAGCCAGGGATACACCGCTTTGCGCAACCGGCCCGGGTTGCTAATCGAAACACACATGCTGAAACCTTACCGTACGCGGGTTGAAAGTACCTATGCCTGCATGCTGACAACCCTTGAGATCCTGAACAAAGAGTCGGATAACCTGCGCAAACTGATCAAGGCCGCAGATGAATTCGCGAGCAGCGACAGCTTCCTGCAAACGCCCTTCCCCCTTGAGTTTGAAACCATCAAAGAAGACAGTTCCATGGTCGAATTCCTGGGAGTTGAATACGATGCCGTTAAAAGTGACCTGAGCGGCGGCAATTGGTTTAAATACAGCAACAAGCCCACTACATTCAAACTCCCCTATTTCTCGAAAACCAAAATGGTTTCTTCTGTAAAACTGCCCTATGCCTATATCATTCCTGCCGAATGGAGCACGGTGATCGACCGTTTGAACATGCACGGCATCAGGATGCAGAGACTTTCAAAAGATGTGACCATCAAGGTTGCCACCTACCGCTTTAATAATCCCAAATGGCAACAAAATCCCTACGAAGGACGTCACCCGATGACAAATATCGCATACGACGAGATTGAAGAAACTATTTTGTTCCCGGCCGGTTCAGCTGTGGTGGAGGTAAAGCAACCCGCCGGACGCATCATTCCGCATATACTGGAACCAAAGGGAAGCGGATCTTACGTTTACTGGGGCTTCTTTGACGCCACCTTTGAACAGAAGGAATATGGGGAATCGTATGTTATCGAAAAAATGGCGCGTGAAATGATGGCTGAAAATCCGTCGTTGAAGCAGGAATTTGAGACGAAAAAAAAGGAAGATTCGACATTTGCAGCCAATCCCCAACTTATCCTGAACTGGTTTTATAACAAATCGCCCTACAATGATCAGCGGAAAATGGTCTATCCCGTGGGAAAAGTATACGATGCGAAGGTGGTTGAATCACTCAGGCACTGATCCCGGGTTCCCCGGTTTCCATTGTTCCGATAACGACGGCGTGTATGACTCCTGCATCATGCAGCCGGGTTACAAGTTCATTAGCCTGGTCAGCCGGTAATGAAATAAGCAGTCCACCAGATGTTTGGGCGTCGGCCAGGATGAATTTCATCATCTCCGGCGTATCATCATGCCATTGAACAATCCCTTCAACATAGGCCAGGTTGTTTTTTGTTCCGCCGGGAATGGCTCCGGCTGCTGCAAAGTCCCAGGCCTCTTCCAGGATGGGAATATCACCGGTGCGCAAATTTGCATGAAGGCCTGCTCCGAACACCATCTCTTTCAAATGGCCCAGCAGTCCAAAACCTGTGACATCGGTACAGGCATTGACCGCAAAACCTGCCATGGTCTCCGCCGGAACCCGGTTGAGTTCAGCCATCACATTCATGACCCTGGTAACCGTGGCATCACTGGCCAAACCGCGCTTGATCGCCGTGGTGATGATCCCCGTGCCGAGCGGCTTGGTAAGTATTAAGGCATCTCCTGGTTTTGCTGTTGAATTCCGCAAGATTTTTCCCGGATTGACCAGTCCTGTTACGACCAGACCGAATTTTGGTTCAGGGTCTTCAACACTGTGTCCTCCGATTACCTGAATCCCGGCTTCAGCGACTTTGTCATTTGCCCCCTTCAGGATTTGTTCCAATACTTCGATGGGCAACTTCTGGTCGGGGAACCCCACAATGCTGAGGGCAAAAAGGGGGGTTCCTCCCATGGCATACACATCGCTTAACGAATTGGCCGCAGCAATCGCCCCATACATATAGGGGTCATCAACCACCGGCGGGATGAAATCGACCGTTTGAACAATGGCCCGCTCTGTATCTAAAAAATAAACGGCTGCATCATCTGATGTTTCATGGCCTACAAGAATTGCAGGATTTATTTTTACGGGGATTGAATTGAGAATCTTTTCGAGTAGCTGAGGTCTGATCTTACAGGCACAACCCAGGGCATGGGTGTATTCGGTGAGACGGATATCAGAATGACGCGTGACGCGTGACGAATGACGCGTGAAATCCCCTTTTGAACTCTGGTAAGCCTTCACCACCATGGGAATAGCCGCCTCTATTTCTTCCTGTGTGGTCATCCTGCCCAAAGAGAACCGGATGGTACCCATGGCAAATTCCATCGGGACATGCATGGCCATAAGAACCCCGGAAACTTCAACCTGATCGGCATGGCAGGCCGCTCCGGCAGATGCTGCGACCCCCTTCATCTCTCCAAGCATCAAGGCCGCTTCAACTCCGGGAAAACCAATGCTCAAGGTGTTTGGTAACCGCAATTCGGGATGGCCGTTCAGCCGGATTTCCGGAATGGATGCACGGATTCCTTCGTAAAGCATGTCGCGGAGCGCGCAGATTTCTGATGTTGGAGGTCGGAGAAAGGATGGCGGATGCTGAGTTTCATTCGTAATCAGGTGTGCTGCTGCACCAAGTCCAACGATTTCCATCACATTTTCAGTGCCCGCCCTGAGGTTCGATTCATGATCAGCGCCATGAATCAGCTTTTCGATTTGTACTCCACGGCGAATATAAAGCGCCCCCACCCCTTTCGGAGCATATAATTTATGACCTGCGACCGAAAGCAGGTCAACATGCAGCTTCATGACATCCACAGGAATTTTTCCGATCGATTGGGCCGCATCCGAATGGAACAAAATTCCCTTTGCGCGGGCCAGCTTTCCGATCTCTTCAATCGGCTGGATGGTTCCGGTTTCATTGTTGGCATGCATCACCGATATCAGGATTGTTTTTGGGGTAATGGCCTTGGCAACCTCAGCCGGATCGACCAAACCAGTCTCATCAACCGGAAGCCATGTGATGTTGAAGCCCTCACGTTCCAGATAATGACAAACCTCCGTCACTGCAGGATGCTCAGTGGAGGTTGTGATGATGTGGTCTCCTTTTTTACGTTTTGAAAAGGCAATTCCTTTAAGGGCGAAATTGTTTGACTCCGTTCCTCCACTGGTAAAAATGATTTCATCACTGTGGGCATTCAACAGAGAGGCCATCTGTTTCCTGGCGTTTTCAACTGCAATTTTTGATTGAATGCCAAAGGAATGGATACTTGACGGGTTGCCAAAGTAGCGCTCAAGGTAAGGTCGTATGGCCTCAATCACCCGGGGATCAAGCGGGGTTGTTGCATTATAATCAAGGTAGATTGGTTCCATTTCCAAGGGTTTTATACACAAAGTCAACGATTCTGGCCGCATCAACGTCCATATTCCTTCCCGAAATCTGAATATCGTATACACTTTTGCTCTTTCGGCGGTTCATCGAAAACAGGTAAGCCTGATCATAATAGGCCAGCACAATCGCTGCGACCACATCAAACTGTTTGTTTTCAAGGGCGATCATTGCATCATGGGTTCGTGTACCTCCCAGACGTTCGCTTATGCGCGAGATAGCATCTGAAAGAAGCTGGCGGTCATACCCGGCATACTCCTTAACCAAACGTTCAATGCGGATTGGCAGGTCCAATTCAACCCTGATCAGCATGCCATTGTTGATGTGTTCCACAACAGGGTCGGGCATGGTGATCCGTCCGATCATCCGGCTCTCATCTTCAACCCAAACGATACGGGCAGGATCAAGTTTCGACCATCTGGCATACAAATTATTTTCAAATTGCTCATTGTCAGGTTGAGCAGGTTGTCCCAATGCCCCGAACGATGATCCTTTGTGACATGCCAACGCTTCCAGATCAACCACCTGCTCCCCCATCGACGCAATCGCTTTCAAAAGTTCCGTTTTTCCACTGCCTGTATAACCGCCCACAACGATGATGCGTGCCGGTCTGGCAAGCTCCTCCCGTATGAACCGCCGGTATGCCTTGTACCCGCCATTTAGTAGGGCCACCTCATATCCGGCCTTGCTGAATAATTCAGCCATGGCTGCGCTTCGCATTCCTCCTCTCCAGCAGTGGAGTAAAATCCTGCCCTGATGTAAAACCTTGCCTAAAGAGGCAATGTACCATTCCGTTTTGGGCAAAGCGAAGTCCAACCCCTTCAGAATGGCCTCTTCCCTTCCCATCTGCACATAAAGGGTTCCCACCATGGCCCGCTCCGCATCAGTGAATAGAGGAATATTTGTTGCTCCTGGAACATGGCCCTGGGCAAATTCACCCGGAGAGCGCACATCGATCACCGGGGAAAGGGCCGACTCCTTCAGGAAATCTGATGGTTCAATCGGCTGGATGATTGATTTATTGGACATCCTTCAAAAATACGCTGCTTTGAGCAGCTAAACAAGGTATCGCTAATAATTTGTACCTTTGTGCCCTAATAAAACTGACCCAATGAGCGACTCCATCCATCATGAGTGCGGCATAGCCCTGGTCCGCCTTCTAAAACCGCTCGAATTCTATCTGGCCAAATACGGAACAGCTTTTTATGGCCTGAATAAACTGCACCTCCTGATGCAAAAGCAGCATAACCGGGGGCAGGATGGTGCCGGAATCGCAAGCATCAAATTTGACCTGGAACCCGGCAACAAATTCATCAACCGCATCCGCTCCGTCGCAAATGCCCCTATTCAGGACATTTTCAGTAAGGTGAGCACTTCGGTGAAGGAAATCGAAGAGCTCCATCCGCAGCGGCTCAATGATGTTCAGTGGCTGAAGCATAAGGTGGAGATGCTTGGGGAGCTGTACCTCGGTCATCTCCGCTACGGCACCTTTGGGAAAAACAGCATTCTCAACATTCATCCCTTTGTGAGGGAAAACAACTGGATGACCAAAAATCTTGTTCTCGCGGGCAATTTCAACCTTACCAATGTGGATGAGCTTTTCGAAAAACTGATTGATTTGGGCCAATACCCGGTCGAAACCAGCGATACGATCACCATCCTTGAAAAGATGGGACATTTCCTGGATGAGGAAAACGAAGAGTTATACCAAAAATTCAAGAAGAAGGGATTTCCAAAACGTGAGATTACCTTCCAGATAGCAAAGCATCTGAATGTTCAGAAGATCCTTCGGAGAGCTGCCCAAACATGGGATGGCGGCTATGTGATTGCCGGCATGTTCGGCCACGGTGATGCCTTCGTAATGCGTGATCCGTCAGGCATCCGGCCGGCCTATTATTATAAAGACGAAGAGATTGTAGTGGTGACTTCAGAGCGCCCTGTCATACAAACTGCATTAAATGTCTCGTTTGATACCATCCATGAACTGCAGCCCGGGCATACGCTGGTTATCAAGAAAGATGGTCGGGTTGCCGAGAAGGAGTTCAGCAAGCCCCTGGAAAAGAAACCCTGTTCATTTGAACGCATCTATTTCTCGCGGGGGACCGATAAGGAGATTTACCGTGAACGAAAAATGCTGGGAAAATTTCTGACCCCTGCCATTCTTAAGTCCATCGACCACGATGTTGAAAACACCGTTTTTTCCTATATCCCAAATACAGCCATTGATGCCTATTACGGACTGATTGAGGAGATGAATCTTTTTTGCGACAAAATAAAAATCGACAGGATTCTTGATGCTGGCACATCCCTCACGCACGAAAAGCTTAATACCATCTTTCAGCTTAAACCAAGAACTGAAAAAGTGGCTGTTAAAGATATGAAGCTGCGAACCTTCATCACCCAGGATTCTCAGCGTGACGATCTGGCAGCCCACGTTTATGACATCACCTATGGCAGTATCCGCAGAGGGATTGATAACCTTGTTGTGCTCGATGACTCCATTGTCAGGGGAACTACCCTGAAACAAAGCATTCTTCGTATTCTTGACAGGCTTGGGCCCCGGAAAATTGTCATTGCCTCCTCTGCCCCGCAAATCAGGTATCCTGATTGTTACGGCATCGACATGGCCAAGATTACCGACTTCATTGCCTTCAAGGCGGTCATCGAACTGCTGAAGGATACCCACCAGGAAAACATCATCAATGAGGTTTATATAAAATCGAAAGCCCAGGAAAAATTTCCGAAAGAAAAGATCCTCAACCATGTAAAGGAAATTTACAGGCCGTTTACGGCGGAACAGATTTCCGGAAAGATCTCAGAACTGCTTACCCCGGCATCATGCAATGCCACCGTTCAAATCGTCTATCAAACCATAGCCGACCTGCATGAAGCGATTCCCAACAACAAGGGGGATTGGTACTTTACAGGAAATTATCCCACCCCAGGCGGTAACAAGGTCGTAAACCGGGCCTTCATCAATTATATTGAGGGAAGGAATGTGAGAGCCTATTGACGAATGACCAATGACCAATGACCAATGACCAATGACCAATGACGGTTATTTCTCGATTGCGGCGGCTATTTTTTCTGCAACTGCGTTGAGCTCTTCGGGGGTGAAGGAAAGTTTGGGTTTACGAAAATCCATGTCGTACATGGTTTTCAGCGGGATAAGATGAATATGTGCGTGAGGGACTTCGAGGCCTATCACGGTAATCCCGATGCGCTGACAGGGTATGACCTTTTCGATGGCCCTGGCGGTCATTTTGGCAAAATTCCATAACCCGGCATGAAGTTCATCGTCTACATCAAAAATGTAGTTGATCTCTTTTTTTGGAATTACCAGGGTGTGCCCCTCCTGCAACGGATTGATATCTAAAAAAGCCAGGTAATTTTCATCTTCTGCTACCTTGTAGCAGGGAATTTCTTTGTTTACGATTTTGGTAAAAATGGACGCCATACACTATACGTTTTGTCTTGTTATCTCAACAATTTCGAACGTGATTTTTCCGGCAGGGACCGTAATTTCCACAGTTTCGCCAATGCTCTTTCCAAGCAATCCCTTTGCAATGGGAGAGCTGACCGATAGTTTACCATTTTTAATATTTGCTTCATTTTCGGGCACCAGGGTGTAGGTAACCACAGCTCCGTTCATGGAATTTTTCAATTTTACCGTAGAGAAGATTAAAATTTTGGAATTGTCAAGGCGCCGTTCGTCAATAAGCCGCGCATTGCCAACTACCTCCTGTAATTTTGAAATTTTCAATTCAAGCATTGATTGAGCCTCTTTTGCTGCGGCATATTCAGCATTTTCAGATAAATCCCCTTTATCTCTGGCTTCGGCGATCTGACGCGAAATCGAAGGACGCTCAACGGTGGTGAGGTGATGCAGATCTTCCCTGAGTTTTTCTAAACCTTCGGGAGTATAATATTTTAATTCCGCCATTTCAGATATTATTTGATTTTATAATAAGGCAAAAGACCCTGTACAGGGTCCTTTTGCTTAAAGAAACGAAGTTAATGAAACTTTAAACCGAACGACTAAAAGTTGAGTTTAATACCAACACTATGTGTTCCCTGGAAAGGATTTGTTGCACGGTATGAGTAGTCGATGCCAATGCCTGAACCCTTTTCTTTGTTAAATGGAACGGAAACGGTAAACCCGGCGCTGGGTCCGGTAAATACAGTTCCGCGTTCAGCTACGTCAGAATTGAACATTCCACCCTGATAGGTGTAACCAGCCCGGAGTTGCAGATAATACTTCAGTGCATATTCCAGCCCGAGGGTAAACTGATCTTTGGTAAAAGAGTTTGAAGTAAAATTTCCGGCAAGGGTAATGCGGTGCATATCGCCGATCAGAAAATCATAGGAGGCCCCAATGCGAAGCGTAGCCGGCAGTTCATACTTGGCTGAACGTTGCTCAACGGTAAACTGGTCATTGTCGTTTCCATGTCCCGGAATAACTCCCCGGAAGGACAAACCATCTCCGCTGAAATGCATGGGCGCACCCACATTTTTAAGGGCGATACCAAATTTGACCTGATCCTTTTCACCAGTTACATATTGAATACCAGCGTCAATCGCAAGTCCGGTTGCCGTTGCATCTGAAATTGTTTCGGTAATCAGTTTTATCGCAATACCGCCATATATGCTGTTTGAAAAGGCTTTGGAGTAAGCAAGATTGATATTCATGTAACTCGGACTGAAGGTTCCCTGTATTGGTTCCGGGGAATTGGTCGTAGTAACCTGAATATCACCGAAGCTCATTGACATCACCGCGGCGGTGAGCACACCTCCATTCTGACCCAGTTTCTGGCTTAATCCAAAGGCCATAATATTAATCCCTGATCCTTTCAGCCAGTTTGTGTAAGAGAAAATGATCTCGGTCCCTTTGGTAAATGCCGTTCCTCCAACATTCGTGTACAAAGCCTCCAGCCCTTGTGTGCAGGAGGTGCCCACCGATCCCCACCCCGAGCTGCTTGCCCAGGGATTAATCAGCAGTTCTGAAGCGCCCGCCTGACCAGAACGGTCTTTGTTTCCAGCTGTCACCTTATCGAGGGGAATTAACATCAACCCCATGAAGAATATTGCAACCAAACAGCTATATATATTTTTCATAATCCTGAAATTTATTGTTGTTTTCATATGATAAACCGTAAATGCCATTACAATGAATTCAAGTCAACAGGCCGCAGTATTCCGAACCATTTGATGGTACGCTCGCCCAGACCCTCAGCCTTTACGTGGATCAGATAAACTCCGCCAGCGATGGGTATGCCGGCAAAATTTTTCAAATCCCAGTCGATCGAGGTCTTTGCATCGGTATTGAGACCAGCGGTTGAAGAGCGTGGTTGCGGGATCCCCGATTTGTCGACATTAAACTGTCGGATCATCGTTCCACTCATATCAAAAATAGTGACAGTACACTTGGTTGGCAAATTCACGATCTTAATACGGTTATCGAGCTGATTTCGTTCGTAATCATCGTAAGCATAATATGGATTGGGTACCACATTGATGAGGTCGAGATCAGTCGTCTCCTTCTCCGTGATATTTTTCGATGTTGAAATGGAGTTCGTATTAAACAGATACACAGGATAGTTGCGATTCAGGGTATCCTTCGATCCACTTGGCATCGGCGTCGAATAATAGCGTTTATAGGGCTTTGAGATGCGGATTTTGGTTGTAACCGCATTGCTTAACCATTGTTGCCCTGGTACAGACAATGGAATGTTCACATACATAGACGTTCCGAACAGATAGCCTTTGAATGCATTGTTTTTCGGTAACTGCGACTTGAGAAACGCACATCCATCATAGGCCGGAAATTCAAGCACCGGATCCGGAGCCGAATACGAATAGTGATTCATGACATATACATAATGCTGTCCTCCAAATACAGGAATATTTGACAGGTCATATATGCGGCTCGAAGGGTTCCATAACATGTCACGACCGTTGTCGGCAACAAGCCACGAGTTTTCACCAAACATAATGTTTAAACGCTCTCCAGTTTCAAGGTTTATTGCATACCCGGGGAACCAGCCCATTCCGGTATCGCTGATGTAGGCCGAGTTATACATCGGATCCATGCTAATTATCCCGGTATCTCCATCCACGTTAACGGATGGCGCTTTTCGAAAACCGTAAAGCCTTGCACCACCTTGGTTTAGTTTAGAATCCGTCCCCATTTCAATAACCACACACCGGGTCCAATTCTTCTTTTCGGGCGTAATTACAATGTCAACACTGGCAAGGTTTGTCAGGTTGGCCCGTGTTCTGGATATTTGTGAAAACGCAGGGCCAGCCACTATCTGACCACCAGATGGCGGGCCGGGAGTCAACCCATCCTGCGTGAAGAGCCGGGATGCTGTAAGACAATAAGGAGCCCAGGTTCCTGTTTGAATTTTCTGGAAGTTCTTATTGGGATCAACGGGTCTGCCTAAATTTCCATTGGTTGACATATCCCAGTCATAATAACGGGCATCAGATCCCTTATAGGTTCCTGATCGTATCCAGTTTTCAGGAGATTCCGGAAGGTCGCTATCTTGCACACCGTTTAACCACATCCTTGTACTGTCTTCATAAATGGGAGGGGAAGCATAGAGTAATCCGTTATCCGCCATAATGGAGCCCCGCATTGAGTCACCGGCATTGGGGACCTGCATGATAGTCAGAGCAATACCCAGATCGAGGAATGTTTGCTCATATTGATAAATGGTGGTTGTATCAGAACGGTAAGTAACTCCGGTTTTGTTGTTGATCAGGGTCCATTTTCCAAATTGAATTTTCCTGGTATTGGTAAATGGGTTATTGGAGCTAACATTGACCATTGAATCGAATTTCACAGTATACTCTCCACCGACCACGTTCAATGGGTCAATCACCTTTACATTCAAGGGGCCCCTGGATACCACATAGGTTGGTTTGTAGACAATCGGATAATCCGGATCGCCCATCTTGGTTACCGCTGTATCCAGAAGTGGTTTAGAAAGAACATCCTGAAGGGATGCTTCAGAAAGATCGATGATCATTCCTCCATTTCCCTGACCCTGAATACGGGTAATCACCGGACCCTGACCATAAGCCGAATTCGGCACTACGGCCAGCGGGATATGCGGAATTGCGGTATAGGCCTTGATGTTGCTGCGGCCTCGCAGGTACGGGGTCTTCTGACCATCCAGGGCCGTCGGGTCGGTTTGAACATACTTTTTATATTGATTATAGGCATAAGCCACCGTAACATAATAATATTGTTTATGGTTTATCAGGCGGTCATCACCGGTGGCAAACATGTCCTTGGTAAATACGAATGAATGACGGACACCTTTGTCTGCTCCGTCCACTTCGAGTATACCAACGTTTCCACCCAGATTCTGGTCATATTTCCAGTTCACCAGTTTGGTTACGCCATTCTGAACATCACATTGGGCGACCAGACGTGCTTTGGTAGCATCGTCAATATCGGCTGCAGAAACCGTGGCATCCTTTAACTGGAAGATCTGGTATCCTTCAAAATGATACAACGAGTCATTGCGTGGTGATTGTCCTTCAGGATTCGGAATATTCGGATCAAATTCCTGGTATTTTTCACCATAATTGTTACCGGCATCGTTGGTCTTCCGGTTTGACAAATAGATAATCAACTGCTTGTCCATCTCTTCAATGGTCATATCGGGGGCATTCGGGCCATTCAACACAGCGAAACAGTTGTCAAATAGATTTTGTGCCTTGTCATCAACGATCTTAAGTAAATTGACCGATTCTTCGGGGGTTCCGGAAATTGAGCGTGCCCAGGGAATACCCACTGTGATATAGTTACATGCGCCAGGCTGTAATGTAAAGGGGCCTGCAGACTGCATAAAACGGCGGTCATATGGATTGTTACCGGCAATGCCTTCGGTCCATTTCTTGGGACCGTTGGGCGGCTGCCCTTTGGTTCCCCAGTCGCATATGTCGGTCAAATCAGGAAACATAAAGTCACATTCAGGTCCGAAACCTCCACCAGGATTTGCATGGGCATTTCCTCCATAAATCATCCGTGCATTATCTTTCCAGATTCCTCTCAGAAAAAGGTAGTATTCAGGGGCATATTGCGGGTCAGTCATATAACTTCCACTGGCCCCGCCGGTATTATCATGATACACAAACCTGCGCATACCAAACCGCTCGTTATCAATTATTCCATCGCCAAAGTTAACCCCATTGATAGCCTCAGCCCGAACAATGAAATCGGCTGAATCCAGGCCACCCGGACCATATCCCATTTTTATTTTGGCACCATCCTGACCAACAATGGCGCAGCTTCCTGCAAACGTTGGTCCTTTCAGGCTGCTTCCCTTGAACGAGGGATTGTCATATCCATCGGGATCCATGTAGGGGCCCTGGAAGAAGTCGACTCCGACAGCAGGAGGATGGGCACCATAAGCCCAGCTCTGACCTGTACCGTCGATGGGCGTTCCATTGTAACAATAGCCCAATCCGCGGCCCACATCACAGCCAACAAAGTCATCATTTGCATAGCCCAAATCGGGGTCAACCCACTGGCTGAAATAGGTTCCGGTCAATGTATAGGTAGAACGGTTGATCAGCTCATACGAGTAAAATGTCATGTTGTTGATTTCGTCGTTCGTGGCAAATGCAAAATATTGTGCACGAATTTCCATCCCGATGGGTTCACCTGTAGTTTCAGAGTGATAATTGCCTTTGTCATTGTAAACGCTCCAGAGGGTCTGATCGCCTTTAAGCACCTGATCGACCAGGATCCCCATGGTATCAGCAGCTCCTCCGTTTTTAATTTTAGCGCGGGTAATGCGTTCTCCCGGTTTCAGGTTTTTCGGACACAGTTTATTGGCAAAGTCATAATAGGGATAATCTCCCTGTTTGGGATCATAGATCCCATCTCCATTCACATCCATAAAGGGGGCAAGGTAGAATGCCTGTCCTTTGCTTTTGTTCCCGTGTGCCGGCCAGTCAGTGATTGATTTTGGGATGGTGTAGTCAGGATATTCGACCGGGTTTTCCCACCATGCCAGAAATTCCTGAACTTCCATACGGGTAATGGGGAAAAGTTTATCATATGCTGTACAGGTTTCTGCATCAATGGCTGCGGTTCCATCCACGGTGAGGGGTCCGGGCCAGTAATCGTTTTTCACGTGGGAGGGATTTCCTGTTCCCTGCCCATAACGATAAGCAGCAAGTTTCAGGTTGTTGTTGACATCAACGCCTCCGATCCACAGGGAAAAAGAAAACATGGACATCTTTTTTGACCCTTTCGGTATTTCATATTCGGCATTCTCCAGAAACCATCCGTTCCCATAAGAATAAACAATGGCCCTGACGTTATTGACATCAAGTGTTTTGGAACTTGAACCCGAAGCACAACCCGCAGCCGTTTCTTTGATTGTGTTGGTACTTTTGGTGCCACCCACCTTGTGAACTTCCTCTGCCAGGAGACCATTTGTACCCATCAGACAACAGAGTGCAATCACTAAAAAGCGAAGTATATTTTTCATAGTTGCATTATTTTTTAACATACCGGTGTTTCTTCTCATTTTCCTTGTCAAACATTAGAAATTAAATTTAACCCCTAAACGGATGGTCCGCGGTGAACTATAACGATACGGGTTATTCATGTTGATCGTATATAATTCGCTATAGGATTGCGGATTCACCTGCTGGCTGATGGCATTCTGCCATTCCGGAGCGGAGAGATAGCCGTCATCACTGGCTGATCCTGTTGCCGGATAAACGGCTGTAACATTCATCGTATTTAACAGGTTTGAGAATTCAATATATACATTGATGGTTCCGTACTTCTTTTTGTTGAGTGCAAAATTAAAGTCCTTGTCAACAGAGGCATTGATAAGGAATTGCCACGGAAGGCGGGCTCCGTTGATGCTTCCTTTGATCGGGCCCATGGCGCCGTAAGGCAGAATTTTGCTTGTTTTGGTATAGGGTGTGCCTGATCCCCCCGTCACGGTGACGTTGGCTCCAAAGTTGGAGAGGAATTGAACAGGCGCTTTTCCACTTTTCTTGCGGTTGATTACCGGGCCGTTATAATCTTTTCCGCTTCCCCAACGATAGTCCAAACTGATATTGAACTGGTGACGGCGGTCAAAATTCAAAGGGTTGAGGGTACGCAGGTTTGGTTGATCGGAGCGGATGATGGTTTGAGAGGCATTGGGATCGGAACCTGTGCCATCGGCAAACTGCAAGGTATAGTTGAACCGTACGCGGGCATTGCCTGAACGACGTAAATCGTAGGTCAACGTTAAGCCTTTGACCGTTCCAAAGTCGATGTTGGTGAATGAGTAATAGGTTTTGGGATAGGCGCCGCTCAACCGGTACTGTTGAATCTGATCGCGCATTTCACGATAAAATACCGAAAGTTTCAGTGAAGAGGCGTTGTTGATCTTCTGCTGGAATCCCAATTCATAATCGATGGTTTTCTCCGGCTTCAAGGCAGGGTTATTGATGGTTCCCGATGCGCCGGTTACACCGATGTAATAATAACCAATGGGGTCAATCTGTACCTCGGCAGAGGATGGCCGCTGGGTTAAAATATCATAGTGGGCATAAAACAAGGCATCATCTGAAATCGGGAAGGAGAAAGAGATACGGGGCATCCAGTTGGTTTGCGGGTCATAATCCTTAAACACACCCGGGGTGATGGTTTTATTCGATGGATCAACAAGGTAAGGTTGCACCCCGTTTCCACGGTCAAGGGTACGAACAGGGTCAGAAATCGGACTTCCCTCTGCATTGTACCATACATTGTTGGTGCGATAACCGGTGATGGAACCCGGATTGTTGGCATCGTCAACATAAACAACATAATCGCTGCCCATTCCGGAGGGGTGGTTGATTTTCTGCCCATTCATCTGGGTCACCTCTCCTACCGTCTTGGCAGGATAGAACAGATAGGGATCTTTAAGTACCATCTGGTTGGCATCGAAGCGGTCGACACGGACCCCGATGTTGAAGATGAGATCTTTAAAGGCAAATTTGTCCTGGATATAACCAGCAAGATAGATGGGCTGATATGCGGCGATGGGACGGGTATAATTTCCGTTGGCATCCTTTGCATTGAAGAAATCATCAAAACTCGGGTTGCCGTTTAATTTATTTCCCATATAATCGTATCCGGAATAGCCTACAAGCGGGTCTCCGTTTGCAAGCAACTCATCTGCATTGAACATATCGATGGTCAGCAATGTTCCACCAGGTGAAACGGTGTGAAGTTGCATTTGGTTATCGTAATAGTTGATTGAATTTTTGGAAAAATCATAAGAATCCAGGTCAATCCATTCTGTTCCATTTGTTGCCAGCCCCAGTTTATTACGCAGGTTGACATCAAAATTACGCTGCAGGGTTCCAACGTATTTACGGTTGTAATTAATGGTATCCATAAATACATTGTCTCTGTACACTGGTTCCGGATTAGAAAGATCGAGGTCACGCAGTTGGGCGTTGGTGTATCCGCGCATGGCCTCCCAGAGTCGCGTACCCACAATGCCATAGGCAGAACTTTTTCTTTGCTGATACTGAAGGCCCAACTGGATTTCATGATTGCCAAAGTCCGCTGCAAACGAAGCATTCACAGCAATCTGATCACTGGTGTTTTCGTTGTAGCCATTGGGTCTGTTGCCGGGAACAGCGAAAATTCCGTAAGCGCCTGTCGGCTCCATCCCATTGATAAGGCCTCTTCCGGAGATGATTTCATCGATATTCTCGTAATGACCGGTCGGATCATCATATAAACTAAAATATTGATTGGCCCAGTTTGTCGCTTCAGGATTCAGCGTAGATCCGTTGAAAAGCACGATGGTATCGCGGGTGCCATTCTGTAGGTGGGCCCACTGCTTTAATACGGAGTCGTAGGCCATGGTTGGGGTATAGGCCCGGATGGTATGGGTTGCAAAACTGCCGATGTAGCCATATTGGAAAAAGTTATTCTTATGCTGGGCATCTTCGGTCTTGTTAAAGCTGCGCGTAAAGTCGGCGCCAAGAGAATAATAGATATTTTTTACAAAACTTTTACTTTCGGAGGATGTTGGGAACCGCTGGGTAAAGCGGCCGTTAACGCGCCAGGTATAGCCATTGGAATGTGAATTGTTTTCCCAGTTCATCAGCGAATTGGCGAAATTGAAATTACGGCTGTCATACCATGCAAACGTACCGCCAACAGATATGTTGATGGTGGGTGTAACGCGAAAATCGAGTTTTCCTGAAACGTTGATCGTGGTTCCTGCAGAATTGAGGGTGCTTTTGGTTTTTTCCATTTGATTGAAGGTCAGGAACTCTGTATTGTAAAAGACAGAATTGTTTTGTCCGTAAAGGCGAAGGGGTCTCACTTTTAAATCTTCAACAATGTCATCGGCCACTTTATAATTCGAAAAAGCTGCCGGAGCGCCGTCCTTCTGATAAATCAGGTCACCTGCAATAAAGAAGCCCATGATCGGGGTTTTGATTCCACGTACGGTATCTTTTTTCGAAACCAGGGGTCCCGTGAAATTTAATCCCAAACGGTTATATCCAAACGCATCGAGATACTGGGAGGTTTGGAGATCAACGCCACCCGAAAATTCTTTGGAAGGGCCTTTGGTGGTTACATTGATAATACCACCCGTAGCATCACCGTATGCGGCGGGAGTTCCTCCGAGGATTACCTCAACCTGTTCAATGGCGCTTTGGGGCAAGGCCTGGCTACCTGTAACACGCATGCCATCAATGTAATAAACCGTACCGGATGCACGCGCACCGCGCATACTGGAGATCCCTCCATTGGCGTCGGTGGTAACACCGCCTACGGTTGTAGCAACAGCGGTAGCCGATTTGTTGGCCATTTTCGAAATTTCCTCAGAGGTAACGGTACCGCCTGTAGTAGTCTGGTCCTTGGAAATCAGCGGGACTTTGTATTCGACCACCTCAATTTCCTGGAGGGTTGTGGTGGCTGTTTCCAGCTGAAGGTCCTGGAAGGTAATTTTATCGCCATAAATGACAACGCCCTTGACCATATAGGGCTTATACCCGACAAAGCTGGCTTTTAAATCCACTCTTCCCGGCGGGACCGGTTTGATCTGGAAGTTTCCATCAAAATCGGATGTAGACCCACCAACCTGAACGCCTCCTACTTCAACAACAATATTGGCAAAGGAGATCGGCTCTTTGGTAGCCTTGTCAACGATTTTTCCTTTGAGGGTTCCGGATCCGGTTTGTGAAAATACCAGCAAACTTGTTGCCAGTACAAAACCAACAGTCAATAGTAAATTTCTTAACATACCATACAATTTTATGTTAGATTATCAATGCGCTTTGAATTTAAAGGCCGTAAAAATAGTAATTATTTAAAACAGAATTAAAAAATATTTGAATCCCTATTCAAATATATATCCATTCTAAATTAGTTCATCCTCTTTTGTACGAACCGTTTCAGACGATCGGTAAACAGTAATAAAGAGGAGGTCAAATTGAAATAATCAACGTTTAATCGGCGTAGCGCTTTTAGATTCTTTTTTAGTCTGCTTCATCCTCGCTTTGGTTGTCTTGGATTGCATGTTATGGTGCTGCTTCACAGCCTTGTCATATTGCCTTTTCGCCTCTTTTCCCTTTTTCGCCCGTTCCCGTTCTATCTTTTTCTGATTCACCCGGGCCTCCTGCGGTGGAGCAAAGGAAATTAACATCGGAAAGAAAGCGATAATCCATATGGCCAGAATCCGTTTTTTATTGATAATCATTCGCCTGAATATCATTTGATTCTTTCAAAAATAGTGTGTAAAAATATACTTTTTTTATACATAGTAACGTTATTATGACCAATTTTGTATGATGTTACCACCTATTTTCTGCACTCCTTTAAAGGTTCTCCTGACAATGGGAATCCTTTTTTTTCTTTCTGCATCCTGTAAAAAAGAGGAGCAACAGACTGAAATTCCTTATATGGTTGTAAATTTCAGCCTGAACCCAAACGGAACGCAGTACATTCATCTCAATGCTGTAAACGGGTGGGAAACAGTGTATGGCGGCTACAATGGAATACTTATATTCCGTATATCGGTTAATGAGTTTGTTGCCTACGAGCGGGCTTGTCCTTATGATCCGCTCATTACCGGAGCACAGGTTAAGGTCGAGGATTCTGAGATCACCTGTGTCTGCCCCATCTGCGGATCAAAATTCATCATGACTGACGGAACCCCATTTGAAGGTCCCTCCCATTTTCCGTTAAAGCAATATCAGACCATGTACGACGGAAACCTGTTGTATATAACCAACTAGATAAGCCCTGTTAGAAATGATCATTGGTCATTGGTCATTGGTCATTGGTCATTCTCTTAGTATCTGTAATGTTCCGGCTTATAGGGACCGTCGGGATTGACATTCAGATAATCAGCCTGTTCCTGCGTGAGTTTGGTCAGTTTTACCCCGATTTGCTCCAGGTGTAATCGTGCTACCTCTTCGTCAAGCCGTTTGGGCAAACGGTACACATTCACTTCGTAATTGTGCTGCCAGAGATCGAGTTGGGCCAGGGTTTGGTTGGTAAAGGAGTTCGACATTACAAATGAAGGGTGCCCGGTAGCACATCCGAGGTTAACCAGGCGGCCTTCGGCCAGCAGATAAATGGCTTTTCCATCAGGATAGAGGTACTTATCAACCTGGGGCTTGATGTTGATCCTTTGAATCCCGGGCCAGTTGGTCAACTGTTCAACCTGGATCTCGTTATCGAAATGGCCGATGTTGCAAACAATGGTTTGATCCTTCATCCTCGACAGATGGTCAGCCGTGATGACATCTTTATTTCCGGTTGTGGTGACATAAATATTTCCTTCGCTGAGGGCATCCTCAAGATTGGTAACCTGGAACCCTTCCATGGCAGCCTGCAGGGCACAAATGGGATCGATCTCCGTGACAATGACGCGGGCGCCATAGGAGCGCATTGAATGGGCACACCCTTTTCCGACATCGCCATAACCAAGTACCACAACGACTTTACCGGCAATCATCACATCGGTGGCACGTTTTATGCCATCGGCCAGCGATTCGCGGCAACCGTAAAGGTTGTCAAATTTCGACTTTGTCACTGAATCATTTACATTGATGGCAGGTACGAGCAAAGCGCCCTTTTCCTTCATCTGGTAAAGCCGGTGAACACCGGTGGTGGTCTCTTCAGAAACCCCTTTCCATTCAGCAACCGTGCGATGCCACCTGGTTTTATCCTCAATATAGATCTCCTGCAACTGCTTCATGAATGCTTTTTCATCGGCATTTTCGGTTCCGTCTTTCAGCAATTCAGGATTCTTTTCAATTTCAAAGCCTTTGTGGATCATCATGGTGGCATCTCCGCCATCATCCACGATGAGGTTTGGCCCCTTTCCTCCCGGAAAACTCAAGGCCATATGTGTACACCACCAATATTCATCGAGTGTTTCTCCTTTCCAGGCAAAAACGGGGATGCCTTTCGCCGCAATGGCAGAGGCGGCGTGATCCTGGGTGGAAAATATATTGCAACTGGCCCAGCGCACATCAGCGCCCAGTTCGATCAGCGTCTCAATCAGCACGGCCGTTTGGATGGTCATGTGCAGAGAGCCGCTGATGCGTGCACCTTTCAGGGGTTTTTCAACAGCATGCTTCTTACGGATGGCCATCAATCCCGGCATCTCTTTTTCAGCGATTTCAATTTCTTTGCGGCCCCATTCAGCAAGGGACATATCGGCTACCTTATATTTCATGTTGGCGGATAATGCGAGGTTTTCCATGTATAGTATCAGTTACGTTATTTGGTCTGCAAAAGTAAGATATTTTTCAATATCAGGATGGGATTATGTCGTATTTTTGCCTGCAACACATAATCCTCCAACACGGTAAACATGCCCTTCATTCGGGAGATTCATCTTTCAGACGGGATTCGGGCCGGAATCTGGCATATCACAGAGGGTTCCGGTGAACTGCGTTCCCTTGTTCATCTGAATGAATCTGAGCAACACCTGTATGATTCATTCAGCCATGACCTGCGTAAACGCCACTGGCTGGCTTATCGGGCCCTCCTGCAATTGCTCCTGGCCCCACATTCATCAGAAGTTTATTATGATGATTTCGGGAAGCCATGCCTGAACTCAGGAAGCCACTACATTTCAGTATCCCATGCGGGAGAATATGCCGCCGCGGTTTGCAGTGATAAATTTCCAGTCGGGATTGACATTGAACAGCTGAAGGATCGTATCGAACGGGTGAAAGAACGATTCATGCTGCCAGGGGAACTCGCATCGATCTCGGCACAAAACCGTCTTGAACACCTATATATATATTGGTGCGGCAAGGAGGCGCTCTATAAATTGATCGGAAAACCTGAGCTGGATTTCAGGCGCGATATTCATATTCATCCATTTGAGTACCTTTGCACCACAAACAGATCGTGTAAGGCGACCCTTACGTATAACGGCATACATCAGTCGTATGAATTATTTTATGAGAAAACAGGAAATTATATGCTGGTCGTGGCTTATTAAATGCCAATGAAAAATATCACCTTGCTACAATGAGAAACAAAATATATCAGGCAATCAAATCCCGCGTCCTTGTCCTTGATGGCGCCATGGGAACGATGGTTCAGCGATACCAGCTGGATGAAGCCGCCTACAGGGGTGAACGATTCAAAAATTTTCCTTACAACCTCAAGGGGAACAACGATCTGCTTACCATTACACAACCCCATGTGATCCGCGAAATTCATGAGGCCTACCTCGAAGCGGGAGCTGACATCATTGAAACGGATACCTTTAATTCCAACCGGATCTCTCTGTCAGATTATCATCTGGAGGATCTGGCCTATGAGTTGAATTATACTGCTGCAAAGCTTGCCAAAGAAGCCGCTGACAGCTTCACGGCGCGGGATTCAAAAAAACCACGGTGGGTTGCAGGGTCTATCGGGCCGACGAGCAAAACATCCTCCATGTCGCCCGATGTGCAAAACCCGGCATACCGGGCCGTTACCTTCGATGACCTTTACCAGGCTTACCGGGAACAGACCAGGGGCTTGCTGGATGGAGGTGTTGACATCCTGATGGTGGAGACCATTTTTGACACCCTGAATGCAAAAGCAGCATTGATCGCCATTTTCGACGAAATCAATGACCGGAGAATTGCGGAAGCCGGAACAAATGTGCCGGTTATTGCAAGCGTAACCATATCAGACCAGAGTGGCCGCACCCTTTCGGGGCAAACCCTTGAAGCATTTCTCTATTCGGTTATTCACTTTGATCTTTTTGCTGTCGGATTAAACTGTTCGCTCGGGGCTGCTGAATTGCGACCCTATATCGAAGAATTATCGGCCAAAGCACCCTTCCCTGTCATTGTTTATCCGAACGCCGGACTGCCCAATCAGTTCGGGGAATATGACCAGTCTCCGGCTGAAATGGCCGGATATGCAAGGGATTTTCTCGATCATTCATTTGTGAATATCCTGGGAGGATGTTGTGGGACAACACCGGAACATATCCGCGGATTTGTTCAATTGGCGATGAAGGCCCGTGTAAGGCCCATTCCTGAACGCACCCACGAACTCAGGCTCAGCGGACTGGAGTCGCTCACCCTGTTTAATGGCAGCAACTTTATCAACATCGGGGAACGAACCAATGTAAGTGGTTCCAGAAAATTTGCCCGCCTCATCAAGGAGGAAAAATATGAAGAGGCGCTTTCTGTCGCCCGCCAGCAGGTTGAAAGTGGGGCCCAGGTCATCGATATCAGCATGGATGAAGCGATGCTCGATGCCGAAAAAGCCATGGTGAATTTCCTAAACATGGTGGCCTCAGACCCTGATGTGGCGCGGGTTCCGATCATGATCGATTCCTCGAAATTCTCAGTTATTCACGCCGGACTCAAATGCATCCAGGGAAAATCCATTGTCAATTCCATCAGCCTGAAGGAGGGCGAACTTGCCTTCAGGGAACATGCCTCGCTGCTTCGTAAATTCGGAGCCGCCACGGTGATCATGGCATTCGACGAAGAGGGCCAGGCCACCACGCTCGAACGGCGCATCACCATTGCACGCCGCGCTTACGATATTCTTACAAAAGAGGTTAATTTCCCGCCCGAAGATATTATTTTCGACCCCAATATTCTTACGGTGGCTACCGGAATCGAGGAGCATAACAACTATGCCATCGAGTTCCTGAATGCTGTTAAATGGATCAAGGAGAAGCTGCCTTTTACCCATATAAGTGGCGGAATCAGCAACCTGTCATTTTCTTTCCGCGGAAATGATCCGCTCCGTGAAGCCATGCATTCGGCCTTTCTTTACCATGCCATCAGGGCCGGTCTCGACATGGGCATTGTCAATGCAGGGGCGCTGCCCGTGTATGATGATATTCCGAAAATGCTGCTGAAGCTGGTCGAAGATGTGATCCTGAACCGGAGAAAAGATGCCACCGAACGGTTGCTTGCTTATGCCGACCAGGTAACTGATTCAGGAAAGAAGGTAGAAACAGAAGCCGAATGGCGCGCGCTTCCTGTAACAGAACGCCTCAGGCATTCGCTGATCAAAGGAAATGCAGAATTCATCGACCAGGATGTTGATGAAATCATGCCGCTTTTCGATTCGGCCCTTAAGATCATCGAAGGGCCCCTGATGGATGGCATGAACCAGGTAGGCGATCTGTTTGGCAGTGGCAAAATGTTCCTGCCCCAGGTTGTGAAAAGCGCCCGTGTGATGAAAAAAGCGGTGGCCAGACTTACCCCGAGACTGGAAGCTGAAAAAGCCGCCCTGAAAGGAACACCCCGGAATAACGGCAAAGTTCTGCTTGCTACCGTGAAAGGGGATGTTCACGACATTGGAAAAAACATTGTGGGAGTCGTATTGGCCTGCAACAATTATGAAGTGATCGATCTGGGTGTGATGATCCCGGCCGATAAAATTTTAGCCGCAGCCAGAGAACACCAGGCAGATGTGATCGGACTCAGCGGTTTGATTACCCCCTCCCTCGAAGAGATGGTTCATGTTGCAAAGGAGATGGAGCGGCTGAAATTCACGATTCCCCTCCTGATCGGTGGAGCCACCACCTCCGACATTCATACGGCTGTTAAAATCGAGCCCTGGTATTCCCAATCAGTCATTCATGTAAAAGATGCCTCCAAAGCAGTTGGCGTTGTTTCAAACCTGCTATCGGCAGAAGCGAAAAAAGCTTTTACCGATTCCATTAAAACAAAATATGCGGGGATCAGGAAAAGCTATGATAAAAAAGCAGATTATACCTATGTGACCCTTGTTGAGGCCCGTAAAAACCGGATGAAGATAGACTGGAAGCACCATAAAGTTTACAAGCCGCAATTCATCGGGAACAAAGTTTTCATGGATTTTCCATTGGAGGAGATTCAACAGTATATCGATTGGACCTTCTTTTTCCACGCCTGGAAAATGAATGGCAAATACCCCGCCATTTTGACCGATCCTGTGAAGGGAAAAGAGGCGCGTAAACTCTTCGCTGACGCCCAGCACATGTTAAAGGAGATTACTGAGAAAAAAATGCTGATTGCCCGCGGGGTGATCGGTTTTTATCCCTGTAATTCGACCGGTGACGACGTTGAAGTATATTCCGATGAATCCCGTTCAAAGGTCATTGAAACCTTCAGGTTCCTCAGAAATCAGCAGCACAAGGAACCGGGTCAGCCGAACCTCTGCCTGTCTGATTTTATTGCCCCAAAAGAATCTGATCTTGTTGACTATATCGGAGGTTTTGCAGTGACTGCCGGTTTGGGCGTGGAGGAGTGGGTTGCCAATTTTGAACAGGAGCTGGATGATTATAACGCGATTTTAATCAAAATCATGGCCGATCGCCTTGCTGAGGCCTTTGCAGAACTGATGCATCACCGTGTCCGAACCGAATTCTGGGGATACGACAAAAAAGAGCACCTCGATGTGTTCTCCATGATCAGGGAAGATTATCAAGGCATCCGGCCTGCACCGGGTTACCCTGCCTGCCCGGAACATTCTGAAAAACGAACCCTGTTCGACCTGCTCACGGCTGAAAAAAAAGTTGACATTACCCTTACCGAAAATTATGCCATGTATCCCGCTGCCTCTGTGAGCGGATTCTATTTTTCCCATCCGCTTTCACAATATTTTAACCTTGGTCGCATCTCCAAAGATCAGCTGACCGATTATGCAAAGCGAAAAAACTTTAGTTTTGAACGCGCAGAAACCTTGTTAAACACAAATCTGAATTTTTAATATGAAAGTTATCGACCTGATCAATAAATCGGAGAAAACCCTTTTTTCATTTGAATTGCTTCCCCCGCTCAGGGGGCACAATATCAACAGTATTTACCGTACCATCGATCCTTTGATGGAATATAATCCTTCATTTATCAATGTGACTTACCATCAGGAAGAGGTGGTGTATAAAAAACACGAGAACGGACTGCTTGAGAAGCGAACCATCAGGAAACGACCGGGAACAGTAGCTATCTCGGCTGCCATCAAATATAAATACCCATCGGTTGAAGTGGTTCCCCACATCATTTGCGGAGGTTTTTCAAAAGAGGAGACCGAATACGCACTCATCGATTTCCATTACCTGGGTATTGATAATATCCTGGCGCTGCGGGGTGATGCCCCTAAAAACCAACGAACCTTCATCCCTGAAAAAAACGGGCATGCCTTTGCCAGTACGCTGGTAGGACAAATTACCGATATGAACAAAGGCAAATATCTGGATGATGAGCTGCTGAACACCTTCAATACCAACTTCTGCGTTGGCGTTGCGGGCTACCCCGAAAAACATGTCGAATCCCCGAACCTGGCCTATGATATGAGATATCTTAAAGAAAAGATCGACGCAGGGGCTGAATATATCATTACGCAGATGTTTTTCGACAACCGGAAATATTTCGATTTTGTTGAATTATGCCATAAGGAGGGCATCACGGTTCCCATCATTCCCGGGATTAAGTCCATTTGTACCATCAAGGAAATCAACATACTGCCCCAGATATTCAGCATCGACATCCCCAATGATCTGGTAAAGGAGGTGATGGCATGCAAATCAAATGACGACGCCTTTAAAGTGGGCATCGAATGGAGTATCAGGCAATCGGAAGAGCTGGTCCGGTTCGGGGTTCCTGTGCTGCACTACTTCTCGGTCGGAATCTCCGAAAACATCCGCCAGATCGCAAAAGCAATATTTTAGTCTTTTTACAACCCCCAATTTTACCGACATGCCCAGATTGTCACAACTCCTTTTTCTCGTCATCTTCCTGCCATTCAGCATTTTGGCTCAGTCCAGGCTGCTTTCTGTGGAAGAGGCTACCAACATGAATCCGAAACTAAATCCTGCGAATCTCAGCCAGCTTCAGTGGATCCCCGGAACGCAGGATTATCTTTTCGTAGCAAAAACCTGCCTCGTCCGCGGCAGTGCCCTCACCCCGGTTCAGGACACCGTGGTAAGGATCACCGATTTAAACCTGATCCTGAAAATGGACAAGCAGGATACGCTGAAACGATTTCCTGCCATCACAATGCTTGACCCCAATCGATTCATCTACAATTCAGGGAACAAACTTTTTTTGTACGATCTTCTGAAGAGGGAGCTCACGGTCAAAAACTCCTGGAGTGAAAAGGCTGAAAACCTTGATATCAATCAGGATAATTTCACGGTGGCCTACACCAGGGATAACAACCTCTTTATCTCGGATAACGGGAAGGAAACGGCCCTCACCGACGAAAAAAACCCCGGAATTGTGTATGGCTCAAGCAGGGTGCATCGCAATGAATTCGGCATCACCAAAGGAACGTTCTGGTCGCCCGACGGACAATTCCTCGCATTTTACCGCATGGATGAAACCCTGGTCACCGACTATCCCCTTGTGGATATAACCCAGCGCATCGCCACTGTTAATCCTACAAAATACCCTATGGCCGGCATGACGAGCCACAAAGTCACCCTTGGGGTTTATTCCATCGCAACGGGTAAAACCATCTATCTTCAAACTGACTCGGTGACCTTGAACGACCCGGTTTCCGGATCCGGGAAGGCGCCATCGGCGATTGAATACCTGACCAACATCACCTGGGGCCCCGATGGGAAATACATCTATATCGCTGCCCTCAACCGCGATCAGAATTTTATGCAGCTGAACCAGTATGAAGCATCAACCGGAAAATTTTCAGCGACCCTGTTTGAGGAAAAAAATGAATCCTATGTTGAGCCGCAACAGGGCCCGAAATTTCTGAATAAATCACCCGGCAAGTTCATTTGGGAAAGCCGGCGTGATGGTTATAACCATTTGTATCTTTATGATATAAAAGGAAATCTGATCAAACAACTCACTCGGGGGCCCTGGGAGGTAACGGATTATCTGAAATGTGATGCAGCCGATGCCCGTGTATTCTTCCGCTGCAACAAGGAGAACCCCCTCGACCGCCAATTATACAGCGCAGACCTGAACAAAGGAGAACTTATTCCGGTTACCAGGATTACAGGGACCCACTCGGCCAGCGTATCGGACGATGGAAAAATGGTGCTCGACAGCTACAGCAACACAAACACAGCCCGACAAATCGAGCTGCTTGATGATCATGGAAACAGGTTACGGATTTTGCTTTCAGCCGAAAATCCCCTGAAAGATTATACACTGGGAGAGATGTCCATCTTCAAACTGAAGTCCGAAAATAACGATGATCTTTACTGCCGCCTGATTAAACCGGCTGATTTCTCACCGGATAAGCGGTACCCTGTCATTCTCTATGTTTACGGAGGCCCCCATTCACAATTGGTTACCAATTCCTGGCTGGGTGGCGCCGGATTATTCCTGAATTACCTGGCCGATCTTGGATATGTTGTGTTCACCCTTGACAACCGCGGAACCGGTGCCCGCGGAGGCGACTTTGAGCAAGCCATCTTCCGCAACCTGGGCGTAAAGGAGGTTGCCGACCAGATGGTTGGTGTGAACTATCTGAAATCATTGCCCTTTGTCGATTCCACCCGCATCGGTCTCAATGGCTGGAGTTACGGTGGCTTCATGACCATATCGATGTTTTTGAAGCACCCCGGCTCCTTTAAAGTTGCAGTGTGCGGCGGCCCTGTAACCGACTGGAAATATTACGAGGTGATGTATGGAGAGCGATACATGGACACCCCTGAAACCAATCCCAATGGGTATGCCAACGCTTGTTTGCTGAATGAGGTAAAAAACCTGCAGGGCAAGTTGCTCATCATCCACGACGACCAGGATAATACCGTCGTTCCTCAGAATTCACTCACATTTCTGAAAAAATGTGTGGATGAAGGCAAACAGGTTGATTTCTTTTTCTATCCCGGCCACGAACACAACGTGCGCGGCAAAGACCGGGTTCACCTTAACCAGAAAATGGCAAGGTATTTCCAGGAAAACCTTTAAGGTCCAATTGAAACAAGGCTGGCAACGGAGGAATTTATTCCTGATAGAACTCGCGCAGGGCGCCAAAGTAGCTGTTATTCCACCCACTTACAATATCCGGATAATCTTCATCCGGGATGTTTGTATGAATCAATTCGACAGAAGTTCCCGTTTTCTGTGCATGCAATAGGATGGTAACCAACGACTCCTGAACCTGGTCTCCAAAGTACCATTGCTGCACAATCCTTTTCCCCTCTTCAAATTCGATGTTTTTACCGGAAATGCTGCCATCCCATAACGCGAATTCTGATCCGGGGAGCGTTGACATTTCAGCCGGCTCACCTGTCCACAGCTGGATGGTGACAGGATTGGTCAGTGCGCGGTATACATCCTCAGGAGAAGCTGAGATGGTGTAATATTTTTTGAAAACTTTCATAATTTATGTATGCAAATCATCAGAATTAATAAAATTGAGTCAAAGTTATAAAAGTTTTTATCCCTTTCTGTGAAAAAAATCCAATTTTCCCATCAGGTCATGGTCCGATGAATCAAGGTCATCAATAAGAAAATTTCAATGGTTTGTAATACTTTCCACTACATGAATACGCGCCTATCCCTTACATTAATTTTGGTTGAATGAACATATATTCGCAAAATTATATATGAACGGTTTAGATGTCGCAGATCTCATGATTTCCGCAATTAAACCCACGGCTGCCCGGTCATTGCCAGATTCTGCCATCCGGGCTGAAAGGAAAGAGAATTTGACCTCATGATTTCTGATGTAGATATGCCCCGCATGAATGGTTTCGAACTTTGCTGAAAAGTACGTGCGAATAAAAAGTTGACAGAACTGCCCATTATTCTTATCACATCCTTAAGTACCCGTGAAGACCGGGAACAGGGTATTGATACAGGCGCTCTGGCAGTGGTAAAGCGCCCGCCAGATCTGCATCACCCACAACACAAAGAGATGCGCAAGGAGTTGTTGCAAACAGTGAAGTTGATGTCGGAAGTTAAGGTTGTCATTGTCCAGCACATAACAAAAGAATTCATTACAGGTTTACAGGAATGGTTATCGGGAACTTCATCCATTATGTGCTTACCCCGCCAGAAATTGCGGTCATGATGGGCAAACTGGCTGGCACATAAACGGAGATATACGTTGCACTCAGAGTTATTTCATTAAACCAACCAGCTCCTTTATTCTCCCCGCAGTCATCCCCTCTGATTCAGGCAGAATCTCTTCATCTTTGAATGCTGTCAGGAGCTCCCCGACATTCATGTAATGTTTCCGTGCTTTACTGTGTTTCCCCAACCTTGTTGATATGTTCCCCATCAACAAATGTGAGAGAATGTGATCAGGATCTAAGTACAACGCCTTCATGAGTGCCTTTTCAGCTTCATGCGGAAGATCCATTTCCTGCATAATTACCGCATGAAGATAGTGGGATGATGCATCCATTTTATTCAGGGTGATCTGTTTTTCACTCCACATCCTGGCCTGCTCCAATTTTCCTGTATTCGCATATGAGCGGATCAGCATAGGAAGAAGTTCCTGGTTTGCAGGGCCTGCATCCATAATCTTTAAAATAAGTTCAATGGCTGAGGTATAATTCCCTTTGATAAACAAGGCAGCGGCGTCACCGGCAGGATCAGTAACAGCGACCTTTGCAGGCTTCTGTTCCGGATATTTCGGCAAATATTTCTTTACCCCATGCTGGGGTTTATGGTGCACTGCGGGTTTTTGTGCAGGAATGGATTTTTGGGGAACCTGTTCAGTCTGGGTGATAGGCGGGATGCTTTTCCTGTAAAAGGTTATACCCTGGAGTCCCACCGGGATATACGATTTAAAGAAAGGCAGGGATGTTTCCACCGGGCTTATAACAAACCATCCGTTCTCATTGGTGGAATCATAGAACATTTTTGTGACTTTGGAAACCTGTTCACCTGAAAAGTACATCAAAACATTCCTGCACAAAACCGCATCCTGGTTGATGAGATGGGGAATGATCTCTGGTTTGGGCTGGCTGGCCAGATTCAACTGCCAAAACGTAACCATTTTCCTGATCGATGGCAAGAGCTCATAGGTTGTTCCTCTTCTTATGAAGTAACGGTCAATAACTTCCGGCTTGGTATTCCTCAGGGACCAGGAGGTATAAATACCTTTTCTTGCTTTTTCGAGGAACAATGGATTCAGATCCGTACCGAGAATTTTTATATCCCATCCATCAGGTTCCACGAGAAGTTCTGTAAGCATGATGGCCAGGGTATAGGGCTCCTCTCCGCTGCAGCAACCCGCACTCCAGATCCTCAGAGATTTTGATGGGTTGCGGTTTGTATCCAATAAAGGGGCCAGGATATAATCCTGAAAAATATTCAGGGTATGCATATCGCGGAAGAAAAATGTTTCTCCCACGGTAAGAATAGAAATCAGGATCTCCTCCTGTTCGTGCGTCAGTTCATTTTTCTCAATGAGATCAGCAAGATGCTCCAAATCATGGTGAAAGCCCAACTCTCTGGCAGCATTGCTGAGCGACCGATGAAGAAAGGTCAGATTATCCTGGGAATGGAATATCCCGAATTTATTGGTAATAAATTTATTTACCCTTTCCGAAATACTTACATGGGCATTGCCTGTCATTATTCTTCACAGATTATATCACGAATTTCTTCAACCAAAGTTACCAACTTTTCCGTTGATTAATGATTGATTTGGTAATCTGTCAGAACTTTGTGATCGCACGCCAGGGTTTCAACTTTGAGAGGTGTTTCCCGTCGGGATTTCTTTAAGTTTCGGGAACCAGGAAACATTGAAGATTGGTGAACTGACTCAAATATGGATACGAAATCAAAAAAGTCAATAGGCGGGAGAAAATATATTTTTCAAAATAAAGTTCGTGAGCATTATAATGGCTAAATTGCTGTCATCAAGCACTGAATTATGCCCCCGGTTCAATTCATCACCCATAACGACACGCAGATTCTGTTGATGGATTTGTCAAACGCCTGTTCAACCGCCGAATTAACCAAAGCGGTGGATGAAATCAAAAAAGTTGTGGCAATGCACCGCCCCTATATCAGATATATTGCATTGGTCGGGCTCGGGTTTTTCAGGTCGATGGCCTTCAGGTTGATGCTCCGCTTGTCGGGCAAAACGAACCACAGGGTATTTGGGAGCCCGGAAAAGGCGATGGAATGGCTGGGTGAAAAATGTAATTTATTCAACCACGGAATTTGTTGAACCAGATGCTGATGTCAACCTCATATTTGAGCAGATGAATCATCTTTATGGATCCGGAATACATTGCTTTGATTTTTTGCTACAGTTAATGTAAGTAATGATATGTACCCATTCATCAATTATTAATACAAAAAAATGGAACTCTTTAACCGGAAACAACATTGGGAAAACATCTACCAGACAAAGCAACCAGGGGATGTAAGTTGGTTTCAACCAATTCCTGAGACATCTCTTGATTTCGTAAAATTTTTCAACCTCCCAATAACTGCAAAAATTATTGACATTGGCGGTGGCGACAGTTTTCTGGTCGACCATCTGCTTGGCCTGGGGTATCTCGACATAACGGTTCTTGACATTTCGCAGGCGGCACTTGGGCGAGCAAAACATAGACTGGGTGACCAGGCCGAAAAGGTAAAATGGATAGTACAGGATGCGGCGACATTCTGTCCATCGGAGAAATATGATTTTTGGCACGACCGGGCAGCGTTTCACTTTTTGACACTGGACCAGGAAATTGAAAATTACATTGACGCCGTTCAACGAAGCATTAAGCCTGGGGGTATTTTGGTTATCGGGACTTTTTCACTTCAGGGACCAAAAAAATGCAGCGGAATAGAAATCAAGCAATATTCCGAACATTCTATGTCCGACCGCTTTGGAAAATTTTTTGAAAATGCAACGTGTATCAATATTGACCACAAGACACCTTCCGGCACTATACAGAACTTCGTTTTTTGCAGTTTCAGAAGGCTTCATTAAGCGTTGTGGATAAAAAACTGACATTAATTGACAAAGAAATTCCACGCATCAAACCATAAACAATGATTGCAAATAACAAACTGGACAAATCATTCGGGCCCGTGGGAACCTCCGCCGGGATGATTCTGTTTTTCGCGGGGCTGGTGTTATCCTGCTTCTACTTTTCCGGATTGATTTTGGTTCTGATTGGCGGATTTGTCGGATTCACCTCAACAAGTGCGTTGATTGACGATAATGGCAAACGCGTCAAGTTCTGCAATAACCTATTTGGGATTGTACGAACAGGCAAATGGATCCCGATTGAGCCGTCAATGAAAATCGGCATCAAGGAATCAAATCAAACCTATCGTGCGTTCAGCAGGGGAAATCGTGCTCTTGACATTACCAAAAAAGATTATCGGGTGATTCTGTTTGATTCCGGGAACAGAGAAATCATGCCGTTAAAAAGAACCGATTCACTTGAAGCGGCCAAATTGGAACTTGAAACGATGGGGAATCACCTGGGATTGAACAGGGTCTGACCCGCATTAATTCATAAAGAACTCTAGTGCAATCTGCTTCACCGAGAATCCGCGAACCTGAACAATGGAAATTTTATGGAATATTGAAATTTGCGGCATTGGCGGGTGGGCCGTGCACCTAAGGTCCATAATTGAAACGCCCCCGTCGAATCGAAGGGGGCGTTTCATCTTTTATGACCAATTTAATGGTTCTGCGGTACACAGGGTGCCGTCTTTTGTTCTCCGCCTCTTGCGGGTAGGTCAGCATTATTAACAAATTAAATGTGACATTCAAATGTAGTGCTAATTGTCGGGAATTGTTCCGGTTTAGCAATATTTATTTTTGGTGAATCATCCCATCATCGAAAAGGGTCAAATAAAGCCCCCACGGAAACCCAATCATTCGGAGGCACCAAAATAAAAAACCGCCCATTTGGGAGCGGTTTCATAAATCAATCGGGGAATATGTCGGGGTTATTCGAAAGAGGCTTCGGCGGGTGTTACAGGTGACAAAGTTCCATTATCAATGACAAATATTTCAACGATCGTCTCAAATTCAGCAACGACGGGGGTTATCGGGGTCAGTTCCAGTGTTGAAACGGTTTCAATGGCCATATCATCAAAGGAGGCCTCGGTTGGCATTACAGGTGCCAAATCAGCAAAATCATTTATAATTACCGATTCCTCAAAGGTTGCTTCCATCGGGGTGGCCGGGGCAAGGGTTAAGGCACTAACCGAATAATTTACGATCGCTGCGGGGGCAGATGAATTTGTATTATCCGCCAAAAGAACATTGATCTGAAGTGCCAGAACCGCTGCGAGGATGATTGATTTTGCTTTCATTTTTTTATTTTTTTAATGTTGATGAGGCAAAGATATATCGGATGGCTGGGGTAGTCGATGCGTTTTCGATTGAATGGAAGAACCTCCCGTCAGACAGCGGAAAACAATCGGTGAAAATGTAATTGGGAGGTTGGCGATGATTTTCAGGGGCGATGATGGATTACATGGCCAATAAATCAAGGGAAATTATGTAAATTTGTCTTATGCTCCAGCTTTGGCCGGCAATGTGAAAGAAAAAGTGCTTCCCCGGTCAACTTCGCTTTCAACCCATAGTTTTCCACCGTGTTTTTCTATGAAATCTTTGCAAATAATTAATCCCAACCCGCTGCTGGGCTCACCTTCGGTGCCTTTGCGGTTGGTTTGTTCATCAAGACGGAAAAGATTATCAACAATGCTTTTATTCATCCCAATTCCTGTATCCTTTATTGAAACTTCAACCCAACCATCGGAAATTGGTTTTGCAACTATGGTAACGCTCCCGCCTTTCGGCGTAAACTTCACGGCATTGAAGACCAAGTTGCTCATCAGGCTTTTAAACATTTGGGCATCAGCCGATACCCTCAAATCCTCCGGAATATCATAGACGATCCTAATCATTTTCTTGTCAGCCGTATCGCGAACCAATTCAATAATTGGTACAATTCCATTCAACAAAATCGATGATTCAGGGTAGAAACTAATTACTCCTTGCTGCATCATTGACCACTCCAGCAGGTTATTGAGCAGGTTGAATAGTTTGGTAGCCGCGGTTCTCATGCTCAAAGCCATCTTCTGGGTCTGTTCAGATGTTAAGGTGGGCAGGTCTTCTACCATCAATTGGGTAAAGCCAAGAAGAAATTGGAACGGGCTACGCAGGTCGTGAGCAATGATGGAGAAGAATTTGTCTTTTTCCGCATTTGCTTGAATAAGTTGTTCATTTTTAAGTTTTATTTCTGTCTCGTGCCGCTTGCGGTCCGTGATATCACGGAAGATGCAAAAAGTTCCAATGAATTTTTTATCATTGAAACTCGGAGTAGCAGTCGCGAGGAGGTCTTTTTTACTTCCGTCTTTTAAAATTATTTCGTGCTCAAATGAACTGGGTTCACCTTCTCTGCGTTTTTGTGTTTCGCTCTTTATTATTTCAACATTTTCACCTAAAAGAAAATCATTTAAACATAAACCCATTAATCCACTTTTATCTACGCCAAATATTTTTTCAGCCGCAGAATTGGCATAAACAAATAGTTCTTTTTCATTTACAAAACAAACACCTTCACCAATGTTTTCAGTTAATGACCGATATTTTTCTTCGCTTTTCATCAGTGCAATCTCAGCCTGTTTTTGATCTGTAATATCAAGAAATGACCACACCCTGCCTTTTGTCTTGCTTTCAAGTTGCATAGGCTTCGAGATGCGTTCGAAGATGCGTCCATCTTTAAAGTAAATCAAATCAAAGGATTCTAACTCGGGGTTTTCATATAGTTCTGAAATTTTAGTCATAAATTCTACAGGATCTTCCAATTTTTCAATTACATAGTCCAGCAAGCCTGCATCATCTGCTGAGGAGAGGAGATCACCAGGTATGTTCCATAATTCAGCGAATTTAGCATTGGTTTTGATTACTGCTCCTTGCTCACTGACCACAAGAATGCCGTTATGAACCGATTCGAATGCTGCATCCATTAAAGATTTGGAATACTTCAAAGCCTCCTCCGCCAATTTACGCTCAGTGATGTCGGTTATTGTTCCGATTAATTTTATTGGCTGGTTGTTTTTATCTGTTTCCAGTTCAGCCAGACCGTGGACCCAGATGTTCTTCCCGTTTTTTTGGTTAATGATTTTATATTCTTTATCGAATCTTTTTAAATTTCCTAAAACTTCATTCACGACATAAACATTCATTGTTTCGCGCCAATCTGGATGAATTAATGCTGCCCATCCTTCCAGGGAGCGCGTATAGGTTTCATCAATACCAAAAATATCATTAAGTATGTTTGAACTCGTCCATAAACCACTTGCAATGTCCCAAATAAAGCTGCCTAAACGGGCCACTCTCTGAGATTCCATAAGCAAGCGGTCATTTTCACGTAATGACGCTTCTGAACGCTTGCGGTCCGTGATATCAACCGCAATTAATAAACATTTTCTTCATTTTTTGTAACTATGCCTGTAAGCTGAACATTCATTGGCGCGTTTCCATCCCTCAAAAGGGTTACCTCACAGGTTTCTTTGGCATTGCTGTTAAATACTTTAGCGAGAAAGAGATTGAAAATTGGTGTAACTAATCAGTCCTATTTATAATGAGCGATTACATTGAGGGCTTGCAGCACATCTTGTTTGTTTTTGATGGCTGTTTCGATAATGGATCTCAGGATGGCAAAGTTTTCGGCAGCAAACA
>CAJAUM010000120.1 GCA_903945175.1 uncultured Bacteroidales bacterium | reverse complement strand
TCATCGACAGCAACCTCACAAACAATAACAAATTGCTTAAAAACCTGGAATTGCTGAAAGAGCAATTGCTTGCAAAAGGCACTGATGTTAGTAAGGTCCAGTTGCAGATTGCCCAGCTGACCAACCAGGGTGAAATAATAGCCAACAAATACGACCAGGTCATCAATGCCTTGAAATTCACCATGGGTATCTCTGAGGAACGACCCATTGACATTGAACCTCTCTCCATATATCATCCTGAAAACAAAGAATATAAAAACGCTTCTACCATTGATATCCGTATTTCAGAAACACAATCGAGGTTGCTGGTCAGTGAACTCAGGACGTTGAAAAATTCACGGTTACCCTCTCTGTCATTGTATGGCACCTATGGAACCACCGGTTTTGGCTATGACCAGCAACCCAATGAGTTTTTAAAATTTTATCCCATCGGATATGCCGGCCTTCAATTGACCTATCCATTGTTCAATGGAACGATAACCCAGCGAAAAATCAATCAGAAGAAACTGGAAGTCAGGAACAGTGAGCTCCAGCAGCGTTTAATCACCGAGCAAACCAACATGCAGATTGATAATGCACGGCAGCAGAGGCTGGTCGCACAACATTCACTGGAAACCACCCTTTCACAGATTGCGCTGGGACAATCTGTTTACGGGCAAACGATTTTACAACAGGCTCAGGGCACAGCAGGTCTTCCGGATGTTCTGCTGGCTGACAATGCCTTGCGCGAAGCCCAGCAAAACTACCTGGCTGCCGTGGTTGAGTATCTGAAGGCAGATCTGGAATTAAAGAAATTAACAGGTAACATTTTAAATAAATAAGCAATGAAAAAAGCACTTTATATCATCATACCAGTCATGCTATTGGCCCTCGTCGTCATTCGTTTAATGACCAATAAAGAAACAGCCCGCAAACAAGTTTATACCTATAACAAAGAGGAAGCCGTCAATGTACAGGCCGACACCTTGCATTTTGAGGAATTTGATGTTGATTATTCGTTTTCCGGCACTTTTGAACCAAACAAGGAAACAAAACTCAGCGCTGAAATCCAGGGCAAAATTAATGCAGTGCTTGTGGATGCAGGAAGCAACGTAAAAAAAGGGCAGCCCCTATTACAACTGGATAATTCATTGCTAAAGCTGCAACTTCAGTCAGTCGAAGTTCAAATTGAAGGACTGGAGGCTGATGTGAAGCGCTATACGATCCTCACAAAGGCTGATGCCGTTCAGGGGGTGCTCCTTGAGAAAGCTGAACTTGGTCTGAAATCTGCCCGGGTTCAAAAAAGCACTTTGATGGAGCAAATCAGTAAAACGACCATCACCGCGCCATTTGATGGGATCGTGACGGCAAAACTGACCGAGGTTGGGGCATTTGCAGCCCCGGGTATCCCGCTACTTCAGATTACAGATATCGCTCAACTGAAATTTACGATAACGGTTCCCGAAGCGGATCTAAACCTGTTCAATACCAATACCACGTATAATGTTGTGGCGGATGCTTTTCCTGAGGTCGTTCTTTCGGGAAAGGCAACCCTGATCGGAAGCAGGGCAAATGTTGCCAACAGTTTCCCGGTGCAGTTCGCCATTAAAAACACACCGGAATTAACAATCAAGGCCGGTATGTTCGGAAGTGTGATTTTAGCAGAAACGAAAGGTGGTAAACGCATGATCATTGCGGCTTCTGCTATTGTCGGGTCATCTGTTCACCCGCAGCTTTACCTGGTTGAAAACGGGAAAGCCATACTTAAAAATATTTCCGTCTCATCCCGAACAAAAAACAAAGTTGTGGTGAGCACCGGATTATCAGAAGGCGACGTAATGATCACCGGAGGGTTCATCAACCTTTTTGACGGTGCCAATGTTAACGTTAAATAAATCAGTGAGCCATGAATATCACACAAATATCAATCAACCGTCCTTCGCTGATCATTGTACTTTTCAGTGTACTGACCCTGGCCGGATTTATCGGGTATAAAAATCTGAGCTACGAGCTGATGCCCGATTTTAATCAGCCGGTTGTCGTAATTAAAACCATGTATCCTGGGGCGGAACCCCCGGAAGTTGAAACTTCAGTTTCGCGCAAAATTGAAGATGCACTCTCCAACCTCGAAGGAGTGGACTATCTGGTAACCAAGTCATTGCCCAATGCCTCCATCATTATCGTTAACCTGAAGTACGGTACCGACCTGGGTAAAACCATGCAGGATGCCCAGCGCTACATCGATAACATCCGCAAAGATCTGCCCTCGGATATCCAGAGTCCCGTCATGAGCAAAGTCTCCCCCAATGATTTACCGGTTATGTCGGTTAGCGCTGCCAGTAATTTGCAGGGACCAGAATTTTATCAAAAAATGAAAGATGAATTCCTTCCGCAGATTCAGCAATTAAAGGGGGTGGCAGAAATCACCCTTTTGGGAGGTGAAGAGCGGGAGATTGAGGTAAAGGTCAACCAGGAAAAATTAAAATTATATAAAATCTCCCTTTCCCAGGTCACTGACGCAATTAACCGTTCTGGACTGGATTTACGTGCCGGGAAAGTTCAAACGACCACCGAAAATAATTCTGTCAGGTTAACCGGCAAATTCGCCACCATCGATGACATTAAAAATGTGCAG
>CAJAUM010000119.1 GCA_903945175.1 uncultured Bacteroidales bacterium | reverse complement strand
CGGCTGGCAGACGGCACATTCATCGCCTTGGACGGCAGAGAAACCGCCCCCGCCAAGGCCACCCGCGATATGTACCTCAAGGACGGTCAGGTGGTCTCCGAGTTAAGTAAAACAGGTCCCCTCGCCTCCGCCACCCCTGGCGCTTTGGCCGTCTACGACGAAGCTGTACGCAAACACGGCAAACTCCCCTTCGCAAAAGCCTTCACCGCAGGCATCCACCACGCCGATCAGGGATTCCCTATCGATCGGGTCTACGCCAAGAAGTTGGCAGGCCAAGTCACTAACCTCGCCCTCTTTCCATCCTCCAAAGCCATTTTTCTCAAACCGATGTCCACGATCAGGGCTTTGAATTTCTTTTCCGAAGCCGTGCTTTCGAATGGCAGGGAGGCCACAGAAGCAGAAGATATCCTGGTGATCACCCGGGCAAGCGAAAGTAATTCCAACGCCTTCTTATTGGTAGGACCCGTGAATTCTTCGGATAAACCGGAATATTTAACCTGGTGTCCGATATTTCTGGCGATCGAGTTTAAGGCATGATTGAGACTTCTTTTATCGGAATAGGGTGAATATTTTGAGAAATCCTGGCGATAGGTATCCATAAGATCGTTCTGAATCTTAAAAACCTCTGTCATGCTGTTGGAATTCCGCCACAGATCCACACATTCCGGCATCCCTCCGATATACATGTATTGTCTCAGTGCGTCGAGAAGCGAGGAATGGATCGTATCCGATAGCCGGACAGGTTTTTCAAGAAGGATATCAGCAAGTTTATCTTTCCCGGTATTCTTAAGAAATTCATAGAAGTTCATAGGGGTCATATTCAAGATGCTCACCCTTCCGACCGGAAAAGATATCTTCTGCATGGTGAATTCAAGAAGTGATCCGGCTGCGATCAGATGCAGTTCAGGCATCTCTTCATGGAAATACCGCAATGACATGATTGCTTTAGGCGCTACCTGGATCTCATCAAAGAAAAGCAGATCCGTAGCTGTGTTTATGGTAGCATTCAACAGGAGCTCCAGTTCACTGATGATCCGGACCGGGTCAAGGTTTTTCTCAAAAACACCGGTCCATTCCGGATGCTTTTCAAAATCAACCGTGTGGATCCTTCCATTAAAATGTGTTTTACCAAAGTCCTGTACTGTGTAGGATTTTCCAACCTGCCGTGCCCCCCGGATGATGAGCGGCTTTCTTTTAGGCGTACTCTCCCAATCTTTCAACTTAAGGGTAAATAATCTTTCCATAGCCATCCATTTTAGAAATACAAGGCAAATATAGTACATTTACTTTAGAAATACAAGGTTGTTTTGATAATATGGCTTTAGAAAAGCAAGGTAACACGGTTTTATTTCTTTCTCCAATTTATCGCCGGTTCCCGTGGAAATGTGGAATTGATTAAAATTGCCTTCAACTATTACGGAAAGTTCCATTTGGATTCCTAACCGGCATCGGTCAATGATGAACCCAAAAAGGTTTCTGAAATGGGTGAAGCTGAGCTGATCATCCGGCAGAATAATGTTCGTACCTATATCGCCAGGTACAAACGCATGGTGGATCCCTAAAATGTGTAGTAAACTGTGTATATGGAAAATAAAAAACCCCATCAATCTATTGATTAACAGGGTTATGCGTGTTTTCTATGTGATCAGCCTGGGATTCGAACCCAGGACCCCCGCCTTAAAAGGGCGATGCTCTACCGGCTGAGCTAGCTAATCAGCTTTTGAATTTGAGGGTGCAAAAGTACACGTTTTCTTTCAATATGCAAACAATAGTTGATATTTTTCAACCTTCTAAAGATAGTTTTCAAGGATTCCCTTCCCGTTCCTCACTACAATCATTTCATCGGAAGTGCAGTCAACAACGGTTGAAGGAACATTCCCGCAATGCCCTGAATCGATGACAATGTCGACAAGTTTATGAAACCTTTCATAAATTAACTCGGGATCTGTCTGATAATCTATGATTTCATCATCGGCATGGATGGAGGTGGTCATGATCGGGTTCCCCAGTAGTTCGACCAAATGAACGGGAATATTGTGATGGGGGATACGAATGCCCACCGTTTTTTTCTTGCTTTGAAAAAAATGAGGAACCTCACTGTTTGCGTTCAGGATAAAGGTGAAGGGACCAGGCAGGGCCCTGCGCATCACTTTGTAGGTGTGGTTGGCAATCGGTTTGGTGTAGCTGGAAAGCTGGCTGAGGCTGCTGCAGACAAATGAAAAGTTCGCCTTCTCCCGTTTAATCCCTTTGATCTGCGCCACCCGGTCAACCGCCTTGATTTTGGTAATGTCGCATCCCAAACCATATACGGTATCAGAGGGATAGATGATGACTCCGCCCTGACGCAGGCAATCAACGACAATCTTTATTTGCCGTTCACTTGGATTTTCGGGATGAATCTTTAGTAGCATAAAAAATGGGTAAGCCCCTTATATCGCACCGCTCGACCATCATACCCTTGCTTTCTTCCAAACCTGGGGGAGTTAGTTGGGAGCTGGTCGTATAAGACTTACCCGCTGCAAAAGTACAAATTTTCAGGCCACTTTTCACAAAACTGCAGTTTTTTTTGTATGTTTGCCATGTATCAACCTTAAAAACCCTATCCCCATGGAAGAAAAAAAACGTTCCGTTTCATCAAACGGATTATTTTACGGATTGATCACAGGCGGCGCCATGATCGTTCTTTCCCTTATTTTGTTCCTTCTGGATTTGTATATGAACAGAGCCGTCAATTGGATCTCATACCTGGTCGTCATTGGTGGCATGGTGTGGGGAACACTTGAATACCGGAAAAAATACAGCAATGGATTTCTTACTTTTGGAAAGGCATTCAGTTCGGTATTCATGATCGGACTTTTTGCAGGAATTGTGTCTTCGATTTACCTCTATATTTTTATTCAGTTTATTCACCCCGGCTTTGTCAATGAACTTTTAGATCAGGCCAGGGCCAACATACTTCTTTCAAATCCCAACATGAGCGATGAACAGATTGAAGAGGCTGTTTCGATGTCAGCCAAATTCATGTCACCTGTTATGATGGTTGTGTGGGGACTTGTTACCTATGCAATTTTATCGGCCATTGCCGGTTTAATCCTGGCGATTTTTCTGAAAAAGGAAGATCCCTCACTGAAAGCTACCATCTAATCCAATTCGGATGAATGTTTCTGTTGTTATCCCGCTTCTGAACGAAGAAGAATCACTGCCTGAGCTGGCTGCCTGGATTGATCGCGTAATGCAGGCGAATAATTTCTCCTATGAGGTCATTTTTGTGGATGACGGATCAAAAGATCATTCCTGGGATGTCATTCAGAATCTTCAGCGTGAAAACAGGAATATAAAGGGGATTAAATTCAGGCGTAACTATGGAAAAGCTGCAGCATTGAATGTTGGTTTCCATGAATCGTCAGGAGATGTGGTTTTTACCATGGATGCCGACCTGCAGGACAGCCCCGACGAACTTCCTGAAATGTACAGGATGATCATAGAGCAGGGATTCGACCTGGTTTCAGGATGGAAGAAAAAGCGCCATGACCCTGTGTCAAAAACAATCCCGACCAAATTTTATAACTGGTCGGCACGAAGGATGTCGGGGATCAAACTGCATGATTTTAACTGCGGTTTGAAAGCATACAAAAGGGCCGTGGTGAAAAGCATTGAGGTTTATGGGGACATGCACCGTTATATTCCTTTTCTGGCCAAATGGGCTGGGTTTTCGAATATAGGGGAGAAGGTGGTGCATCATCAGAAGCGAAAATTCGGAAAGACCAAATATGGACTTGATCGTTTTTACAAAGGGTACCTTGACCTCCTTACGATTACCTTTACCTCCCGGTTTGGCAAAAGGCCCATGCATTTTTTCGGACTTTGGGGGAGCCTTATATTTATCTCTGGTTTCATCATCGCGGGCTATCTGGCCTATGAGAAATTTTTCAACCAGGCATTTAAAATGACCGAGCGTCCTTTGTTCTTTTTTGGTTTACTGGCGATGATTGTTGGTACACAATTATTTGTTGCCGGTTTCCTCGGAGAGATGGTTTCGCGGAGTTCTTCAGACAGAAATAATTACCTGATTGAGGAGATGATCGGGTTAAAGACAACCTAAATTCCAAATAGATCCGAAATTATGGAGATCGCCCGCAGAGTGGCTTTTTTGAAAACAGTTTCGATTTTTACCGAATCTCCCGATAGCCTTTTGCGGCAGATTGCTGAAAATCTCATTGAGATGGAGGTTTCTGAGGGCGATCATATTGTTCTGAAAGGGGAGATGGGGGATGCCATGTATATCATCGTTGATGGCCGCGTTAAGGTACATGATGGAGATTATATCTTCTCGGTGCTCAATAAAGGCCATGTTTTTGGAAAATATTACCTGCTTGATAAAAAAGAACGCTCCGCCACGGTTACGGCCCTGTCGCATACGTTCCTGTACCGTTTCAGCCAGGAGTTGTTTTATGCCGTCACAAAAAATGAGACTACCGTCATTACCGGTATTTTAAGGGCACTGGTTGGTCGCCTTCGTGATATGAACCTTGCTGAAGAACAATTGGCATCGCAGAATCACGAGATCATCAGACAAAAAGAGGAACTGGAAAAACAGAAAAAAGAGTTATTGGAACTCAATGCAACCAAGGATAAATTCTTCTCCATCATTGCCCACGATCTTCGCAGCCCGATAAGTACCTTGATATCGCTTTCTGAAATGCTCAGGACAGATATTGAGCTGCTAACGGTGAATGAAACGCATGAAATCCTGTCGAGTCTGCATGATCTTTCAAAAAATCACCTGAAGTTGCTTGATAACCTGCTTCAATGGGCCCGTGTACAAACAGGGAGGATGGAGGCAAAACCTGAAAAATTCAACCTTGCCGATGTTGCACGTGAGGTTATTGGTTTCTATAAGGTAACAGCATTTGAAAAGCAGGTCAGCCTTGTGAATGGTGTTGATGGCGAGATCATGGTGGTTGCTGATAAAAATATGATCAGGACTGTATTGCGGAATCTGCTGTCGAATGCATTGAAGTATACCAACATGGGAGGGCAGGTTGAATTGGGTTCCAGGTTTATGACAGGATCAGTAGAGATTTTTGTTAAAGATAACGGACTCGGCATGACACCCGAAATGGTGACAAAACTTTTTCGTCTTGATACAACCTTCTCAACCGTTGGTACTGCCAATGAACATGGTACAGGTTTGGGGTTGATATTGTGTAATGAATTCATTTTAAAAAACAGGGGTTCCATCTATGTTCAAAGTGAATATGGATTCGGATCAACGTTTCGTTTTACGCTGCCATTGAGTGATTAGCAGGATGCCTCTAACCAGAAAAATTGTACTTGTCGGACCCGCACACCCTTTACGAGGAGGACTGGCAACCTTCAATGAAAGGTTGATCCGCGAATACCGCAATCATGGTCAGGATGCGTTTATCTACACCTTCAGCCTGCAGTATCCGTCGTTGCTATTTCCCGGTAAAACACAGCTGTCATCTGAACCGGCACCAGAAAATATTCCCATCTTTATCAAGGTGAACAGTATCAATCCATTCAACTGGATTAAGGTGGGGCTGGATCTCAGGAGAAGGAAGCCGGATATGGTGATTGTGAAATATTGGATGCCTTTTATGGCTCCCTGTTTTGGTACCATCTGCCGGATCATAAAATCAAACAAACATACCAGGATCATTACCATCATTGATAATCTGATTCCACATGAGAAACGGATCGGCGACCGGTTACTCTCCGCTTACTGGATCGGTTCTGTTGACGGTTGCATCGCCATGTCGCGCTCAGTGCTGGATGATCTTGAAACCTTCGATTCCCGGAAACCGAAACTATATTGTCCGCACCCGCTTTACGATAATTTCGGAGCTTCCATTACCAGGGAGGAGGCCCTTACACAGTTGCACCTCGACCAAACATTCCGTTATATCCTTTTTTTTGGTTTTATCCGCGATTATAAAGGACTTGATTTGTTGCTTGAAGCGTTTGCCGATGTGCGCTTTCGGGGGATGAAACTCAAACTGCTTGTAGCCGGTGAGTTTTACTGTGACCCAAAACCTTACCTGGAGATCATAAACCGTCATCATCTTCAGGATCAGGTCATCATGAGCAATGACTTTATCCCTGACAGCAAGGTGCTGAATTATTTCTGTGCAGCAGACCTGGTGGTTCAGCCCTATAAAAGCGCTACCCAGAGCGGGGTGACCCAGATAGCCTATCATTTCAACAAGCCCATGATCATTACCGATGTGGGTGGGCTGGCTGAATTTGTCCCAAATGAAAAAGTCGGATACGTGGTAAACCCTGATTCAACTGCAATTGCAGCGGCTATTATCAGGTTCTTTGCGGAGGGCAAGGAGGCCGAATTTTCGGCCAATGCAGCCATTGAAAAGAAAAAGTATTCCTGGGGAAACATGGTCGACGCCATTGACAAGCTTTTTAAATGACCATTCATAAATGTTTATCCAATAAATTTGCGGTACGTTCGTTTCTAATTGATACAAAAACTGAATCATGATTATCCGAAGCAAAGCTCCCCTGAGACTGGGTTTGGCAGGCGGAGGCACTGATGTGGCACCGTTTTCAGAACTTTATGGCGGCGCAATCCTCAATGCAACCATCAGCATGTACGCCTATGCCACCATCCAGCCAAGGAATGACGGAAGGATTGTACTCAATTCCCTGGATAAAAAGGAGATTTTTACCATGGATTCAATCGCGCAGTTAGCCATTGACGGAAACCTCGATCTCCACAAAGGCATTTACAACCGGATTGTTCGCGATTTTTCCCACAGGCCTCTTTCCTTTGAACTTTCCACTTATGTTGACGCCCCCCCGGGTTCTGGATTGGGGACTTCATCAACCTTGGTCGTGGCCATTGTAGGGGCGTTTGCCGAGTGGCTTAATCTTCCGATGGGTGAATACGACCTGGCCCACCTGGCTTATGAGATTGAACGAACTGATCTCAACATGGCTGGTGGAAAGCAGGATCAGTATGCCGCCACGTTTGGAGGGGTAAATTTCATGGAGTTTTTCAAAGAGGATAAAGTTATTGTGAATCCATTGCGTATCCGTGAAAAATACCTGGATGAACTGGCGCATAACCTCATTTTGTACCATACCGAAACAAGCCGGCTATCTTCAAAAATCATTGAACAACAAACGAAGAATGTGCTGGCAAAAAACGTGAAATCAATGGAGGCCATGTACAAGCTGAAAGACCAGGCTGTAATGATGAAAGAGGCTATCCTGATGGGAGAATTGGATAAAATTGGTGAAATTCTCGATTTTGGCTGGCAATATAAAAAGAACCTGGCCGAGGGTGTAACCAATTCATTCATTGATGAAATCTATGAGACGGCCATGCACAACGGGGCGACCGGAGGAAAAATATCCGGTGCAGGAGGTGGCGGTTTCATGTTTTTCTATTGCCCCGGAAATAACCGTTCACACGTGGTTGAATCGCTTAAGAAGTTCGGTGGCCAGACCAAGCGCTATGAATTTACATCCAAAGGTCTATCAACCTGGACCATTTGAGTGACGAGTGACGAGTGACGAATGACGAGTGACGAATGACGAGTGACGAATGACAAAATTTAGGACAATATGTATAACTAATTGATTATTATGTCAAGCTTTTACGAATTGGCCATAGCACGATACTCACTCAGGAACTACCTTGAGAAACCCGTGGAGGATGAGAAACTTCAATATATCCTTGAATGCGGGAGAGTTGCGCCGTCTGCCGCCAATTACCAGCCATGGCACATTGTGGTTGTCAGGGAGGTTGAATTGAGGAAACGCCTTGCCTCGACCTATAATCGCGCATGGTTCCTTCAGGCCCCGGTAGTGCTTGTTATTTGCGGAGACCATCAATCAGGATGGAAAAGGGCTGACGGCAAGGATCATACCGACATCGATGCAGCTATCATCATTGATCATATGACCCTGGCTGCTGCAGAACAGGGACTGGGAACCTGCTGGATCTGCAATTTTGATGCCCGTAAATGCTCCGAGATCCTGCAGCTTCCACAAAATATTGAACCCATTGCCTATCTGCCACTGGGTTACCCAGGAAAGGAGCCGGATGATAAAACCCGGCATTTGGTAAGAAAAGAATTGAACGAGTTCGTTCATTGGGAGAATTTTTAAACACTCAATAATTAAAACATGCGTATCATCGAATCCATCACCGAATCCATTGAAGTCAAACAAAAATTGCTGACGAATTCTTATCTGATCAGTGAGATTCGTAAAATATCCGTTGCCTGCACCACCGCTTTTTCAAGGGGCAATAAGGTTCTGTTTTGCGGAAATGGCGGAAGTGCAGCGGATGCGCAACACCTGGCCGCAGAGCTTTCGGGTCGGTTTTATTACGACAGGCCTCCTTTGCCTTCTGAGGCGCTGCATGTCAATTCATCCTACCTGACTGCAGTTGCAAACGATTATTCCTATGATGAAGTCTATGCGCGTCTTCTCAGGGGAATGGGCAGGAAAGGGGATGTACTGGTCGGTCTTTCAACTTCCGGAAATTCCAAAAATATCATCCGGGCCTTTGAAGTAGCCCGGGAATTGGGTATCACTACAGTGGGACTCACCGGTGAAACAGGCGGGAACCTGGCAGGTTTATGCGATTTTATGATCAATGTGCCCTCTCTGGATACCCCCAGGATACAGGAGTCCCATATCATGGTTGGCCACATTATTTGTGAGTTGATAGAATCAACATTGTTTCCAAAGGAGGGTTGATTTTGGAGGCCATTGTACTTGCCGGTGGTTTCGGCACGCGTCTTCAGAAGGTGGTCAGTGATGTGCCCAAATCTATGGCACGCATCAATCAGAGACCATTCCTCGAATATCTTTTTGATTACCTTATTTCCCAAGGTGTGCATAAAGTTGTACTATCTGTGGGATATAAACATGAGACCATTTCCAGCCATTTTAACGACAAATACAAGTCGCTTGAAATCGCATATGCTGTGGAGACAGAACCCCTGGGTACCGGGGGAGGAATACGCCTGTCCTTTTGGAAGATCGAAGGTCCGCGTGCCCTGGTCATGAATGGAGACAGCCTTTTTAAGGTAGATTACCCAGCTCTAATGGAATTCCACCTGAAGAAAAAGGCGGATGCCACCCTTGCCCTGCGTAAATTGACTGATACCGGACGTTATGGACGCGTTTCCGTCAATAAAACCAGACGCATCACCGGATTTGAGGAGAAAGGTGCATCGTCCGGTCCTGGCTTCATCAACGGAGGTGTGTATGTCATTGAAAAATCTTTCCTGATGAATCCTGATTTCAGAGGGCGTTTTTCTATCGAGAAGGATTGCTTTGAACCTTTTTGCGCCGATTCCGGATTTTACGGTTTCCCGGCGGATGGCTATTTCCTGGATATTGGTATCCCGGAAGATTATTTGAAAGCACAACATGAATTTGCAACATTTAAAGATTGATCATAGCTGGACTTTATTCCTTGACCGTGATGGGGTAGTCAACCGCCGCATTGTGGATGATTATGTTAAATCCTGGGAACAATTTGAATTTTTGCCTGGGGTGGTTGATGCCTTGAAGCGATTCCATGAGATTTTCGGCAGGATCATTGTCGTCAGCAACCAGCAGGGAGTAGGGAAGGGGTTGATGAACGAAGCCGATGTGCGTTCCATTCACCAGCGGATGATGGAAGAGGTTGACCGCGGCGGAGGCAAAATTGATGCGGTTTTCTATTCACCTCATCTCCATTCCGACAGGTCAGTAATGCGCAAACCCAACATTGGCATGGCTTTGAAAGCGCGAAAACAATTCCCGGATATCCATTTTAACCAATCAGTCATGGCAGGTGACTCAGTTTCTGACATGATATTTGGCAAACGTTTGAGGATGAAGACCGTCCTTATCTCTCAGGATGCAGAACCTGCAAGAATACATCCTCAACACATCGATTACCTTTATCCCGATCTAATCTCCCTTGCAAATGCTTTGTAACTGTTACCTTAACCTTCTCCCTTGAGCCCGACCATCATTCTCCTCTGTTTCCTCGCCTATACGGCACTCCTTTTTGTCATTACCTGGCTGACAGCGCGCAAATCGACCAACCGCAGCTTCTTCATTGGAAATAAAAGCTCACCCTGGTTTGTGGTAGCTTATGGAATGATCGGCGCCTCCATGTCGGGGGTTACCTTTATGTCAGTTCCCGGATGGGTGGGCACGGCCAATTTTTCATACATGATGGTGGTGATCGGATATGTGTTCGGATATACTGTCATCGCAAACGTGTTATTGCCGCTGTATTACAGGCTGAACCTGACTTCGATCTATTCCTACCTCGAAACACGTTTTGGATTCTGGTCGTACAAGACGGGCGCTTTTTACTTTATTCTGTCGCGCGTCATCGGCGCCTCATTCAGAATGTTCCTTGTGGTGAATGTGTTGCAGATATTCATTTTTGATGCATGGAACATCCCGTTTTTTGTAACGGTACTGATCTTTATTGTACTGATTCTTCTTTACACCTTTAAGGGAGGGATTAAAACCATTATCTGGACCGATACGATTCAGACAACCTTCATGCTGTTGTCGCTGGTGATTTCCATCTACCTTATCATTGACAGCATGGGACTCAATCTGGGTGAAATGATCAATAAGGTCTATTCCAGCACCTATTCGAACATGATCTTTACGGATTGGAGTGACAAACGTTTTTTTCTTAAAGAGCTCTTCAGCGGGGCCTTCATCGCGATTGTCATGACGGGGCTTGACCAGGAGATGATGCAAAAAAACCTGAGTTGCCGGTCACTCAGGGATGCCCAGAAAAATATGTTCACCTTTACCGGCATCATGTTGCTGGTCAATTTTGTGATTCTTTTCCTGGGTGCCAGCCTCTATATATTTGCCTCGTTTAAAGGCATTCAGTTGCCGCTCAGAAGTGACGAATTGTTCCCGGTTATAGCGGTAAATCACCTGGGGCCGGTTGCCGGAATGGTGTTTTTGATTGGCCTCATCTCTGCTGCTTATCCCAGTGCCGATGGGGCGCTGACATCGCTGACCACCTCCTTCAGTATTGATTTCCTGGGCCTGAGCAGACGGACAGATCTTACTGAAAATCAAAAGAAACATATCCGGCAAAGGGTTCATGTGGTATTTGCAGTGATCCTGCTGACGGTAATCGTACTGTTTCGGGCCATAAACGACCGCGCCGTCATCGACAAACTCTTTACGGTGGCCGGATATACCTATGGCCCGCTTTTAGGACTATATTCGTTTGGGTTATTCACAAAATATTCGGTTCACGACCGATGGGTTCCTTTGATAGCATTGCTATCTCCGGTGATATGTTATTTCCTCAGTGCCTATTCTGTTGATATCTTCCGGGGGTACCGGTTCGGTTTTGAACTCTTAATTTTAAATGGATTTATTACATTTGCCGGGTTACTGATTTTAAGGAGGAAGACGGAGCGGAATCCGAATGGGCAGTGAGCATATCCGTCCCCTGGAATAGAAATAAACCTAAACTGAACACCATGGACACGTTACGTTTTAAAGCACTTGAGATGGCCATGATGCGGAAGCATCAGCTGTTTGAATTTCCGAACCTCAAAGCTTCCGAATATTTTGGAGAACTTACCTTTAATAAGGCCGCGATGCGGGAATATCTCACCGAAGAGGCCTTCAACCAGGTGATGGACTCGATCACTAAGGGGATAAAAATAGACCGTAAGATTGCTGACCAGGTTGCAGCCGGTATCAAGGCCTGGGCTATCAGCAAAGGAGCTACACACTACAGTCACTGGTTCTTGCCTCTGACTGGCGCTACAGCTGAAAAGCATGATGCTTTTGTTGATCCGGTGGAGGGAGGCCAGGGTATTGAAAAATTCAGGGGAAGCGAACTGACCCAACAGGAACCGGATGCGTCAAGTTTTCCAAGCGGTGGTATCCGCAGTACGTTTGAGGCCCGTGGATATACTGCATGGGATCCCACATCACCGGCCTTTATCATGGACCGCACTTTATGTATCCCCAGTGTTTTCGTATCCTACACGGGGGAGGCCCTGGACTATAAGACCCCACTCCTGAAGGCCATCTATTCCATTGATAAAGCGGCAGCTGATGTTTGCCAGTATTTTGATAAAGAGATCACCAAAGTTTTTGTTACATTGGGCTGGGAGCAGGAGTATTTTCTCGTTGACAATGCACTTTACCTTGCCCGACCCGACCTTGTGCTTACCGGAAGGACGTTGTTTGGTCATTCTTCAGCCAAGGATCAACAGCTTGAAGATCATTATTTTGGCACCATTCCACAACGGGCGTTGGCCTTCATGCAGGAATTTGAGTATGAGGCACATCGTTTGGGAATCCCTGTGAAAACGCGCCACAACGAAGTTGCTCCCAATCAATTTGAATGTGCACCGGTATTCGAAGAGGTGAACCTGTCAATTGACCATAACCAATTGATGATGCACCTGCTCGACAAAGTGGCCAGGCATCATGATTTTACGGTATTGCTGCATGAAAAGCCCTTTGGTGGTGTAAATGGTTCAGGCAAGCACAACAACTGGTCGCTGGCAACAAATACGCGGGAAAACCTTTTATCACCTGGAAAAACAGCAAAAGAAAACCTGCGTTTCCTTACTTTCCTGGTGAACATCCTCAAGGCAGTTCATGAGCATGCCGATCTGATCAGGGCCATCATTGCCTCACCGGGAAACGATCACCGGCTTGGCGCCAATGAGGCTCCCCCGGCGATTATATCGGTTTTCATCGGAACCCAGTTAACGCAAATGCTTGATGCCATTGAAAAGTTGGATAAACATGCTGTGGTGAACACAGAAACTGAAAATGGGTTGTTGAAAAACTTGCCCAAAATTCCGGAAATTCTGCTCGACAATACCGATCGCAACCGTACCTCGCCCTTTGCCTTTACTGGAAATAAATTCGAATTTCGTGCTGTGGGTTCTGCCCAGACATGTGCACCGCCCATGATTGTTTTGAACCTGATTGTTGCTGACCAGTTGCGCAAATTCAAGCTGGAGGTCGATGCCCTGATTGCTAAAAAAGTGCCTAAAGAGGATGCCCTGTTCCAGGTTATTAAAAAGTATATCAAAGATTCGAGGAAAATCAGGTTCGAAGGAAATAATTATTCAGAGGAGTGGGTTAAGGATGCAGCCAAACGTGGATTATCAAATCGGAAAACCACCCCAGAGGCTTTGAAGGGATTTGTGGAGAAAAAATCGATCGACCTTTTTGAACGAAACAATGTGCTGTCGAAACGGGAGGTAGAGGCCCGCCATGAGATCGGGCTTGAAAATTACACGAAAAAAATTCAGATAGAATCACGCGTGCTGGGCGATCTTGCCGGAAATCATATCATTCCTGTAGCTATTCGCTATCAGAACACCCTGATTGAAAATGTTAAAGGACTAAAGCAGGTGCTGGATGTGAAAACCTATGGTAAGCTTTCGCAAAACCAGATGGAGACCATCACAGAGATATCCGAGCACATCGATAAGATTAAAACCTATTTAAATGAGATGATCGACGCCCGAAAGGAGGCCAACCGCATCGATGAACCCGAGGAAAAGGCATTTGCTTACTGTGAAAAGGTTCTTCCATACTTTGAAAAACTCAGGTACCATGTTGATAAGCTGGAACTCCTGATTGATGACGAGCTTTGGCCTTTGCCAAAATACCGTGAACTTTTATTTACCCGTTAATATGCAACTTATGAAAAAGGTTACAGCGTTGGTGATATTGATGCAATTTATCTTGACTTGCAGTATTTTCGCCCAGATTAATGTGTTGCGGATCGACAACAATGCTGCACCGCAAACAAAGGAGGGGATTTTTTATGCGCTTCCCCGCACAGTTGTAAAAATCGATGTCAATATTGACCGCATTGAAAATTATAAAGGTCCATATGCTGATTTCGCCTTGAGGTTCCTCGGACTGAAAAACGTGGTTCCCGCAAACACCGTTGATTTTAGCATAAGCGGCATCACCATCACGACCTATGCCGAACCTGATCCCGATCAGTACTATTTCGTGGAGATGGGGGAGAAAATATCAAAAGGGGAGAGGGCAACCATTCTTTCATTGAGTGATGCAGGGGTCATTATTGGAACAATACCCGAACGTATGGAGGATCTGAACAAGATCCCTGCCGCGACACCGCAGGAGGAAATGCAGGCCAATGCAGATAAAGATGTTTTCGGCGAATTGTTCAAATACTCCGCAGATGTAAGTGTGTTTGAAAAGGTGGATACCATCATCCGGAAAATCAATATCGACACACTGACCGTTGAACGCCAGTATTATAAACGTACCATGGTTGAAAAATCACCTGAGCAGAAGGCCAAGGAGGCTGCCGATTTTATATCCAAAATCAAAGAAAATCGTTTTAATCTGATCAGCGGGGCCCAGGAGGTCAACTACAATAAGGAGACCCTTGAATACATGGATACCCAATTGAAAACAATGGAGAAGGAGTATTTGAAGCTGTTTACAGGGATCAGCCTGAGCAAGCGCTTGACCTTCAGTTATAAATATATTCCCCTTCCAAACCAGATCAACACGGAGATTCCAATTTTTAAGTTTTTGAAATCCAAAGGTGTGATTGATTTGGATGAACCCGGTGGAAAGATTGTAACCATCAGGATTCAGCGGGTTGGCAATACCAATACGGTGGCAAATTACCTGAATAAAGCTGTGAAAGAGATAAAAACCCAGGGCTTTTCTTACCGGATTCCGGAATTGGCCAATGTGACTGTGAAGGTGGATGAATCGACCCAGAAAGAAAAACAATGCCTGGTTTCACAATTGGGGGTTGTTGCCAACCTGCCTGCCAGCAAATGGAAAGTGCAGTTTCATCAGGAAACAGGTGGAATAATGGGCGTGGAAATTCAATAAATTGCCCGTCTGATCTTAATAAGCTTTTCGAGCAGGTTTTCAAGATGATCGAGCCGCAGCATGTTGGCCCCGTCTGATTTTGCATTGGCCGGATCGGGATGCGTCTCCAGGAAAATACCATCAGCGCCAACAGCGACAGCCGCCTTCGCAATGGTTTCAATCAGATCGGGCCGGCCTCCTGTGATTCCCGATGTTTGATTTGGTTGTTGCAATGAATGGGTAATGTCGACCACCACGGGAACACCATTGGCCTGCATCTCTGGAATATTCCTGTAATCGACAATCAGATCGTTGTAGCCGAATGTAGTTCCACGCTCGGTCAGGATGATTTGGGCATTGCCCGTTTGAAGTACTTTGTGAACAGCATATTTCATCGATTCGGCGGAAGCAAATTGTCCTTTCTTAATGTTGACAACCTTCCCCGTTTTGCCTGCGGCAACAAGCAATTCGGTTTGACGGCATAGAAAGGCTGGGATCTGCAATACATCAACATAGGCTGATGCAATCGCGGCCTGCTCTTCTGAATGAATATCTGTCAGCACCGGAATGTTCAGGTCGCGGCCTACCTGGCCGATCAGTTTGAGGGCATTTTCAAGCCCGATTCCCGTGAACGAGTCGATCCGCGACCGGTTGGCTTTTTGATACGAGGCTTTAAAAATAAATGTGATGCCAAGCCGGTCGGTAATTTTCTTGATATGGCTTGCAATGGCCATTGGCATCTCCTCATTTTCAACCACACACGGCCCTGCAATAAGAAAAAAATTGCCATGCTTGTTATCCTTCAGGTTATTATAAAACATGTCATTCATGGGTTTATCAATTTCGTAATTTCACTTTTTGCTGCCTAGTATTTGTACTTATTTTTCCACAATGCCTTCAATCTTGCACGGATTTCTTTTTCCCGCTGGTTATTCTGCGGATCATAAAATTTCGTTCCTTTTATTTTTTCAGGTAAAAACTCCATCTCTATGAAATTGCCATCGAAATCGTGGGCATATTTATAATCCTGCCCATAACCGATCTTTTTCATTAAACTGGCGGGTGCATTGCGAATAGCCATTGGAACAGGGAGGTCTCCAGCCTCCTTAAATGTTTTTTGGGCGTTGCGCATGGCAAGGTATGATGCATTGCTTTTAACAGAACATGCGAGGTAAATGGCTGTTTGTGATAGAATCAAATCACATTCCGGATAGCCGATCATATCCACAGCCTGAAAACAGGAGGTCGCAAGCAGCAGTGCATTTGGATTGGAATTCCCAATATCTTCAGATGCAAGGATCAGCATACGACGGGCAATAAACTTGGGATCTTCCCCCGCCTGGATCATCCGTGCAAGCCAATAAACCGCTGCATTCGGGTCGCTTCCACGCATTGATTTGATGAACGCCGAAATGATGTCGTAATGCATCTCTCCGGTTTTATCGTACATGGCCAGATTTTGCTGAATGGTCTTAATGGTTTTTTCATTCGTAATACGGACAGGAGCTCCTTGGCTGAGTTCAGTGGTAACAATTAATTCAAGTGCATTCAGAAGTTTACGTGCATCCCCGCCGGAAATTCTGAGTATGGCCTCCGGCTCGGAGATATCTATACTGGTTTTCAGACGATTTTCAAGATAGAGTCGGCCTTGTTCAAGCAGTTTGAGCAGATGATGTTCTTCGAGGGGTTTCAAGATATATATCTGGCAGCGGGACAAGAGAGGCGAAATGACTTCAAATGAAGGGTTTTCGGTTGTAGCTCCAATGAAAGTGACAATTCCTTTTTCTACGGCTCCGAGAAGTGCGTCTTGTTGCGATTTGCTGAAACGATGAATTTCATCAATGAATAAAAATGGACTGTCACTGGCTTCCTGCGCTTTTGCAATGACTTCCCGAACCTCTTTTACCCCTGAACTGACGGCGCTCAGTGTATAAAAAGTTCTGCTGAGCTGTTTTGAAATGATATAGGCCAGTGTGGTTTTGCCAATTCCCGGAGCGCCCCACAAGATCATCGAAGGAACGTTTCCCGACTCAATTGCACGCTGCAGGATGGCTCCTTTTCCTATCAGATGCTCCTGCCCCAGGTAGTCTTCAAGTGAATCGGGACGTAATTGTTCAGCCAGTGGTATTAACATAAGGCAAAGATAGTTTTAAATACAAATTAGTTGTTAATAACTCCGATTTCTTAAAAAATGTTAAAATTATTCTCGCTGATTATCAGTATGATAGGCGATATGTTAAAAAATGTTAAAAAAAAGTGGTCAAAATATTTGGTTCGTATATAACCAAAGCCATATCTTTGCATCAGAATTTAAAAAATCAATAGACAAATGAAAAAACTTGCAACAATTTTAGTTATCGCAGCTGTAGCTTTCATGTACTCATGTGGCCCAAGCGCAAAAGAAATCGAAGAAAAAAGAATCGCCGATTCTATCCTCGTAGCTGATTCATTAGCAATGGTTCAGGCCGAACAGCAGAGAATCGCTGATTCAATTGCTAAGGTTCAACAAGAGAAGATTATCGCTGACTCTATTGCTCATGCTGATTCCGTGAAGAAATTCCCGAAATTATTCAAGAACAAGAAAAAGTAAGCTGCACGCTGAAACAATAAAAAAAGCCCCGGATTTCCGGGGCTTTTTTTATGCATAGATGCGTTCGAAAAACGTTTACAGGTTTTTAATTTCACTCACGAGTTTTTGCAGGGTCGCCTTGGCATCACCAAAAAGCATGCGGCTCTTCGGCATGAAGAAAAGGTTGTTCTCAATTGCGGCATATCCCTTAGCCATGCTTCGTTTCATCACAATGGTATTTTTAGCGCCCCACACCTGGATAACCGGCATCCCGTATATCGGGCTTGAAGGATCTTCCTCAGCTGCGGGGTTAACCACATCATTGGCGCCAACCACAATCACTACATCCGTGTTGTTCATTTCATTGTTGGCATCTTCCATCTCCTGGAGCTTTTCATAGGCCACGTCGGCTTCGGCAAGCAACACATTCATATGTCCCGGCATACGGCCGGCAACAGGATGGATCCCATATTTTAATTCCACCCCTTTTGAGCCAAGCAGGTTCTCCAGTTCATGGCACAAATGCTGCGCCTGCGCAACGGCTAAACCGTATCCGGGAACAACAAGTACCTTCTGGGAATAACTGAGGAGAACAGCCGCATCGCTCAGGGAGATCTCTTTGACTGTTTTATCCCCGAAATCAACCCCTGCCGCTGAACTTCCGCCGAAGGCACCAATAATGACATTCAGCAGCGACCTGTTCATGGCTTTGCACATCAGGATGGTCAGGATGGTTCCGGAAGAACCTACCAGGATTCCACCGGTTAACATGGCCTGGTTGTGATACAAAAACCCGCCCATCGCCGCTGCCACGCCGGTAAAGGAGTTGAGCAGGGAAATGACCACCGGCATATCTGCACCGCCGATCGGCATTACAAAAGTTACACCGTAAATAAGGGCCAATGCGGCCAGGGTGTAGATCATCCAGTTTTCGCCTGCTACCGGTGTCTTGAACATGATGAAGATTACAAAGGCAAACAGGATAAACAAAAAGGAGAGGTTGATGTAGCGGAGAACCGGGCTTTTATAATCGCCGATCCGCTCATCCAGTTTTCCAAATGCGATCATACTGCCGGCAAAGGAAACGCCACCGATCATCAATCCCAGTAAAATGGCGAGAGCCTCACCGTTAAGCATCGAGGCAACCTGCTGGTCTGCCAGTTCAGTTTGCATGTTTGGAAATTCCATCAGCGAAATCAGGGCAGCACAGGCGCCACCCATTCCGTTGAAAAGAGAGACCATCTGTGGCATCGCGGTCATTTTTACCTTTTTTGCAGCCATCCATCCAACAACGGTCCCGATCATCAGCGCTCCGGCAATCCATCCTACATTATGAATCCCGGCAAAGGTGCCATCTTCCAGTCTGGTTTTGTGGAAGAGAATGGTAAACAGGATAGCCAGACCCATACCTGCCGCTGCCCAAAGATTGCCGCTGCGTGCCGTATCAGGATGACTCAGCTTTTTAAGTCCAAGGATAAAGAGGACAGATGCGAGGATATAGGATATTTCAAGAATCGAAATATATTCGGAGAACTCGAAATTCTTTGTCAGGGTTACAATCGTTTCCATAGTCTCAACTTATTGCTGTTTTTTCTTTTTCTTGAACATCTCAAGCATGCGGTCAGTTACCACAAAGCCGCCAACCACATTCAGGGTCCCCAGTACCACCGCAATAAAGCCAAGGATCATGGATAACAGGTTATCTGCATGCCCCATTACAATGATGGCCCCGATAATCACCACGCCATGAATCGCATTGGCACCCGACATCAAAGGGGTGTGCAGTACAGATGGAACATGCGAAATCACTTCAATCCCCAGAAATATGGAAAGAATAATGATGAAAATCGCCTCCCGGTATTCCAGGAAAAATTTTAGTATATCAGTCATAGTCCTGAGGTTTATTGATTAATCATTGCTTTTACGCGTTCATGCACAATTTCCATATGGTGGGTCACACAGGTGCCCTTTACGATGTCATCATCCCAGTTTAGGGTAAACTCGCCCTTGGCACTGATCATCAGCTTCAGGAAGTTGATCACATTCTTTCCAAACATTTTACTGGCATCGGTTGGCATTTCGACCGGAAAAGATGAATTCCCGATGATTTTTATCCCATGATATATGACGGTTTCATCGTTCTTTGTCATTTCACAGTTTCCTCCTGTGGATGCTGCCAGGTCGATGATGACCGATCCAGGTTTCATCGCTTCAACGGTCTCCTTTTTCAATAAAACCGGCGCCTTTTTCCCGGGAATCTGGGCCGTACAAATCACGACATCCGATTTTACGGCGTGATCATGAACGGCCGCAGCCTGTTTTTTCTTAAAGTCATCCGTTTGTTCCACCGCATAGCCGCCTGCCGATTTATCATCAACGGCACCCTCCACCTCAACAAATTTGGCTCCCAATCCAACCACCTCCTCCTTTACTGCTGCACGTACATCGAATACCTCAACCACAGCGCCCAGTTTACGTGAAGTCGCAATGGCCTGCAGACCTGCCACTCCGGCACCCAGGATCAGCAACTTGGCAGGGGTAATGGTGCCGGCCGCGGTCATGAACATGGGGAAAAATTTAGGGAGGGAGTTGGCCGCTGTCAGCACGGCTTTATATCCTGATACCGTAGCCATCGATGAGAGAATATCCATCGACTGGGCACGGCTGGTGCGGGGGATTACATCGAGACTGAAACTGCTGATATCCTTTGCAGCAAGTTTGATGATCAGCTCCTTGTTGAAGAAAGGATTCAGCACGGCCAGAAAGACGGTCTTTGGTTTCATTAGCGATATCTCTGACTCCGACGGAGGGTTTATTTTAATAAGCATCTCCCCGAATGCAATCACTTCGGCCTTTGTTGCAATTTTTGCACCGGCCGCTTCGTAATCCGCATCCGTTGAAAATGCCCTGAGCCCTGCATCATGTTCAACATAAACAGTGACCATCATTTTTGTGAGGGTTAATACTGATTCGGGAAGCATTGCAACGCGATTTTCTGATCCCTCTTCTTTTAAAATTCCAATTACCATAACTCAAATGTTATTTAAATCTCTTTAGAAATCGTAAATCGTAAATTGTAAATTGTAAATCCGGGAGTCCCTAATCTTTAAACCCAACAGCCTGATGGCTTCCGTCGCAGAATGGTTTTTTCTTGCTCCCACCGCAACGGCAAATGGCCACTACTTCATTCTCGATTTTGATTTTCTTTCTCTTCTGGTCACGAACAATGAAGTTGCCGGTAATGAGTGCCGGTCCGTTTTTCAATATCTGAACCCGTGCAAATTTTGCCTTCTTTTTTACTGTAGCGCGCGGTTTCGATGTCACAAATTTTGAACTCTTTTGGTATAGCAGTGCACGCGATGGACAGGTGTCAATGATTTTCATGATCGCCTTGGTATTCGATGCATGCACATTGACCCATGGTTTTTTCTTTGTACTGAATACTTCGGGCAGGCCAATCAAGCAATTTGCGGAATGAATGCACAATTCAGGTTGCCAAAAAACAGTTACTTCTCCGTTGGAAAATTCTTTTATTTTCTCTTTGTTTTTTTTAAATTCTGTGAGTTCAGCTTTTGTAACTTTGTTCGACATATATCTATCCTTAAAATTTTCGCTAATATAATAAATATAAATAATTTTCACACAGGATTTGCCTGAAAATGGACTAAAAAAATGACATTAAAACTCTCTGAACTGCGCAAGGAATATCTTGCTGCATCGTTGGATGAACAACATGTTCATCCGGATCCACTGCTCCAGTTTAAAGATTGGCTCAATCAATCAATGGATTCAGGAGTTGAAGAACCAAATGCAATGGTTCTTTCTACCTCCGACAGGGAGGGTCATGTTTCAGCCAGGGTGGTGTTGCTCAAGGGAACTGAAAAAGATGGATTTATTTTTTTTACAAGTTACGAGAGCCGGAAAGGTGTTCAATTGCAGGCAAATCCCAACGCAGCATTGACTTTTCACTGGCATCTCCTTGAACGGCAGGTCAGGGTCGAGGGAAAGGTGGTTAAAATCAGTCGTAAAGCCTCTGTTGAATATTTTAATTGTCGTCCATCAGATAGCCGCATAAGTGCCTCTGTGTCTCCGCAAAGTTCGGTAATTCCTGATCGGTCTTTCATTGAATCTATGCGTGAAGGATTTATTTTGGATTTGCAAGGCTCGGCTCCTGTATGCCCGGACAATTGGGGGGGCTACTGTCTGAAGCCATCTATGATTGAATTCTGGCAGGGGAGGGCCCGCAGGCTTCACGACAGGATCAGGTACCGCATACAAAAAGGGGAGTGGATCATTGAGCGGCTTGCACCATAAAAAAAACCTGTGATGTATATGATCACAGGTTGAATCTGGACAATCTTTACAAATATGCTCATACGAGCTTAAAGGTGACAGTTAGAGCATAATGCTGATTGGGAAGGGTTTTAATTCCTTTACAGCAAATGGTGGCCAACTGCTTTTTCAAACAGTCGGAGAGTTCCTTGTTGTCAGACCAGATCTCTTCGATGTTGAGCTGGCCATCCTCATTCACGGTGAAAACCAAATCCACCGTCCCTGCGCAAGCATTTTTAAGTGCATTCTCGGGATATTTGATGGATGATTTGATCATTTTCTGAAGGTTGTCTGATGCATTTGCAACAGGTTCAGAGGCAAATGAGGGGGCACCTGAAAGACAAACGAAAATCAGGGCGAGAAAAAGGGCGGGAATTACGTTCATTGTTTTCATTGCTTTTGTTTTTAGGGTTAATGAATTTACCTGAAAACAAATTTACTTCCGGCAACACATTGAAAACAAATAATTTCTATGATCTGGACAGAATAGATGACAAAAGGGTTTTGGCGATGTTTAAGCCCGGATCGGCTATTTTAAGGGCGCAATATCTTCGGTAAACTGGGTGAATTATCCGGTAAACTTTGCTGGCCCTATTTTGTGGAACTTCCGGTGTTCATTTGTTGCACCTTGATTTTATCATTTGGCGTCAATCCTGATAAAATCTGGATGTTAATGCCATCGGAAAGACCGGTTTTAATAAAACGTTTTTCAAACTTCTGGCTAGATGTTTCAACCTCCACATAGGCTGAATCGCCCTGGAATAAAAGAAGCGACTCTTTAACAGCCAGAATATTATCCTTATGATCTAAAACGATATCAGCATTTGCGGAATAGCCGGCTCTGATAAATTGGTCTTTCTGAAGTTTTACATCGGCTTTGATCTCAAACTGAACGGCGCCATTTTCAAGGACTCCTTTTGGCGAAATGTATTTAAGGATGGCTTGAAATGTATCATTTTCAATGGCTCCGATGGTAAGCATGAGTTCCATTCCCGGTTTGATCTTTCCCACCTCTGTTTCGTCGACCTTCCCCTGGAAAATCATGTCACCCACATCAGCAACAGTGGCGATGGTTGTTCCAGCATTGAAATTGTTGGTTTCGATCACGCTGTTTCCAACCTTGATCGGAATATCAAGCAGCATCCCTTCAATGGTCGAACGGATGAGGGTGTTGGTCGTTTTTCCCGATTTTTTATTCACCCCTTCGCGAATCAGCTCAAGATTTGCTTCGGAGGCTTCCACTTCTTGTCGTGCATTTTTAAAACTCACCTGGGCCTGCTGATGCTCTACGGCTGATATTACACCCTGACTAAATAGCTTCTCCTGCCTGTCGGAATTGAGTTTGGCATCATCAAAGGCGATTTTTGCTTTTTCAAGGCGCGCTTCAGCGTTGTTCAGGTTGATGAGGTCAGGAATGATCCTTACCCTGGCGATAACATCCCCCTGTCTGACATTCTTTCCGGCCTGTACGAACACCTCTTCAACAATGCCCGAAACCTGCGGCTTTATCTCAATCTCCTTCCGGGGAATGACCGATCCGGTCGCCACTGTTTTCTTGATAATATTCGTCATAAAGGGTTTTTCCGTTTGGTAAACGACCGGCTTTTCCTTCGATTTATTGTAGAGATAGACGATGGTAGAAATAAAAATTCCCAGTATAATGACAAGGACGGAAATTTTAAGCGCTTTCTTCATGTTAAATTGGTTTTTTTTTAAATTTCATTCATATCTTAGTGCGTCAATCGGTTTAATTGAAACGGCTCTTCTGGCAGGAATTAACCCTGCAATGACTCCGCAGACCACCAGTATGGAAAGTGCAGTGATGGCAACAGAAAAATCAATGCCCGGATGTACGAACATTTCAGTATTGGCGCCGGAAGACCCGAGTAGAAAATTAATCAGTTCAAGCAGGCCAACCCCAACCACAAGGCCAAAATACCCTGCAAAGGTTGTCAGAACAACGGATTCAGTGATTATCTGGCTGATCACGTTCCATGGAGTCGCACCCAATGCCCGCTGGATCCCGATTTCCTTTGTCCGCTCTTTCACAACGACCAGCATGATGTTGCTCACCCCGATTACGCCGGCTAACAAGGTCCCTGTTCCGACAATCCAAACCAGAAAGCGAATCCCGAAAAACAACCCCTGCATCTGATCAAACTCCTTCTTCAGATTGAAGTGTCCAACGGCTGATTCATCAGAAGGAGCAATTGAATGTCTCTTTTTGAGCACCCTGATCGCCTTTTCCTCCACAACCGAAACAGGAATATCATCCTTTGAAGTGATGGAGAAAAAACCAACGGCATTGCCATAATTATACGTCTGCTGCAAGGTAGTGAATGGCAGATATATGTTTTGGTTTTCCTGGTTTGCCTGCTCCCCGGTTCTTTTTGAAATGAAAACCCCAATAACTTTGAAATAGACCCCCTGAATCTGAATATATTTATTCATCGGGTTCTCATCTTTATTAAACAGAATATCGACCACCCTGGTTCCAATGACTGTGACCTTGCGCTTTTCTTTAATATCAAGGTCATTGATGAATCTTCCGGTGGTAATATTCAGTGGATCGATCTTATTAAATGCAGGATAATCACCCATGATATTGAATACACCTGATTTTAATCCCCTGATCACGTTGTTGGTTTGCATAAATCCGCCAGCCTGAATCCGTGGAGCCAGGTACTTGATTTCAGGAATCGAATGTCGGATGGCTATGACATCTTCATTTGTAAAAAAATAATTCCTTCCCCGCGGAAATCCTTTATAGGGTACTGAGGTTTGCTGGGTCCAGATGAAGACGCTGTTGGTTGCCATGTCGCCAAAATTCTGGGTAACCCCGCGTTCAAGCCCGTTGCCCGAACCAAGCATGATCACAAGCATAAAAATTCCCCAAAAAACACCAAAAGCAGTCAGGAATGTACGAAGCTTGTTTTTCTTCAGTACATGATATATCTCCTGCCAGCGGTCTAAATCGAACATGATATATTGTTTATTTATTCATCCCTCAACGCCTCTACGGGCTTGACTTTGGCTGCATTCATGGCCGGGAAAAAACCAGCAATGGCACCGGACACAATCAACAGCATCGTAGCCATCAATGCAACTGAAAAATTAGCTTCCGGGTTTCTGAAAAATTCTGAGGGAGGCATCTTTTTTGAAATTAATTCAAGTAGTCCGACTCCCAGAACCAGGCCAATATATCCGGCAAATGAGGTGATCACGATCGCCTCCTGCATGATCAGTGCAACAATGGACCAGGGAGTTGCGCCAAGTGATTTACGGATGCCGATCTCTTTTGTACGCTCCTTCACAACGATCATCATGATATTGCTTACACCGACGATGCCTGCAATGATGGTCCCGATCCCAATGATCCAGATGAACAATCTGATTCCTGCAAACAACGCCTTGAACTTGCGTACCTCTTCATTTTTATTCCAGACATTGATGGCACGGTTATCCTCCATGTCGAATGTGTGCATTTTTGCCAAAACTGCCTTTGATTTTTTAATCATCAGGTCGGCTTCTTCTGCCGATGCATCTCCTGTTGTAAAGGATATTTGGTTAATCACATTTTCCCCCTGAAACACGCGCTGGGCGGTTGATATGGGAATGTATACGCGTTTTTGCTCATCATCATTTCTGCTGTAATCCCTGAAGACACCGACAACTTGAAACAGCACACCATTAATTTTAATATACTTGCCCATGGCGATCGAGTCGGCCCCTTTGAATAGTGAAGATTTCACCTTCTCACCAATTACGGCAACTTTCCTGAATTCTTTGATGTCAATGGTGTTGAGAAATCTTCCCTGAATGATATCAACCTCCTTAATATAGCCGTAATCGGGGTGGCAGGGTGATAAGAAAAATGAGCCGTATTCGTTTTTATAGGAGATGAGCTTATTTCCCAGGAATAACCTAGCAGAGATACGGTCATATCCTTCAACTGTTGTTTTAATGGATTTGTAGTCTTCGTTGGTGAATTTAATCTGTCTGCCGGTTTTTAAACCTTTGTATTTAAGGCTGGTCTGACCACTGCTGATCCACACCCCGTTTGTCGCACCTCCCTTAAACTGTTCTTTCACCCCATTTTCAAGTCCAGCACCGGATCCCAGCAGGATGATCAGCATAAAAATACCCCAGGCTACGCTAAATCCTGTCAGAAACGTCCTGAGCTTGTTTTTCCGGATCGTACTGTAAATCTCCTGCCATTTATCTAGTTCGAACATCCTGTAAATCAGTTAACAATGATCTCTGTTATGTTCCCGTCCGTTATCCTGATTGTTTTTCCGGTCCGCTTGGCAATATCATGCTCATGCGTTACAATGATCACCGTTATACCATTTGCGTTGATTTCTTGCAGCAAGTCCATCACTTCGAGTGAAGTTGTTGAATCAAGGGCCCCCGTCGGCTCGTCCGCCAGGATTACCTTCGGTTTACCGATAAGAGCCCGGGCGATGGCCACCCGTTGCTTCTGACCGCCCGACAATTCATTGGGCAAATGATGCGCCCAATCCTTCAACCCCATTCGATCAAGATATTCCATGGCGATCAGATTGCGCTTTTTTCGCGGTACATTCTGATAATACAATGGCAGCGCCACATTCTCCATGGCATTTTTAAATGATACAAGGTTAAATGACTGAAAAACAAATCCAAGCATTTTATTCCTGAGTTGGGCTGCTTTACGTTCTGTCAACTTTTCAATTTTTATTCCATCTAAAAAGTAGGCGCCTGAATCGTAATTGTCAAGAATACCAAGGATGTTTAATAAAGTAGATTTTCCGGAACCTGAAGCACCCATAATGGAGATCATTTCACCAGCTTCGATGTTCAGGTCAATCCCTTTCAGGACATGGAGGCTGTTTTGCCCTGTTAAATATGATTTATGAATCTGGTTGATCTTTATCATCAGTAATAATTTGAGAGACGAAAAATACCAATATTTTGAATAAAAATCAAAGTTGGGTATTTCCCCCGAATCAATAAAAAAAAATCGACATCTGTCTCAATCGATTCGCTAAACAGGTGTGTTTTCATGATATACAGTTAATAGATGCTAAAAAATGAAAAAGGTTACATATTGTTGATCTGATTTTAATTCTTTACGATAACTTTGCCAGCTTCAATCTTCGAAAATTCAGTATTAAAAATATCATTTTTATTCCAATCAACCTATTTACTTATGAGACATTTTTCATTAACATTGTTGGCTATGACCATGCTGCTGTTCCCGGGTTGTAATCCTGAAAAAAAAACTGAAAACCCCTTCTTTTCTGAATACCAGACCCCTTTTCAGGTTCCTCCTTTTGATAAAATTGATACATCTGATTATATGCCTGCATTTATGAAAGGAATTGCACAGCACAATGCAGAGATTGATTCTATTATACAAAATCAAGCGAGCCCTGATTTTGAAAACACCATCCTGGCCCTTGATAAATCAGGAAAGCTCCTGACCCGGGTCAGCAAGGTTTTTTATAATCTCAATGAAGCAGAAACCAATAAGCAGTTACAGTCCCTTGCCCGCCAATTGAGCCCGATCATGTCGAAGCACCAGGACGATATTTCCTTGAATGAAATGTTGTTTTCGAAGATCAAAGCCGTTTATGAAAAGCGCTATGCGTTGAAACTCGACAGTCAGCAGTTAAGGGTTGTTGAAAAGTACTTCCGTGATTTTGAACGACAGGGAGCCAACCTGCCTGCGGATAAAAAAGAACAGTTGCGTAAACTCAATGCCGAATTATCCCTGGTTTCTCTCACATTTGGTGAAAATGTTCTGGCTGAGACCAATGAAAATTTCAAACTTGTAATTGAAGATAAGAAAGACCTGGATGGCTTACCCCAGGGTGTGATTGACGGAGCTGCTGAAACGGCCAAAGAGAAGGGGCTGGAAGGAAAGTGGGTTTTCACCCTATCCAAACCCAGCATGATCCCTTTTCTCCAATATGCCAAAAACCGGGAGCTGCGCGAGAAAATCTACCGAGGCTATTTCATGCGTGGCAACAATGGCGATAAAAATGACAATAAGGAAGCTGTCGCAAAAATTGTGAAACTACGGGTCGAAAAGGCCCGTTTGCTTGGATTTGACAGCTATGCCGCCTATGTTGTGGATGAAAACATGGCGAAAACTCCTGCAAAGGTAAATGAATTCCTTGCCAAGCTTTGGACTGCAGCATTGCCTGTGGCCAAAAAGGAAGGTGCCGAAATGCAGAAGATCATTGACCGGGATGGCGGGCAATTCAAACTGCAGCCATGGGATTGGTGGTACTATGCCGAAATTATCCGCATGGAGAAGTATAATTTGGACGAAAGTGAACTGAAACCCTATTTTAGCCTTACCAATGTGCGGGATGGAATGTTTATGGTTGCTACCAAACTATATGGGATAACCTTCAACAAGAGAACTGATCTTCCTGTATTTCAAAAGGATGTAGAGACCTATGAGGTAAAAGAGGCCGATGGAAGTCATCTGGGCATTCTCTATCTCGATTATTACCCGAGGGATGGGAAACGGGGTGGAGCCTGGTGTACCGATTTTCAATCAGCGGGTTGGGAGCATGGAAAAAAGGTTGATCCGGTAGTTTCAATAACCTGCAATTTTACGAAACCGACGGCTACGGCACCCTCCCTATTAAGTTGGGACGAGACCACCACGCTCTTTCATGAATTTGGTCATGCCCTTCATGGGTTGTTTACAGAGGGAAAATATACACGAACGGCAGGTGTGGTTCCCCAGGATTATGTTGAGCTTCCTTCACAGATCAACGAAAACTGGGCTGGTGAGCCTGAAGTGTTGAAGGCCTATGCCAAACATTATAAGACCGGGGAGATAATCCCGGATAATCTAATAGACAAAATTCAAAAAAGCAGCCTTTTCAATCAGGGATTCGAAACTGTGGAATACCTTGCAGCAGCTATTCTTGACATGGATTACCATGACGTGACTGAACCAAAAGATATCAACGTATTGAACTTTGAAGGCGTTGCCATGAAAAAGATCGGACTGATCTCTGAAATCATCCCCAGATATCGGAGTACCTATTTTTCACATATTTTCGGAGGCGGATATGCCGCTGGCTATTACGTGTATATTTGGGCAGCGGTGCTGGATTCTGATGCGTTCAATGCCTTTAAATCATCGGGGAATATATATAATAAGGAGCTGGCATTGAAATTCAGGAGATATTGCCTGGCCGAATCAGGAAATGATGAAGGGATGATACAATACAAAAAATTCAGGGGACAGGATCCATCCATCGATCCTTTGTTAAAACGTCGTGGTTTACAATAATTCAGCGCATATGGGGAAACTACATCTTTTATGGACTACAGGCGAGAAGGAGGTGGCAATGAAGGTAATCTTTCCATATCTGATCAACGCCAAAGCGAACGGATGGTGGGATGAAATAAACCTGATCATTTGGGGACCATCTGCCAGGTTAGCATCCGGTGATCAGGATATTCAGAGACAGATGCAGGATATTCAGGATAGTGGGATCACGGTTGAAGCCTGCCTTGCCTGCACTGATGCCTATGCGGTAACCGAAAAGCTGAAAAACATGGATATTACAGTACGGTATATGGGTGCCCCGTTTACCGAATATTTACAAAGTAACGATAAGGTTATTACGTTTTAATTTTTCCAAGTGAATTTGGCATTGAGGGATCAGGTTAAAAGCTCTTCCGCCTTGAAGCACAAGTTTTTCATTGTTGCGCTTCTGATTTTACATACAGGAATTAATCTTTTTTCTCAGGAAAAAAATACCCGATCCTGGCTGTTGAAAGGATATCTCGATGATATGCAAATGGCGCAGTTCAGCAAGATTGATGATCCGTGGACCCTGGATAACCAGGTCAACAACAGGCTCGATTTCACCTGGAGTCCTGGAAAAGTATTCAGCCTGGGGGCAGGGATGCGTAACCGATTCCTTTTCGGACAAACATTCACGGCCAACCCGGAATACAAGGGATCGCTCTTTGCCGACAAAGGCCTGGTCAACATGACCTGGGATATTTATTCGGGTCAGTCATTTGCCCTGACCTCTGGATTTGACCGAGCCTGGCTTTCAGTTACCACAGGGAAGTTCCAGGTTACGGCCGGACGCCAGCGAATCAACTGGGGGCAGGCCATCGTGTGGAATCCCAACGATATTTTCAATACATACTCCTATTTCGATGTGGACTACCCAGAGCGGCCCGGAAGCGACGCAGTAAGGATGCAGTTTTATCCTTCAACCACATCTGTTGTGGAGGTTGCCTCAAAATGGAACAGCCAGGGAAAGATCACGGTGGCGGGCCTGGGCCGTTTTAATGCCGGGGGATATGACATCCAGTTTCTGGCCGGCCTGGTGGATGATCAGGATTGGGTGCTGGGAGCAGGATGGTCAGGCAACATTTCAGGTGCTGCCTTTCGCGGGGAGGTAAACTATTACCAGCCAAAGAAAAACTTTACCGATACATCCGGGGTGTTTCTTGCCACGATTGGGGCCGATTACACCTTTAAAAACTCCCTGGCGTTAACGTTCCAGGTTTTTTACAACCAGCTTCCTGCCGGTTACCAGCCGACCAACATGTTAAGCATTTACCAGGCTCCCGTTTCCCCCAAGATGCTCTCCTTCACTGAATGGAACCTTTTCCTGATGGGATCATACCCGGTAACGCCCCTTTTTGATGTATCACTCGGAGGCATGTACTACCCCGACCTGGCCGGTTATTATATCGGGCCGACATTGAATTATAATCTGAAGCAAAATATCGATCTAAGCCTTTTTATTCAGTATTTTAACGGACGATTTAAGGAAGCCGGTTTGCAAATGGAGGATGTTTACTTTCAGGCGTTTATGGGGGCTGTCAGACTTAAGTGGAGCTTTTAAGTGACCAATGACCAATGACCAATGACCAATGACCAATGAAAAAATATTTTGTACTTAGTGTTTTGCTTGGGGGTTTTTTTTCTGGTTTTTCGCAGGATGCCAAAGAGATTGTGAAGCGGGCGGATGACCTGATGCAGGGGGTTACGAGCCAGAGTGAAATGGAGATGACGATCGTGAGGCCTACATGGCAGCGCACGGTTTCTTTCAAGAGTTGGGGGAAGGGGCGTGATCTCTCTATGACGCTCATCACGGCACCGGCCAAGGAGAGCGGACAGTCATTCCTGAAGCTGAAGAACGATATGTGGAGCTGGAACCCAACCATCAACCGCATGATCAAGCTGCCGCCCTCCATGATGTCACAGGGCTGGATGGGTTCCGACTATACCAATGACGATATCCTCAAGGAGTCCTCCATTGTGCAGGATTATACCCACAAAATCATCGGCAGCGAAACGGTTTCGGGATACGATTGCTATAAGATTCAGCTCGATCCAAATGAGCGTGCGGCGGTTGTCTGGGGTAAGATCATTCTGTGGATCAGTAAGTTAGAATTTTTTGAACTGAAAGCTTCCTATTATGATGAGGATGGTAAAATGGTAAAGACCCACCTGATGTCGGATATAAAGTTCATGCATGACCGCAAGATCCCGACACATTACGAAATCATTCCGGAGGACAAGCCAACCCAGAAAACCATCGTGAAGATGCTTAATGCAAAATTCAATATCCCGCTGCAGGATGTCTTTTTCT
>CAJAUM010000118.1 GCA_903945175.1 uncultured Bacteroidales bacterium | reverse complement strand
ATCGAACTTATAGGTGAATCGCTTCGCAAAAGGCAGATCCTTCTGAATTAATCTAAAAAAATGAAATAGAGAAAGAAAAAGTATATTTGTATAACCAGAAACAGGACGAAAATAATGATCAAAAAAAGGTCAAATGGGGGGGTGGTCAATTTAAATCGGCCGAGGGGTGGTCAAAAATTACCGGCCAAGGGGGGTCACTTTGAGCGGCTTTTCCATTATATCCTCAAACCGGGTATTTAACTGACCCTGGAATTCACCAATCCTATTTTCAAGGCTTTCTTTAATTAAGGCGCCAAAACTTTTATTATCAGGATTTTTAATATCTGGTTGGGTAATACTGGCTACAGTTTTATTAGTATAAACATCGATAGCTGTCAAAATATAAGTGATAAGTATATTGGGGTTTCTTGTAGATGGATCCTGTCTTGATTCATAATCAATTTCAATAATAAAATCAGGCCGGGCTGTATTCATTAATATTGTTTTAGAATCTTTATCAATAGATTCCATATCATCAATGGCATTTTCATTGTCTATTTGCTTTATCAGTTGTTCCAGGTTTTCAATAGGATAGCCGTTTTTTGAAAATAATTCTTCTACTGAAGCAATAACAAACTTCAATTCCGAATCATTGATGAACGCTTTTTTATAATCTCTGACATAGCTGTTAGAACCCTGATTATCTATTTCTTCAAGACACCTCATTCTTTTCAGCAAGGCATCTGAAGGAAAGACCATTAAGGAAGGTTTAATCTGACCGATTGCCCCCTTTGTCGCTCCTTTCAGATTATTATCATTTGAAACAGAATTACATGATAATAACATCAGGCAAACCATTGAAAGATAAAACCCCTTTATAATTTTACTTAAAACGAATCTTGTTTTCATTTTGAAAAAATTAAAATTAGCATATTCATTAGGTTTTTAGATTATTTGGTATGATGAATGAATATTTTCTTGCTGTTTTCTTTAATCGATTTTCGGCAAAATGCACTTCGGAGTACCATAACACATTTGTATTCAAATAATTTATAAACACTAATATAATTCTTTTCAACCCATAACGTAAATAACTGATATTTAGCCAATATTACAGTAAATGTAATATATATTTTAGGATGTGATAAATAAAGTAAAATATTTTTCATATTTTCTCCTATCAATATTTGTCCTGGAATATCACTGATACCGCGAACTGACATATTTCAGGTTTTTATCCCGAACTTCAACTTTGCCATTGTTATAATACAGCACCACGTTATTCTGTGATGCGCTTATATCCTTTAGATTGGTATAATATTGTGAAGCTATAAATTTCAGAGAATAGCTTCTGACTTCAACCTTGTTTGATTTGAACCAAAAAACGACGATTTCACTGCCTTGGGCAATATCTTTAAGGCCTGAATAATATGCCCCGGCAATATATTTTCCTTTAATGTCGCGTACTTCGACCTTATCACCCTTTTGCGACGCGATGTATTGTGCCATCAGCGGATCCAGCAAAAACAGGAAAAATATAATTCCCAATCCGGATATTTTCTTTTTCATAGTCCCCTCTTTTCTTAGCCAATTTTTTGTTTTGTTTGATATCCATGCTGTTCTATTCTGTCAACCATTTGAACCATGTCCTTTGGTCTATAACAGGTATTTGATTTTGTTCACAAATATGCATGGTATGTCCGGTACCTCCTGATTTTGGATTACCCATATCATCGTAAAAAATACCGAATGTTGCAGGCTTGATCTCTTTTGTTCCTATGGCTTTTATGGTATCCCGAATGATATAGGATGCTTTTATGGCAAACCGGTTTTTGTCGCCTGAAACATATTGATCAATAAGCTTTTCTGTTTTCTTATTCTGTTTTGATTGATAAACGACCTCCGGCTCAGCCGCGATATCGATATCATCCAAAGAAATTGTTTCATTTGCCTGAGTGTCTTTTTGCCGGTGCCCCGTATAGGGCGTTATTACCTGTAATCTTGCATTGTCAACCAATGCAACACCCACAGAAAAATAGTAATCAGCGCCATCAGCATTGCCGCTTCTGAAAAGTATTTTCTTCGTTTTGGCCGCAAGGAGTGAACCAAGGGCTGTTAACTTTTCTATGTCAGTATCTAAAACAGTTCTCTTTCCCTCAAGCAGTACGATTGAATTGTCCTCGTCAAATCGTTGTATAAATTCCTTAAGTGTCATTTTCGTGTTGTTTTACAATTCCCGCCAGTCAGCTTTTCAAAATCCTTGTGATGGAGAAAAATGTTTGGTTTACGGTTCTATATGAAATTGGCTTCCAATTCCCGATCTTTATCCTCTGTCAACCTTTTATACACATAAAAATGTATGTTACAATAATTTGTTGCCCTGACATATACCAGCCACAAGATTACCAGTACAAAAAAAAATATTCCCAGAAGCATATAAAAGTTTCCACCCTTCATGGAAAATAAAAAAATCGAGGGCGATAGTATCAATAGCAATTTAGCCAGCCTCGAAACAAACCCGCATAAAATACTTTTAGCATGATGCTCTTGGATAAAACGATTGAATAATTCGTAATGGTTCATTCTCTTTTCGTAAATAATATTCCCTGGTTTATGGTTGAAAATAGTAGCCTATATCCTTATCATAAGTGATGTCTTTATCGCAAACATCCCGTAACACCTTAATGTCACGCCTAAGTGTGCGGTCGCTTATTTCGAATAATTCACTCATCTCCTTTGTAACCAAAACTTTACCTTCATCAAGTAATTTGTATAAAAAAATGATTCTCTGTATCCTTTGTTTGAACAACCCCTGTTTTATGTTTTGTTTTGGGTTCCTTGCCTTGTTGACAAGATTCAAAATATAATCTTTCGTTATGGCTCTGTTTGCGTAGGTTATAAGAAATTTTACATGAAAAGGAAGATTATTAATTCGTTTACCGAAAACTATAATCGAACGTTTGCCTGAATCCATATGCTTAGCAATTTGATTAAAGTCCGAAAGAAAATCATCTTTCAGTTTCTCTGTATCCACGATCATAAGAAAACAGGGAATGGCAATCAAATCAGTTTCGATTGTTGCATGATAGATGCTCAGCTTCAATTTTTCGGCAATTTCAGTAGTGAACCTGATAATGTTCTGGTTTTTGGTCCAGACAAGAATTGTGTTTGTAGCTGACATGGTTTTCATTTAGCGAAGATAGCACCGGAATAAAATTAATCAAAATATAAGCGGACAAACGTGTGTCCTAATTACTAAAATAACAGGAAGGCAAAGTTTGCGTTGTTGTTTTTAAGAAAACTCCCGTAGCAGCCAATTCCTAATAATTGTCGTATAACTTCGTAAAAGAAAGTACAAAAACGTAAACTTCCTGAAAATAGCAACCATACACCAGGAGCCAGTCCCCGGAATTCCTTGTGACTTGTACCAGAAAAATATTTATCACCGATGATTGTTCATAAATCATACCACGCTTGCATCCCATGACCAAGAATGCCCATTACTTTTATCGTTGCAATCAATGCATTGGTATCATGAAGAACATTCGACATATAACGAAAGGTGATGCAGTTGACAACAGGATGGAGATATCAAACCATCAGGTAAAAGTTCCCAATTCCAAACTTTCATCCGGTTCAGTGGCAGATAAATTTCCAGTCCTTCTTGACGATGGCCGGACTGTAGTTTACATTTCAGATAAAAGCAGGGAGCGGGAGATCAGGTTAAGGTATGCCCT
>CAJAUM010000117.1 GCA_903945175.1 uncultured Bacteroidales bacterium | reverse complement strand
TTTCCGCCTGTTCTTCGCGAAGTAAAAAAGCCCTTTTCCTTGATTCCTTCAAAGCTCATGGCAAAGTCATCGAACGATGAGTTGATGGGCCGGGGAAGGTGTTTAACAGCCGATATGCCGTTTTTCCCAAGGGTAACGCAATAGATATCCAATCCCCCGAACCCGGTCATCCCGTTTGATGCAAAGTAAAGGATTGAATCGGCTAAAAGTGAAGGGAACATCTCATCTCCCGTGGTGTTGACCAGGGGTCCCAGGTTTTCGGCCGGACCAAAAGGTTTGCGTTCCGAAGGCCGGGTGATTTTCCACAGGTCGCGGCCCCCGATGCCACCGGGGCGATTCGATGAAAAGATCATGGTCAGGCCATTGTTGGTTAAGACCGGATGACCTACGTTGCCCAAACTGTCGGCAAAGATCAGCGCCGGCTTTCCCCATCCGCCTCCTGCCTTCGATGCTTCCAGTATCTGGCAGTACTCCCTGCCGCTGCGCATCTTCGGGCAGCGTGTAAAGTAGAGCTTTTTATACTGGTCATCCAGGCTTGCGGCTCCTTCGTTCGACGTGGTGTTTACCAGACCCTTGGTATCTGCCAGAACCGGGGCGTTCCAAGTTTCCCCTTTCTTTTTGGTGGCTGTGAACAGATCTGAAAAATATCCATCGGTCCAGTTATCCATATCCTTGCCTACGGTCCCTTTGCGGTTGGATGAAAAGATCACCGTCTTGAATTTATTATCCCCGTAAACAGCAGCAAAATCATCATCCGGAGAATTGAGTTCACGGAGGTTTTTGACGATCCATTGTGATGATGAGGTGGTATCCTGCATACTGAGCTCACATGAGGCTTTGCCTGCAATGGCCAGCGGGTCGGCAGGAACTTTGGAAAGGTACCGGTCGAACAATGGAAGGGCATCGGCATATTTGCCCTGGGCGCTGAGCGATTGGGCATAATAGAGATAGACCAGCGGCTTTTCGTCGGCATATTTGTTCTTAACCAGCCGCTGGTAGTTAATCTCCGCTTTCCGTGGATTGTTGATCATCCTGAAACAGTCGGCCAGTTTGAACACCACCTCATTGCGCTGTGGTTGTTCTCCATCAAATTTGTCTAATGCTTTGGTATAGTACTCTATGGCCGTGGTGTACTGGTTGTTTTCATAGGCCTTGTTACCCATGATCAGGTATTTGCCCTGGCCAAATATGCTCGAATGCAGGCAGACGATGGCAAGAATAACAATGGTTTTCACGATGGTTCTTTTCATGGCTTTTACTCTTTAATGAATTTTAAAACATTGGTCTGCTCTGAATCAGATGCTTTCAGCATATACAATCCGGATTTTAAAAACGAAAGGTCTATGAGGTGCACGTCATCCGTTGTCGTCCAGGTTTTGATCAGCGTCCCCGATGCACCATAAACCGTGATGATCTTCTCTCCTGAAAACCGTCCGCTCATATCCAGCACAGCCTTATCCTTCACGGGATTGGGCGTAAGGTCGATCAGATCGCGGTACAGGTTCACATTTCCCTGGCGGAGATACTCCACCTGGTCATATCCAAAGGCCTTTAGCTGGTAGTAATAAACCCCCTGGGGCGCTGCGCTGCCCGAAGGCATGTTGCCATCCCAGCGTCCGTTTACCGTATCGATGGCATGCACCTGCCGGCCGTAGCGGTCGTTGATCTTCATCTCCAACGTCTCGATCCCATCGGTTACCGGTCCAAAATAGTCATTGTATCCATCGCCATTGGGAGTAAAGGCGTTGGGGATGCGGATCTCTGCACCAAGATTGGTTACTTCAACCGTATCATATCCAACACAGCCCCATGGGTCAGTCGCCTTAAGCCAATATTTCCCGGAATTGGTTACAGAAATTGAAGATGAAGTGTCTCCCGTACTCCAGAAATAGTGAGAAAAAGGCCCGGTTGAGGACTGAAGCAACAATTTTTGTCCAATGAATTTTTCTTTATCCGGGCCCAGGTCCACGATGGGCAGATCATATTCATCAATTAAAATCTCATCCGTCACAATACAGTCTGCTTTTGTTGCAGTGATTGAATATGTTCCGGAATCCGAGACAACGATGGTTTGCGTTTTTGCTCCCGTGTTCCACACATAGGAATCAAATCCCGGCCCTGCATACAACGTCAATGAACTGCCTTTGCAGATGTAATTATCAGGTCCAAGATCGACTGAAACGATCCCTATTTTGACACTGTCTAAACGGGTGGTAATTTCACCGAAGGAAATATCATCTAATGCAAAATCATTACCATTTGCTATCGTATTTTGATTCAGAATATTAATACTAGCGAAAATGTTATTTCCCGAAGACCAAATAACAAAAAATTGACTCCAGGAACATTGATTTGGTTTCGGAGAAAAGATGTGACCAACAGTCGAATCATTAATACTAAACTGAAGCTGTGCAAGAACGGAAGTCGAGGATGACACATTAGTTACATATGCAGAAAAAGCATAATCTGTATTGGGAAATACTGAAATATTCGTTGACCATACAGAAACATTTGGTTCCGTTGCTCCATTCACTACCATCATGTTACCATAGCCAGAAGTGTGATCTGAACATGAAGCAAAACCAGGATGAGTATTTCTCGGATTGGTTGTCACATAATATAATCCCTGCGGCTGCAAATTGGAAGAATATCCATAACTACTTGTGAATCCAGTATTTCCTTGTTCAAAAGCTCCATTATCAACCAGATTATTTGCAATTTCTGTCGTTTCAAGATAGTAGGTGCGGGCACTGTCAACAACCAGAATCGGATTTTGGATGGTGTCGTTGCTTAACCCGTTTGAAGGGTACCATCTGTAGGTAAGTGCCGGCCTGCTGTTCAGTTGCAAGGTGTCGCCCACACACACAATGGTATCATTATTAAGGATGGAGCCTGTAATGATTGAGAAGGTAGCATCGCTTTCATCGAAGATTGTTGCATCCGCTAAACTGGTAATTCTTACCAGACACAAATCTGATGGCGTATTGGGAACAGTCCATGAATAAGATCCTGCCGAAGCCGGGGTATCATTGACGATTGAAGACCAGTTTGTACCCTTGTTTATCGAATACTCGATTTTGACATTGTTGACATTGCTGCTGGTCCAGGTAATCGGATGAATACTGCCTACCTTCAATTGCTCACCGCCGTTGGGGGAGGATACCCGGAGGTTTGTGTCTCCTTCAGCACACAGGGTTTGTATTTCACAATTGGTTAAGGCACGGTTGTATATACGGATGTCGTCAATTGAACCATGTAGAAATTCAACATTATTACACCTAACACCAATTTTCATTTGATAGCAATCTAAACCTGGATTGACTGAGGCACTGTGAATTTTATCTTTATTTAAATAAAAATCAACCCTACTGCCATCATATGTCAATGTCATCATATACCAAACATCCAATTTAATTGTATTTGGTGATAATGCAATCTGAGTCCCCATAGCCTGAATCAACTCACCATCAACATTTAAATAAAATAGATTGTTGCCTACCGACCGAAAATCGAATATATAGTGTTGCGGAATTATGGGACTGTAATATTCATTAATTTTGAACCAACAAGACACAGCCACCTGATTATTTTGTAATTTGTATTTAATCGTATCTACTAAAATATAATCATCAACACCATCAAAATAAAATGCTCTATCTGACCTGCCAAATCTATCAGTTGTCAGAACTGCACCATTAATCACACCATCACTGCCATTCCCGCTTTCATCATTTGCATTGCCGTTAAACGGATACCAGGCAACGAGTCCAAATGTTGGGATACCACTTCCACAAGGTATTTGATTTCTTGGATTATTATTCGCCACACAGGTATTGTATTGCTCTGCCCCCGCCGATCCGGTATATTCGCATACCATCACCCTGTAGGTATTGCCCTGTAAAAGGTTTGTCACTGTTACTCCGGAAGCATGGGTGGTTCCATTGAAAACGCAATACCAACCGGAAGTGCCGATCTGCGATCCGGAACCAAATGAAGTATTTGCCGTGTAAGTTGTATTGTTCAGAGGGATTGGGGTCCCCGTCGTGTCCTGTTTGATAAACACCACGCGTCGTGAGCCATTCCCATCAGCCCAGTTGAAGGTAAATTGGTTCGATTGTACGTTCGAGAATGTGATATCGGTGGCCTGCAGGGGAGCGCCGGGACCAGCTTCCCGAAAGTAAATGTCATGCACCCTGTAGTATGTTGTCGTCTGAAAACCGCCACCCAGCCAATAATTTCCCGCCATTTCAAATTTCCACTCCCTGGCAGTTATACTACAAAACGTAAATGTTGTTGAATCATTCATAGGACACACCATGCTGCTGTCGATGGTATTTAAATTCGGACATTCATAAGCCTTGATCCATTGATCACTTTGGTCTTTATAATACAAATTACCTCTACATGTATAGCCAATATTCCCCGGATAAGAGCTGCATGCACCCTGCAATGTATTTGGAAATTCATAGGCAAATTTGAAACCATTGATCGTTCTTTTTGTTCCGAAGTCCAGGTAAATCTCTCCGATATAAGTTGTGGAATAATAGGACATTGTCAGAAAACCGTTGGTTGCCGCATTATTATCCAATAGGTTTAGTGGGTTTTCAATGGTATTTGGATAGGAATTGTTGAGCCAGGATGTCTGACTTGGAATCCATGTAGAATTTTTGGCATTTAAAAAACTCCCGGATCCTATCAGGATAAGCAGGGTGAAAAATCTAACGAAAGCTGATGTTTTCATGGCTATTACTCTTTAATGAATTTTACAACATTGACCTGCTCTGAATCAGATGCTTTCAGAATATAAAACCCGGGGGTTAAAAACGAAAGGTCAAGGGAAAGCATATCCTCGGGGGTAGTCCATTTTCGTATCAGGCTGCCGGTGGCATAATAGATCGAGATTATCTTCTCTCCTGACAACCTTCCGCTCATATCCAGCACAGCCTTATCCTTCACGGGGTTGGGCGTGAGGTCGATCAGATCGCGGTACAGGTTTACATTCCCCTGGCGGAGATACTCCACCTGATCATATCCAAAGGCCTTTAACCGGTAGAAATAAACCCCCTGGGGCGCTGCGCTGCCCGAAGGCATGTTGCCATCCCATCGGCCGTTGACCGTATCGATGGTGTGCACCTGCCGGCCATAGCGGTCGTTGATCTTCATCTCCAACGTCTCGATGCCCTCGGTTACCGGTCCGAAGGTGTCATTGTATCCATCACCGTTGGGGGTAAAGACGTTGGGAATGCGGATTTCAACAAAAACCACCACTTCGATTTTTATCGAATCCGACATCATGCAATTATTGGGAGGACCACTGTTTGCCCTGAGCGCAACGAATTGATTACCGGCATCCTGAAGGACAATGCTGGTTGCAGGTTTGGTGTCGAAAACAGAGCCCTTGTAATACCATTCAAATGAAACGGCGCCTGTAACCGTAGCAGAAAGACTGACATCTAAAGGAGCATATCCCTTCACCGGGTCTGCAGACAAGGCAATCGTGACGGGGCTTTCCGTTTCAATTGAAACACTGTCTGAAACTTCGCAGGCTTTGCTATCAATGATGCGAACCGGATACCTCCCTGCACATAAATTACTGACTTTCGATTGGGAGATCAATTCGTTGTTAAAGTAAACCTGAACGGGAGGCTTTCCTCCAAGTACAACAACATCAACCTCCCCGTTGCAACTGTTGTTACATGTTTCATTTTTAACGGAAAGTTGCAATTGAAGGGCTTCATATGGTTCAGAAACGACCATTTTCGTAAACTCATTAAAACAGCCCTTATTGGTAAATGCTTTTAAGGTCACATTGTAACTGCCCGGCGCGGGATAGCTATGCGATGGATTTTGCACAAAGGAGGTATCTCCGTCTCCAAAGTGCCATTCATACGAAGCAATCGAATAGGGTTCAACGATCGAGGCCGATGCCGTAAATTGTACACCTGAATTCTGGCAACTGCCCGTATAAGAAAAATCCACCATCGGAGCCGGTGAGCTGTATAGTTGCACGGTGATGGTATCATTATAAATATTATCATCGATGTTATCAACCAGCCAGCATTTGATCGTATGGCTTCCCTGTGCCGAGATATTGATGGTTTGGGGGAAGGTAAAGATCATATCATTGTAGATCGTTCCAACGATGGTATCCATCATCACGGGACCGTTATTCACCCTTGCCGCCATCACAATGTTCGTAAATGGCACATCCCCGAATTGACGCAGAAAAATTGTCAGTGAGTCGCTGGTAGAGTGCGTGCATTGAAGTGTAGGGCTGAACATTTGGGTAATTCCAAAATCGACCATGAACTCCCAGGCCCCGATATCAGGCGCCTGATCATTGCGGATATTCCCCTCGATGTCGTACAAAACCCCGGGAATCGGCATACCTGCGCCATTAAGCCCCCGCTGATAAACCTTATAACTTGAATCATTGGCAAAATAGGGGTTGAGGTTCCGTCCGTTGGCTTCACCACCGATGGCAGAGGCCCAGGATGATAAAGTTGAATAATTCGCCCCATTTTTAAACCCGATTTTATTTGACGTGCTATAATAGTTATTATAATCCCAATTGGAATTTGCAGGAGAATTATCGGTATAAACACAAAATCCTGCTCCAGAATTCATGAAAATATTGTTCTTTATTTCAAGTGTATCACCTCCATTTATCTTTAAACATTTACTGCTATTCACATTATTACTTAGGACATTAATGCTGTTGAATACGATCCTTGTTTGATTGCTGTTGATGATATCAATTCCATTCCCTAAATTACTCCCAGATATGGAAATATAATTATTAGCAATCAGACAGTTTTTCGAGGTTACAGTAATGCCCGATGAAACTGAGGAAATAATTCTATTACCTTGAATGAGGCACACTGCAGAAATACTAGATGTAATTTTGATCATCGCTTCAGTTATAACGTTGTTCGTAATGAACACACTATCACCCGAATAATTTAAATCAATGCCACAACCTAAAGCCTCATTTTCATTGATATGCAAATTTGAAATAACATAACTCCCTTGTGTTGCTAACCCGTACCCTTGAAATCTATTTTCATTGATCTGAATATTTTCTACATTCGACACAGAAACACCAGAAGAACCTCCTTCACCATAAAAAAAGTTGTTTGTGATGGTTATATTTTTCGACCCACCTTCAACCCTTATACCAGTTGTGTTAAAGATTGAAATAATCTTGCAATGGGAGATTACGATATTTTCAGACGAACCACCAATCACAATGGATCCATTTGAATAGTAATCTTTTTTTATCGATAGTTTATTGAAGATGATGTTTTTGGAACCAATTAATTTGAAGGTGTGACCGTATCCTGGTTGATTCCAAATGAGTACTTGCGAACTATCCCCGCTTTCAGATTCAAAAGTCACCGTATTTGTTGTTGATGAGCCAGGAATGGGATTAATCTCGATTTG
>CAJAUM010000116.1 GCA_903945175.1 uncultured Bacteroidales bacterium | reverse complement strand
ATTGCCTACTGCCTACTGCCTATTGCCTACTGCCTACTGCCTACTGCCTATTGCCTACTGCCTATTGCCTAATGCCTATTGCCTATCCTTCCATCTCCTCCTCAATGAGCCTTGTTATCAGTTCGGTGAAGCTCCAGCCGTGGGCGAGGGACATTTTTGGGACAATGCTGGCGGCAGATAGTCCGGGGACGGTATTCACTTCCAGAAAATAAAATGCTGTTCCTGTAAAGATATAATCGAAGCGAACAACCCCTTTACAATTAAGTTTTTCATAGAGTAAACTGGAAATCTCCTGGCATTTTTCAAAATATAGCCGGGGAACATTTGCTGGCACGACTTCATCGGCCATCCCTTTTTTATATTTGGCCTCAAAATCAAAATACTCCTTTTTCGGGATAATCTCTGTTACAGGAAACGTGACGATTTTGCCCTTTGTTCTGATAACACCGCATGTGAGTTCCCGGCCCGAAACGAATTCTTCAACCAGGATCTCCGAATCTTCCCTGAACGCTTTGATCAGGGCGGGCTTCAATTCCTTTTTCAGATTTACCTTCGACATTCCCACGCTGGAACCACCGTTGTTGGGCTTAACAAAAACCGGAAGGGACAATTCCCTGAGGATTTGATCGGAATTATCGGGACTGTCATGGAACAGGTGGATCGATTTTGCCGTTTTGATCCCGGAGGAGGACACGACCTCTTTGCAAAATCCCTTATTAAATGTCAGTGCAGAAGTTGTAACATCACAGGATGTATATTGGATTCCCATCATATCGAGATACCCCTGCAATTTACCGTTTTCCCCGGGAGTGCCATGAATCGCATTGAAAACGATATCAAACCGGATTTTCCGTTTTCCGATCGTCAGGCTGAAATCATTCTTATCCACTGGAAACTTCTTCCTGCCGATGCGGTAATTCCAGTCTCTCCCCCGGATCTCGATCAGGAATGGCCGGAACAATTCACGGTTCATATTTAATTCGACCTGTTTCCCGCTTTTGATGGAGATTCCGTATTCACCTGAATCGCCTCCTGCAACAATGGCAACATTCAACATACTGAACAAATTTTTGAGGAACAAAAGTAGTACAAAAATTTTGCTCCTTGCGCAAAATTCAATTTTTCCGTAAGTTTGTTGAATCTTTAGGAAAATACAATAAAACAGTCGTTTTCAGGTTATTTATTTAAACCGCGGATGGATTTTTTTCGATTCCTTTTTTCCAGGAAATTTCTCAAGCATCTCCTCATCGCGATCGGGATTACCGTCGTATTGGTGTGGACGACCCTTCAATCGCTATCCTGGTATACAAAACACAACGACCACCTGATTGTTCCCGATTTCCGGGGGTTATACATCCAGGAAGTTCTTGGAAATCCTGAAAACAGGAATTACCAGTTCTCCGTGGTTGATTCCATTTTTGATGCAGACAAGCCCAGTGGTTCTATTTTATCACAGGACCCCTATCCCGGATCCAAAGTAAAGAAAAACCGAATGCTCTATCTGACAATAACCACCATGGTTCCTGAAAAGACCACCATGCCTGACCTGCGTGATCTTACCCTACGCCAGGCACAAACCATGTTGGAGTCAGCCGGACTTAAACTGGGAAGACTTTTATATATCAGGTCGTTTGATGAAGATGCCGTCCAAAATCAGCTTTTTAAAGGCAGATCCATTATGGCAGGCGCCGAGATCGATAAAGGTTCAGTAATTGATTTGACCGTGGGAATGGGCGCAAAAGCCTCAGAGGCCAGCCTGGATTCACTGGGAGCAGACAGTATTATGGGAGCAAACAATATTAATTGAATATCGTAAATCAAAATTCGATATAATTATATACCAATAAGTTATGTAAATGGCGTACAATTATAGTACTAATGAAGCAACAAAATTACATCATTATTTTGATTAAAACATGTACTAAAACTCATAAAAATCTTGCGGAATTATAGAGGGAAGAAAATATAATTCATAAATCATGACAAAAAAGCCCATTTAAAGTACATTGGTGAATAACTTACAACCTGGTAAATTTCAAACCTAAATGGAATGATCCTTGTTTATTCCGGGGATTGCCACCGTCCTTTTGCTGAGATTTATTATGGCTGCTTTTGGAGCAGGAGGTCGCAAGTTCGAATCTTGCTACCCCGACTTGAAAATCAACCACTTACAATGAATTTTGTAGGTGGTTTTTTCTTTAGGTACACACAAAAGTACACACCAATCGCCCGAAAAATTCAATTAATATCACAAAGTTTTGCGAAAAGATATTAGTTTTGGACACTTATCTGACGTCCCGATTTCTCATAATGGTTTGAACTTGATTATTGGAGATTGCTACTTGATTTCGCTTTCCTGTATCATATTTGGAAAAATCGGAGCTCCTGGCCACCCTCTGCCGATTTAGGCTGACCACCTCAACTTATTAATATCCAATACTTAGGGCTGGTCAATTTATTTCGGCGAGGACTGGTCAATGCAAGTGTTTTTTTTAGTCAAATATCTCATTTCTGAATTGTACTTATTTACCCCCTGTTTCGTAAATTCAAGGGTTGTTAACAATTTCAGGGTTGTTTTTCTGTTTTTTTTCTAAATCT
>CAJAUM010000115.1 GCA_903945175.1 uncultured Bacteroidales bacterium | reverse complement strand
TGTGTTGTTTGTCATAATGGCAATTACAATTCAACGCCAAACACCTGTGTCGGATGTCACCTTGATAACTATAACCAAACAACCAATCCAAACCATGTAACCTCGAACTTTCCCACGACCTGCGAAACATGTCATTCGCAAACAGCATGGATTCCATCAACGTTTAACCATAACAACGTATATCCGCTCACTGGTGCACATGCCACCATTGCAAACGATTGCTTTGCATGCCATCAGGGAAATTATGTCAATACACCCAATACCTGCGAAGGATGTCATCTTCCAAATTATAATACAACGACCAATCCCAATCACCCGGCGATCAATATCCCTACTACGTGCGCTACATGTCATACCACAAATCCAAACTGGGCCCCGGCTACCTTCCCGATCCACAACAACTACTACGTGCTGGCTGGCGCGCACATTGCCATTGCCAACAACTGTGTTGTTTGTCATAATGGTAATTACAATTCCACACCCAACACCTGCGTCGGATGTCACCTGATCGAATACAACCAAACAACTGATCCTTCGCATACGGCAGCCCAATTTCCGACTACCTGTGAAACATGTCATTCGCAAACCGCATGGACTCCATCCACCTGGAACCATGACAACCTGTATTTCCCGATTTATTCAGGGCAACATAACGGAGAATGGAATACATGTTCTGATTGTCATCCGAATGCTTCAAATTATGCGGTGTTTACCTGCACCACCTCCTGTCACCCACAAAGCTCTACAAACAATGACCATCAGGGCGTTTCAGGATATTCTTATAACAGTGCCGCCTGTTACAACTGTCACCCGACTGGAAATGCCGGCAAAATGATGAATAACACCATTAGAACTGAATAGGGGATGTGCAATGAATAAATATCTATCTTTGCGCTCTAAACATGAATAAACCATTCACTTTTATGAATAAAAGCAAAATAATTCTTATCGTCCTTCTGGCCATACTTGGAATATTTTTTATTGTAACACTCTTTTACCGAAGTGGTGAAAACAGCAAGGCGCCGACGCTGCCTCCCGGCACCCATGGCGTCAGCGTGATTGAGGTCATTCAAACGACAAACTATACCTACCTCCAGGTTGAAGAAAATAAAAATAAATTCTGGATTGCCATTGTGAAGGTTGATATCAAGACAGGGGATTCAGTTTACTATACCAGGGCTTCTGAAATGAAAGATTTTGTGAGCAAGGAGTTGGGACGCACCTTTCCTTCGATCTTTTTTGTAGATGATCCCAGTAATAAGCTTGTAGCGACCCAGGCTGCATCTCAACAGGAATTGACACCCAAAAAGGTAAAAATCGTTCGTTGGTCCGAAATTTCTGTAGAGAGGCCAAATGGCGGGATCACCATTTCGGAACTTTATAAAAATAAAACTACCTATGCAGGGAAGATGGTAACCATTCGCGGCAAGGTAGTCAGGTACAATCCCGTTGTGATGAACAAAAACTGGGCACATATCCAGGATGGCACTGAATTTTCAGATCTATTCGACCTTACAGTGACCACCTTGGACAGCGTTGCAGTTGGCAACACGGTTACTTTTAAAGGGATCATCAACCTGAACAAAGATTTCGGTTCCGGCTATGCCTATGATGTCATCATGGAAGAAGCAAAAGCCAGCGATATCAAGTAGCTTTTGAAAATCAGGGCTTGGCTATATTCCGTATCATTCCTCTGAATATCACGGCATGGAATGGAAACAGTGAAAGCCAGTAAAGCCTTCCCCATATGCCAGTCGGGCGAAATGTCGCCGTTTGATTAAGGATATTATCCCGGTCGATGGTAAATTCGAGCCATGCCTCTCCGGGAAGCTTCATTTCAGCATAAAGTAAAAATCTCTTTTCCTTTTTATCAGCATAAATGACCCTCCAGAAATCAAGGGCGTCACCGGCTGCAATTTCTTCAGGACTGGTTCTTCCCCTGCGAATGCCTACCCCGCCAACCATTTTGTCAATAAAACCCCTGATATTCCATAGCAAATCAGCATAGTACCATCCATTTTCCCCGCCGATGGACCAGATTCTTTCCAAAGCCTTTCGGGAATCAGATACTTTTCGTTTCCTGATATCACTATAACATCCAAACACCGGCACCTCAATAAAGTTCGACAATCCCTTTTCAAGTTTTGTACTGGTCTGCGCATCTTTCCAGCTTGACAGCACTTGGTGCTGCTCAATCCGGTCGAAAGCCAGTTCGATGGATTTATCATAGGAGATTGGAACGATCCCAAGCATCTTTTCCAGTTCATTGTCTTTACACACAACCTCTACCTTCATACTGTTTACCAGTTTGGTGGCCAACGGGTAGGAAATGGACGTTACAAAATAGAGCCAATAGGAAGATAACCTGGCAGTCATTATCGGCATGATCCCGATCCATCTGCGTAAACCACGTATGCGGGCAAAGCGGAGTAACATCTCTTTATAGGTAAGTATATCCGGACCGCCAATATCATAGCTTTTACTGAAGGTTTCCCGTTTCAGCATAACACCCGATAAATATTGCACAACGTTCCGTATCGAGATGGGCTGGCATCTAGTCCCCAACCATTTCGGAGCGATCATAACGGGTAATTTTTCGACCAGGTCACGGATAATTTCAAAGGAGGCGCTGCCTGATCCGACAATGATCCCAGCTTTAAGGGTGGTCAGGGCATAAACTTCTGAGGTCAGAATTTCTTCAACATTTTTTCGTGAGGAAAGATGTTTTGATAGCTGTTTTTCGTTGACGATGCCACTAAGATAGATGACTTGTTTTACCTTGGTTTGCTCAATCCGCCTCTTAAAATTCCCGGCAGAAATGGCCTCCATTTCCTCAAACTTTCCACGGGTAGTCGCCATGGAATGAATCAGGTAGTAGGCGACATCAATATCTTCAGGAATCCTTTTTAATTCTTCTTCAATTAAAAAATCAACTTCGACAACATGCAGTTTGTCGCTGTGAAAACGGCTCGTTTCAAACCGGTTGATATCCCTGACACAACAAACTACTTCATGTCTGTTTGCCAGCAAAACCGGCAATAGACGTTTGGCGATATAACCTGTGGAACCTGTGAGAAGAATTTTCATGAGCCTGCCTTTTCATTGTCAAATTCACCCTCCCATTTTGCCACCACCACGGTGGCCAGGCAGTTTCCAATCACATTGATGGCCGTGCGGGCCATGTCCATTAATTCATCAATCCCCAGAATGATAAAAATAGGCCAGACCGGAAGGCCAAAGCTGGCTGCTGTGCCCAGGAGAATGACAAGGGATGCACGGGGAACAGCCGCCACACCCTTGCTTGTAAGCATCAGCGTTAGCATCATCACGATCTGGGTTTCGAATGAGAGATGAATTCCCGCCATGTTAGCTACAAAGATTGATGCCATCGCAAGATAAAGGGTTGTGCCATCCAGGTTAAAACTATAACCAGTAGGCATGACAAAGGAGACTATTTTCCGCGGAACGCCGAATTGCTCCATGTTTTCCATGGCCCGTGGCAGGGCCGATTCGCTACTTGTTGTTGCAAAGGCAATGGTGGCGGGTTCGGCAATGGCTTTGATGAACTTCTTCACCGGGATCTTCAACACAAGCATAATGGGAAGCAGCACAACAAATATGAAAACAAGCAACGCTACGTAAAGGGTTGCCAGCAATTCAAACAGGTTTACAAGTACATTCAGCCCCATATGTCCAACACTGTATGCAAGGGCGGAGAAGACGGCAAACGGGGCAAAAAGCATGATGATGTTGGTGAACTTGAACATCACGGCGGTGAGTGATTCAGTAAACCGCAACATGGGTGAACGGTATTGCTCCTTGACCATTGCCAGGGCAATGCCGAACAAGATGCTGAACACAACAATCTGCAAAACCTGCCCCTCTGCAATTGACTTCGCTATATTCTCCGGAAAAACATGAAGTATTACATCCTGCCAACTCTGAGAATGTACCTCCGGTAGCGTTCCTTTGGTCATTTCAGGAGGCACTACCACGCCCATTCCTGCTCCGCTGAGATTAATGGCTGCCAGCCCGATGAAGAGTGCAATGGTAGATACCACCTCAAAGTATACCAGCGATTTCCATCCCATGCGGCCAACCTGTTTGAGATTGGCATGACCTGCAATTCCTGTCACCAGGGTTGCAAAAATCAGTGGTGCAATTATGGTTTTCACCAGGTGGATGAAGATCTGGCTGACAAGGTTCAGCTCTTTGGCCACCATAGGCAAATCATGTCCAAACTCCACCCCGGCCAACATGCTTACGAAAATCCAGGTGGTCAGCTTCCTTTTGGTGATGGCATAGAGGAAATAGATGATCAGCGGGATCCAGCGAAGGATTAACAGCAACCATCCCGGGAGTTCCAATACGGTAAAATGATCGGCCAGGTGAACAATGACAGCCAGGGTAAGGGAGATGAAAAATGCGTTCAGTAGGCGTTTTGGATGAAGCATAAGGTACAGGTGAAGGGTTCAGGCGTAAAGATAAAAAAAATGGTCCACCTTTGGAGAATGATGACCCTATTTCAACTTCACCAACCTGGAGGTTTCGTTGTGTGAACCAGCAGACACCCGGCATAAATAAAACCCTGCAGGCAGGAGTTCATCGGAAAATGCCACGTTGTAGCTGCCCGTTGGTTGAAATTTATCGACCAGTACGCTCACTTCTGCGCCATACAGGTTGCATATTGCCACCTTCACCATGCAATCCTCAGGGATTTGATACCGGATGGTCGTTTGATCCCGGAATGGATTGGGATAACATGATAGCGAAAGAGGGTCCGGATTCAACAGTCCTTCATCCAGGCCGACAATCGTGGGAATTATGTGTGTATAATAGACATCCTGCTCTCCGTTCAGGGTGTTGGCCCAGGCGAGATGTGCCCCTTCGTCATCAGATACCATATCGAAATAATCTCCCATTTTTTCCTGCTGTGGATATCCCACCTTTGGGTCAAACAGCTCAGAGAGTTTTTTGTTGATCGACCATGTTTGTCCCTGATTATCAGAATAACAATAATAGAGCGCCGATAAATAGGAACCGGTATAAGGAGCATCTCGTGTATCGAGCCAGATTACATCAATCCGCCCGTTTGGCGCTACCGACATGGTCCCGAACCACTGGTAATTACTGGTACTTACATCGGTATTGAGACGTTGCGCAGGACCGAATGTAAGCCCGCCATCCGTGCTTTTAGCGAACATTACATCAGCGGGATCAGTCACTGACTGCCGGGCAACGGAGGCCATGACGTAAACATTGCCACGGCCAGGACCATTGGAACAATCAACGTCAATATTCGCCTGACCTAGGATGCCAACCGGGTTGATTGGATCCTGCCCCACGATATTTCCATCTACATCAGCGGAAGATGGATAACCCCATGAAATTGTTGATCCGGGGGTTTGTGCATTGATAGATTTTGCAACGGTGATGCCTTCTAAAGCACCGACTCCTGCAATGTACAATGCTCCTGACGGTCCAACCGCCATGGTGCCCCAATAGGGGCTGCCGGTCACGGTCACACAATTTTCATAGCTCTCGCCTGCATTGGCCGAGCGGGTGAAAAACCCAGGCTGGCATGAACTGAAGTAAGAGGTCCAGAAGGAATAGATATTTCCACTACCCGGCCCGGTGGTACGGTCGATCGTCATCCATTGTTTGTCTCCTCCGCGGGCTTCGGTTCCCAAATCCCATGAGGCACCGCCATTGGTGCTTTTAAATACCTTGCATGTATAAACACCTGAATTACTTGTCAGGCTGTTATAATAAAAGTTTCCTTCCGCATCAAAGTCGAGTACGGGATCTGACCGGAAAATACCCGCTTCAATTACCCCAGGAAATGTCCAGCTCATTCCGCCATCGGTTGAATAGCCATACCCTGCCTGTCTGAAATTATTGTTCACATCGTCAAATTGCCGCCACCCGATGACGATATGGTTGGGATTGGTCGGGTCAACAGCAATGGATGGTTCGTTGGCTGCATCCCCGAGAATATTGTCTCCGTTTGCATCCACATTGACCTGTGCCGTAAAAAACCCGGTACTTTTCAGAAGGGGAGCCGGAGAGGTTTTTTTTGTCTCTGCCGATGGCGCCTGATATTTTTGATCGGGAACTTCCTGGTGCATTCTTGCTTTTTGAGCAGCAGGAATGCGCACATTTTGATTGTAGGATGCCAAAGGGCCGATCAAAAGAATGGCCATAAAAATCAAGACTTGGGTCGAAAAATTTTTCATACTGCAAAAATACTGTTTTTTTTCACCCACACACAGCAAGGATTCCCCCAGCCCTGACCGGGCATTGACACCATGACAGCGTGATTTGGAACGATAATTCCAATAAATTTGCAGCAAAATTAATTTTATGGTCGCGATCCATTCAGTCTACGTTAGGCCCATTGAAGAGGTGGACAAACATCTCGAAGCACATCGTGCATTTCTGAAAACATTTTATGAAAAAGGAATTGCCATCTGTTCCGGCCCGCAGATACCGCGAACCGGCGGATTCATCCTGATGAATACTGAAAGCAAAGCAGAAGCGCGTGAGATCATGAAAAACGACCCATATGTAATTCATGGGGTCGCAGAATATTTTTTTATTGAATTCGAACCAAGGAGCTTTGCGCCCGGGTTTGATAAATTTATAAAATTTTAAGAATTGAGATAAATAAATAAACACCAATGATATTTCCAACTTCTATCAGGCATTGTCAAAGAATAACTATCCTGATTGGAAATCAATTTAATTTCTTGTTTCCCCGATTAACAGTCCCTGGCCATAATCCGGCAAACTTTTCAACGCTTTATTAATTTCAAGGGGGTTTTACTGCGATTGTCTTAAAAATTTTCATTTTTAATCAACGGGGTGTATTACCTTTTCTCTTTTTCCTGATTAAGAGATTCCTTCAATTCGCAAATTATGCAATTAAAATTTGGATATAATTAACCTATAGCTTAATTTTGTATGCAGAAATGTATATTATTTGATAGTTCTCCGGATAATAAAAGACATATTTATATTGATGAAATCAATTCTGGTGAAATATTTGATTATATCAGGCAAGATCCAAGACACATTAAAAAATTCAGGTTTATCTGTGATTTATTGTTAATCGGTCACTCAAATTATCAGATCTATTCAAAAGAAGAAATAGACCACCGAACAAAAGGTGTAACAGCGATGAAATTTTTCCCGGGGCAGGAAAATGATCGTATCTATTGCAAGGAATATGAAACTCCTGATAACACTCAAATTGTAATTGCATCAGAATTGCTAATGAGAAAGAAACAAAAAGAATTAACACACAGAGAAATTTCAATCATTGAAAAAGCAGGAAGTTATGCGTACGAAATTCCGGAATTCTGAGGAGATCAGGAAGGCTTTCCAGGGTCTCCTTGCTTTTAATTCATATGAAGAAGAAATAGGACATGGGGCTCACATGATCATGTTCCGCTTTCTCAGCGAGATTGAGATTCTATCAGAAGAACGAGAGATGACACAAAAAGAGTTAGCACAAAAAATCGGCACATCGGCAAGCTATTTAACACAACTCTATCGTGGCAACAAACTTTTGAACCTGATGACCATTGCTAAGTTTGAAAAAGCGCTGGACATTACTTTTGAAATAAAGGCAAAGCGAAAACCTAAAAAAGAGTCACCATCCAATCTTGTCGTTAACGATCAACTACCCAAAAGGAAAAAACAAGTCCGGTACGAAATGGCTCAGGAACCATCGACGGCCTATTCGAAAAATAAAAAATTGAAATAATTTTTCGTGATAGCTTAAAACTCGTCAGGCAAGTTTTTCAACTGCTCATTGGTGAAAACCGGCCCATCCTTGCATACATAGGTCGAACCAATGTTGCATCGGCCGCATTTTCCAAGGCCGCACTGCATCTTCATTTCGAGGGTGGTAATGATGTCCTTGTCGGCAAATCCAAGCTTTAGAAGCGACTGGATGGTGTATTTGATCATAATCGGCGGACCGCAGGTGATTACCTTCGTGTTTTCGATGACTGGCTTTACAATCTCTTCAAGGATTTTAGGTACAACCCCGACATGGGTGGTCCAGGTATCTTCCGGTTTATCAATGGTGAGAACCACTTTCAGGCTTTTGTTATCCTGCCATTCCTTGATTTCATCCTTGTAACACAGATCAGCAGAAGTACGGGCACCATAAAGGATGGTGAAATCCTTGTAATCGCTTCGGTTGTCAATACAATACTGAATGAGTGAACGCAGGGGAGCCAGGCCTATGCCACCACCAACAAACAGCAGGTTTTTTCCTTTGATATCTTCCAAGGGGAACCAATTCCCGAACGGACCGCGGATGCCTACTTCATCCCCCTCTTCGATGCTTGTGTGAATATCGGCAGTCACTACACCCGCCTTCTTGATGGAGCAGTCGAAATATCCTTTGCGGGTACCTGAGGAGGCGATGCAAAAGGTACATTCGCCTGAGCCGAGCAATGAGAATTCCACGAACTGACCGGGAAGAAAAGTGAATTTCTCCATCATCCCTTCGTCTCTGAATTTCAGGCGGTAGGTACGGATATCGGGTGTTTCCTGGATGACTTTGTCAACCTTGCAGATCATCGGGACGAGAAGCGTTTCCATAGTTATGTGTGTGATGTTTTGTTAATCTTGATTGGGATAAGGCAATAGGCAATAGGCAGTAGGCATTAGGCAGTGGGGTTAGGGTTTAGTTTTTTGATCAGGCTATTCATCATTTTTCCAAGTTCAGTGGTTTTAATAATCAAGTTGTCAAGGGTTTGTTTATTAAGATATTCCAATTCAAATCCTATATAAAGAAAAGTTTCGACTTCATTCAATGAACCTCTGGCAGTTTTAAGGAACTGAATATAATTTTTCGTGCTCTCACGACCATATCCTTCTGCAATATTGGCAGGGATAGAGGATGCGGCCCTGCGCAACTGATTGGTAAGCCCGAATTGTTCCCTACTTGGAAACTCGCTGGTAATTCTGTAGATTTCAATGGTAAATCGGACCCCCTTTTTCCAGACCTCAAGATCTTTATAGGAAACAATTTTTTTCTTTTCCACTTCCATCCCCTTTATTGCCTATTGCCTACTGCCTATTGCCTACTGCCTACTGCCTACTGCCTATTGCCTACTGCCTATTGCCTATTGCCTACTGCCTATTGCCTACTGCCTACTGCCTACTGCCTACTGCCTATTGCCTATTGCCTACTGCCTATTGCCTACTGCCTACTGCCACCTGATTAACCACCTCAAAAATACTGATGTTTACCGGGCAGGCTATGGTACATTTACCGCACCCCACACAAAGGTTCTCGCCAAAGCGCTCCTTGTAGTATACAAACTTGTGCATGGCACGCTGCCGCCAGCGACGGTACTTGGCCGGACGGGGATTGTGACCGCCCGCCATCAGGGTAAAATATCCGTTGTTACAGGAGTCATAGCTTTTATATCGCAACCCTGTATCTTTGATTTTTTCATCGGAGATTTTGAAGCAATGGCAGGTCGGACAAACAAAGGCACAGGTGTTGCAGCTCACACAATTTCCCGAGACATTTTCAAATTCCGGGGTGTCGAAGATCTTCGACAATTTTGAATTAACCTCCGAATAATCCATCTTAAGCCTGAAAGAACCCGCAAAGGCTTCGTATTGCTTTTTCAGGTCGGGTGCTGCGGCTTCTTCCGTGACACGTGACGCGTGACGCGTGACCTCTGTATTTAAAAGTGTAGAACCTTTCTCTGTCCTGGCTTTGATGTAAACCTTTCCATCGGATCCATGTACAACCAAAACATCCATGGCATTGAGATTTTCAACATCGTAATCGAGCGAAGTGCAGAAACAATGGGTGTCAGCCTTGTCGCAACGGGTCGAGATAATCACAGTATTTTCCCGGCGCTTCTGGTAATCGGTATCGATGTAATCCCAGTTGTATACCTTGTCAAGAACCTGCAATGCACGGGCATCGCAATGTTTTGCGCCCAGGATGACGCGTTTAACGGCAAGCGGATCCTCATCAACCTCCGAAACTTCCGTTCCTGTGCTTGTGGCAACATATTTCATCACCTTGGCCGACCTGGGGAAGAAAAGGGGCTTGATGCTCTGGGTCTTTGCAATGGGCGATTCTGGGTCACATTCCGCCAGGCTTTTCACCTGCTTAAAATCAAATTTGCCGAATTTCTCGACCGGGGCATAGGTTTCGTGACTGGCCATGATGGCTTCATAGAATGTGATCAAGCCGGCTTTATCGGTAACAAATGTTTCAACGCTCATAAGTTCGGATTCGGATTACATGATAAAATCATCGGGATCTTTCAGACTGTACTTGTAAAATGCGCCGCGATCCTCGGGAATGACCCCGGCCAGGTGCTCCTGGAAGTTCTCATAGATCACACTTTCATTCTGTTTGTGCAGTAAATGCAATGGCAGGTGGCTCGGACAGGCTTTTTCGCAGTTTCGGCAATCAACGCAGCGGCCTGCCAGGTGCAGCGACCAGGTCATCAGGGCATGGAACGCAGCGGAGGTGGTATTTGCACCGTTGTATAAGGTGGCCGTCTCCTGGTCAATACAGCATTTGGCACAATAGCACAACGGACATGAATGGCGGCAGGCATTGCAGCGGATGCAGTTTTCGAAGACCTCTTCAAAATAGGCCGTCCTTTCTGTAAGTGGCTTTGCAGCAAGCGCGGCAATATCGACATTTACCATATAAGGTTTCTGTCCCGAAGGAGTCCCGAGAAGTTCATCACTCACCACTGCATCGGGAACCACGCATTCCACGCAATTCTGCATCTTGTGCCCCGAATCATCCACTATTCCTTCGCAGCAAATTCCGACAACATATAGATTTTCACGTTTCACCTGGCTTTCGGTCAGCATCAGGTTGAGCGATCGGCTGTCGCATCCCTTGACGACCAACCCAACCCGTTTTCTGCGTGTATGGTCAGTCTTGAGGTAATTCACAAGGTTGAAAACCGATTTGTCGGTGAACACAAGTTTGGACACGTCTTGCGGGTCGGTAATCAGCACCGGAACCTGGTTATCGTCGAAACCGTTCATGCGATAACCAACAAAAACGTCGATCTTTCCTTCAGTAAACAGCTTCGCCGCGATGTCCTGGATCTGTTTTGTATAGTTCATTTCTTTTCGAAATTTTCTTTTTTGTATAAATGAAGCGGTCCGAGTTTCTTGATCTCTTCCGTCACCTTGTTCACCACCTTGGCGAATTTGGGGCCTTCGGCAGCTGAAACCCAGGAAAATTGAATCCTGTTTTCATGGAAGCCAACGAAATTCAGTAGTTTCTTGGTTACCAGGAAACGCCGACGGGCATAGTAATTCCCGGTGATGTAGTGACAGTCGCCCGGGTGGCATCCCGAAACCAACACGCCATCGGCCGTGGTCTGAAGTGATTTGATCAGAAACCACGGATCAACGCGCGATGAACAGGGCACCCGGATAATGCGGATGTTGGGCGGATACTGGATCCTGGAAGTTCCCGTGAGGTCCGATCCTGCATAGGAACACCAGTTGCACAGAATACCCATGATCACCGGTTCCCAGTTGGGAGGGGCAACCAATTCGGGCTTTTCAATGCTTACAAGTTGATCTTTTACTTCTGTTTCCATCAGATTGAAACTATCTCGTTAATGATTTGAGGATCGGTAAATCCTGCAAGATTTATTGCCTGACTACGGCAGATCGCCACACAGGATCCGCAACCCTGGCAAACGCCTTCGTTAATTTTTGCAACGGTGCGGAGCTCCTTCGAGCCATGCCCCATCGGAACCTCTTCTGTGACAATTGCTCCGTATGGACAAACCAGCACACAATTCTGGCAGCCCGAGCAGTACTCGTTGTTGATGGTTGAAACCATCGGGTCCTTCTTCATGGTATCACCGGCAAAAAGTCCGCAAACCTTGGCTGCACAGGCAGAGGCCTGCGATACCGTTTCGGGAATATCCTTGGGAGCCTGGGTGCAACCCGCCAGGAAAATTCCAGCCTTGGCTGTTTCCACCGGGCGAAGTTTGGGATGTGCTTCCGACAGGTAACCATATTTGTCGTACGAAATCCCCAGCAAACGGGCAAGTTCAGGATTATCTTTGGGGGCGCTTACGGCAGTGGCCAGCACAACGAGATCAGCCTCCACCTCCACCACCTGTCCGATCTGGGCATCTTCGCCGCGAACCATCAGCTTGTCACCCTTCTTGTAAATTTTTGACACCCGCCCACGAAGGTAGGTTGTACCGGTGTCAACCTGGGCTTTCTTCACAAATTCCTCATACCCTTTTCCTGCCGCACGGATATCCATATAAAAGACATAGGCATGGGAATCGTGCACCTTATGATGCAGCAGAATGGTGTGTTTGGTAGTGTACATGCAGCAGATCTTCGAGCAGTATTCAATGCCCTTGGCCTCGTCGCGGGAGCCAACACACTTTATGAACACAACATTTTTAGGTACTTTTCCATCGGATGGTCTCTGGGGTACGCCGTTGGTGGGACCGTTGGCTGAAACCATGCGTTCAAACTCCAGAGATGTGATGATGTCTTTGAAACGGCCTACGCCATATTCTTCATACGGCGTCGGATCCCACATATCGTATCCTGTAGCTACAACCACCGCCCCGATTTCCCGTTCGATGATCTCGTCCTGCATCTGGTAGTCAATGGCCCCCGGCAGGCAAACTTTGGCGCAGATGCCGCATTTTCCTTTCTGCAACATGGTGCAATGTTCGGCATCGATGACCGGCTTGTTCGGAACTGCTTGCGGGAATGGCGTATAGATCGCCTTCCGCTTGTCGATGCCCATGTTGTACTCGTTGGGAACCTTGACAGGGCATTTTTGCCAGCAGGCGCCACAACCGGTGCAGGTTTTGAAATTCACATAGGATGCTTTCTTTTTGATCTTGACCTTGTAGTTGCCAACAAATCCCTGTAATTCAAGAACTTCTGCATAAGGAATCAGTTCAATATAGGGATGGGAGGCTACATCCACCATTTTAGGTGTGAGGATGCACTGGGCGCAGTCGAGGGTTGGGAAGGTCTCATCGAGCTGGGCCATTTTGCCACCGATGGAGGAGCTCTTTTCAACCAGTACAACAGGAATGCGTGCATCGGCAATATCAAGAGCAGCCTGTATTCCGGCAATCCCGCCGCCGATCACAAGGGCGCGTTTGGTTACAGGAACTGAAATCTCATGCAACTGCTCGTTGGCAATGGATTTCGCCACAGCCATACGGCAAAGATCCATGGCCTTCTCTGTAGCCGCCTTTTTATCTTTCTGATGAACCCATGAAGAATGCTCCCGGATGTTGGCGACTTCCAGCAAATAGGGATTCATCCCTGCATCTGACAGTGCCTTGCGGAAGGTCTTTTCGTGCATGCGGGGCGAACAGGCCGCAACGACAATAGAAGTCAGTTTATACTGCACAATGGCATCGCGAATCATTCCCTGCCCCGGATCGGAGCACATATACTTATATTCAACGGCGTACTTAACCTCCTTGATGCGTTTGACCTCCTCAACAACCTGGGGAACATCCACATAGTCGGCAATGTTGGCGCCGCAAAAACAAACGAAAACTCCTACTCTTGCCATTATTTAACCTCGCTTTCTGCTTCAACAGCTTTGATGGGTTTTTTAACTTTCTCAGGCACGGGTTCAACCTTTCCGATGTTGGCCAATGCTCCTTCAACGGGAACGATGTGTTTTGGAAATTTCAACTGTTCGATCGGGTATCCGAAGGCAAGCGCCATAAGCTGAGTAAAATAAAAAATGGGGATGTCATATTTGACGCCCTGCAGCTTTTCAATATCGGGTTGACGCATGTCAAGGTTCGACTGGCAAAGCGGACATGCAACCACAATGGCGTGGGCGCCGCTCTCTTTGGCCATGGCCAGGATCTGACCGCTCAGGTTTTCCACCACCTCTGTATTGGAGATTGAGAAGGAGGCGCCGCAGCATTCGGTCTTGTAATCAAATTCGGTGGCCGTAGCTCCCAGCGCCTCGCAGATCTGGTCCATGGAGACCGGGTACTCCGGGGAGTCGAATTTGGTAATCTCTTTGGGCCGGGTGAGAAGGCAACCATAGTAGCAGGCTACCTTCAAACCGGTGAGGGGCTTGGTAACTTTGCTCTTGATAATCTCCAGCCCGATATCTTCGTAAGCATATTGCAGCATCGATTTCACATCTACCTTACCCTCGTAAGTACCCTCTTCCACAACAGTGGTATTGATCCGTTTCGCCAACTCGGGGTTTCCGTCCATTTTTACCTTGGTCACCTTCATGCGCTGGTAACATGATGCACAGGCAATGCCCATGGTGGTGTTTTCCAGCTTTTCGGCCAGCACCAGGTTGCGTAATGGGAGCGCATAGGCCAGGTTTTCGGTCATCACATGGGCAGAGGTGGCGCCACAGCAATTCCAATCAGGAATGTCTTCCAGTTCCACATCCAGGGTTTTGAGTACCAATTTGAGGGTACTGTCAAATTCCTCACTGGTACCATGTGCAGAACAACCCGGGAAATAGGTTAATTTCTTCATCTTCGGTCAGGTTATTTATTCTTTTCCAGTTTTTCAGCTACTTCATACATGCGCTTGATGGCTTTGGCGCTTTTAAGAGGTTTTACACCCAGGGGGATTTTTCCTTTGAGCAACGCCTTCGGGGCGAGGTGCATATCTTTGAACAGGTTGCGGGTACGGATGTTGAACTCGGCCATCATGCGTAGTTCATAGTTGCGGCCGTAACGCTTGATCATGGATAGGAAGATCTCATGGAACTTACGGATCTCCTTCACCTTTTTCGAATCATTGATGTAATTTTCGTCGATGGCCAGATGGCGAACCGCCTCCATCACCGCAGGAATATCGATTTCGCGCGGGCAGCGGCCTGAACAGGCTGAACAGGTGAGGCAAAACCAGTGGGAATTGGCCATGTATGACTCGTTTTTCAACCCCAGCTTGATCATTTGCATGATCTCCCGGGGCGGAAAATCCATGTATTGCGACACCGGGCAGGTACTCACACATTTGCCGCATTGATAACATTCAAGCACATTGGCGCCGCTTTTTTTATTAACGGCTTCCAGAAATGTGTTTTTCCCCTGAGATCCAAGTGTTATCATAAGATATTTTTGTATTGTTAATAAATTAACAGCACAAAGTTACAAAAAGTTTTTTTTGGAAGTATTCTAAATTATCGGGTAATGACAATCAATGACTTAGACTGGTTGTACCTCCCATAGAATATGCAATGGCGAGGGTTGCTAAACGATTAGCTTACGATCATCAATCTTCGAGATATCCGAATTTTCCGGAGTTCACATCTTCATAAGCCTGCCTCAACTCGGCCCTGGTGTTCATAACAAACGGACCTGCAGCTGCCACCGGTTCAGGAATGGGTTCACCGCTAAGAACCAGTACAACTGATTTTTCATCTGCCTGGATAGAGAATTCTTCCCCGTCATTGCGAAACAAAACAAAATGGTCGGTTGGCGCGGTGTCAGTCCCATTTATGCGGATACTCCCTTCCACAACCAATAACCCCGTATTGAAGGCAGAAGGAAAACCAAAGAAGGCCTTTGCGCCCTGGTTTATCTTTACATTGAACAGATGGATCGGGGTGAAGGTTGATGCTGCACCGGCTACATCCTGGTATCGGCCTGAAATCACCTCCACTGTTCCTCCATTATCCGGGAGCTCAACCTTTGGCATCATTTCCCTGGTAATAGCCTGGTACTTAGGCGATGTCATTTTGTACTTTGCCGGTAAATTGACCCAAAGCTGGACCATCTGAAAATCGCCTCCTTTTTTACTGAATTCCAGTTCGTGGTACTCCTTATGCAAAATACCTGAAGCTGCGGTCATCCATTGCACCTCCCCTTCGCCAATTACACCACTGTTTCCGGCACTGTCGTGATGAGCAATCTTGCCATGGTAAGCAATCGACACCGTTTCAAAACCACGGTGCGGATGAACGCCAACACCTTTGGGCTGGTCTGATGGTTTAATTACAACTTTTGAATTGTAATCCATTAAAATAAATGGGCTCATCCTTTCCATATCCATCGGATAACTACCCGGAATAAAATTGTGGACCCTGAATCCATCACCCACCATATGGGGAGCCGGCGGGGAGATAACCTGTTCAATGTTTTTTATACGCATTGGCTGAGGATGTTTAATTAAAAAGGCGACCCCATCAGGAACCGCCTTTTTGATTTTTGTCACGTGTCACGCTTCACGCATCACGATCTTACTGCAAGGTAAATTTGATCGGTAAGTTAAATTGTACACGAACAGGAACTCCGCGTTGTTTGCCGGGAACCCATTTGGGCATCGATTTCACCACACGGATGGCCTCTTCGTCGCAACCTCCTCCGATGCCACGAAGTACGCGTACATCAGAGATTGATCCATCAACTTCAACCACGAACGTCACAAATACCTTACCCTGAATACCCAATTCCTTGGCCTCTTCAGGATATTTAATATTCTGTTGCAAGTAAGATATACGGGCCTCTTCACCCCCGGGATAGCCGGGCTGCTCTTCAACAACCGTAAATATTTCAGCTTGTTGCGGGGTTTCAATAACCTTTGGTCCCTCATCCTTTACCTCAACGACTACATCTTCGCTTGGAGCTTCGACATTGCCTTTTTTATTCAGATCATCCATATTGGCCATGCTGACTTCAATGGTTGTATCTTCGACAACAACGGGAGCTGTAAACTTAACTTTTTCAACCATGGCTTCGGGAGGAGGAGGAGGAGGTGGTGGTGGTGGTGCCTCTTCCTGTTTAATGTTATCGATGGTCACACCAACCTCTTTTTCCTTTTCCCTGATCAGTCTTTCCTTATTGATATAGGCATTGATCAGTGGATAGGCCACAATAACTGCTGTTAATACAAAACCAAAAATCATGGAGATGATCACAAACTTTCTGTATTTTTTTCGCAGATAATATGAGCCATACTCCTTGTTCCTGTTTTTGAAAACAATATCCTCCAGCGATTCTACATGCTGTTTTTCAATTGCCATACACTATTTTTTTAACGTGTTAAACACAATATCTCTGATTATTTTGGAGCGTTTTTCAACATCTCCAGCTCTGTTGGGGATGGATCAACCACGGCATAACTGGCGATATTGCATATGGCCATTTCGTCAATGATGTCAACCATGTCCTTATATTTTGCATTTTCGTCAGCCTTGATCAAAACGATCGGACCTTTTTGGTCGTCCTTTTTCATCTTCTTGATCGCATTATCAGCTGTTGTATCTGCCACCTCCGTCTTGCCGGTCACCCGGTTATCACGATATTCGGCAATTTTGGTAAAAAGATCCTTATTTTTGATCAATAAGAACTTTCTGATCCCATCTTTACTAAAGTCGGTTTTGATGAGCTGTGGCAATTCAGCAGGTTTCTTGGGGTCTGCAATACCAATGTAATAATAGACCTTATGACCTTCTGTAAGCAAAATATTCAAGGTTCTGTTTTTCGGAATTTCCGGACGGTTTTTATCCTCTGGCGTATCTTTTTCGGGCATGGTAATGACCATGACCTTGGGCTTACTAAAAGCCGTGGTAAGCATAAAGAAGGTAATGAGCAAACACATCAGGTCGACCATGGGGGTCATGTCGATGCGGGTGCTATGTTTCTTCGCTTTACGCTTTCCACCCTTTTTCCCTTTTTCTTCAACAATTATTTCACCCATACTGGTTTTATCTTTTAGGGATTAGAATCACGTTACCTATTTTGGTATATCCTTCAGGCTGATTTCTTCTCTCAGAAGGTTGGTAACGAGATTAAATTTATTTACCTTGTTTTCCTGCAACAGATCCATAATCTTCTTCACGTCGGTGTATTTGGTATCAGCATCGCCCTTGATGGCAACTTCAGCCCCCAGATTGGTTAAGCGGGCCATTCGGACCCACCAGGCCAGCTGGTTGTCAGTTGAATCTGTGGGAATCCCCTCCTGTAATTTGTCACGATCTTTCGGATCTTTAACATTAATCCAAGCCTTCAGATTCTTGATTGGCATGCCGAATGAGGACATCTTGCTGAATTTATCCAGTTCCTTCGGTGTAAAGGTCAGTTTATACTGCTCGGCCATTTTCTGAAGCAACTTTTCCCTGAAATGGGTAGAGGTATCTTTTCCATTGTCGATGTTGAAAAAAACCCTGCCATCTTTGTCAATGAAAATCGTCATGATATCATTGTCAGGCGCCTGCTTTTCCGAAACCGAAGATGGGGTTTCAATGGGTGCAGCTTCCTGAGGACGGAAAGATGTAGTCAACATAAAAAATGTCAGCAGCAAGGAAAATAAATCCACCATAGGCGTCATGTCTATGTGTGGACTTCGTGCCGGTGGTTTAATTTTTGGCATACAGCTCTTTTTTTAACTATTTGGTTGCAGCGGCAAATGACTGAACAAGACTGAATCCGGCTTCATCAATTTTATAGGTGAAGCTGTCGATCTGCGTGGAATAGAAGTTATACAATACGATGGCCAGCAATGATCCGAAAATACCAAAGGCGGTGTTGATAAGGGCCTCAGAGATACCGTTTGCAAGGGCAAGTGCATCGGGAGCGCCGGCCTGAGCCAAAGCACCGAAGGCCTTGATCATACCAATAACCGTTCCCATCAAACCGGTTAACACGGAGATAGAAGCAATGGTGGACAGGATAACGAGGTTACGCGATAACATCGGAAGTTCTAAGGCTGAGGCCTCTTCGAATTCCTTCTGAAGGGCGAGGATCTTTTGATCTTTTTCCAGCGTTTGATCATTCTGCAGGGCACGATATCGGAGCAAGCCTGCTTTCATAACATTGGCGAGTGAACCTCTTTGTTTGTCACAGGCGACAATGGCGTCTTCAATTTTATTGTTGTCAAGATTTGTCTGAAGGGTCTTAACAAAGACATTGAGCCGGCCTTTTCCTTTGGCACGGAAAAGAACGATTCCGCGTTCCACGGCAAAGATGACAAGAATAAGGTTTAAGGCGATCAGGAACGGAACGATGACACCGCCCTTATAAATGATGGCCAGGTAGTTGCCTGGAAGCGGACTTCCTTCAGGGTTGCCTCCTTCAAAAAACAGAGGATTACCAAACACATACTTGTAAATGATGTAGGAGATAATGAGGGCGATTACCATAACGCCCACTGTAAACACTGACCTTAAGGCTTCACCGAGGGCTCCGCCTTGTTTATTTGTCTTGCTCATCGTTAAAAAGTTTTAGATTAAAAATTGAATGAATTAATTGATTTTCTTACTAAAAGGCCCACAAAGATAAAAAAATATAATACGCAATCAAACAGTAATTATTTGATCTTCGTTTTCAGCATATCAATGACCGGCTTAACCACAACTACTTTTTCATTATTTGGATCTACAATACTCATTCTAAGGTAATTATCCAGTGCTTTTGCTGCTTCATCCTTGAGCTTTTGATCGCGTGACCACTGGCTGTAATGGTAAAATGCCAGGTAATCGAATGATTCAAACCGTTCTTTCATATATTTCACGGTATCGGATTGGGTTTTTTCGATCAGCCCCTCATATACGGGAACCGCATATCCTGTTGTATTAAACCCTTTGGGATCCTTTATATCGAGATTTGACTTGGTGCGTGCCCTCCATGCAAAACCCGGAATGTATTCGGGCTGGAGGGTGTTGAAAATGGCGAGGTTGGTGTCGGCATTCACATAATCCTGGAGGCTGTAGTAAACTTTTCCCAGGTTATAGTAATCCATCGGAACCCCCTTCTTGGTAGCTATCTTGAGCTCATAATGTTCCTTTGCCTTATCATACTTTTTTACCCTGGTATAACACAAGGCTGCTTCTGAAACAAGCTCCACTTTCGTTGTATCCAATGAATAGGCCTTCATCAGTTGTTCTGTCGCAAGTGAATCCTGTTTTGTTTTTGCCAACAGCCGCCCGTAGTAAGTATAATCAAGTGAGCGGACCTTTTCAGGTTTTGAATTCGTAATGAATTTGTGGATATAAAAAAGACCTGAATCATATCTCTGGGTCTCATAATAGGAATAGGCTAAAGCCCTGTTGACATCATTATCTGAATCATCGACCTTCAGAATCATATTGAGTTGATTTATGGCCTCTTTATAATCTTTCAATTCGATGAGGGTATTGACGTATTGCTTACGGGCAGCAGTATTCCGGGAGAGTTCAAGAAACTTTGCGAAATTCTTTTTTGCCTCTTCAGGCCGGCCGGCGCGTGCAAGCAACGAGCCCAATTCACGGTATGCAGGCGCAAAGGTAGAGTCCATCTTAACAACCTCCTGGTAATAATTCAAAGCTGTGGTGTATTGCCTTGCCCGGAGCCACAATTGCCCGACGCGCAGTTTGGCCTCAGGCGATTTTGGATCAAGTCCCTGGGCAATATTGTAACAGGAAATTGCCTTTGAGCCATCGTTCAACAGGTAAAAATAAACATCCCCCCTGACAATATAAAGCTCGGGGTTCTTTTTATCCAGCTTTTCTGCATTCCGCAAATAGGAAAATGCAATGGCTGTGTCCTTGACACCGGCGATGACGTATGATTCAGCAATCTGAATCAAAATTTTGGCTTGACGCTCAGGAAGCATCTTTATCGTTTTGTTTGCTTTCGATGGCAGCAGGGCCTGGGCTTTGTCAAATTCAACCTTTGCACCCGCAAGATCTTTGTTAATCATTTCGAGCCCACCCAGACCGACAAAATTCAGAGGATTTGTCGGATCCTGTTTGATACCAAGTTCAAAGATGGCCTTCGCTGAATCGGACTTTTCCTGAAATGATACATTCATCGTGTCCGAATTATACTTTTCCAGACAATTTCGGCCATAATAATAGTAAATATCGCCATTGGAAGGCGTTTGCTGGATCAATTGTTTGAACATCGAGGCAGCAAGAGCGAACTGTTCACTTTTGGTAAGCTTTATAGCAGCATTCAGGTCCTGCGAATAAAGTCTGGCAGTAAAAGGAAAGAAAAGCATCAGCGCAACAACGACACCAACCGGTTTAGTAAATCTCGACATAATCTGTATCTCCTCTGTTTTAATGTTTAATTTCAACTAATCTCACCGGCATTGCAGCGGGAACCAGGCCGGAATGAAGAACAATGAGCTGTCCCTTTTCACCTGCAAGAAACGATGAAAAACCATGTGCCATTCCGGTATAGGTCTGGCGGTTAATGCAAAATACGTCACGGGTAAATGGATAGGAGCCTTCAGCAATATAACCAGGGAAGGGCCTGTAAAATTTAGTTCCGGGATCATTGTCGCCCTCCATCGCAACGCCAACAACCTTAAACCGTTTCAGAAAATTATGTGAAACTGTATCGGCAGGGTCACTGATCCAGTTTACACTGATCACCCCAATTGCATTCTTGTTTTTCTCCACATAGCTGATCACCTCTGAGTTGGTCAGGGCAGCAAAGCAGGTGGATGGAAATGAATCGAGCGCAAATCTATCCTTAAAATAGCGCGGATTCCCCGATTTGAAATTGTCGAACACAACCTTGACATCCTTCAACTTTGACTTGGGGTTAATTTGGTCCCATGATTTGATTTTCCCCTGGAAAATTTCTTTAACGGTCTTATAAAACAGCGCCGTATCCGGGTTTTCATTGTTCACGATCAGCGCGACCGCATCAATGGCAATCTTGGTTGTTTTCGGGATGTATTGCCTTTCCCTGAGATAAGCCACTTGTTGTTCAGAAAGCTTCCGGTTTACAATGATCAAGGGTACCGAATCATTCATAAAATCATTGATCACATCAGCTTCTGATTTAAAAAGCGTGTCAATGTGCGCATATTTATAAACGGTTTGAAACGTAAAAATCTCAGCCTCGAGCAGCAGGTGATAGGAATCGTCGATTCCAACCTTGATGGTTCCTGCAGTAGGCGTATCGTGATTTTTAAGATTCGGATTCCCCCCACAGGAGGTAAACAGCAGAAAGCAGGTTACCCACGCCATGCCGGTAGCCCAGTATACGTTCCCAATTTGGCTCTTCATCTCTTAATTGCTATAAATCAGCAGTTTCTTTTGATCAAACACAAAAGTATAAAATTTATTATTGCCCGGGACAAATTTTATTATTCTTCGTTTTGCTCCCTGTTTTTTGTCCAAAGACGCGCAAGCCGGAATCCCCCGTATAGAAACAGGAAGACGGCAAAAATTATTTTTATCTCCTTTGAAAGGTACTGAAATCGCGGACTTACAAGAATATAAACGCCCAGAACGAAATAAAGCAGGATGACAAACCAGGAGAAATACTTGGCGAATTTTTGCATGCTGATTACAGTTGAACACGCCAGTATGGGATGGTTTCCTGCTTTGACCATTGATTCCAGTAAGCAGGTGTTACTGTAAGACCATCCTTCCTGACAAGTTTCTTTTCATACACGACGATCATGGCGTTGAAAAGAATATCTGTCAATCCGATAACGTAGGTGTCAAGTACAGAGCCATCCTTTGCCTTTTCCTTTTCCATCTTCACCTCATATCCGTTGAAAATGAGAAGCTCTTTTAAAAACTGAGACCGTTCTTGGGTAGCGCCATTTTCAATAACGCTGCAACGCATACCTTCAATTTCGGCTATATTGTGCTTTCCTTTCGTCAGTGCCATAATGGTTTTTTTTCATTAACGTAAAAACAAGGGAACCCTGTCCTTACCGGGGAAGATTAATTCAATCCAAAACTCAGGTTGAATACCAACTCATAAACTGAACTGGTAAAACCAATGATAACAATACCGGCAACACACAGAAGTAGTCCAAGCCGGGTGTAACCGTCGCTTTTAAATTTAGCAATTGGCTGATCGCTGTTATTTAACAACATCGCCTTTATCACCAGTAAATAATAGTATAGTGAAATGATGGTGTTGACAAGGGCAATGAGAACCAGCCAGTAATATCCCTGTTTTGCTGCGGCTGTAAACAGGAAAAATTTTCCGAAAAACCCTGCAAGGGGTGGAATACCGGCCAATGAAAAGAGCGCAAGCATCATGACCAGGCTCAGATTGGGGTTGGTCCGGTAAAGTCCGTCATAATCGTTGATGTTCTCTTTGCCTGTGCGGTTTGATATAATTCCAACCACGCCAAAGGCTCCCAGGTTAGAGAAGATGTACACCAGGGCAAAATAAATGACCGTGGTCATCCCGAGCTGGCTTTGTCCGATGACACCCAACAGAATGAATCCGGCCTGGGCTATGGATGAAAAAGCAAGGAACCGCTTGAGGTTCTGCTGGCGCATGGCAAACAGGTTACCAACCGTTATGGTCAGAAGTGTAATGACATAGAGCAATTCACTCCACATCACGGCAATCTTGGAAAATACAGTATACAGAATGATGGTGAAAATAAATACGGCGGCTCCCTTCGAAATCACCGACAGATACGAGGTTACATTGACAGGCGCTCCTTCATAAACGTCGGCAGTCCAAAGATGGAAGGGAACCAGGGAAATTTTAAAGGCCATGCCTGCAAAGAAGAAGATGAAGGCGAGTACCTGCAGCGGCGCACCGGTTATCATCGGGGCTACATCAACGAAATACATTGTTCCTGTAGTACCATAAATCATGGATAACCCGTACAATAAAATGCCGGACGAAAGTGCAGAGATGAAGATCAGTTTAACCCCTGCCTCGGCTGATTTTTCTTTCAGTCTTTCATAGGCGGCCAATGCTGCAACCGGAATAGTTGCCAATTCCAGGCCGATGTAGAACATCAGGAAATCGCCCGAAGATATCATAAAGTTCATCCCGATCAGCGTTGAAAGCATCAGCAGGAAAAATTCGCTTACCTTTTCCTTATTCTGATCTTGTTTAAGCCAATCGACCGACTGGATAAATATGATCAGCACACCGATGTTCAGGATATTCTTGAGCATCATGGTGAGTTGTGACGATTGAAACATACCGCCAAACAGGATTCCGGGTGTTCCCGGAAAAAATCCCAGGACCGTCACGGCAGCCATTAACAGGATAGCCGGTAAAATGATCTTGCGCTTCTGTGTATTGGGCAGAAAAATTTCGACAATCAATAAGATTACTGTGATGGCAATCAGCAGCAATTCATGTCTCATTATCAACATCGTTCAGAACTTTTTAATTACTTAATAAATCTAAAATCGTACATCGTAAATTATGGTAATATCGGTGCCGCGGCAAGCAATTTCTGCACAATGGGGCCCAGTCCGCCTGTTATCATATCCGAAAGCCAGAGTGGCGCCATTCCGATCAGGGTAATCCCGAAAATGAGTGTAACCACGCTAATTTTATCATGCCATTTGGCATCCTTGATCTCTTCAAAATGTTCATTCTTTATTTTTCCCAGCAATAGAATACCCACCACTCTGAGCACGTACACCGCCGTTACGACAATGGATGAGGCGGCGATGATGGTAGCAACGCGATGGAAGGTATCAACATTTTGGAAAGCGCCAATGAAAATGGTCATCTCCGCCACAAAACCGCTGAACCCCGGGAGTCCGAGGGAGGCCAAACCGGCGATTACGTAAGCGACAGCCAGGAAGGGCATGACCTTCATCAGTCCGCCCATCTCGTTGATATACCGCGTATGGGTTCTTCCATAGATCATCCCGATTAATGCAAAGAAAAGGGCTGTCATGATTCCGTGGGAGATCATTTGCATGATGGCGCCGTTCATGGCAGTCTGGTTGAACATCAGGATGGCAAAAAGCACCAGGGCGCAATGGCTCACCGAAGAATAGGCATTGATGTATTTAAGATCTTTCTGCCAGATTGCTCCGAATGCTCCGTAAATGACGCCAATGGTAGCAAGGATCAGGAAGATCCATCCCAGCTCATGCGCTGCTGCAGGAAGGAGAAACACAGCAACACGGTAGCAACCATATCCGCCCAGTTTCATCAGCACGCCGGCATGGAGCATCGAAACGGCAGTAGGCGCCGAGGCATGACCATCGGGCGACCACGTGTGGAAAGGGAACAATGCGCCCAATACGCCAAATCCCACAAAAAGAAAGGGGAAGAGAAAGCATTGAATATCCAGGGGAATTGTTTCTTTGGAGATTTTGATAAGGTCAAAGGTCAGCGGGCCTCCATTGGGGGCAGAGTGCATATAGATGCCGATGATGCCCAACAGAATGAAAGCTGAGCCGCCCATAAGCATCAATGTCAGCTTCATGGCTGAATAATGCCGCGGGCCGCTTCCCCAGATACCAATGAGCAGGTACATCGGGATTACTGCCAGTTCGTAAAAAAGGAACATGGTAAAAAGGTCGAGGGAGATAAAGAATCCAAATACACCTGAGGCTAAGAGAATCAACGAGGTGAAAAACTCGCGGGGCAGGTCAACAATATCCCAGCTTGCAAAGATCCCGGCAAATACCACCAGGGCTGTCAGCCCGATCATGGCTACCGATACGCCGTCAACGCCAACGTAAAAATGGATGTTGAGGGTTTCATACCATAAATTATCCTGTACGAAGAGTACTTCGGCCATGTTGCCGGCTTTACGCTCGGCCAGGTACAGCAGGATCAGTCCGATGGCGCTCAGCAACTGCAGGCCCATGCCTACCACCGACACCCATTTGACTTGCATATGGGATTTACTGAATAAAATACCAATTATGGTGAGAACCGGTATAATGATAAATAGCGTGAGAATACTCATTCTTCTACGGTATTAGTTGGTCATTAAATAGGTGAATAACAGGGTAAGGAGCACAACGCCCGAAACCAAAACAAGCGCATACTGCTGCAGTTGCCCCGATTGAAATCTTTTGATACGATCGGCAGCCTCATTGGTGACAAAAGAGATACCATTCATGGCCCCATCCACAATGTGGCGGTCGAACCAGGCGACCGGACGTGAAATGTAGTTAAATATGATTTTTTTGGTGATAAAAAGGTACACCTCATCAATGTAGAATTTGTGAAAGGCTGCCTTTGAGAAACCACCCAGCGCATTGTAAATCCTGTCGGGTAAATCGGTCTCTTTTCTGTAAAAAACCATTGCGATGCCGATCCCAAGCAATCCAACCAGCACAGCCGGAATGGCAATGCCGTAATCGAGGTGGGCAGCGAAAGGCAAACGGTCGGTTGTCACAAAATGTGAGAAAGGAATCAACCCTGAGAGGAGTGCCCCAATGGCAAGGAGCATCAATGGAATGGTCATCGTTTTTGATCCTTCATGCGGGGTGTGATGATAATGTCTGTCTTTCCCCCAGAAGATGGAGAAATAGAGGCGGAACATATAGAAGGCCGTTAAACCCGATACGATCATTTCAACCCAATATAGCATCAAACTTCTTTCGTGGCCGGCAGCCAGGATCTCGTCCTTGCTGAAGAAACCCGATAAAGGCGGAACACCGGCTATGGCGAGACACGCAATGAGAAAGGTGATATGGGTGATGGGAAGGTGTTTCCGCAAGCCCCCCATTTCATTCATTACATTGCTGTGAACGGCATGAATGATGGCTCCTGCGCCAAGAAATAACAGCGATTTAAAAAATGCATGGGTGAAGAGGTGGAACATGGAGGCCATGTATCCGAGTCCCTCGTGCCCACCGTATCCTGAAACGCCCAGGGCGAACATCATCAAACCAATCTGCGACATGGTGGAATAGGCCAGAACACGCTTGATATCAAACTGGGTACAGGCGATGACGGCGGCAAAAATTGAACTGAACGCCCCGACATACATCACCACATCAAGGGCTACGGGGGCGGCAAAAACGTAAATCGGGAATAATCGCGCAACCAGGTATACCCCGGCAACAACCATCGTGGCCGCATGGATAAGGGCCGACACGGGGGTGGGACCTTCCATGGCATCGGGGAGCCAGATGTGCAGCGGGAACATGGCCGATTTACCGGCGCCTCCCATGAAGACAAAGATCATGGACCAGGTCATGGTTGACAATCCAAGGAACATGATCCCGGTTCCCGAGGAAAATGCAGGGCTATTCGGTCCGGTAAGGGTCAGAAAATCGAAGGTTCCGGTTGCAAAGGAAAGCATCAGGATCCCGATGAGGAATCCAAGGTCAGCAAACCGGGTAACAATAAATGCTTTTTTTGAGGCTGAAACTGCGGAATCCCTGGTATAATAAAATCCGATCAGCAGATAGGATGAAACGCCTACCAGCTCCCAGAAAATATACATCTGAAAGATGTTGGTGGCCACCACCAGCCCGAGCATCGAGAAACTGAACAAGGACAGGGTTGCAAAAAAGCGCATGAATCCCTTCTCTCCATCCATATATCCGATTGAATAAACATGCACCATAAATGATACGGTCGTGATCACGATCAGCATCATGATGGAGATTGGATCAAGAAGGACGCCCATGTCAATATGCAGGGTATCGGTCAGGTTCAGCCAGCGCACGTTAAACGCCAGGAATTTCTGAAACGAACCATCGGCAGCCTTTTCGAGTACAAAAAAGTACTTGTAGGCCGTGATCAGCGACAGGATCCATATAACAAACAAGCCGGCAGTTCCGGCGATTCCCGAGACCAGCGGTTTAAAACGGTTCCCGAACAGGCCAACCACCACGAACATGATCAGCGGTATCAGCAGGATCCAGACAGTGTAAGAGAAATCGATCATATGAGGCTTGAATTACGTTGTTATTCTGATAATTTTATTCGGTTATTTGGTTTAAAAAGGCATTAGCCATTAGCCATTGGCCATTGAGGCTTTCCTTTTCCCTAATGGCTATTGGCTAATTCCTAACCCCTAATATTTCATTTCATTCATCTTCTCCACATTGATATCGACCAGGCGGCGGTAGATGTTGATGATGATGGCGATGGCCACCGATGCTTCCGCTGCGGCAACTGCAATGATGAAAATGCTGAAAAACATCCCCTCCAGATGATCCGGGTAAAGGATTTTATTAAATGCAACAAAGTTGATGTTGACCGAATTCAGGATCAGCTCTGTCGACATGAGGATTGTGATCAGGTTTTTCCTGACCAGAAATCCATAAATACCGACAAAGAACATGATGGTGCCGGTGATTAAAAACCAGGTTAAAGGAACGCCTTCAAACATATCGTCTTGGTATTATTGTGAATTAATCTTTACGTTTTTTTGCAAGGATGATAGCCCCCACCATCGCTGCGAGCAACAGGATGCTGATCACTTCGAAGGGCAGTGCATATCCGAATTTTTCTGTGCTGATAAGGCTTTTGGCGATCAACCGGATGTCGGTACGTTCGCTGCCCGAAATAACCTCAGTAGGAAATTTGTGCTGCAGGATGGTTGCAATGGTAATCAAGGCGCCTCCGGCCGCAGCAAAAAAAGCAGGGATGATCTTTTTCAGACCCGGCGCTTCCAGTTTTTCTGCAATATGACTTGTAAGAAGGATCGAAAAAATGATCATGACCACGATGCCGCCGGCATACAGGGTAAGCTGAATGGCTGCAAGGTAGTTAAACCTCAGCAGAAAGTACAAGCCACCTGTTGCAACAAGTACAAACAAGAGAAAGATGGCTGCCCGCAGAATACGCCGGCTGGTCACAGTCAGGATGGAAAAGATGATAATGACTGCGGAAAATATCGCAAACATCAATTGATTTGGTGTCATTCTACAATATCTTTAATGATGGATGATCCGGGTTGATTCAAGGTCTTGTTCAGTTTCGACCGGTCAAATACCGCATGTTCGAACTCCTGTCCCCAGGCCAGTGCATCCGAGGGGCACGCTTTGATGCACAACCCGCAAAAGGTGCACATCCCCAGGTGGTAAATATGCTTGTCGATGATGCGTTTCTTTTTGCCGTCGGGCATATCGATCTTTGCCTGAATGATCTCGATGGTTCCGTTCGGGCAAGCCGTTTCACATATCCCGCATCCGGTACAGCGATGTTCGTTGTGCTCATTGTGTGGCATGATCACTTCGCCCTTGAACCGGTCGTACATTTTCAGGGTCTTCCGGTTCTCCGGGTACTGCTGGGTTACGATCTCCCAGGGGCTGAAGAAGTATCTCCCGGTTACCTTCATCCCCGTAAGGAGAGATTTAACCGCGCGGTAGATATCTGTAAAATATTCGAAAAAGCTGTTCATAGTTTTCTAAAAATGCCAACCCATTAATACGATAAATGCCATGATAAGAATATTGACCAGGTTGATGGGTAATAGATATTTCCATTCCAGTGTCAATAACTGGTCGATCCTTAATCTCGGGAAGGTCCATTTGAACCACATCATAATCCAGATAATAAAGAAGGTTTTCCCGATATACCATACAAATGGCGGGATAAAATCCATGATGTGGTTGAATCCCGCCCATCCGCTGACATGGAACGGCATCCAGCCGCCCAGGAATACGGTTGCTGCAATGGAGGCCACAATAAACATGTTCATATATTCAGCCAGAAAGAAAAAGGCGAACTTGATCCCTGAATATTCGGTATGGAACCCGGCTGTAAGTTCCGATTCGGCTTCGGCCAGGTCAAAAGGACCCCGATTTGTTTCAGCAGTGCTGGAGATCAGGAAAATAATAAAAGCGATAAAAGCAGGGATGTGCCCTTTAAATATAAACCAACCATTGGCCTGTCCCTCTACAATGGCCGAAAACTGCATGGTACCAGCCAGGATGATGATGGTGACCAGCGACAGCCCTACCGAGAGTTCATAGCTCACAATCTGGGCTCCTGAACGCATGGCGCCGATGAGTGAATACTTGTTGTTGCTCGACCAGCCGGCCAGCAGGATTCCCACAACACCCAGAGATGATACAGCAATCACATAAAGGACCCCTATATCAAAATCAATGGCATGCAGCCCCTTGGCAAACGGGATGGCTGCAATGGCCATGAATGAAGCTATGATGATTATGAATGGTGCAATGTTGAACAGCAGTTTGTCTGCATTCTTGATGTACACCAACTCCTTCATCATAAGCTTAACAAAGTCGGCGATTGTCTGGAAAAATCCAAACGGGCCAACCCGGTTTGGTCCGACCCGGTTCTGCATGAATGCACAAACCTTTCGCTCTGCATACACCAGGAAAAGCCCGACCAGCGCATAAAAAACGAGGATAACCAGGCCGATGAGGGTCATTTCCACGGCGATGGCCCAGAAGGCCGGCAGGTTGTCGTAGAGGAACTTATCGATCCATTGGGTGAATGACGTAAAGTCGTATATGCTAAAGTTCATAGATAAATTTTATTATCTGTCAATATCCGGAATAACATAGTCTAATGAGGCCCCAATGGCTACCAGGTCAGCAATCTTACACCCACGGCTGATATGATCAAGTACACTCAGGTTGGAGAAATTCGGGGAACGGAATTTCATGCGATACGGGCTTTTATTGCCATCGCTGACAACATACACCCCCAATTCACCACGGGCTGCCTCCACGCGTTGGAAATACTCACCGGCAGGAAGTTTGAGCACTGCTTTCATCTTTGCGGTGTGGTCCCCGGCAGGAATATTGTCAATGAGCTGCTCGATGATCTTCATCGATTCAAGCATTTCGTCCATTCTCATCATGTAGCGTTCAAAGGTATCGCCTTTGGTTCCGAGAATTTCCTTGAAATCTGCTTTATCGTATACCCCATACGGGTGATGTTTGCGAACATCGCAGGCAAACCCCGAGGCACGGCCCGACGGACCTGTTACCCCGTAACTGATGGCATCTTCCTTTGAAAGAATTCCGATACCCTGGGTACGCAGCTGCATGATGATGTTGCCGGTAAGCAGTTCATCATAGTCCTTGATCTTCTTGCGGAAATACTTGATAAAAGCCTTGACATTCTTCTGGAAGTCAGGGTGAATGTCCATCATGAGTCCGCCCGGCGTGTAATAAGAGTGAAGCAATCGTGACCCGAATGATTCTTCGAAAATATCGAGAATTTTTTCACGGTCGCGCAATCCATAGAAAAAACAGGTCAGTCCGCCCATATCCATGCCGAAGCTGCACCACCATAACTGGTGGGAGGCAATCCGGTTGAGTTCATCGACAATGGTCCGGATGTATTTTACCCTTTCTGGGACTTCGACTTCGAGTGCCTTCTCAACCAGCATACATACAGCGTGGTTGTTGATGTGGGCTGAGAGATAATCCATCCGGTCGGTGAGATGGATGATCTGGGGATAGGTATCCTTCTCACACATCTTCTCAATGCCGCGGTGGATATACCCGCAATGCGGCTTCAGGCTTTTTACGATCTCTCCCTGGAGTGAAACAACCAACCGGAGCACGCCATGGGTGGATGGGTGCTGCGGCCCCATATTAATATGGTATTCCTCCTCCTCAACATTCTGGACAGGCAGGTGAATGACTTCTTTCATACCTTAAAGTTCTACGATGTTAACTTCATCAACATAATCTTTACGGAGCGGGTGACCAAGCCAGCCCTCTTCGAGGAAAATCCTCCGGAGGTCGGGATGGTTGTTGAACCGGATACCAACAAGGTCGAAGGCCTCCCGTTCATGAAACTCGGCCGTTCTCCATATATCGCAAACGGTGTCAACAGCTCCGTTAACACGATCTTCCGTGCGCACTTTGAGTTCCAGTTGATGCTTGTGGGAAGTTGATTCGAGGTGATAAACCACTTCAAGGAATTTCACCATGTCAACTCCGCTAAGGCAGAAGAGAAAATCGAATGCAAGGTCTGCCTCAGACTTGAGTTTGAAGGCGAGGTCATGCATTTTTGCCGGCGGGATGATGAAGGTAAGGAATTGCTTGTTCTCCTGGTATTCTGCGTCGGGAACCAGACCCAGAATACGCTCCTTCAATGCTGCGTTATCCATCTTGGGAAATTATCTATTTTAATTCTTCGGTTTTTCTTGGATTGGTCATGGATTCCAGTTTTATTTTGCGCTGAAGCTGCATCACGCCATAGAGCAGGGCTTCGGGACGCGGCGGGCAGCCGGGAACGTACACATCGACCGGAATCACGTGGTCAACGCCACGTACAACGTGATAGGTATTGTAAAAGAAGGGGCCGCCGGAAACTGCGCAGGCGCCCATGGCGATCACATATTTGGGATCCGACATTTGGTCGTACAACCGTTTGAGCACCGGGGCCATTTTGTTAACAACGGTTCCGGCCACCACAATAACATCGGCCTGACGGGGAGAGGCACGGTACACTTCAATCCCGAACCGGGCAAAATCGTGGCGCGAAGCGCCGGTAGCCATCATTTCAATGCCGCAGCAACTGGTGGCAAAGGTGAGCGGCCAGATGGAATTTGAACGGCCCCAGTCAATCACGGCATCGATGGTGGTCATCAGAATATTACCACCCGATTGCTTAAATAGCTCCAGACTTTCATTATCGCGGAAATCCGCCTCTTTCATATTTTTTATTCCCATTTCAAAGCTCCTTTCTTCCAGGCATATAACAGACCCAATCCGAGAACAAAAAAGAAGATGATGATCTCAATAAAGGCAACCATGCCAAGTTCTTTCATCACCACAGCCCATGGGAAGATAAAGACACTTTCCACATCGAAAACCAAAAAGATGATGGCAAAAAGGTAATACCCCACATTGAACTGAAGCCAGGTCAGTCCCTCGGTGGGGATACCACATTCGTAAGGTTCAGCCTTTTGCGGGTTTGTTGAAGTGGGTGCAACAAGGGTGGCGAACACAATGGCAAACCCCACCAGAAAGGCCCCAACAATAAAGAAAAGAATCAGACTTTCAGCACTCATAGTGAATCTTTTAACAGAAGTGGGGGCAAAGTTAAAAATTAATCTGAAACAACCTAACCTGACATATCAAGCTGATTCCAATTTTATATTTTAATGAATTGATTAGGTGTGAAATAACAAAACAGTATTGTCAAATATCAAGGAATGGATTGATATATGTCAATTTGGGGTTGATTATAATTCTCCTCCACTAATTGTGCGTTCCTTGTATAGAAGTATTCATTCACATATAAAACCCCACGTTAAATAAATTCGTAACCGAGTGCATTAAGATTGTTATATATTTGCAGACTTATATAGCTATGTTATAGTTTTATTATGGGGATGAACATTATCAAAAAACGTAATAACCATGAATGAAGCAATACAAATCCTGTTAAATTCTGAAAAGGTGAATTTGCCGGTATCTACGGCCGTTTATGCCATTTTCTCATCAGCAAACTGCCGTTTCGTAGGGGTGACTGACAACCTCCATCAGGCCATGCTTGCTCATTTCAGACCCAATGAGCCCAATATCCCCTTGCGGTACTTCATGCAGTCGGTAAAACCCAAAATCCTGCAATACGAGGTACTGAAAAACACATCCTCCTATGAACAATTGGAAGCGATGAAGGAGAGGTGGATTAATTTATATGCGCCTGCTGGTAACCAGGCCCCCTGTGTTGCAATGGAAGAGCAGACACAACTGGCGTAACCCTTTTTAAGCCAGCGGAAAATTAACCTCAATCCGGGTTCCGGCCGGATGGCCTTCAGCATCAAACAGGTCAATCGTTGTTATACTGAATTTGCCCGTATTCCCGTTGGCATTCAACAGGCGAATCCGGGTGTTGGTGATGTCAAGCCCCTTCGAATTATGCACTTTCCCCTCGCTGTTTTTTAACTCCGCAGCTTTCCTCCGGCCAATGCCATTGTCCTCAATGACTATCTGGTATTGGATCTCATTGAGTTTTTTTACCTGTACCCTAAGCACCCCAACCACTTTGAGTTTCAGGAGTCCATGCTTGATCGCATTCTCCACAAAAGGCTGAATGATCATGGGTGGGATCATGGTGGTGTCGAGCGGGAGATCAGGATCCAATTCTGTTACACAATTAAATTGTCCTTCAACCCGCATCTTCTCCAATTCAATGTAAAAATTAAGGAATTCCAGCTCTTCCACCAGGGGAACGAACTCCTTGGTGGCATTCTCCAGGGTTTTCCTCACCAGTTTTGAAAACATGGAAAGATAATACAAAGCCTTGTCGATATTGCTGCTCAGGATATAGCTCTGAATGGAGTTAAGGGCATTGAAAATAAAATGGGGATTCATTTGGGCTTTCAGCGCCTTCATCTCCATATTGGTAAGCTCTAACTGGATACTGGCCTTAAGTTTTTCCTGATTCCTGATCTGATTTATCCTAAGTCGCCAGGCTGATATTGCAATGGCTGTGATCAGCAACATCGATAAAAGAATAAACCACCAGGTAAAATAAAAGGGCGGCCGGATGACGAACTGATAGGATAAATGGCTGATTTGACTGTTATCAATGGTACTGTACGATTCAATCTCAAAGGTGTAATGACCGGGACGAAGCATTGGGAAAAAAGCCTTGCGGTCGGACGAATACTCACTCCATTGCTTGTTTACCGGTAAAAGCCTGTGCCTGAACCGCTGCTGATTGGCATCCAGGTAATTCACGGCATCAAAATAAAACATCACATTGTTCTGATCATGGGTCAGTTTCAGTTTTTCTGTCGGGGATCCGAACCATGGATCAGCAGTAAATCCATCCACCTGGTTCAAGGGAACCTGATTGATTTCCATCCCCGTAAGCAAAAGATTTGCAACATGTGAAGTATAGTCAAAAAGAAGTTTCCGGTTCAACCTGAAAAGCTGTTTACTTGATGCAATCCAAAGGTCACCGGTTGAATCAACTTCCGAAAATTCAGCAGTTGGATCAACATACCCTGACTCCTTTGAAAAAAATCTCACCCTGGCCTTCCCCCCTGCATATAACTCTTTCAGATCAACCAGATTCAATCCCTCGTTAGTCCCGATAAATAAATTCGATTGCCCGTCGGTTTTTACCCAACGAATGCTGTTTCCAACAATGCCGTTTTTCCGGTTTAACCTGTGAAGTAGATTTAGTTTTTCTCCATCCCAACGAAAAACAAACACCTCCCCGTTGTTCGCTCCGGCAATCACATTGTGCTCTCCATCGAAACAAAGATCATTGAAACTCCTGGGAAGGGTCGAATCAGCCTTGCAGAAAGCGTAATTTTTTCTCCCAAAAGTAAGAAAAAGCCCCCCGACCTTGCTTGCACTCCAGATTTCATTACCCCGGGAATACATACGCACCGGGCGGTCTGTGGCATTATCCTTGCCAGCTAAAGAAAAAAACGGATCAGGATATTTCACTTCAGGAAAAATGGCACACCTGGATATTCCCCAAAACCAGTAAGAAGAGCAAAATAATGTGTCTGTCTTATCGAACGCCATTATATAAAGTGAATTATTTTGGGCAATGGGGATTACTTCCGGACGCATAAAATTTGTCCTATCATTAAACCGGATGAGTAAAAACCTTCCTTTGACATAGATATTGTGACGGGAATCTTCACCGATACCTAAAAAACCGAAGACTGTCGTGTCTTTGCTTTCTTTTATTATATCCCGCCTGGCTTGGTTATACAAGGCTGGATCATAAAGTGAACCAGCAGGTAAAATACGCTCTTCTCCCCATTCAAGGAAAATTTGATGATACGGATTTGGATAAGGAAATTTCCCTTCGGCAATCAGTTTTTTATATTTCTCAAATGAGCCATCCTTATCCCTGTATTGCATGTAGTTCAGGTCAAAGTACTTTAAATAAGCAAGATGCTGAATCTTTCTGAGCACGTCGCGCGGGTATATGTATAAGCCACTATCCGGGTTTTTCCTGATGATATCCTTGGAGGTGGCGATCCAGAGGTTGTTGCCCCGGCCTGCGTGGATGGCATTTATTTTCAGCGAAGATAACCCGAACCAGGATGGTCCATAGCATTCGACAAATGGCAAGGGCATCCTGAAAAGCCCCTGGCGAAGGGTTCCTACCCAGACGGCATGAAATATTGAATCATAAAGCACGGTCCAGACCCCGGGTTCGGTGATTCCGGTCTGTTTACCCAGAGAAACTACCTTTGTGCCGTCATACATATAAAAACCTCCCGGCATCGCAGGAATAGGAAATTCTGTCCAGGCGGCAATCCAGATGTTTTTTTTATCATCTGCGGCCATATGAAACACCTGACCCAAACTGTCAAACTTTGCAATACATTTTTTATTCCATACCAGGATGCCGGTTCTTCCCCAACTCCAGATCGTATCCCCGTTTTTTCCTGATATCGGATTACAATTGGGTTGTATATTCAATACGGTCCCAACCGTATCTTTGGTGAACTTATGGGCTACCGGGTTATACCAATAAACTGTCCGGAAACCGTAACTAAAAATTCTGATGACCTCCGTTTTTTCCTCAAATCCGATTACAACCAATGATTTATATTCTTTATCGACTGCTGCTACCGTTAAGGAATAGAACGCTTTCCCGGTAAAAACACTGCAGCCCAAGTTGGTCCCGACAAGCAGGATATTGAATTTCTTCGACCACCATACCCGCCGTACATCATTGCACACCAGGCCTTTTTTCTCATCATAATTGGTAAATTTTGTCCCGTCGAACATGGAGATGCCGCAGCCCATTCCTCCAATCCAGAGATTCCCCTTGTTGTCTTCCGTAATGTCGAAAATATTTTCCGCACCAAGGCCGTTGGCGGAGTTATATACGGTGAATTCCCGTCCGTCAAACCTGCAGAGGCCTGCCGAGGTACCAACCCACATGATGCCGCGTGAATCCTTGAATACCGCGCGAACGGTATTCGATGGCAAACCATCTTCAATGGTAAAATTCCGGGTATAATAATTCTGGCCGGATAAACTCATTGAAATAACTACGAAGACAATTATTCCAATGATCTGAAAAAAAACCTTCGGGAAAACATAAGCGCCGTGGCGGAAATACATGACTCAGTCCTTGGCTTTAGTGAGCGCTTTGACAAACTCCTCATTCCTCCTGGTGGCAATCTCCAGCTCCACCCCATTCTCCAGAAGGATCTTGTGCCCGTCGGTGCGGTTGTAGTTTTTTACAAAATTCATGTTGACAAGATACGACTTATGAATTCGAAAGAAATATTCAGGAGGAAGCATCTCTTCAACTATTTTCAACGTGCGTGAAACCAGAAAGGAATCTCCCTTCACGGTATATATTTTAGTGTAATTTTCCTCTGCCTCACAATAGATAATATGATTGATCTTTTCCATCTGGTATCCTGAGGCGGTAGGAAGGGCAATCTTGGAGCTGATGTCTGCCCCGATATTGATATTGCTTAACAAGGCGTTTACCCTGATCTGATTGCTTGCATCCTTTTTCTTCTTTTCAAATCTGGATATAACCTCTGTCAGTTCATTGTGATCGAGTGGTTTTAGCAAGTAATCAAAGGCTGAGAAGCGAATGGCGTTGATGGCATAATTTTTAAAAGCGGTAAGAAACACAACCTCGAAAGAGACGGTTTCAAAATAATCAAACAGTTTAAATCCATTTTCGATAGGCATTTCAATGTCGAGGAACACCATATCGGGCCTCATTTTGTGGATGGCATACACCCCCTCTTTCACTGAGTCAGCCATGGCTACCACACTCAGTTTATCCGAAAGATACCGCTGAACCGACATTTCAAAGGTCTCCCTGGCCTTCTTTTCATCATCAATGATGATACATGAAATCATAATACGCCCATTTTAACTCAAAGATAATCTATTTTCTTTCATTTCCCTGAAACCATTATCTTTGATCAACCATTCCAAGAATAAATGAAGAATTTATTTATATTTCTGTCGCTGGCTTTTTTTGTCTCCTGCAGCGCTGATGATCCGGCTGAGATACTGTCTTCCGCAAAATGGATCGACCTTACCCACGACTTCGATACCAATACGGTATACTGGCCCAAAGATGAGCCATACAGGCATGATACCGTCTTTTATGGCCTAACCGAAAAGGGTTACTTCTATTCATCCTTTAAATTTTCGGCTGAAGAGCATGGCGGAACCCATTTCGATGCGCCGGTTCATTTCGGACAGGGTCAGAAATTCATTCACCAGGTTCCAGTTGAACAACTTCATGGTCCGGGCGTTGTTCTGGATGTGACCAGGCAGGCTGCCGATAACCGCGACTACCTGGTTTCCGTAGCAGATTTTGAAAAATGGGAAGGCGCGCATGGAAAAATCCCCCACGGAGCAATCATCCTGTTAAACACCGGTTTTGGAAAATACTGGGAGGATCACCTGAAATATACCGGGACCCTGAAAACAGGAGAAGAGGGGGTGGCAGAATTGCATTTCCCGGGACTGGATCCGGGAGCAGCCAGATGGCTGGTGGAAAACCGCAACATCAAAGCGATCGGCCTGGATACACCAAGCATTGATTACGGACAATCCAAGGATTTTCAGACCCATCGGATTTTGTGTGCTGCGGGACTTACCATGTACGAAAATGTGACGAACCTAGAGCAGGTTCCGGCCACAGGGGCTTATATCGTAGCTCTTCCGATGAAGATCAAAGGGGGAAGTGGGGCACCGCTGCGTATTGTTGCCATTGTAGGAAAATAACCTGCCGAAAACGTCAACCATGGAACTATCTCTTCAAATCTATTTCTTTTCTGGTACAGGCAATGCCCGCACTGTGGTTCAGTGGTTTGCAGATACGGCACTGAAACGAAACATTCCTGCTGAAACAATCGATATTGCGAAAACCGACCGGAAAAAAATACAGCCACCGCCACCACATTCCCTGGTGGGGTTTGTATCTCCCACCCACGGATTCAACTATCCCCCGGCCATGATGTATTTTATTTTTCGTTTTCCCCGGTCTAAGGGAAACAGCGTCTTCCTGATGAATACCCGTGCCGGGTTGAAACTGTCCAAGTGGTTTGTTCCCGGACTGAGCGGGATTGCACTTTGGCTCTCAGCGCTGGTTCTGCTGCTGAAGGGCTATCGCATCGTGGGGCTCCGTTCCATCGACCTGCCCTCAAACTGGATCTCTTTTCATCCAGGAGTGAAGGAAAAGGTGGTTGAATCAATTTATAGCCATTGTAAAGGCATCACCATAAGATTTGCATCAAAAATCCTCGATGGAAAAAAGGTCTACACGGCCTTCCGCGATATCATCCAGGACCTGCTTATCTCTCCGATCAGCATTGGATATTTTTTCGTCGGCCGTTTTGTTTTGGCCAAATCGTTTTACGCCACCAGTGCCTGCGACAAATGTGACATTTGCATCGACAACTGTCCTGTCAAGGCCATTCTGACAGTGGATGCCCGCCCATTTTGGTCGTACCGCTGCGAAAGTTGTATGCGTTGCATGAACAACTGTCCCAAAAGGGCCATCGAAACAGCCCATGGTTATATCATCGGCATCATGTGCCTGCTCAATATGGGAATCATGGTCTGGTTCTGGCAATGGGTGGGTAATTTCGTCACCATCCCTACCGGCAATGGATGGGCGAAGCTGGGCGTCACCCTTACCGGATGGATCCTTACCTTCGCTGTCATGGTGCTCTCCTATCGCATCTACCATTATCTGCTGAGAATCCCCGGGATCCGGGATTTTTTTTATTTCACATCCTTGACACGATTTAAATTCTGGCGACGGTATAAACCATCACGGCAAATGATCGCAAAAATCTAAAAATGTCTGCAAAGCAGGCACCATCTGCATTCTATAATTGAATAGTCATGATTTACTTAGAAAACACCCTGATTTCCGATGAAGTAAAAGAGCTCTTTTTTTGCTGCGACATGGCAAAATGTAAAGGGGCCTGCTGTGTGGAGGGTGATGTAGGAGCGCCTCTGGATGAGGCGGAGATTTCGCTTCTCGAAGATTTTATTGATGCTATCAAGCCCTTCATGGTTCAGGAAGGCATTAACGAAGTGGAGATGCTGGGCGTGTTCGACTATGATGCCGAGGGAAAATTCGTCACACCGCTGATCCACGGAAAGGAGTGTGCCTTTGTCTATTTTGATGCCGGCATTGCCCGCTGCGCCATTGAAAAGGCCTTCCAGGAGAAGCTAATTCCATTTGCCAAGCCCATCTCCTGTCACCTCTACCCCATCCGGATTAAATCAACCCCGGTAAATGACCTGCTCAACTATCACAAATGGCCCATCTGTAAAAATGCTTTGATAAAGGGCCATAATGAAAAAATACCCCTTTACCAGTTCCTGGAAGGGGCATTGATCCGTAAGTACGGGCGAAGCTGGTACAACAAACTCGCTAAATTACTGCGGTAGCGCCGCCGCTCAGGGCAAGGGCCGCTCTTTTGGCAATGGCCATGGTTGCAAATTCCTTATCCATCATAAATTGACCGCCTTTGTCACTGCCAGCCAGTTTGATCTGGTCGAGAATATTTCGCACGGTGCTCTCCTCTTCGATTTGTTCGGTAATATACCACTGCAGGTAGTTTGCCGTGGTGAAATCCTTCTCCTTGGTGCAGGTGGCATAGAGTTCATTGATCGAGGCAGAGATGTACTCCTCATGTTTCAGTACCTGCTGAAATACATCGGGCAACGATTTGAATTTTGCATCAGGCGCATCCAGCGCAGGAATGACGGCCGCTCCGCCACGGTCGTTGAGATAATGAACCAGTTTGAGCATATGGATGCGCTCCTCCTCCGTTTGTACATAGAGCCAATTGGATGCACCCGGAAAACCATTCCGTTCAGCCCATGAGGCCATTGACAGGTATATGCGTGAAGAATGCTCTTCGCGTTTGATCTGCTCGTTTATCGCTTTTTCAACGTTCTTTGTGATCATATGTTATTTGATTTGAATAAATACAAAGTTAATGAATATTTCTGATAATAATTCTTGACTTATGATTCAATATGTTGTATTTTTGTTTTTATTTAGTCTAAATCGTTTAATATTTAAATATCAAACATGATGAAAAAACTACCCTATTTCTTGATATATGTTCTGGCAATGGCACTAGGTTATCATACAGACACATACGCCATTAAGCACATCGTACATGCCGGAAACTATTATTTTACCCCTTCGTCCCTGAATGTAGCAGTTGGCGATACTGTACGCTGGGTATGGGATAACGGGAGTCATACCACAACATCAGGGGTGATCCCGGGCGGTGCTTCCAGTTGGGATGCTAATATCAGTACAGCAAACCATTCCTATGAATATCGCGTTCTGCTGGCCGGCGATTACAATTACGTTTGCACCCCGCATGCAGGGATGGGTATGGTTGGTTCATTTACTGCTACTTTAGCCACAGCGGTTGGTGAACATAAAGACAACAGCATGGTTGTCTACCCAAATCCCTCCAGGGGCGTATTCAAGCTGTCATTTGGAAATACTTTGAATACGGAGGCCGAGATCTCCCTCATGGATCTCAGCGGAAAAACCATTTCTGCCAAGTTAACCAATGGTTCGGCTGAAATGACATTCGACCTGTCTGACTTCTCCAAAGGGTACTACTTCCTGAGACTGAAATCAGATGCGGGAATAGTTGTAAGGCGAATTGCAATTGTGGATTAGCGGTTTGAAGGGAACTTATCCCTTCAGCGCTTCAGCCCCCGAAACAATTTCAAGAATGGCATTGGTGATGGCATTCTGACGGGCTTTGTTGTAGGAGATGTTGAGGTCGCGCAGGAGATCTTTTGCGTTTTCAGTGGCCTTTTGCATGGCGGTCATCCTGGCCCCCTGTTCTGATGCAAATGAATCAAGGACCGCTTTGAACAGCTGAATACGCAATGTTTTCGGAATCAGTTCACGCACAATGGTCTCCTTATCCGGTTCGAAAATGTAATCCGACTCCACTTTGGTCGCAGGTACCTGGTCTGCCGCCTGGGCCGGGGCAATGGGGAGGTATTGTTCCACGATCAACCGTTGCACGGCAGCATTTTTGAACTGATTATAAATCAGTTCAATCCGGTCATATTCCTTGGCGGCGAATCCCTTCATCAGTTTTTCGGCAAGAATAGAGGCATTGGCGAAGGTAAGCTGATCAAAAAGATCATCATGCGATTCAATGACATTGAATTTGCGCTTACGGAAGAACTCGGTTGCTTTTCGTCCGATGGTGATAAAACTGACATTGTTCTGGATGAACTGCTGATGATAGGTAGTTGCAGTGAGGTTCACCCCCATTTTGATGATGTTGGAGTTAAAGGCACCGCACAAACCACGGTTTGAAGCAATCACCACCAGCAACACCTTTTCAGCTTTGCGTTCCTGTGAATATATGTTTTCGTCGGAACTGTCGATGGATGTGCTGAGGTTTTGCAGAATATCCCTCAATTTGGCTGCATAGGGGCGCAATTTGATAATGGCCGTCTGCGCCTTACGCAACTTGGAGGCCGCCACCATCTTCATGGCATTGGTGATCTGCTGGGTTGATTTAACCGATGCAATCCGAATACGTACTTCCTTCAGTCCGGCCATTTACCTGTCTTATTTCTTTTCCTCGTATTTTTTTGACAACTCTTTTGCAACCTCTTCCATGGTTTTCAGATCTTCATCCAGGAGTTTGCCGGCCTTCAGGTTATTCAATACCGATTGGTGATTCAACTCCATAAAATGCAGGTATTCAACCTCAAAATTACCTACACTCCGAACCGGAACGTTCTTGATCAAACCACGGGTTCCGCAGAAAATGATGGCGATCTGTTTTTCAACCGTCATCGGGGAGTACTGCGGCTGCTTGAGGATTTCCACGTTGCGGGCGCCTTTATCAAGCACAGCCTTGGTGGCGGCGTCGAGATCGGAACCGAACTTTGAAAAGGCTTCGAGCTCGCGGTATTCAGCCTGGTCGAGTTTAAGTGTTCCGGCGATTTTTTTCATAGACTTGATCTGCGCATTTCCACCCACCCGGGATACCGAAATACCCACATTGATTGCAGGCCGGATTCCGGCATTGAACAAGCTTGTTTCAAGGAAGATCTGGCCATCGGTAATGGAGATCACATTGGTAGGAATATAGGCTGATACGTCACCCGCCTGGGTTTCGATGATCGGCAGTGCGGTAAGCGACCCTCCGCCCTTGACCATTGATTTCAGATTGGCCGGGAGGTCATTCATCTGACGGGCAATGTCATCGGATGAAATCACCCGTGCAGCCCGTTCGAGCAGCCGGGAGTGGAGGTAAAATACGTCACCCGGGTAGGCTTCGCGTCCGGGGGGACGGCGGAGCAGCAGGGAGACTTCGCGATAGGCAACGGCCTGTTTCGACAAGTCATCATAAATGACCAGCGCCGGTCGGCCCGTATCCCTGAAAAATTCGCCGATGGCAGCTCCGGCAAAGGGAGCATAGTACTGCATGGCCGCAGGATCGGAGGCGGTGGCGGATACAACAACCGTGTAGGCCATGGCGCCTTTTTCTTCGAGGGTTTTAACAATATTGGCTACCGTTGAGCCCTTCTGGCCAACTGCAACATAAATGCAATAAACCGTTTCCCCACGGGCGTGAAATTCCTTTTGGTTGATGATGGTGTCAATGGCAATGGCTGTTTTCCCGGTCTGGCGGTCGCCAATGATCAGCTCCCGCTGACCGCGGCCAATTGGGATCATGGCATCGATGGGCTTGATGCCGGTTTGCAAAGGCTGGTTTACCGGCTGACGGAAAATAACACCGGGAGCCTTACGCTCCAGGGGCATCTCGTAACGCACTCCTTCAATCTTTCCCTTCCCGTCGATGGGCTCACCCAGGGTATCAATGACCCGGCCAAGTAACCCTTCCCCCACTTCAATGGAGGCAATACGTCGGGTACGTTTTACAATATCCCCCTCCTTGATTTCAAAGTAATCGCCAAGTAAAACAACTCCGACGTTGTCAGCTTCCAGGTTCAGTACAATGCCTTTCAGCCCGTTTTTCTCGAATTCGACCAGCTCACCGCTTTCGACATTGTTCATACCATAGATGCGGGCGATGCCATCACCTACCGTCAATACGGAGCCGACCTCTTCAAGTTCTTTTTCACTTTGGTAACCGGCCAGTTCCCTCCGTAAAATCGCGGTAACTTCTGCGGGTTTGATCTCTGCCATAATAAGATATCTTAAAAACCTTTTTTATATAAATTTACTTTTGCTATTGCATTGCGCATCTCCTCTATCTCCCTGCGGATGCTTGCGTCATATTGCTTATCCTTCCAGGAGAGTATAAAACCGCCAATCAGCGATTCATCGATTTCTGCCTTCAGATCAATATCCGATTTGGTATACTTCTTCATCAGATCAAGTACCTTTTTCCTGACATCCGGATCGGGCAGGACCGGCGATTTGAAATGAACTGTCATGATATTCTTATACTGCAAATAAAGTTCAATGATCTGCAGCGCGATTTCCGGTATAAGAGATTCCCTTTTTTTTCGAACCATGATGAGCATGTAGGTCATCGTGATCTGGTGAATATCCTTCTCAAAAATATCCTTCAGAACAGCCCGCTTTTTTCCCGAGTTGATAATCGGACTTTTCAAAAACAACCTTAGATCCCGGCTGTTTTCGCATGTCTGAGAAATCAGCTTGCTGTCGGCACAAACCGCCTCCACCGCGTTCTTTTCGGTGGCCAACTCAAACAGTGCTGCGGCATAACGTTCCGCTACCAGGGAAATGTTCATTTCAGCTAATTGAATTTAACCTCTTTTAATAATTCCTGAACGTATTCTTCCTGTTTTTTCGGATCAGACAGTTCTCGTTTCAAAATGAACTTGGCAAGGTTAAGGGAACTTTCGGCAATCTGATTTTTCAGTTCCGTTATGGCAGCCATCTTCTCATTCTGAATGCTTGCCTTGGCTCCTTCAACGATCCGCGATGCCTCTTCGGTGGCCTTGACGCGTGCCTCTTCGATCAGCCTGTCCCTGACTTTACGGGCTTCATTCATCAGGGCATCCCGCTCATTCTTTGCCTCCTGGAGCAGCTGTTCATTGCTGAATTGCAATTGCTTCATCTCTTCCCTGGCCTTGCTGGCTGAACTCAGGGCCTCATGGATAGAGGTTTCACGCTCCTTCAACATCTGAAGGATGGGTTTCCATGCAAATTTTCCAAGGACATACACCAGGAGCAAAAATGCCAGTGTCATCCAGAAAACCAGGCCTAACCCCGGAGTGATTAATTCCATATCAATTTCTTTTGTAGTAGATGAATGGATAATGTTCTTTACGGCATAACCAACCGTTAAACCGTAAAGAACCTGTCGCTGCTGTTAAATAAAAAGGATCAACAAACAAACGACGATAGCAAAAAATGCCACCCCTTCGACGAGTGCAGCGGCAATGATCATATTCGAACGAATATCACCAATCGCTTCAGGCTGACGTGCAATGGATTCAAGGGCGCTTTTACCGATATTTCCGATACCGATACCTGCCCCGATTACTGCGATTCCTGCGCCCAGTCCTGCGCCCATCTTTGCAATGGCGGCGAAATCACCAGCCAGTTGCAGTAAAATAGCTAATAAATGCATAATAAGAGGTATTAAAAGGTTACTACTAAAAATTCATTCGTCATTCGTCACTCGTCATTCGTCACTCGTCATTCGTCAATGGTGTTCCGGTTCTGTTGTTGCAAGTCCGAAATAAAGCGCCGATAACAGGGTGAACACATAGGCCTGAATGAAGGCAACCAGCAATTCCAGTAAATTCATAAAAAGCATGAATGCAACAGAAACAACAGAAACTCCGACACCGAGTGCCGCGCTGATAGCCCCGAAAATAAAGATCAGGCTAACGAAACCAAGCACGATGATGTGCCCGGCGGTAATGTTTGCAAAGAGACGAATCATCAGTACAAATGGCTTGGTGATGATTCCGATAATCTCAACCACCGGCATCAGAGGCACCGGGAACTTCAGCCACCAGGGAACCCCGGGCGTATTGATGATATCGATCCAGTAATGTTTATTCCCGCTGATCGTGGTAATAACAAAGGTAAACACAGCCATGACCAGTGTAACGGCAATATTCCCGGTTACGTTGGCCCCTCCGGGAAAAAAGGGAATCAGTCCGAAGAGGTTATTAAAGAAAATAAAAAAGAATACTGTCAGTAAAAAAGGCATAAACTTTTCGTACTTTTTTTCTCCGATCGAACTTTTTGCAACGTCATCCCGGATAAAAATAATCAGGGGCTCAAGAAGTGACTGCAGCCCGCTGGGTGCTTTATTCCTGTTTCGCTTGAAACTGTTGGCAACAGAAACAAAGATCAGGATCAGCAAAAACGTACTGATGAAAATGGCAAGTACTATTTTGGTGATGGAGAAGTCATAAACAGGAATGGACTCCGCCGATTCACCCTGGCTTCCAATCCTGATGATTTTTCCTTTGTGGGGCCCCTCCTTTTCAAGCTTGAATCCAAGGTAACTGCCTGATTCATTGTGAAAGCGGCTTGAACAAAAGGTGTAGATCCTGCCATCGTACAGCAGGATGATCGGGAGTGGAATGGTCAGGTGAAGGCTGCCGATTTCGGCCACATGCCATTCATGGTTGTCAACGACATGTTCCAGGATCATCTCGCCTGCGTTGAACTTTCCCTCTGCCTTATGGCTTTCAGCTTCACTCTGCGGCGTGGAAACACTGTCGCTTGCCGCATTAAGCTGGGTATGGTCCTGGGCGGAGGCATAGATCCTGCTTATTAATAAAAAGCCCATTAGGACACTGAGGGCAAGGAAACGAAAAGCGGGTACGAGTGATCTGCTTGCTGTCATGAAACCAATAACGCATCTATAATGAGTTGCAAAAATAGAAAATAATATTGAATCCGGAAAATCGTTATATGTAACCAAACAACAATTTCTTCGTCTTAATGCCTTGATGAATATTTAAATTATTACTTTTGATGTCGTATTAAAACCCTTACAAATGCAAGCGTATCGACTTCGGTTTTGGCCTCTGGCCCTGATCATGGTAATTTTATTGGGATTTTCCCAACCCGGATTATCACAAAAAATCTGGACGCTGGAAGATTGTATCAATTACGCACTTGAGAATAATCTGGACATCAACAAGCAGCTTCTTACCGTTCAGTCGAATAAGGATGCGTTGCTTCAGAGTGGCTTGGGCATGTTGCCAAACCTCAATGCCAACGGTACCAATGTGTGGAATTTCGGACAAACGATTGACCAATACACCAACACATTTGCCACGAACACCGTCAGGTCAAATAACTTTTATATCGCCAGTAACGTCACCCTGTTTGGCGGACTGCAAAAACTAAACACGTTAAAGGAAAATAAAATCAATCTGCTGGCCAGCCGATACGATCTGGATGTGATCAAAAACAGCATTTCCCTTGCTGTGGCAGGATTTTACCTCGATATTTTATTTAACAATGAACTGCTCGATGTGGCCAGGGGGCAACTCAGGGTCACGACAGCCGAAGTTGAACGAATTCAGAAAAAGGTCGACGCCGGCTCTTCAGCCAAGGGAGACCTTCTGAATATCCAGGCGCAAAAAGCCACAGAACAACTGACGGTGGTGGATGCTGAAAACCGGCTTTATATTTCAAATCTTTCACTCCAGCAGTTGATTGATCTTCCGGTGACCCGCGATTTCGTCATTGAGGAGCCACAGCTGAAACCTGTGCAGGCCCCGAAAGAGAAGATCACTGCAGAAATAATTTTTGATCACGCCGTGAAAACCCGGCCTGAAATCAAGAGCGCTGAACTTCGTGTTGAAAGTGCGCAAAAAAGACTTGCAATTGCCAGAGGGTATATTCAGCCCACACTTTCGCTGAGTGGTTCATGGGGAACGGGGTATTCAGGTGCTGCCATGCAGGTAGATCAAAGCGTCCCGGCTGACACTATTTGGTCTCCCATCGGCATTACCCAACAATCGAAGGACCTTGTGCTGATGCCTGAAATCTCCAGATCCTATCAGGTAAAACCATTCGAGGAGCAACTCAAGGATAACAGCAACCAGTCGGTTGGCTTTTACCTGAATATCCCTATTTTCAACGGATGGCAAGGCCGTTCGGCCATCAACCAGGCAAAAATTCTGAAATCCCAGGCTGAACTCGACCTGGGCATCACCACGCGGGATTTAAGGAAGCTGATTGAGCAATCCTTTGCCGATGCAACATCTTCCCTTCAAAAATTCAATGCTTCCCAGGAAAAGGTCAATGCTCAATCGGAGGCCTTTAAATATGCCCAGCAGAAATTTGACGTGGGGGTAATGACATCATTCGATTATAACACCAGCAAAAAAGATCTTACCAAAGCTGAGTCTGATCTTCTTCAAGCCAAATATGATTTTATCTTTAAAACGACCATTCTCGACTTTTACATGGGAAACCCCATCAGGATCGATCGTAAATAATTCAAAACTCTTTTCTCCATGACCAATAAGATTTCTAAGAAAAAAATATGGATCATTATTGCCATTGTGGCAGTAATAGCCATCATTGTGATTGCCTCCATTTTGAAAGGCAAAGGAAGCGACGGAATAAAGGTTGCTACTGAAAAAGTAACAAAAAGGACCATCATTCAGACTGTTTCATCCAATGGCAAGATTCAGCCTGAAAAGGATATCAAAATCAGTCCTTATATTTCCGGAGAGGTGGTGGAATTGTATGTAAAAGAGGGAAACCAGGTCAAAAAAGGGGATCTTCTGGCCAAAATAGATCCTGAGATTTACATTTCCCAGTTTGATCAAAGTGAAGCTTCTGTAAACACCCAGAAAGCCAACCTGGCAAATTCCAAAGCACGGCTTGCACAAGTCAAAGCTCAGTTTGAAAACACCAGGCTCACCTTCGAACGCCAGGAAAAACTCTACCAGCAGAATGTGATTTCAAAAGCCGAGCATGATCAGTCTAAATCAGCATTCCAGGTTTCTCAGGCCCAGGTGACAGCCGGAGAAGAGGACATCAAAGCCTCGGAATTCATGGTTAAAAATTCAGAAGCAGCCCTGAAAAGATCCAAAGAGGATCTTAACCGGACCGCTATTTTCGCACCCAACGACGGAACAGTGTCAAAGCTGGGGGTGCTCAAAGGTGAACGGGTTACCGGCGCCTCTCAGTTCTCAAGCGGAACAGAGATCATGCGCATTGCCAATCTCAATGAAATGGAAGCCCAGGTGCAGGTCAATGAAAACGACATTGTACGCGTAAGTTTGGACGATACGGCCCTGATCGAAGTGGATGCTTACCTGAACAGGAAGTTCAAAGGAGTGGTTACTGAGATTGCCACATCAGCAAACAGCACCGGCGTCAGCGTTGACCAGGTGACCAATTTCAATGTGAAGATCCACATCATCAAAGATTCCTATAAAGATCTTCTGGAGGGAAAACCAATCGACTTCTCCCCTTTCCGCCCGGGCATGTCCTGTACTGTTGAAATTCAAACCGAGATCGTTGTACACGCAATGACGCTTCCCATCCAGGCTGTTACCACGAGAATTGCCAAGGACAGCCTCGACAAGATCAATGAAAAAACCAAGACCAAAAAAGAGGATGGCGACCGTGAGATTGAAGTGGTAAGTACAACAAAGAAAAGTGAGAAAATTCTTGAATGTGTATTTATCCTGAGTGATGGCACAGCTAAAAAAGCGGATGTGAAAACAGGGATCCAGGATAACACCTACATACAGATCATTAGCGGGTTAAAGGATGGAGATGAAATTATTACGGCGCCCTACAGTGCCGTTTCGAAACTCCTGAAAGACGGGGATAAGGTGACGAAAGTTGATAAAAAAGATCTGTTTACCAAGGAAAAAGAGAAATAGTGCATGGCACTGATCCTTTGCATTGAAACGGCCACTGAGGTCTGTTCCGTGGCATTGGCGCGCGATGAAAAGATCCTGGGAATAAAGGAATCTTCAGCACGGAATGTTCATTCTGCCATGCTCACCCTGTTTATCGACGACCTAATAAAATCTTCCGGATTTCAGATCACTGATCTTGATGCCATTGCTGTGAGCATGGGCCCCGGCTCATATACCGGTCTGCGCATTGGGGTGGCTGCAGCAAAAGGTCTTTGTTATGCCATCGATAAACCCCTGATTGCCGTTCACACACTCCAGGCCATGGCCGTGGGGATGAATGACCAATTACAAATGACCGATGACCAATTACCAATGACCAATGACCAATTACCAATGACCAATGGTCAATCCGGGATTTTTTTATGTCCCATGATCGATGCGCGGAGAATGGAGGTTTACAGTGCGGTATTTGATCAGCAAAACAGGGAGATTCGGGAGGTTTGCGCTGAAATCATCGATGATTTTTCATTTCAGGAGCTCCTGACTGACCATAGGATTGCTTTCGGGGGTGAAGGTGCTGAAAAATGCAAGCCTGTCTTGGGCGATCATCCCAATGCTTTGTTTATGGATGGATTCCAGGCATCAGCCAGATTCATCACAAGGCTGGCAGAAGAGAAGTTCAGAGAAAAAAAATTTGAAAGCCTGGCCTATTTTGAGCCCTTCTACCTGAAAGATTTTGTGGCAGGAAAGCCAAGGGTGAAGGGGCTGATTTAGATAGCGAAATAGCGAAATTATGAAAGGCAAGCAATTATATCAGCGGTTTGCAACCCGGGTTGTTGAAGTGGGCCATCTGCCCATGGGAGGGGACAATCCCGTGCGTGTTCAGTCGATGACAAGCACGAACAGCCTCGACACCAAAGCGACGGTTGAACAGGCCATCCGGATGATCGAAGCCGGCTGTGAATATGTCCGCATTGCCACTCCGGGAATTAAAGAGGCTGAAAATCTGCGGGAAATTAAAAAAGCACTACACCTCCGCGGATACAATACCCCCCTGATCGCGGATGTCCATTTTAATCCTAAAATCGCTGAAATCGCCGCAGGAATTGTCGAAAAAATCAGGATTAATCCTGGGAATTACATGCCAGGTCAAAAAAGCAATGTCACGCGTCACGCGTCACGCGTCACGATTGATGCGTCACGCGTCACGATTGATCCATCACGCGTCACGATTGATCCATCACGCGTCACGGAGGGTGATGTGCTGGAACTGATTTCCACGCGCCTCTCCCCGCTTTTAAAAATCTGTAAAGATCACGGCACGGCCATCCGGATCGGTGTGAATCATGGGTCGCTCTCCGATCGCATCATGAACGAATATGGAGACACCCCGTTGGGCATGGTTCAGTCAGCCCTGGAGTTTGCACTGGTCTGCGAAAGTCTCTCGTTTCAAAATCTGGTCTTATCTATGAAAGCCAGCAGCACCAAGGTGATGATCGCCGCTAACCGTTTGCTGGTTGAGAAGATGAGGGAGGCTGGTATGAATTACCCGCTCCACCTCGGGGTCACAGAAGCTGGCGCCGGAGAAGATGGACGGATTAAGTCAGCCATCGGGATCGGCAGTTTGCTGGCCGATGGCATCGGCGATACCATCAGGGTTTCCCTCACCGAAGATCCTGAATTTGAAATTCCGGTGGCTTACAATATCCTCCAGGCAGCAGGGGCCCGGATTACCAAAACAGAGTTTATTGCCTGCCCCTCATGCGGCCGGACCCAATTTAATATCCAGTCGGCGCTGGAAAATATTCAGGCTAAAACATCGCACCTGTCCGGACTGAAAATTGCCGTGATGGGCTGTGTTGTCAACGGACCAGGCGAAATGGCCGACGCACACTATGGTTACGTGGGCGCAGGCAAAGGCAAAATCAATTTGTACAAAAAACAGCAACTGGTAGAAAAGAATCTTGACGAATCCCTGGCGGTGGAGGCGCTGATCAATCTCATCAAGGAAAATGGGGACTGGGTCAATCCGACTCCCTGACAGTGTAGTGGCCCCTGACAGCGGGGTTGGTTAACGGGATGGGTTAATTTAATTTCCGACCACCACGTTAACACATCGCGCCAATATTTCAAAGGTAAAGGGTGTGTGCCCGAGCGATTCCCCGTCGGTTTCAAGAAAAACCTTTCCGGTCGAGCGGATACGGATGTTTTCTCCCTTGAAGGTTGCGATGAAGGGAAGGTCAACCAGCGTTCCGTCAAACAGTTTCCGGGCATACCTTACCACCATCCATTTGGATGTCCTTTTGATCAGGGTTACATCAAGCAATCCATCGTCGGGTACAGCAAAGGGGACCTGCTTCATCCCGCCGCCATTGAATTTGCATATCCCGACGTTCATTGAAAAAATTTCACCCTTATAGGCCATGGCACCATCCACTTCAATGACCGCTTCTATAAATTTATACTGAAACAGGCTTGCAAAGACAAAATAGAGGTAGATCAGCGGCCCGCCTATTCCCCTCTCTTTCAGTAAGTTTGTTTTCTTGGCAACGAGGGCGTCATAGCCCATCCCGGCAACATTCATAAAATACCGAACCACCCTTTTTTCCTGGTGAGAATAGGTCACTTTGCCGGCATCCTGCAAAAAGGTTTTCTTCTGCTTTAGGACGTGTATGGCCTTCAGGTAATCAAACGGGACATTGAACATGCGGCACCAGTCATTGCCCGTTCCAACCGGGATCATGCCCAGCGTGACATCGGAAAATGCGATGACCTGCTGATTCATGATTCCATTCAGCACCTCGTTCAAGGTGCCGTCTCCTCCCACCACGCAAATATTTCGGTATCCCGCGGAAATTACTTCTGATGTTATCTCAATGGCATGACCCCTATGGGCAGTGGTCCTGTATTCAAAATCGACCCCTTCATTGCGGAGAAGCTGAAGGATTGCGGGCCAGTCCTTGGTCCCTTTTTTAATCCCGGCATTGGGATTTACGATCATCATCCATGCATCCGGATGGAGTGCCTTCGTCTCAGCCATGTACGATTTGTTTGGAAAAGATGAGATCTTTCTCCCTCCGGGCGAAAAGGAAAAAGGAATAGAAAAGGACAAAAAATGTCACCCCGGTTTGTGATTCGATGGTATCTTCGGTGAGCATGGACAAAACAGCAATGATCAGGAAAACAAACATAAAAAAATCGTCCTGTCTGCGCAACATGAATGGCGGATAAAAAACAGCCACCAAAAACCAAAGCAATCCGATGATCCCGAATCCGATAAAAACGGATAAAAACTGGTTGTGTGAACGCCAACGCTGGTCAGGCGAAAGCTTCGAATGCATCTTTTCGTATTGTGACTTGAAGATAAGATTCATATCTCCGGTCCCGACTCCCGTAAGCCAGTTTCCACGGATGATTCCGATGGAGGCTTTCCAGAATTCAAGTCGTTGCATCAGCGTTGAACCGGTCGGATTCCCTGTTTCCATGTAATTGTCGAACCCCCACAGGAATTCATAAATCCGGCCCCGGATGCTTAATTCCTTCAGAAACTCTTGGTTTGCGACCCCCTTTTCAATGGCAAGGAGCTCCTGGTCAGTCAGCTTTTCGATGGCATCCGCATCTTTACGCCAACCCTTGGAGGTCAGGAACCGGATGACCGTATGCGCAACAGGCCCCTTTTTCATGTTCAGGCTGTCGAAGGGAATCTTGCTGCGTTTATTCCAGGCACTGCGCATTTCATCCCACTGAATATATATCCACAGGTAATTTCCATTTTCGGTCTGCGGCTCTTTGATACTATGGATATATGGATTTCCGCGCGACGAAACCTTTTCAAGTTTTGTAAAATCCACCGGGTTCACATGATAATAATCGTGGATGATGGATTTGAGCGTCAGGAAAATGAGCCCTGTCACAAGAAGAATGCACAAAATCAACCCTGCTTTCAGTAACCGGTTGCGGGTTTTGAAAATCAAGACCGGGGTTAGAATCAAGGCCGTGATCAGGGTGATTGCATAGCCTGTGAATGACTGTGAAATAAGAAGATATCCGAAAAACCATAGCGTCACAAGAAATCCCAATACCCGCATCCATGGCCTGAAATAATTCTTATTCAATGACAGGTATACAAGTGTGAAAATACTCAGTGATAGCAACAGGCTGAAGATGATGTGTGAAATATTGTGCGACACATCGCGGATGTCGACAAAATTTTGGGTCAGGATCATCCAGCCATTATAACCCGATCGCACGAGGACGACAAGGACAAAGAATAGCATAAACCTGTAAAACGCCTTCCTGTCAAAAGCTTCAGATGTCGAAAGGAACAAGGGAAACAGCAGAAAGGGCAATTTTGTCCGTATATCCTTGAGCGCATAATCAAAGTCGGTGGTGAAAAACAGGCCCAGCAGGTGCAACAGAATGATTGAGCTGAACAGCAGCGCCGGCCTGTTTCTGAAAAATTGCCTGAATCCGGTTATGATGCCTTCAAACAGCAGGTACACTGAATAGGGGAATATCAGGAGGATAACCTGCCAGAATGATCGTCCGGCCAAGTAAGTCAGCAGCTTCCTTGCATTGAATCGCTCTACAATCCAGCCACCGGCAAGCATAAATTGTCCAAAGCTGATTCCGAATTTTGAAAAAGGAAGAGACCCCACGGTCACGATGAGGGCGAAAATGTACCAGTAACGTTGAATCTCTTTCCAGGTCTTGGGCATCGCAAGGGGATTAGGCAAATAGTTTGGCACGGCCTTTTGTCAACTTCGTTCTGAAAGTAAAAAAACTGTCGGTTCCTTTGATATCGATGCGGTTGATTTCATACGGCAGGCGAATCGGCCAGGGATTGATGCGGTTGCCGATGCGCAAGGCGAAATCGAGCCCGGTCTTTTGAAAAAGTGAAATCATTTGTGCCTTCAGTTCAGGATCCCTCTTCGGATAGCCACCGTAGGGATAAGCCAGCGCCTTCACGTAGGGGATTCCGTAAAACTCAAGTGTCTGCCTGCAGTTGTTCAGATCCTCCTCCATGTCGGAAATGGCAAGGTCGCCATAACTCCTGTGCAAAAATGAGTGTAACCCAATCTCTATCCCATCCTGCAGTACAAGCCGTTTCAAATCTTCAGCTGTCATGATGGCATCATTGCCCCTGTCCCAGATATTCGTTTTTCCAATAAAAGCCGCAGGAACAAACACGGTGGCCGTGAAATTATACTTTTTCAGCAAGGGGAGAGCATAATCCCGAAAATTTGTATACGCATCATCAAATGTCAGGATGATCGTCTTTTTTGGCAGCAGCCCCCCATCTTTCAACAGGTTTTTCAGGGTTTTTAATCCAATGGTCTGATAACCCTTTTCCTTCAGGTACATCAGCTGATGATCAAGCTGGTCTGCAGACACCGTAAGTCCATCAGGGTGTTCCTGAAGGATTTTGTGATACATGAGTACCGGGAGCCCCTTTTTCGGAGGGATGAGGAAACTAAACAGGATCGTCATGATTTCTTTGTCAATTCAATGGTCTTGGCGACTTTTAAGGTGGAATACACGGCTGCCAGGAATGACCACATAAATCCCGGGTAACCATCAAGAAAGCCAAGTCTGAAAAAATAATTCGAAATAAAACCGGTGGGAAATTTCAGCGCAACCATGAATTTGGAGAAGGTGCGTCCCCTGTCATGGTACCCTTCTGCAGCCTGCGAAGTATAGGTGTTGATCTTTTCCAGGTGATGGCTGATATCCCGATAGGAGTAGTGGATAATGCGCCCCTTCAGGGTGCCGGTTGAACCTGTCACCTCTATCCCTTCGTGCACCGGAACCCTGGTAAATCTGCCCAGGGTCCTGTTGAAAAGCCGCAGGTGAACCTCCTTCCCAACGCTGCCATGCCTGAGAATCCGTCCCATGAAACAGAGGCTGAAAGGAATGTTGTAAGCCGATTGCGGAATCCGGACTCCGGGATGCGGATTGTGCCGGAAGAGAAGGTTTATCTCATTTTGTAACTCTTCGGAAAGAATTTCATCGGCATCAACCGATAAAATCCAATCGTTGGAGGCCTGGTCTACGGCAAATTGCTTTTGTGTTCCATATCCATCAAATTCGCGCAGAAAAACTTTGCAACCAAACTCCCTGCATAAACTTGCTGTGCGGTCGGCCGACATGGAATCGACCACGACGATTTCATCTGCCACCGGTTTCACCGATTCAAGACAACGAAGCACATTATGCTCTTCGTTATGTGTAATGATGACCACCGATAGTCTAAGCATGGGCTAATTATTGGGGTTGATTGAAAAGTGGTCCCAGTCCATTCCAACAGTAAACGATTCACGAAAAATGGTCAGATCCTGTGCCGAAAGGGTGAGGGTCATCATCTCTTCTCTGCCTTCGGTGGCCGCGAACAGCACATTTCCCTTGGCATCGATGACCCTTGTATCTCCCGAATGCGGTGTACCATGTCCGTCATTTCCGATGCGGTTTACCCCCGCTACGTAAGCCTGGTTTTCCATGGCCCTGGCCACCAGCAAGGTCTTCCACACATGGGCACGCGATGCAGGCCAGTTGGCCAGGCATACCAGCAGGTCATACCCATATTTCCCATCGCGCCAGGTGTTCTTGCTCCATACCGGGAAACGCAGGTCATAACAGATAATCGGTGAAATTTTCCAACCCTGCACTTCGAATATGAGCTGACTGTGTCCGGCTTTAAAAATCTGATACTCTTCGCTCAATCGGAAAAGGTGTCTTTTATCGTAGGTTTCGTAATGTCCGTCCGGATGGATGCATATCAGCCGGTTAAAGGTTTCACCTCCTTCGCTGATAAGCAAGGTGGCCATGATCACCGCCTTTTTATCGTGTGATTTGTTCCGGAGAAACTGCATGGATGGCCCCTCCATAGGCTCAGCACATGCCGAAGGATTGATAGAGAAGCCTGTATTGAAGGTTTCAGGAAGAAGAATTAAATCGGTTTGTTCATCGATGCGGTCGAGCAAATGGTCGAAGTGATTGAGATTCTTATCCCGATCCTCCCAGAAAAGGTTTGTTTGTATGAGGGTAAGCCTGAGATCCTCCATTTTTTTAGTCTTAAAATCAAGGTAAAATTAAAAATATCTGCGTTGACGTGTGCAAAATTTTTATTTTTGCGCACATTCTATAAATAAACAATGTTATGCGAACGATTGATAATTTCAGTTTTCAGAATAAAAAAGCGCTTATCCGTGTCGATTTCAATGTTCCCCTGGATGGTCAGTATCAAATCACCGACACCACCCGCATTGATGCCACCATTCCTACCATCACCCGGATCCTGAACGATGGCGGATCGGTGATCCTGATGTCACATCTGGGCCGTCCCAAAGGAGGGCCGGAAGAAAAATATTCTCTTAAACACCTTCTCCCCTATCTGACTAAAAAGCTGAACCGGCCCGTCAAATTTGCCGACGATTGTATCGGCCAGTCTGCATTGGACCTTTCCGCATCCCTGAAACCCGGTGATGTTTTGCTGCTCGAAAACCTCCGTTTTTACAAGGAGGAGGAAAAGGGCGATAAAGAATTTGCAAGGAAGTTATCCCTGTTAGGCGACATGTACGTGAACGATGCCTTTGGTACGGCACACCGTGCCCACGCCTCAACGGCCGTAATCGCTGAATTTTTTCCTGAAACAAAAATGTTCGGCTATGTCATGGCCAACGAGATCATCAACATCGACAAATGCCTGAAGGACGGCAAACGACCCTTTACAGCCATTTTAGGCGGCGCCAAGGTATCGACCAAGATCGAGATCATCAACCATCTGATGGACAAGGTCGACAACCTGATCATCGGCGGCGGCATGATGTTTACCTTCATCAAAGCCCTGGGCGGAGAAATCGGGGCCTCGATGGTCGAGGAGGATTATGTGGAAATGGCAAAAAATATTGTGGAAAATGCCAAAACAAAAGGCATCAACCTTTACATTCCTGCGGATGCAGTTTTGGCCGATGCCTTTTCAAATGATGCCAATAAACGGACGAGCAGCGCCTATGAGATCCAGATACCCTGGATGGGCCTCGACATCGGACCCTCCTCCTGTGTAAAATTCAACCATGTGATCGAACAATCGGGAACCATCCTGTGGAATGGCCCCATGGGTGTTTTTGAAATGAACAACTATGAAGCGGGAACGAAATTTATCGCCCTGGCGCTGGTGAAAGCTACTGAAAATGGCGCTTTTACACTCGTGGGCGGTGGCGATTCCGTGGCAGCCATCAATAAATACGGCCTGGCCGACAAGGTAAGCTATGTGTCAACAGGCGGCGGTGCCATGCTTGAATACATCGAAGGCAAGCAACTCCCGGGCATCAGGGCGATCATGGAGTAACACCATTGAGCCCTGTTACCTGCCGGTACATTGTAAGGTAATTGTCAATACATGTGCTCCAGTTAAATTTCTGAGCATAACCAACCATTGCGGTTGAAAATTCCTCCTTTTGCCGATCACTGGCCGACAATCCCTCTTTCAACACCTCTGCCATGTGGTCCGGATCAAAATTCTGCCAGTAAAATGCATATTTATCTCCGATCTCGGGCAGTGAAGCAAAGGTGCTGGTGAAAACCGGCTTTCCTAACAGCATGGCTTCAATCACCGGCATCCCGAATCCCTCGGCCAGCGATGGAAACAAAAAAGCGCGGCAATGGGAATACAACCAATATTTGTTCTTTTCCGAAATTTTTCCGGGAAAATGTACCCGCCCGGTCAGTTTTAATTCATCGACCAATGCAAGGATCCCTTTCGCGTAGGCCGAATCATTCTCCCCGGCAATAACAAGGTCATAGCCGGGAAATTTTTGTAACAGGGGCACAAGTACATGAAAATTTTTTTTGGCCGTGATTATTCCAATGGTGAAGAAGAATTTGTCGTTGGTCAGAAAGGGGGGTTGCCCGGCGTCGGGGAATGTGTTCACGCTGATCCCGTTATAAATCCGGTACAGTGGTTTATCTTTTACATCGAGATGTTCCAGAACCTGCGCCCGGGTGTAATCAGAGATTACCGATATGGCAGCAGCCTTGTTCACGTTATCCTGAAGTGTGCTGAGGTAGCGGGTTGATCTCCATTTATCTTTCTCCATCATGAAATTCAGGTCGTGTATGGTCAGGATCCATTTTGAGCATCGGTTTGGAATATGCGATGGAAACTGATATAGCGAATGCCATATATCGTAGGTTTTGTTAAACCATGGTAAATACCGTTTCTGGAAATTGACCTTCTGTAAATGGACATGCCCCCAATCCCCGGCAGGAAAATTTCGCGGACATAAAAAATCAATGGCGTAGCCCGTGTTGCTGTTTTTTGAGATGGTCTCCGCAAAATTGACCGAAAACCGGCCGATTCCCGAATTTAAATTCCTGGTTTTATATACATCGATCAGCAGCCGGGGCAGTGCAGTTGATTGCATTTTTTGGTATTCAGTTCCAGTTCGGGAATTTGATCTCCCCGCCAAAGGTCTTCATCAGTTTGGGAAAAACCTCTGAAACGGATTTATAAAAATAGGATTCCTTTTTATCTTCATGGGTGAGCCATTTTCCCTTGGGATCAAAACTGGTGGCTATAAACAGCAGAATGCTTACCAGGATGATTCCCTTTACCAGTCCGAGTGCAGCGCCGCCAAGATGGTTTAAGAACCCCATGCCCACCACATCAACCAGCTTTTCCATGAGTTTGGCCACCACGATGATCGCAATCACAACCAACAAGAAGGTGATGCAGAAAGAGAGGATGGGCAGCCATTTTTTCGATGGATTCACATGTTCGATGAGCGTGGCATCGAGGTAATTTGAAAAATGGACGGCGATATAAATTCCCAGGATCAGCGCCGCAATACTGGCCAGGCTGATGATGATCCCATTGCGGTAGCCGTCGATTATGAAGGCCACGGCAAGGATGAGTATGATATAATCAATAAAATTCATGGCGGTTGAATTATCGTTTTAACCTGGAGGTCAATTCTGTTCCGAAGACAAATTCATTCAGTTCAGGGTTTTGGGTATGCAGGATGGTCTCTTTATCTCCCTTCCACCACAGTTCGCCCTGGAAAATAAAGGCCACGCTGTCGCCGATGCCAAGAACCGAATTCATGTCATGGGTATTGACGATGGTCGTGATGTTGTACTCCATGGTAATTTCCTGGATGAGGCGGTCGATCACTCCTGAGGTTTGCGGATCAAGTCCTGAATTGGGCTCATCACAGAACAGGTATTGTGGCTTCATTGAAATGGCCCGGGCAATGGCCACCCGTTTGCGCATGCCCCCGCTGAGTTCGGAGGGCATCAGTTTGTTGACATTCTCAAGGTTGACGCGCTTCAGCACGAAATTGACCCGTTCGAGTTTTTCTTCATGCGATTGTCTGGTAAACATATTCAGCGGAAACATGATATTCCCTTCAACATCCAGGTAATCAAAGAGGGCGCCGCCCTGGAACAGCATGCCAATCTCCTGCCGGAGGGTTTTTCGCTGCTCAAAGTTCATGGTGGTGAAATTGCGGTCGTCGTAGGCAACGATGCCGCTATCGACTTCGAACAACCCGACGAGGCACTTCATCAGCACCGTTTTTCCCGAGCCGCTCTGCCCGATGATCAGATTTGTTTTCCCCTTCTCGAAAGAGCAGGAAACATCCTTCAGCACACGATGTTCGCCAAAGGTCTTGCTGATGTTCCGGGCCTCGATCATGTGAGCAGAAGTTGTGTTAATACCAGGTTGAAAAGGATGATCATGACGCTGCTGAAAACGACTGCTTTTGTGCTGGCCTGGCCAACTTCCAGGGCGCCTCCCTGGGTGATATAGCCAAAAAATCCCGAGATGGAGGAGATGAGAAAGGCAAAAAACACCGTCTTGGTCAGCGCATAAAATATCGTGTATCCCAAAAAATCGATCCTGATTCCCTGTACAAAATCATTTGTAGAGACCAGCCCCGTAGCAACCATGGCCAGCCAGCCGCCCAGGATGCCCATCCACATGCTGAAAACGATCAGCACCGGGTTGATCAGCATGGAGGCAACGATTTTTGGAAAAATAAGGAAGTTGGCAGAATTCACCCCCATGATTTCAAGCGCATCGATCTGCTCGGTCACCCGCATGGTCCCAATCTCGGAGGCGATCCTTGATCCGACCTTTCCGGCCAGGATCAGGGAGATCACTGTAGGAGAAAATTCGAGGATGACGCTCTGGCGCACGGTAAAACCAACCATCGACATGGGAATGAGGGGGCTGGTGATGTTGTAGGCTGTTTGAATGGCCACTACCGCTCCCATGAAGGCGGAGATAAAGGCAACGATTCCCAGCGATTCCAACCCCAGGCTGTTGATTTCGGTCATCAGCTGGTTCCAGAAGATCCTGCGTTTCTGCGGACGGCTGAAGACCTTCCGCATCAAAAGCACATACTCTCCGGTGGTTGAAAATATCTTCAGCATAAAATCTTTTTGCTAAAATACCAAATTTCGGTGAATATGCGTTTGATGATGGAATAAAACGTGACGCGTGACGCGTGACACAAATATTTGTAAATTTATAGAGGGGAATGGGAAACATGAGACTTTTACGATTAAGGTTGATTTTACTGGTTGTTCCTGTCGTCCTGCTGTTGCTTGCCGGGTCGTGCAGTTCAACGCGATATCCCTCTCATCGTACATCTCAACCCAGGGGGTGTGATTGCCCGAAGTTTAAATGATCTAATCTCAATTGCACGAAATATGTCTTCGCCTAATTATTTACCTTTGTAATGGAAACTTGTCAAGCAGATGATTTATCAATTGTCACAACATGCATTAAACCAAATGGGAATAAGAGATATTTCCCGTGAAACCGTTGAAGGCATTCTTTCAGTGCCTGACCAAACAGTTGAACAGGATAATCTGATAGTTTTTCAAAGTATTATTAAAGATTCGCAGGAGCAAAGATTCTTAATCAGGGTATTTGTAAATATTGATAAAATTCCTCCTCTTGTTATAACGGTTTATAGAACTTCAAAAATTGAAAAGTATTATGAAAGTAAAATATGATAAAGCGGTTGATGTTCTCTACATCCAGTTTTCTGATGAAAAAATAGGTGAGAGTGATGAAGACAAGCCTGGAATCATCATTGACTATAACGACTCTGGAAATATCATTGGGATCGAGGTACTTAACGCTTCGAAAAAAATGCCTCAACCGATGAAATTAGAATATGAAGTAGCATAGTTTGAGCTTATTTAGGTGCAACTCTCCCTCTTCCAGTCAAAACCACCCATCGTCAAACCTGCTCACGCCCCATTCGGGGAAAAAATCAGGTCGGTTCTCGGTACGCGTCTTCCGGAAGCTGCAGTGGAGTTTATGGTTTCACAAATACAGGAAAATCCGATCAACCTGAAGGTGGTAAACCACCGCACTTCAAAAACCGGCGATTTCCGGGCGCCTCACAAGAACAATCCCGCACGCATCACCATCAACGGAACCCTGAATCGCTATGCCTTTCTGATCACCCTGGTGCATGAACTGGCGCACCACCATGTTACACTCGAGCACAGCCGGATGCTGAAGAGGTTCAGTCTGCGCCGCAAATCCAGGCCTCTTCCCCACGGAAAAGAGTGGAAAGCAGCCTTTCGCCGTTTGATGCAGCCCTATTTGAACAGCGGGGTGTTTCCTTCCGATATCCTTCCCGTGCTGATCCAATACCTTGAAAACCCAAGGGCCTCCTCCTCGGCCGATCATCACCTGTCGAAAGCGTTGAAAAATTACGATCCCCCCGACACCACCATGCGGCTCGAAGAACTCCCGTTTGATGCCGTTTTCACCCTCCACGGCAGAAGAATTTTCCAAAAAAAGGAGAAGGTGAGAACCCGTTACCGGTGTATCTGTTTAAACACCAACCGGATCTACCTTGTCAGCGCCGGAGCGCCTGTGATGAATCAAAGTGCAATTCAATAGATCCATCTTACTTTTTTTCTGCCCCTTACAGAGTTTCCACTGTAGCATTTTAGAAAACACCCCGTGCTTCAGGATTTAGTATTACTTTTGCATGTTATCCACCCATGGAACATAACAAATACACAATCGCCATGAAAAATTATTTTGCCAAATATGCCCACTGGAGTGTTCTTTGCATCATTTTTATCCTTGTCGTTCTATACTACTTTTTCTCTGCTGGTTATTATGGTTCTACAGAAAACATAACTCATTTTCTGTACTCAAAATGGGCTTTTCAAATGCCCGAATTTTTCATTTATCCCTGGGCCAGACCGCTATATACCGCCTTGAGTGCACCATTCGCCCAACTAGGATTCAAATGGGTTCAAATGCTCAATGTGTTGCTTGGCATGGCAACTGCCTATTATTGTTATAGGATTGCAAAGCTCCTGAATATCCATCCAGCCCTGCCAGTGATCATCTTTGTCTGTTTTACTCCGATGTATTTTATCATGATGCCCACTGCGCTTACAGAAATTCTTTTCAGCTTTGTACTGGTTTTCTCCTGCTATTTGTTCTTAAGCGGCCATTATTATGCTTCAGCAATTGTAATATCATTCCTCCCGTTTGCCCGAAGTGAAGGGTTTTTCATTTTATTCTTCTATTTCCTGGCCCTGCTGTATGTAAAGAAATATAAACCAATCCCATTGCTGGCAATGGGCACACTTTTTTTCAGCCTGGTTGGCTGGTATCATTATAAAGACTTTTTTTGGGTTTTTACTCAATTCCCCTATCAGGTTCACCATGGGTTGTATAACATACATGGCGAACTGTTCCATTTTGTAAAATATTATGATGAAATAATAGGACTTCCGCTTGCCATATTGTTTATAATAGGTACGCTGCAGGTATTAAAAGAAATATTTTCAAGGGATCGCACGCTTAGGAATAGTTCAGTGATCCTATGCTTATTGTCGTTGTTTCCTTTTCTTTTTTATCTTTCCCTGCACTCGTTTCTCTACTGGCAGGCATTGGGAGCATCGGTCGGCCTTACAAGGGTTATGGCCGGTGTGACTCCGTTGGCCGTGATCATATCCCTTAAGGGTTTGGCTGCATTATTCCAGTATTTAAGAATATCGAAACTTCTACGAAATATTATCTCAGGGGTGTTTGTCCTTCTGGTTATTTATTCATCTTTCCGTCTCTATCCAATTCCTTATCAGCAGTCATCGGAGGAGGAGACAATTTTTCGTGCCTCCCGGTGGGTGAAAGATTCTCCCTATGTCAATAACCTACAATTTTTTACCGATTTAACAACACCTTATGTGCTGGGGATCAATCCCTTTTTCAATAATCCGCCAAAAGGGAAGTTGATATACGAATGTGTCTGGCTCAACATCATTGATGAAGGGTCAGTCGTACTGTGGGAATCCCGTTTTGGCAACAACGAATCCAAAATCCCTTTAGATTCCATTTTCAGCCATCCCCGCATGAAGCTGATAAAATCCTTTTATCCAAGCAACATGGCCATTCCCTCTGGTGAAAAATCATATTGCTGTATGGTATTTATTACGTGTAGTGGCAATCCCAGGTATGATAATTATGCCATCCGGGATTCATTGAATGATGCCCTGGTAGCTGAACACAGGCTTAAAACACTGTTGTTGAACTCATTTGATCAGTCCACAGATGTCGGGAATACCTTGTTGTTGTCAAAAGATACAGTACATCATGGAAAATTCTCATTCAGGATGGATGAGAAAACGACGTTCAGTCCCGGCTTTTCCCAGCAGGTTAAGGATCTGCAGATTAAGCAGCGTGATTCTTCCGGACAGGTAATTGAGGCTAAGGGAATTGATGTAGTTCTGTATGTTTATCTTTTAAAGCCCTTAAAGCCCTCAAATTCTTTATTGGTTATGTCAGTTGAACATAACAATGAGTCATACAGCTATATTTCATTAAATCTGAATGGTCAGAAATTTAAGCAAAACGAATGGAACAGGGTTTTTCTTAGTGCACGGTTACCTGAATTTCAATCTCCGGAAGATGTAATAAAAATATACGTCTGGAATCCGGATAAGCAGGTATTTTATATGGATGAGATGCAAATTTTCCTGACGAAGTGAGATAGAGATATATTTCATGTGTGGCAAGTAACAGTACAAATAACCAAACAGATCCTGTCGTAAAATTATCTGCCTGGATTGAGCTGAATACAAGATAGTTTATAACACATGGCATCATCATTAACACACAGAAATTATATATTTTGAATTTTTTCAGATACGGCATGGAAATAATCCAGATAATGCAAAATATAATAACATTTCGGTGAACATAGTAAGTATGCCAGACGGAAAAGCCGGACACATTGACCACGCTCGGCCTGAGCAAATTCCATATCTCAGTTCCCGATCAGATATCCGATCAGATTTTTCCATTGAATTCCAGCCCTGTTAGCGTCCTGATATTTATCAAGTGACAAAACGAGTTTAGGATAATTATCCTCTATCTTTTCCAACGCCCGATATTCTCTTTCTATGGTTTTTTGATCATGGAGCAAATAAGCTACCTGAATATAGGTACGCTCATTGCCTTTTGTTGCAATAAAATCTATTTCCAGATCCTGGTACTTGCCAATTTCAACTTTAAAGCCCCTGCCGAGCAATTCCAGGTAAACAATGTTTTCGAGATGACCTGATATATCTCCGGTTTTATATCCCAACAGGACATGCTTTAATCCGATATCGCCGGTATAATACTTCTCGTGGATTTCAAGTAATCGTTTCCCTTTGATATCAAAACGGTTAACTTTCGAAAAAATAAATGCAGCGGTAAGCATGTAGAGATAATTCTGAACGGTATCAACAGAACCTCCGGATTTTTGTGATTTTAAAAAATCGGCAATTTTTTTCGAAGAGGTTATATTGCCACAATTATCCGCTGTGAATTTTGCAATTTTTTCTAAAAGCATGATATCCCGGATGTTGTTTTTTGCGACCACATCTTTCAGTAAAATAGTATTATACAGTGAATTAACATACTGTTCAATTACCTCATCATTGTATTCCATGTGATGAATGCCAGGAAAACCACCATATTTCATGAATAATCCGAACTCCTCTTCGACATGTTCAGATCCCTTGTCTTCACGGAATTGTAAAAACTCTGAGAAGGTCAGCGGATACATCCTGAGTTCGACATATCTCCCCGAAATGTTGTAAACGGTAAATAACAATGCAAGATTTCGGCAAATAGGAATGTAAGTATTCGGTAAATAAGGATGCAAGTATTCGGTAAATAAGAATGCGAGTTTCTTTCCCTCGTTAAGTTTCCATTTAAAGT
>CAJAUM010000114.1 GCA_903945175.1 uncultured Bacteroidales bacterium | reverse complement strand
CTATTATTTCACCCTGGTTGGTCAGCTGGGCAATCTGCAACTGGACCTTACTAACATCAGTGCCTTTTGCAAGCAATTGCTCTTTCAGCAATTCCAGGTTTTTAAGCAATTTGTTATTGTTTGTGAGGTTGCTGTCGATGAATGCACGCTGACTATTCAGGATCTGTGCATTATAGTACAAATTGGATATTTCAAAAAAGAGTTGCTCTTCTGTTTTCTGAACCTGCAATCCACTGATTTCCGTTCCGATCTTCGATGACTGGATGGCTCCATAAACAAGCGGATTATATACCGATAACGTCAGTTGCAAATTGGCATTGATATTATGCGGCACCCCAAACTGAATCTCCTTAAACTGCCCATCAGCTCCCCCAAAAGCCGATAAGGGCATAAACTGGTAAGGAAGATTGGCGTAGTAGCGGTAGTCGGCATTGAAATTTACTTTGGGAATCAGGTTTGCCAGGGCCTCCTGATGCTTCTGTTCACCAACCTCCCTTGAATTCCGGCTTATTTGCAAATTCTTATTGTTTACCATGGCTGTATCAATGCATTGTTGCAAGGTCCATACCTGGCTTTGTGCAGTCCCGGCAATGAATGCTGTAAGGAAAAGCAGCAGAATGATTTTGTGTGTGTGAATATTTACTAACATAATTAGTCAAATTTTTTTAGTACCTTGATTTTGTCAAAACTCTTTTCATAATACTTTGCATTTTATCAGTGTTAGAATAGATTGTATCATGTTTTCTCCACTTCGTTTTATATCGAATTGAAAATTGGCGGTCCTCCATTTGAACATCTGAAGTTTGAAAGTCCCCATAACAATATGAACCATTTCATCTGAGGTAATGGCATTTGTAAAAACACCTTTTTGCTGTCCTATCATGATGACAGGCATTAAATGTTTCATCTTAATATTCATTAGTTTCAGGATGGCTTCATTTATCAGTTGGGTCTCTTCCATCAGCCCATCAGAAAACACGGCTACAACAAAGTGAGGATGTAAATCGAAAAACCTGAATTGTTCCCGGAACATGGCTTTAAATTGTTCTGCCGGATCTGATGAAGCGGTTATATCAGACAATCGATGATCGATGCTATCGGCCAAAAATGTCAACATGCCAATGATAATTTCCTCTTTGCTTGTGAAATGCCTGTAAATGGCGCTTTCAGAAAATTTCATCTCCTTCGCCAGGTTTTTTATTGTTAACCCACCAACCCCCGAAGATGTCAGGATTTTTCCTGCGGCTTCAATGATTTCTAATTGTCTGACGGATAGTTCTGCTGTCATGTTGAATTAATTCCTGATTTGATAAATCATCCTGAATGCATCGAAGTGTAAGTGAATATTCGCTCTGCAAAGATAATCTAAAAAATTCAGCAAGCAAGTTTTTTTGCATTATAACAGCCATGCATTCACATTGGGCCCATACATCACTGTTTTCTTCAGATTGAATTCGTTGGTATGTTTGTTATATTCATAGTCCCTTCCCCACGCAACATGGTTTTTTGAAATCATGCGCAGCGCAGCAGCAATGTGAACCACTTCACGGTCTTTCATGGTTGGGTGCAGGGAAAGCCTTACCCATCCCGGTTTAGCTGAAAGATCGCCATTTGTAATCCTGTCGGTGATTTTTTTTGATGTTTCATAGCTGACATCAAGAAGATAATGTCCATAGGTGCCGGCACACGCACATCCTCCCCTGACCTGAATACCGAAATGGTCACTTAACAAGGAAACCACCAGGTTGTAATGGATATGATCCATGTAAAATGATATAACGCCAAGCCTTGAAGTAACATTGTCAGCCAGGATGTGCAATCCAGGCACTGTTGCCAATTCCCGGAAGGCGAGGGCGAGTAGTTCCTCCTCCCTCAACCCTATTTTTTCAATGCCCATCTGGCGCTTCAGATCCATGCTCAGTGAAGCCCGTATTGCCTGCAGGAATCCCGGCGTACCTCCATCTTCCCGAAGTTCGATGTCGTCGATGAACTTGTACTCACCCCAGCGATTGGTCCAGTCAACAGTGCCTCCCCCGGGCTGATCGGGAACACGATTGTGATAGAGGTCGGAACTGAAGATGAGGACGCCTGAGGACCCGGGTCCTCCCAGAAACTTATGCGGGGAAAAAAAAACCGCATCCAGATCTTCCACCGGATCTCCGGGATGCATGTTGATGTTGTCATATGGTGCTGAAGCGGCATAATCTACAAATATCCTTCCCCCGTATTGATGCATCAGCGCTGCCATTTCATGGATGGGTGTCCTGACCCCCGTCACATTTGAACAAGCTGTAAACGATCCGATGAGCCTTCTTCCATTTTTATGCAATTTGAGTTCATCCTCGAGATGATTCAGGTCGAACAAAAGATCTTTGCCGGGTTTTACCACCACGACGTCAGCCATCGTTTCATACCAGGAGGTGTGATTGGAGTGATGTTCCATGTGGGTGATGAATATGACCGGCCGATCCTTTTCATGCAGGCATTGACCGCCTGATAACTGGGAACAGGATTTCAACCCCAGTATCCGCTGGAATTTCACTACGGCCCCTGTCATCCCGAATCCTGTAGTTAAAATGACATCTTCAGGCCCGGCATTGACATACCGCTTTATGCTGGCATGGGCCTCTTGGTAGGCCATTGTCATAAGTTTACCGGTTTCACTGGTCTCGGTATGGGTGTTTCCAATGAACGGACCAATTTTTTCAGTCAGTATTTTTTCAATCGGACGGTAAAGCCTGCCACTGGCGATCCAGTCGGCATAAAGCATCCGTTGTTTGCCGTACGGGGTAGTATATTCCTGCCGGTAACCAATGGTCTGCCTTCGGAAGTGATTAAAATATGATTCGAGGTTCATAGCAGATTGATCACATCAAGGACAGCAGCAACAATCCGCCGCTTTCTTTATTTCATTGTCCATGTAATGGAAGATTACATTGGTGATGATATCATCCTTGCTGTTTATCAGGGAGATGCCTTTTTGTTGTAGCGCCAGGCACAGTTTCTCAGGGATATTATTGGCAAATGCAGCGGAACAGTTTATTATCGGTGTCAGATAGTTTTCGGGAGTCTCACCAGCATATGCTGTTTTATTCCACACCACCTCCTCTTTTGTGACCTGTCCAAGTTCAATGTCAAATATCAGGAAGCCCTTTGCCTGTTCAAATGAACCGGCCATCATGATACCATCATTTGTGGGAATTGCTGCTCTCATGGCTGTTATTTTTTATGTGTCAAAATTACCAAGACCCTATATAGCCTGAGATTATTCATGCGTGATACTGGATGCATGCAGGAGATCAAATTGATATGAAATCCAGTGTCGCCTGACTGGTTTTAATATGCTAAATATCATTTCATACAGTGATAAATATCACACCAACCTGTTAAATAATGCGCCATCTTTGCAAGAAGTTTTTACAGTTAAATATTCTGCTCTGATGTTTCCTGATCCGTTACCTTATAAAACTCCTTGCCGCGACTGCAAAGAAAAATCATGTGCCGCTGCAGTTCTTGCCCCCGCTGAACTTGATCTTGTGAATGAGAACAGCCGTGAAGCCGAATTCAAGAAGGGGGATATTATCATTCATGAAGGTTCGCTGAACTCCAACATTATTTATCTGAAATCAGGGCTTGTAAAGGAATATGTCAGGACCTCCGGTGATAAGGAGCAAATTCTTCAGATCGTAAAGAAACACAGTTACCTGGGGTTGCCTTCACTTTTTGGCGACAAGGTTAACCATTATTCCTATGCTGCTCTGGAAGATATCAAGGTCTGTTACATTGACATTGCCATGTTCAAAAAATTGATCAAAAAGAATGGGGATTTCGCCTATGAAATCCTTGTGTCAGTTTCGCGTGACAGTCTGAACAATTTCCACCGGTTCATGAGCCAATCGCAAAAGAAGACCTATGGGAAAGTTGCGGATGCGATACTTTATTTTTCCCGTATCATATATGAGAACAATGAGTTTGAGATTCCATTCACACGGCAGGAGCTTGCCGATCTTATTGGTATTTCACGGGAAAGTGCTTCGAGGGTATTGCTGAAATTGAAGGAGGATGGCATTTTGTCTATAGATGAACGCCTCGTAAAAATAAACGATCTTGACTTGCTGCATCAGATAAGCCGGAACGGTTGATTCCTGCTTAAATTAATTTTTCTAAGGGATTAACATCCTCCTGAAGCCTTTTTCTTTTTCTTTACCGGAACCACCCCGGGTTTAGGAGTTGCCGATGCAGGAGATGAAGCTGGGGCCATGGATGATGCATCCCCTCCGCCCAATGCCATGGATGCAGCTTTTCGAAAATCATAACGGGCAATTTCATCATTGGATATAATGCTTTCGGGCTTTAAGGGATTCAGGATGGTTTCCATCCAATAGTTCAGCCCTCCCTGGAGCACATAATTGTTCTGGTAGCCAAGCTGCCGCGTCAGCATCCATGCTTCATTTGCCTCAGTTGAACCATTGGAATAAAAGATATTCATCTTGGTCCCCTGGTTGAGAATATCAAAATTATTTTCAGAAAGAATATCCTGAAGTGGGATATTGATGGCCCCCTGAAGGCTGAACATATCGAATTCCCTGGGATTCCGCACATCGATCAGTTGGATTGATGGATCCTTCTGCACGATTTTATCCGCTACTTCATCCGGACTGACGAACTGTGTCCCGGTCCGGATCTCCGCAAGCAATTGTTCAGCTGTAAGTTTATACGGCCGGGTTGTGTTCTGGGGCACCAGGGCGATGATCAGCGCCAGGATCACCAGGACGAGCGTGAGGTAATGTAAAGGCTTCATAATTTTAATTTTATTATTTTAATATTCCTCCCTTGGAAATCTCTTTTCGACCCATTCCGATCCATAAAACAGGCCCACTGCTACCACGACCAGGATCAAGGCAAAAACACCATCGCTCAGATCGAGCATGGTAGATATTTTCGGAGAGCCCATGGGCGCTGATTTGTAAAGGGTTTCGAACAACGGGTATCCAAAGGCAAAGAGATAGACCCCTATAAATAATCCGACGATAAAGATCATGGCATCGAGTTTACCAATGGCTGCACCACAGAAGCTGGTCCCCGGGCAAAATCCTCCCATGATAAATCCGGCCCCCATGATCAAACCGCCTACAATGGCCGAGGTCAGGAAAGTCGGGTTTACATAGACCAGGTTCAGGTCAACCCAGCCAAAGAGACTGAAAAACAATAAGCCGAGCATGGCAGTGACTCCTCCCGTGAAAAATACTTTTAACACGACCATGTCGTATCCATAAAATAATCCGGCCAGTTTCCGGCTGGATGAAAAACCGCTTTGCTCAAGCACAAAACCAAACCCGATGCCGATGACAAAGGCCAGGAAAAAATTGGTGTTTGAAGAGATGATTTCGTTGACTGCTAAGGGACCCATATTGATTTACGATTTTAGATTTACGAATAACGAATTAATTTGCATGTTGCATTTTTTCAACTAAATCCAGTTTTTCCTGAAAAACCATGCGAGTGCATATGCCCCACCAAAGATTGCCATCATGGTGATGATTCCGCCAAATGAGATCACGGCCATACCACTGAGTGCCGAACCACTCGTACAGCCTCGTCCGAGTTGGGAACCCACCCCGAAGAAGATCCCTCCGAGCAATGCAAATACCAGCCTCCGGCGCGAGGTGATTTTAGGACTGTGTTCCACTTTGAACTTCAGACGGCCTGCAAGAGCGCCTGAAGCAAAGCCTCCGACCAAAACACCCAGCATCTGAAAGACCAGCCAGTTTTTCATGGGTGATCCCGAATGTTCTTCATGATATTCCTTGAAATATTTCGTTCGTTCTGCATATTTTGGAGCCAATGACTGCGCAGAAGCTACCACCACACTTTTTATTGCGCCGCTGGCCCCGAGTCCGCGCCCGGAGATGAAATTCGCAGCCAGCAATACGAGGCCCAGCAATACCCCGCCAATGTAAGGATTCATGTACCTATTCTTCCTGGGTTGATCTTTTGTTTCCATATCCGGTATCTGTTTTGAAAATCAAGGTGTTAAATCAAAATTGGTCATTGGTCATTGGTCATTGGTCATTGGTCATTGGTCATTGGTCATTGGTCATTCGTAAAGGTATCTGCTCGCCTGCCCGGCATACACAATGATGAATCTCAAAAAGATCCCGCCTGTAAGTATAAGGGTCGAGGTGATGACAATCGGAATTTTATACCCTATCAGTTCAAGCACCTCCAGGAATGCGGGTAAAATCAGGCCGATGAGCACCACAAAAATCCAGAATACTTCAGTATAAGGCCCTCCGAGGAACATGTTTGCTGCATCGATCTGAACCTGTGTACTGGCCTGGAATCCCATGAACATATGCACGATCAGGAACAGCTCAATCGCGATCATGATCAGGTCGATGCGGCTGAAAATATTTCGTTCAAGATGACTTTTCGCCATGAGCATGATTACCGCTGCTCCGGTCGAAAGGCTGGAGGCAAAAAACAAAGGACCAAGGATGCTGGTATTCCAAAGAGGTCGCGCATTGAATGCCGATAGCAGGATACCGGTATACACACCCAGGATAACTGCGTAAAGCAGCATAATCCAGGCAATGACGAAACGGTATTTGATAAAAAAGGTCTCCAATTCTTCAAGAATGGGGTATTTCCAATGCCATCCGGGAAACACCTCCTTCATCCAGGTAGCCGACCATACGATGGACAATGGTGTGATGACAAGCAGTGCCCATGCACCCCACGACATCGGCGATTCGAAGCGGATATGCAGGTACAGCTGCCAGAAAAACGCCTTATGGTTCAGGTCGAGAAATAGGGCGCCCAATCCAATAATGAGTAAAAATGGGGTAAGCATGGGGGCCCACTTGATCGCAGCGGGATATTTTTTCTCACGACCCATGATGTAATAGAGTGAGGCAAAAAACAGGATGCCTGCTGCAACGCCTCCAACAAAGAGATACAATGGAATCTGCCAGTGCCAGATGTTCAGGGTTGGATCCACCATGGGATTCATGCGACCGCTAATGATTAGCTCTTCTCTCATGGCATTCAGATTAAAAAATAAAGATTGGGGTTGGTGCCGGCTTCAGGAATCAACCTTTTATATTTCCGCTTTTTCAGCACCTGCGAAATTTCACTCCGGGAATCATCGGTATCGCCGAAGTAGAGGCATTTTGTCGGGCAAACTGCTACGCAGGCAGGGGGCAGCCCTTCTTTGACCCGATGGACGCAAAAAGTGCATTTGTCAACATAACCCTTTGGATGCGGGTATCTCGCATCATAGGGGCAGGAAGCAATGCATGCACCGCACCCGATGCATTTATGCTTCGTAACAAGGACAATTCCTCCATAATCGTAATGGCTTGCCGTGGTCGGACAACAACGCACACAGGGAGAGTTGGAGCATTGATTACAACGCTCGGAGCGGATCTCCATTTCAAGTTGCGGATAGGTCCCGTCGTTCACCTCAACAATCCAATCGCGGCAGTAACCAATAGGAACAGCATTCTCTGTTTGGCAGGCAACGACACAATCGCTGCAGCCGACACATTTTTTGGTATCAATGGCCATTGCGAATCTCATGCCTTCACCTCCTTATCCGGGTTTTCAGTTAAAAATGTGACGAAGTTTCCCCTCATCCCGGTTCCGCCCATCACCGGATCAATCAAAACTTTGGTAATCAGGGCTGAATCGCTCGCTCCTTTTCCAAAAGCCCTTGAAAGCAATGGATTCGTGTGACCGAAACCATGGACTATATAAACCGAGTCCCAGCGGATCCGTTCTGTAATCCTGACCTTTGCTGGAAAATTGGTGGCAGCGCCGTCCTGGTTTTTCAGCCACACCTCCTGGCCCTCTTTCAATTGCCAGTTGGCGGCGACCTTGGGATTGACCCATACCAGGTTTTCCGGCATGATGGCCGATAAATTAGGGTTATTCGAAGTACGGCTGAAGGTATGGGATTGAGTTCTTCCGTAATTCAGCCGGTAATATCCTTCGGGCGGTTCTTCATGGGGAGTATACCGTGGCAGCGGATCAAACCCGGCCTGCTCCAGCTGGGTCGAATAGAGCTCAATCTTTCCGGATGGAGTATCAAAGGCAGGTGGATTATCGGCCGAAAAATAGAGGTCGCCGGAAGTACGTTCATATTTTTTTACGCCGATCTTTTTCATCTCCTCCAGGGATGATCCCATCCGTTTCAACTTGTAATCCAGGAATTCATCGAAGGTTTTCCAGTCAAAATAGTTACCGAGTCCCATTTTGGCTGCAAGTTCTTTTGCAATCCACCAGTCGGGCTTCGTATCGTATTTTGGTTCGGTTGCCGGCATGCGCAGGGCGATCACGGGTTCCCGGTTGTGGTCGTTCCTGAGTACGTCATAACGTTCCAGGTAGGTGCATTCGGGAAGGATTACATCGGCCCAACCGGTAATTTCCATCGGCATGGTGTCAATGACAACAAGCAGTTCGAGCTGTTGAATGGCTTCGAGTGTCTTGCGAGTGTCAGGCATGGTCATGTTCAGGTTGCTGCCATTGACGATCCAACCGCGATATTGAAAGTCTTTTAAATTTCCCGGGATCGAACCGTCAACAATGGCATTGGCCAGTGGCAGTTCGGCAAAGGGATATTGATCGCCTAGAATGTCGCGCCACGATTTCTTCACCGGAGGAAAAGGCGGATGCGGGTATTCAGGAATTTCTTTCAGCTCAGGGAGATAAAATCCGCCGCGGCGGCCCCAAGAACCAAGCAAGGCATTCAGGATAGCAATAGCCCGCGAACGCTGGGTGTCATCCCCATACCAGGTGACATGCCTGCCAGGGTGTATGATTACCGCAGGGGAGGCATTGGCCATCTCCTTCGCGGTGTCGCGGATCATGTTGGGATTAAGTGTCGTTATGCCGTAGGCCCATTCAGGGGTAAAAGGCTGAATATACTCTTTCAGCTTATCAAATCCTGTCGTATATTTTTCAACATAATCCCTGTCATACCATCCATTGCTGATGATGACGTTCGTCCAAGCCAGCAGCAGGGCAATGTCGGTGGAAGGTTTTATGGGAAGCCAGAATTTGGACTTGCTTGCAACTGTTGAGAAGCGTGGATCAACAGTGATGATGGTGGCGCCGCGGTCAATCGCATCAGCCATTTCCTGCACCTGGGTGTTATGCATGTTCTCTCCAAGGTGGCTGCCAATGAGAACCAGGCAACGGGTGTCGCGGATATCGGTTGGTTCAGGAGACTCGAGTCCGGCTCCAAATGTCAGTCCGAAAGCAACTTCGCGCGGACCCTTGCATTGTGCATAGGAGGGACCGGCAATTGAATCAGAACCATAGGCCTTCATCAATGTGGTTAGCAGTTTTCCCCCCGATCCGTGGGTGATGAGGGCAACCGTTTCAGGGCCGTATTTTTTTCCGATGAAGTCAAGTTTTTTGGCAACGAAATCGAGCGCTTCATCCCAGCTGACTCGTTTAAATTCCTGTTTTCCTTTTGGTCCTGTACGGATTAAAGGAGTTTTCAAACGGTCCTGGTCAAAGTACATGCCAACCCCACCAGTTCCGCGGGGACATAACCGGCCATTGCAGTGAGGGTCATTTTCGTTGCCGATGATCTTCCAGATTTCCCCCTGGTCGTTTTTGTATACCCAGCCGGCGCACTTCCAGAAACAGATTTCGCAGTAGGTCGGTGTTCGCTGATATCTTGAACCTTCAGCATGCACTTTTCCAGTAAGCCGTTCCAGCATCGATGGCTCCTTCCCTCCGCCGAATCCTATCGTGCCTAGCATCGCACCCCCTGCACTGAGCGTTGAAATCCTGATAAAATTCCTTCGATTCATTTAATCTGATTTAGTTCTAGTTTTCAGGTATAAATTCAACTATCTAGTTTTATAAATATGAACAAATATGTAAAAAATTAATTACTAGATTTGTAGAATAAGAGATTCAATTTTGGGAAACAATGAAAAAAATGAAGGTGACCGGTAGACTTTGGATTGAAATTGACGGGGAAAACTTCCTGGGATCCGGAAGAGTTGAACTCCTCGAAATGATTGAAACGCACGGTTCTCTAAGAAAAGCGGCTTCAGTCATGGGGTTGTCTTATCGCAAAGCCTACTACGCAATCCGTTCTATGAACCTATTGGCACCTGCTCCGCTGGTCGAATTACGACAGGGAGGAATAGGGGGTGGCTGTGCAAAGTTGACAGAAGCAGGACGAAAAATCGTGGTCAAGTACAATCATATCGCACAAAACTTTGTGACATTTCTCACAAAACAATCTAACGCGTTTTAAAAGTTATTTCACTAATTTACCACGTTATTCATAATTGGGAATAACGAGTTTTCCAAGTCTTTTTTCGTGGCACTTATTGAAGAATCCCGCCGCAAGCAATGAGGTCAGCGTTCGCGGGGATTCAAATCAACACAGGATCCTGATATCTTGCAGTTTTTTTTCGAGGGGTAACCGTCCGTCGATCCAATGGATCTCTATCCCCTGTCGTTCCATCCGGCGAAACCAGGTCATCTGACGTTTTGCAAACTGGCGGATGGCGATGTTCAGTTCATTAAACAGGTCGGTACGGGATATTTTCCCGGTGAGGTAGAGGACCACGAATTTATACTCAAGTCCATATTTCATGAGGCGTTCGGGGGTAATCCCGGTGGCCAGCAATTGTTCAACCTCTCCGATCATGCCATGTTCCAGCCGGTATTCCAGACGCTTCTTTATCCTGGCTTTTACCAGTCCGCGAGGGTAATCGATGCCAAAAATGGTGGAATCGATTTTCGGGAAAGGCTGATCGTTGCAAGTACCATCTGGATCTGATCCAGGTTGTTTTTTCAATAAGCATTGGTTGGAGGAGCGGGCTACCATGATGGCCTTAAGCAGGCGAGGACGGTCTTCAAAGTCAGTGATGTTGTGCGGTGTTTTAAATGATTTGAGAATTTCAATCAGCTGATCCTCAGTTTTTTTCCCAAGGCTGTTTAAAAATCTCTCATCACGTTCAGCCTTTGTCAGCTGATAACCTTTAATTACCGCTTCGAGATACATCCCTGAACCACCGCAGAGGATCGGAATCTTCTTCCTGCTGATGATGTCATGATAGGCCTTCAGAAAATCATGCTGAAATTCGAAGATATTGTATTCATAACCCGGATCAACAATATCGATGAGATGAAAAGGAACAGGCGTATCATTTACAATATAATCTCCGTAATCCTTCCCGGTTCCTATATCCATTCCCCGGTAAACCTGCCGTGAATCAGCGCTGATGATCTCCCCGTTGAGTTCGAATGCCAGGTGAGCTGCAAGTGAAGTTTTACCGGTTGCCGTCGGTCCAAGAATCGTAAGCAAACCCATTGGGGCATTACTTGTCAAGTTCCTCATAAAAAAAGTATGGCAAGGTCGATCACGAAGATGAGCCAGCGTGGTGTATTTTCACGGGTTATTAACATGTGTCAAAATTAAAAAATAAATGGTCGGAACATATGAACATTTGGTGTAATATATGAACATTCAGCCGCCAATCGCGCAATTTTTCCTAATTTTACTGCGTTACACGTATTGTGTTTTAACAAAGGTCCTAATATTAATTTTTTTCCATGAAAAATACAGCATTCACAAAGTTTCACGAAGCAATGGGGGCGAAGATGGTCCCGTTTGCAGGCTACAACATGCCATTACAGTATGAAGGTGTTATTGCAGAGCATGAAACTGTTCGAAAGGGGATTGGGGTTTTTGATGTTTCACACATGGGCGAATTTTGGGTAAAAGGTCCAAAGGCGCTTGATTTCATTCAGTGGGTTACCTCCAATGATGCATCAAAACTGGTTCCCGGCAAGGTTCAATATTCCTGTTTTCCGAATGAAACGGGTGGAATCGTAGATGATTTATTGGTTTACAAAGTGGATGACCTTACCTATCTTCTGGTAGTGAATGCCGCCAATATTGACAAGGACTGGGCCTGGTGCAACAAACAGAATAAAATGGGGGCCACCCTGTATAATGCTTCTGATGAAATTTCTCAGCTTGCCATCCAGGGGCCGCTGGCGTTGAAGGCCATGCAAACGCTCACAAACACGACTGTGACCGACATGGAGTACTATACCTTTAAAAAATTAACCTTTGCCGGGGTTCCCGATGTTATTTTTGCCACAACGGGATACACAGGATCAGGCGGATGTGAAATTTATATGGCAAACGAGGATGCCCCAAAAATATGGGAAGCGGTATTTGAAGCAGGGAAGGAATATGGGATCAAGCCGATCGGTCTTGCTGCACGCGATACGTTGCGCCTTGAAATGGGATATTGCCTTTACGGAAATGACATCAACGATACAACATCGCCCATTGAGGCAGGATTGGGCTGGATTACCAAATTTGCTGACTACAAAAATTTTATCAATAAGGCGGCCCTGCTGAAGCAGAAGCAGGAGGGAACGGCACATAAGCTGGTGGGTTTTGAAATGGTCGATAAAGGCATTCCCCGCCATGAATATGAGGTTGTTGACGCACATGGTAAAAGGATCGGCGAAGTTACCTCCGGAACCATGGGCCCCTCTGTAAAAATACCTGTCGGAATGGGCTACGTCCCCTCCGCATTATCAAAGGAAGGCAGTGAAATTCACATTAAAATAAGGGATAAAATACTCAGGGCCAGGGTAGTGAAGTTTCCTTTTTATAAACCATAACCATAAGAACGTGACACGTGACGTGTGACGCGTGACAAAAAAAATCATAAATCATAAATCGTAAATCTTAAAAGTATGTCAGAAATAATAAGCAAAATCAAAGCGATCCGCTGGCAGCATCTCGTCATCATCATGATGATGGCACTGGTTGTTGCAGGAACGGAAGGTTGTAAGTCGACTGGCAAATTGTCGAAAAAAGAACGGAAGGCGCAAATCGAAAATGCAAAAAAGCAATTGCAGTCGATCATCAATGGAACCTCCACACTTTCGTACGATGAGCAAAAACGAGTCGTAGCAGAGATCATGGATAAAAATTACAATGATCCCATTCTGAATGAGATGATCATTGAAGCTCAGCAAAAGCTTAAAACAGCATTGGCCAATGAGCAAAAAATTAAAGCTCAAAAAGTGGATGTGGCCCGAGCTGCCTTGTATGATTTGTTGTTGAATAAGGATGAAAAAACTGCAGACCAGCTTGAACGGGAATTAAATGCAATTAAGGCGCAAAATCTTCAGGACAGTGAACTCGACGAGCTGATTGCCCGTCTGGAGAAAAAAATTAAGGATATGCGAACCTTTGGCGCAGCAGGTAGTTTACCCGTTAAAGCACAACTGGAGAATTCCTTTGCTGCCATTGCCAGTGCAGCCAGTGCCGGAAATCTGAGTCAGGCAGATGCAACGATCCAAAAGACCCTTCAGCTCTTTTCATCAGAGGATGTTCCGGTGCTGATCATCATTAGTCGTGAAGGCTCCATGGTGGATTACGACAAGCCTACAACCATCAAAAGGTATCTTAATTTAATCAGGGATACGAAGGCGAATAGGAATGCCATTGATGCCATCATGAATGATGCAAATGGAAAAATCAAAGGACTCGATTTAATTAAAAAATAACGACTATGAGAAAGCTTCTTTCATTGATCATAATGGCATGCCTGTTCGCGGTGTCGAACCGGGTGGCCGCACAGGATAATCTTTCGCCCCAGCGCAAACAGGCCATCGACAGTCTCGCCCTAGAGAAGGTTCGCGACCTGAGTAAATATATCAGCATAATCGGAGATAAAAAGACCCCATGGTCGGATGCACAGCGGGTCATTGAACGCGCTGTTGAATTGTTCATGGAAAACAGTGAAATAGGTGTTTCTTCGCTTGGCAAACAGGATGTAAACTACTACAAGATCAGGGAATATTTTGACCGCCTGATGCAACTGAATTACGACAAGGTGACCATCGACTGGTACAAGATCCAGTATGTGAGTGATCTCGTAAGGCAACCCGATGGAACCTATGTTGGGGTAATTACCATATATCAGCGTTTCCAGGCATATGACAAGGAAAAGGGACTGGTTTATGAAGATACCACTAAAAAAGATATCACGGTATATGTCAAGCGCAAAGAGACTCAGATTGGTGGACGCCTCATTGGTTTCTGGGATGTGATGCTGGGAGATATCAGGGTGAAGGAAACCTCAAAGTAATTACCAGCCTCATCTATGAGAAAATTCACATGGATTGTTCTATTGTGGTTGCCGATAATGGGATTTTCACAGGGTTCGATCGGATCGCTGACCGGTGACGAATCAATATTTTACGCTCAGACCAAGCAGGTAAATCAATTTTTTCTTCGGTTCAACGGGGAGGAGGATATTCAGGGCAAACGTTTTTATCCGGGCAATCAGGGTTACCGTGATCTCAAGGCCAGGAAGAGCTACCTGAATATCCTTTTTGATAATTCAAGTGCTGTGATCGGTTCTGATGTAAAATTTGTTTTTATTGATGATGCGCTGAACAAAAAGAATCCCGCTTTTCTTGATTTTTATGCAAAGGGTTGGTTTGCTGAAGTTACAGCGACCTTTACCTATAAGAAGGAGAAGGTGAACCTGATTCTTTACCTGAAAATCGAGAAGCAGTCGAACGGATACAAATGGGTGATTTCAAATGTCTATTTCGACCGTTTTGAATCCTGGTTTACACACCTTAGCGATACCTCCAACCTGAAGTATTTCATACACCCGATGAGCCACGAACTCGATTTTATGAACCTTCATAAGGCTTTCAAAGAAACGGAGAACCTGGATTTTTATCTGGAACGTGATTATGTACCGGATATGACTGCCCTTTTTGTAATGGAGATGAAAAACGGGAACCTTGACTTTGTTGCAGTAAACAATGTCAAATTTCACATATTCCAGGTTCCGAATTGGTACTTCGAAGTCTCCTATTTTAATCGCAACAGTGTAAATTCAGGTTGGCTGATTTCCAATGTGCTCCGTGTGAACGAAAAGGAGAAGGAGGATTTGATGCAGCACTACACACACGTAAATTAAATTTGCATGAGGAAGATTTTTATATTAATGCTACTGGCGTTATCCATTGGCCTGGTGCCGGTTTTTGCACAAAACAAGACTGCATCCTCCAAAGCAGGGAGCGCCCAAAAGAAAACAGTTTCCACTACAAAGCAGAAGCAGGGAAAATCTTCCACCAAGAAGAAGACAGGGGCTTCAGGCAAGAATGATCCGCTAAAATCGAAGGCTGGAAGAATTGAGGCGAACAAGATTGATACGTTCAAGCTGCAGGTGATCCCGCTGGTGAAATTTTTCGAAAGTTCGCTGAATTTTCTTGGTGACAAGCGCAATTCGGTAAATGAAAAGCAGCAGATCATCTCACAGAGTTATCTTAAATGGTGCTGGGATGAAGAGGTGCAGGTTGAGGATGACCTGGATGAAAACCGCCTGGTCCCGCTGTATAAGGATATGCCAGCCTACCTGAGTGATGTGGACTTCTTTTTCAGGAATGCAAAATTTCAATATGCCATTCAGGAGGTTAGTGTAGAGGCCGACCAGCAGGGGTTGACCTATTTCAAGGTAACGGCCAACCGGAGCCTGCAGGCAGTGACCATCAACGGAGACTCGGTAAACTCCAACAAGGTTCGTTACATCGAGATCAATTTCGACTCTGTGAAGCAACAGTTGAAAATTGTAAGCATTTATACAACCAAGTTGAATGAAAAGGACGATTTGCGCAACTGGTGGAATGGACTTTCACAGGGCTGGAAGTCGATATTGGCAAAAGATATGAAGTTGGAGGGGACTTTGCCCATGGATCAGATTGAGAACTTTAACGACTCTGTTGCCATGGTCGGAGGGAATAAGACGCCCATCATGGGATCAGAATTTTATCAGTTCCTTGGTCAGATCGTTCATTCCGGAAGCGTTGATCTATCTGGAAATTCAGCTGTTTCAAACCTTGAACCCCTGAGCAAACTCTCCGATCTTACCTCTGTAAATATTGCAGGCACACCGGTTAGCGACCTGATGCCATTGCGGAACCTGAACAAACTTGAAATACTTGATATTTCGAACACAAGCACCAGCTCGCTTGACCCATTGCGATACTGTCTGCTTATAAACCAGTTGCGCATGAAGGGGACATCCGTCGCTGATCTTTTGGTAATACCGACATTTCAGTCGCTTGCCATGCTTGATATCAGCAATACAAAAGTGAGTTCACTGGAACCTTTAAGGGAGATGACCTCCATTACTGACTTACGGATAAACCACACTAAAATTCAGGATATTTCGGTTATCGCGACACTTGCGAATCTTGAAATGCTCAATATTTCATCTACGCCGGTTGACAACCTCGAGGCCCTTAAAAGCCTCTCAAACCTGCGAATTTTAATGAGCGATAGTACCGGAGTCAGTAGTCTGGCCCCTTTGGATAACATCGCCGGATTACAGCGGGTTTATTGCAATAATTCGCGGATCAGCCAAACGGAGGCTCTGAATTTTCTTAAGAAACATCCGGATGCATCACTCGTTTACGCCTCAAAGGAACTGGCTGCATGGTGGAACGAAATGACACCGGAATGGCAAAACCTGTTCAATTTTTATATCAAACTTGACAATCCTCCCAGCACGGAGCAACTCCATCGACTTGCACTTCTTGACAGCATCAACATTATTGGGCGTATGTCGGTCACCTCTTTGCAGCCCATCAGTAAACTGATTCTCCTCCGGAATTTGCAATGCCAGAGCACAGGGATCACATCGCTGGATCCGTTAAAAGATTTAACAGAATTAAAGGTGCTGAATGCATCGAATACAAAAATTGCCAATTTGCAGCCATTATCAGGGATCACAAGCCTCGGGATGCTGAATATTGACAACACCTCTGTGGCTGATCTGAGTCCATTGTATAAATTAACCAACCTTCAGTTTGTGTATGCAGATAACACACCTGTGGATGCAGCGGAGGCAGACAAGTTTGCAGACAAGAATCCTGGTTGTATGTTGGTGTTTCAAACCATTGAAAATACCCAATGGTGGAACAATCTGAGCCCTGCCTGGAAGGATGTACTTCTTCAGCAGGCGGCGATGAAGGGAACTCCGGATAAAATACAGCTCCAGCAGATTATATGGCTTGCAAAAATTGTTATCGCTGAAAACTTTCAGATTGCCGATCTCATTCCGCTGCAGAATTTAACGCGACTGACGGAACTCCAGTTTTCAGGAACGTCAATCACCAAACTTGACCCGGTCAGCCATATGCCAAAACTTAAGGCATTGCGAATTCCAAAGAATCCGATTACCGACCTGACGCCCATCACAGGATTGCCCAATCTCATTGAACTTGATTTTTCAAATACCCAGGTGGAGGATCTCATGCCGTTGCAGAATATGATGCAATTGCAGATCCTGAAATTCAGCGGCACCCAGGTTAAAAATTTAAAGTACCTCCAAAAGCTTGTCAATTTACGGGTGATGGAATTTACCAATACCCGGGTGAACAGTTTGGATGTGCTTGAAGGAATGCATAAACTGGAGAAAGTAATCATCAACAATAAGGTCAGTGAAAAAAGCGTAAAGAAATTTAAAGAGGCTCACGCCGGATGTGAGGTGATATTTTTTAAAAATTAATGAAAGATCAAGCTAATTCATCCCGTTGCATAGAGGTATGCTTTTCACCGAAACTCTTTTCTGAAATACAGACCAAAGAGAATTTTATTGTCGTTCTTGTTGATATTTTGCGCGCCACCACCTCCATTTGCGCTGCGTTTGACAATGGCGTAAGAAATATTATTCCTGTAGCGACACTGGAAGAGGCGAAATCAATGAAAGAGCAGGGCTTCATGGTTGCTTCGGAGCAGGATGGAAAGAAACTGGACTTTGCGGATTTTGGAAATTCTGCCTTTAATTTCTCGCGTGAAGCCATTGGCGGTAAAACACTGGTTTATTGCACAACCAATGGGACGCGGGCACTTGAAACCGCCCGCAAAGCAGAAAAAATCGCCATTGGTGCCTTCATCAACTTGTCGGCATTGACAAATTGGCTAAACACCCAGGAAAAGAATGTGGTGATCCTATGTTCGGGGTGGAAAAATAAATTTTGCCTTGAAGATACGATTTTTGCCGGGGCACTGGTTGAAAAGCTGCTGAACCACCCGGGTTTTGTAACGCATTGTGATTCGGCAGCCGCAGCGCTTGATTTATGGCACCTTGCCCGTCCCGATATCCTGAACTATATTGAAAAGGCAGCCCACCGTCACCGCCTTAAAAAGCTGGAACTTGATGATGTGATTCCCTACTCCTTCATGCTGGATCAAACAAAGGTAGTCCCTGTTTTTGAAGGGAAAGAAATTGTCAATGTAGCTGGTAAAACAGGGAATGAGAGGGGAATGGAAGATTTTACATTTCTTGCAGAACAGTTCGCTGACGCAAAAATATTGCGATATCAGGTGCCTGGTTTTGAGAAACTTGATCTTAAACAAAAAAAGCTTGTCTATTATCTCAGCCAGGCAGCACTTTGCGGCCGTGACATCATCTATGATCAGAATTATAAATATAACCTGTTGATTCGTAAAACCTTAGAGGCCATTTATATTGATTATAGCGGTGATCGTAACAATGAAGCGTTTAAAAAGTTTGAAGTTCACCTCAAACGGGTTTGGTTTTGCAATGGCATCCATCATCATTATTCCACTGATAAGTTCTTCCCTGAGTTTACGCAGGTCTATTTTGCTGAATTGTTAAAGGGGACAAATCCTGCGTTGCTTCCATTGTCCCCAGGCCAGGATCAGGAGCAGTTCCTGTCAGAAATTTCTCCCTTACTGTTTAGTCCTGAAACAGCCCCCAAACGGGTGTGTCTTGACCCCTCCAAGGATCTGGTGTTAAGTTCAGCTTCGAATTTTTATGCAGAGGTGAATCAGGCAGAGGTGGAAACTTTTTATGCCAACCTGAAACAGGAGGCAAAAAATAACAGAAAGGATACCAGGGTTTCTTTTGGTCTTAATTCCCGGCTGGTCAAGGAGAACGGAACGATCGTTGAAGAAATATACAGGGTGGGGGGGAGCTATTCCCCTGCCATCGAACAAATCGTTTACTGGCTGGAGCATGCACTGTCTGTGACGGAGACCCGTGAGCAGCATGCAGTTGTTAAAAAGCTGATTGGCTTTTATAAAACCGGCAGTCTGGCAGACTGGGATGCCTACAACATTGCCTGGGTAAAGGATTTGAATTCTCTGGTTGATTTTGTCAATGGGTTTATTGAAGTGTATGGTGATCCCATGGCCATAAAAGGTTCTTGGGAATCGATCGTCAATTTCAAGGATGTAGAGGCTTCCAGGAGACCGCAGATTCTCAGTGATAACGCCCAGTATTTCGAAGATCATTCGCCGGTTGATCCCGGGTTCAGAAAAAAGGTGGTCAAAGGGGTGAGTGCCAAAGTGATCACGGTGGCCCAGCTGGGAGGTGAATGTGATCCAACTACACCGATCGGCATCAACCTTCCCAATGCCAACTGGATCAGAAAAGAGCATGGTTCCAAATCGGTGACCATCGACAATATCACCTATGCCTATGACCAGGCCTCTCAGGGCAATGGATTCCTCGAAGAGTTCGTTTATTCCAGTGAGGAGATCGAGCGGTCGCGAACATACGGCCATCTTGCAGGTAACCTGACCACCGACCTTCATGAATGTCTGGGCCACGGTTCCGGTCAGCTGAAACGGGGTGTGGAAGCTGATGCGCTGAAGAACTATCACTCCACGATCGAAGAGGCCCGTGCCGATTTGTTTGCGTTGTACTATATCAAAGATCCGGAACTGGTGAATCTCGGGCTTGTTGAAAATTATGAAGTTGCCAAAGCCGCGTATGACAATTTTATCCGCAATGGTTTAATGACCCAGCTGGTCCGCATCCAGCCCGGAAAATCGATCGAGGAGTCACATATGCGCGACAGGGCCCTGATCGCCCATTGGATTTTTGAAAATTCCAGGGACAAGAAAATCATTGAAAAGATGACGAAAGAAGGGAAAACTTACTTCCGGATCAATGATTATGATAGCCTGAGGTGGCAATTTGGTGAGTTGCTGAAAATTATTCAGCGGATCACCTCAGAGGGGGATTACAAGGCTGCAAAAGAGTTGGTTGAGCGTTACGCTGTACAGGTTGACCCTGTGCTGCATCAGGAGGTGCTTGCGCGTTACGCAAAGCTCAATATTGCGCCCTATGCCGGTTTCATAAATCCTGAATATTCCCTGGTGATGAAAGGGGAGACCATAACAGATGTAAAAATCAGTTACCCCGACGATTTCGCAACCCAGATGATGCACTATTCAAAAAAATATTCCTTTTTACAAGCCCGCTAAACATGAAACAAGACCGAATTCTCCTGCTGTGTATGTTTCTGATCGTTCCATTGATTACCATGCATGGTCAGCAAAAATATCCGGTCAACTATTTTCGTTCTCCCGTCAATTTTCCGGTATCACTGTCCGGGTCATTTGCCGAGATCCGCAAGAACCATTTTCATTCAGGCATTGATATCCGCACACAGGGAGTTCAGGGAAAGCCCATTTATGCCGTTGCCGATGGATATGTTTCACGGGTAAATGTTTCTCCAGGCGGATTTGGCAAGGCGCTGTATATTACCCATCCGAATGGATATACCTCATTGTACGCCCATCTGAAAGGTTTTTCGGGAGCAATAGCCAATTGGGTCAAGGCGAGGCAATACAAATTGGAATCTTTTGCCATGGATGTGGAGGTTCCGCAGGGCTTACTGAAGGTGAAAAAGGGCGACGTGGTTGCCTATTCAGGTAATTCGGGCGCTTCGGGCGGACCGCATCTGCATTTTGAGATTCGTGAAACGCAGACTCAGGAGATTATCGATCCATTGGATTTTGGATTTTTGAAACAGGATGGGATTCCGCCAAAGATTGCCTGGGTGAAGATATATCCGTTTGGTGAAAATGCAACGGTGAATTTCGCAGGTCAGGCCGTACTCATTCCAGTGACCGGATCAAACGGAAGTTACAAACTTAAAATTTCAGATACGGTTAAGGTCTCGGGGAACATCATTTTTGGTATTGAAACATCCGACAATGCTGAAGGCGGGTTAAAGACCGGGGTAGATGGCATCGATCTCACAGTGGATGGAGTGAAAGTTTTTTCTCAGAATATTGAACAGTTTGCTTTTGCAGAAACCCGCTATGCCAACAGCCTGATGGATTATCCAGCCTTTGTTCAGAACAGGCGGAAGATAAATCGTGCCTATGTGGCACCTAACAATAAATTGGGCGTTTACACCGAGGTTAAAAACCGGGGTGTTCTTAACTTTACGGACAGTAAGTTACATAAAATTCAATACACCGTAAATGACGCGTTCAAAAACAAAGCAACACTGGTTTTTTGGGTAAAGAGCCATCCTCCGTCAAATGAGAGCGGACGCCTGACGCCGGCGGATAAATTCCCGGCACAAATGTTTACCTATAAATCGGACAATCAGTTTGATCGGAGCAACTTAAAATTTACTGTTCCCAAAGAGGCCTTATACGAAGAGCTTCCATTCGAATATGTCGTCACACCTCCTGTGAATGGCTCTTATGCCTATGTTCACCATTTGCAAAACCGATATACCCCTTTGCACACTTACTGCACTTTGTCAATCAAGGCGGAATCACTGCCTGAGCATCTTTTCAGCAAAGCGGTGATTGTGGCCGTGGAGGCGGGAAACAAATTCAGCAGCAGGGGCGGGACCTATGAAAATGGCTGGGTGACCACCAGGATCCGCGATTTTGGAAATTTTACGGTAGCGGTGGATACAGATCCCCCAGCCATCAGACCAATCAACATTTTTCCGAATAAAAAGGTGAAGAAGCAATCGTCAATCATGATTAAGATCTCTGATAATCTGTCGGGGATAAAAACCTACCGGGGCACACTCAATGGAAAATGGATCCTGATGGATTATGATGAAAAAAATCGCCTGCTCACTTATGCATTTGATGAATATATGCAACCTGGGAAGAACCAGTTTGTTTTGATGGTCGCAGATGCAGTCGGAAATTCCACGCTTTATAAAGCGACATTGATCCGGTAATATTTTCTTTATATTTGTCCCATGCAAGAAACCATTCTGATTCTGGATTTCGGTTCCCAGTACACCCAACTCATTGCACGCAGGGTGCGCGAATTGAATGTGTATTGTGAAATTCATCCTTTTAATAAATTTCCGTCGCCAGATACCCATTTCAAGGGGGTGATCCTGTCAGGCAGTCCATATTCTGTAAGAGATAAAGATGCTCCATTCCCTGATCTTACACACGTCAGGGGAGAGATCCCTTTGCTTGGTGTGTGCTATGGTGCGCAGTATTTGGCCCAAACTTCAGGAGGCATGGTGGCTCCCTCAAAAATCCGTGAATATGGCCGGGCCAATCTGGCCTTTATTGATGAAAAAAACGAACTTTTAAGAGGGATGACGCCTGGTACGCAAGTATGGATGTCACATGCCGATACCATTTTAACCATCCCGGAACAGTTTAAAGTGATAGCAAGCACCTCCGACGTGCAATTCGCCGGATATCAAATTACCGGTGAACAATCTTATGGAATTCAGTTTCACCCTGAAGTTTACCACACTACAGAAGGATTAAAACTTTTGAAAAATTTCGTGGTGGATATCTGCGGATGCCATCAAACGTGGACTCCTGAATCGTTTGTAGAGACCACCGTTGCAGCCTTAAAGCATAAGCTGGGAGATGACAAGGTGGTGCTTGGCCTTTCGGGCGGGGTTGATTCGTCGGTTACGGCCATGTTGCTCAATAAGGCCATTGGTAAACAACTCTACTGCATATTTGTTGACAATGGGTTACTCAGGAAAAATGAATTCAATCAGGTGCTGGAACGCTATAAAACGCTGGATTTGAATGTAGTGGGCGTCGATGCCCGCGATCTTTTCCTGGATGCACTCCAAGGGGTCATTGATCCTGAACAAAAGCGAAAAATCATTGGAAAGACCTTTATTGATGTGTTTGATATTGAGGCACATAAAATCCAGAATATCAAATGGCTGGCTCAGGGAACGATATACCCTGATGTAATCGAATCCCATTCTGTGAAGGGACCATCGGCTACCATCAAATCACATCACAATGTGGGCGGGTTGCCCGATTATATGAAATTGAAGATTGTCGAACCTTTAAACAGCCTGTTCAAGGATGAGGTTCGAAAAGTAGGAAAAACCCTGGGACTGGATTCCGGGTTTATTGACCGCCATCCATTTCCGGGTCCTGGACTGGCTGTGCGCATCCTCAGTGACATCGACCGTGAAAAGGTGAGTCTGCTCCAGGAGGTTGATGACGTTTTTATCTCCGGATTGCATTCACATGGTTTATATCATACTGTTTGGCAGGCATTTGCAGTTTTATTGCCGGTGCAATCTGTAGGTGTGATGGGGGATGAGCGGACGTATGAAAATGTGATCGCCTTGCGGGCTGTAACATCCACCGATGGCATGACGGCTGATTGGGCACATCTTCCTTATGAATTTCTGGCCAAGGTGAGTAACGATATCATCAATAAGGTAAAGGGAGTTAACAGGGTGGTTTATGATATCAGTTCAAAGCCGCCGGCTACAATTGAGTGGGAGTGACCAATGCCTATTGCCTATTGCCTATTGCCTATTGCCCAATTTATTTAGAATGAAAATTGATTTGAAGATCTTTGTATTTTTTCTTTTGATCCTGATTCCTGTTGGATTGAAGGGTCAGACAACAGTGGAACAACTGAAGCAAATCCGCTCGACAGTTGTTGAAAAAGTTGAGGGGAAAGATTATTACATCCATACAGTGAAGCGTGGACAAACGCTGTATATGATCTCCAAAGCATACGGTGTGGAGGTGAATGACCTGATCAGGGAGAATCCAGCGGTTAAGGAGGGAATCAAAGCTGATCAGAAGATTCGGATTCCAATGGCTGGGCAGAAATCAGCCGAGGTGAAAACGAAACCGCCGGTTGCAAAAGAAAAACCTGCTACCAAGGAGAGCGTCAAGATAAGCCAGGAAGCACCAGTGCGGTTAGATACTGTTGAGCATATTGAGTTGCCTTGCGGACAAGACAGCACCACCGCAAAGTCAGTTTACCGTGTGGCCTTGATGTTACCCCTTTTCCTGTCGGAAGTTGCCCAGATTAATGCAGAAAGTCCGGCCCCAGATATTTTTGAAACTTCAAAATCCTTTCAATTTTTGCCATTTTATGAAGGATTCCTTTTGGCCCTGGATTCTTTGAAAAAATCCGGGCTCAAGATAAAACTATATGTGTATGATGTCGACAAAGACACAGCCAAAACAAGGCTCTTTCTGCAGAAACCTGAATTGAAGTCGATGGATCTGATGATTGGCGTGCTGTATCACAGAAACTTCCAGATGGTGGCTGCGTTTGCTGAAAGAAATAAAATCAACATTGTAAACCCGATTTCAGAACGAACCGATCTGGTGGCAGGCAATCCGTTCGTTTTCAAGGTGCGCCCTTCAAAGAAGGCACAGCTGGAGCAACTTGCAGACTTTATCTCCGCTGAATTTTATCGTGGCCAGGTGTTGATTGTGCGCAATGGCCAATACAATGACAAGGATGCCCCTGATCGCCTCAAAAAGGAGTGCCAGGAGCGGAAATTGAATGCCCAGATTGTTGAGGGACAGGCTGCTGTGATTGGCAGGCTCTCGAAGGAAAAAGACAATTACCTGGTTTTCTTTTCTGATAACCCGGCCTATACCCTTGATCTTACACGGAGGTTGTATGAATTGCGCAATGAATATAACCTTACCCTGGTTGGTCTCCCTGATTGGTCAGCCATGGATGAATTGGAAACGGAATACCTGGTTGCGCTGAAGACCCACGTTGTATCAGCCAATGCGATCGATTATGATGATCCCGATGTAAAGAAGTTTGTCCGACATTTTCAAACACGTTACAAATCTGACCCGTCACGACTGGCATTCCAGGGTTTTGATGTCTCTTACTATTTTCTTTCGGCACTTAAATTTTATGGACCCCATTTTGGACATTGTCTTGGGGAATTGAAAATCAATTCATTGCAGACTGAATTCGACTTGGTTCAAACCAAGGGCAATGGATTTGAAAACCGGCATTGGATGGTGTTCCGTTACGAAAATTACAAACTGGTGAAAACCAATTAAAAATCAGGTTTTTGAGGGGACAGCCAGCATGGGGACGTTGGCAGCAAATAGGTTCTTCTTGGTGATGTTTTTTGTGAAAAACATATAGAGCAGACTGTGTTTGTGAGGCTGAAACGCGATCATGTCAATATTTTTTTCTTTTACGTATTGATCGACTGCTGACTGGTTATCAACGGCTACCTCTATAACTTCAAAATTTATCTTTCCGGATTTTTCCTCCTTCCCGAATTTCATCTGAAGACCTTTCATTTTATCAAAGCTATCAGTTTGCTTTGTTTTAGTAATGAAGTGAACAACATGCAGCTTTATTGAAAAGGACGAAAATAGGGTCATCAGCTCTGAAATCGTAACTGCATTCTGTTCTGAAAGGTCTGCGGCAAACATGATTGTTTCGAATCCGCGAAAATTTTTAATGTCAGGAACTGTGAGAACAGGAACCTTTGCATGGTCGATGATAAAAGTGGAGACTTTCCCCCACACATTGATGTTATTGCCTTTTCCTGTTGTCCCCATAACGACCAGATCGGGATGGAATTCGGTGCAGATTCCCTTGAGTTCATGCTCAAGTTCTCCGCCGGTTACAGTAGTTGTCAGCGTGATATTCACCAATGCCTCTTTTGCGATGAGGCTGGTTAATTTTTCTTCCAGTTCCTGCATATTGTGTTGTGCATGACGGAAAATTTCCTTCATCAGCTCCTCATTGTAAATGGTACTCATGTCGAGGGTATCGGGGAAACTGGTGTCGGCGATGATGATCTGATCAAAGTAGGTATGAAACAATTTAATCTCTGCACCGGTTGCCTTGGCAAATTCGATGGCATACCGGCAGGAGATATCAGTATGGTTTGAAAAATCAACAGGTACAAGGATTTTTTTCATATCGGATTGCTTTTACCGTTTAAAAGTACGTTAAACATCAACACAAAGTTAATATCTCGGTGAGTAATTTACAATTATTTTGATTTGAATAACTTTTCATCAGGATTCTATTTCTCTGTTTGATCATATCTTCATCAAATTCCTGCTTGAAAAGATGCTGCAGTTCATTTTTGAGGCTGGTATGATCCGGAGCAATATTACAAAGGGTATCCAGAGAGGTCCCATTCACCATTTGCGGATTTACGAGGCAGAAGCGACCATTAAAAAGTGCATTGAGGAGTTTAAGTTTGAGCCCGGTTGACTGAAATGTGACCATGATATTTACATGCGCTTCCTGAATCAACCCCAACATCTCCTCATCCGAAGGATTTACAACAAAGCGGATGTTTGGTCTTCCTGCTGCCATCCTGACCAGCCATTCAGGCGGATCAAGGCCCGCAATAACCAGTTCAGGAAAGGAATTTTCCCACACCTGTTTTATAAGAAATTCTGCAGCAGTGCTGTTCTCCGGAACCGATAATTTCCCCTGGTAAAGTGCATATCTACCCCTGCCGGGAATGATTCTCACCTCATCGTGGTTATGAAAACTGGGCAGGTAGACCACCCGGTTTCCCGGAAAATGGGCCGAAAGGTATTTTGTATCTTCCTTTGAAACTGTCAGCATGACCGAGGCATGGCGAAGCGTTTTCTGAAAGAGATGAAGCCGGATGCTTTCAGCAAGAAAAAATAATTTTTTGCCCGGAGATTTTTCAGCTTGAAAGAGATGATAATAGTAGTGATGCTCTATATTGCTTTCACGGTATATAAGGAAGCGCCCCTTCAATCTTTTGTCTCCAATGAAACCGCAGGAATGTAGTCCCTCAAACAGGATCGGGTGATGGTCTTTCAACAGGTTTTCCATCAGCGCCGTTGACATCCGGCTGACCACGATATAAGGTTTCAAGCTTATATTAGCCAACAGTCCTGTATTTCGGGGATAATAATGAACAGAAGTACAATACTTTTCCAGTTCTGATGCTGGTTTTCGGTTATACTCAAAGCAATGGAGGTGAATCCTGATCCCAGCCCCATGCAATGCCTTGATTTTGTAGTAAACATCAATTACCCCACCGTAATTGGCCGGAAAGGGGATGTCGAATGAAATGATATGTATGGTTGGAGATGTCAATGTTCTAACATCAAAAGTAACGTTTTTTCTTCGTTTTCCCAACAGAGATCTTCTGCGGCTTTGATAAGGTTTTGCTTGTAAGTGGCCTCCCTTTCCCGGTTGTTAAGCATCGAATCAAATTTTTGTGCCAGTAACTCTGGTTCGTGGCTGTCAATATATTCGCCTATCGCATACTGGTCAACGATTAATTTCATCTCAGGGAAGGGTGAAACCAGCACTGGTACATTGGCCTGGATGTAATCGAGAAATTTATTGGGCAGACAATAATGATAATTTATGCTGACATCCTTTTCAATCGACAATCCAATGTCTGCAATCCGGGTGAGGGCCCTTAACTCCTGGAAGGGAATTTCTCCCATAAATCTTACCTTTTCAGACAGCCCCCGCTCCTCTGTGAATTTTTTCAGCGGTTCAAAAATATCGCCAATACCGGCAATGACAAGGATGGCATCGGTTTTAAGATGTTTCATGGCAAGGATGGCCTCCTCAAGCCCGCGATCAACATTCACAGCTCCCTGATACAGCACGATTTTCTGATATTCACGGATGTTAAGCGCTGATTTGTCCATCTTTTCTGACAAGGATTGTCTGAACGGGACATTGCGCACTATCCCGATTTTGTTTCCATATTCTTTGGAATAAAGATCGGCTATCGATTGATTAACTGCGATTACCTTTTGCAACCTGGGAAAAATAAGGTCTTCGAACCATTTCCATATGCGGGTGACATTTTTCCGGCCAACGAGTTCAGGTACGCCCCGGTAGTATTCATGACAGTCGTGGAGGTGCAGGGGTGATTTACGATTTTTGAATTTTGTGAAGGGATATTTAACCAGGTTTGCAAAGTAATTTGCAGGAAGGGTATCGAGATCATTTGAAACAAGCAAATCATATTTGTGAAAGAGAAGAAAGAAAAAAAGGATGAAATTATATTCAGCATAAAAAAATGCTCCCTTTTCAAAAAGAAGTCTCATGCGGTGTACGGTGTAGGTGCGTGGCTTCAAAGTTTGGCTATTCCTTCGTCTCCTGCCAATGAGCAGCACGTCGTAGCCTGCTTTTACCAATGCCTGGCATGTGCGGTCGACACGCTGATCGGTGGTCAGGTCGTTGATGACGGAAACTATGGCAGAAGGCATCAGGTTTGCGGTTTTGGATTTACGATTTTGGATCCACAAATGTAGAATATCTCGTCCATTTGAACTAATTTTGGCTTTTTTCAACAAATGCATCTAGACCAAAAGGTATCTCTCAAAACGCACCATACGTTTGGCATGGAGGTAGAAGCACGGTATTTCGTAGAAGCGAAGACCCATACGGAGGTTTTGACCCTACTTAATTACCGCCATATGATCCACATGCCAATTCTTTTCCTCGGTGGCGGCAGTAATATTTTGTTTACGCGGAGTTTCCCCGGTATTGTCATAAAGATCAATTCCAAAGGAATAGAGCTGAAGGAAGATTATGACGATCATGTGGTTGTTACTGCCGAAGCAGGTGAAAACTGGGATGACTTTGTTCAATATTGCGTTGACCGCGGATGGGCGGGAATCGAAAACCTTTCATTGATTCCGGGTAAGGTGGGCGCAGCTCCCATTCAAAATATCGGAGCTTATGGAGTGGAGGTCAGCGATGTGATTCAGTCGGTTCAGGTAATTGAGATTGAAACCGGAAAACAAAAACGCCTCACCAATGCCGAATGCCAGTTTGGTTATCGTGACAGCATTTTTAAAAATGCGCTCAAAGGAAAGGTTATCATCCTCAATGTTACATTTAAGTTACAGAAAGTCAGTGATTTACCTGATGACAAGGTGTTTGGATCTTATCACTTCAGATTGGATTACGGGGATATCAGGGGGGAACTTGAACAGATGGCTGTAACTATTCCCGTGATCAGTGATGTTAGGGAAGCAATTTGCCAAATCAGGCGCCGGAAATTGCCCGACCCTGCCATAGCTGGGAATGCAGGCAGCTTTTTTAAAAACCCTGTGATTGAAAAAAAATTATTGATTTCGCTTCAGGAACGTTTTCCCGCGATGCCATTTTACCAACAGGTACCAGAGAAGCTCGTTTCTTCCGATCTGGTTAAAATCCCGGCAGCCTGGCTTATTGAACAATGCGGATGGAAAGGATACCGTATTCATGATGCAGGTGTTCATCCCGGTCAACCGCTGGTGCTTGTAAATTATGGAACTGCCACAGGGACGGACATCCTTGAACTTGCAAATCAAATCATGGATTCTGTTGTTCAGAAATTTGGCATCCAGCTGGAACCTGAGGTCAACGTGATCAGCTGATAAATTTTAAAATCAATACTTCACGACTTTCGTAGCCGCAGTATAACGATTCCCTTCGATTTTAACCAGGTACAACCCCGCGCGGATTTCATTATTTTTTCCGTTGATTGATCTTTCCGGGTTCCATGTTATGGTTTGCGTGCCACCAGCCAGATTACCTGAGAATAGCACCTGCAACAACGCTCCATTCATCCCATAAACATAGACCTTGATGTCATCCGCAGCGGGCAAATGAAAGGTGATGGATGCACGGGTTGAAACCGGGTTGGGGCTGACAGAAAGGGCAATTGTGTTGTTTGTTTTCTGTGCCGGAATCCCAGTCATAATATCATCCAGATTTGCCTTATATGTTGATAACCCATAGGTTCCTGCAACGATGGTTCGCGTGGGCGCATGAATTTTCAGGGCACAAACCGGAACAGCAGGGAGTCCGTTCCAGATCCAGGACCAGGTTTGTCCACCATCGCTTGTCCCATATACTCCGGCATCGGTACCTACGATTATTTTTCCGGGTACATCAGGATCCAGGGCAATGTCATTGACAGGGAATTCCGGGAGATTGCCCGATATTTCCGTCCAGGATTCTCCAAGGTTTGTCGATTTGTATACATGAGGCAGTGGCTCATCCCAACGGAATCCGGAAAGGGTAACATAGATCGTTTGTTCATCGAATGGATCAAAGGCAACCTTTGTTATCCAGCGGTTGGGCAAACCAGCGGAAATATTCTGCCAGGACACCCCGTCATCGGTTGAGATATGTACTTTTCCATCTCCTGTCCCGGCAAGCACATTGGATGGATTAATCTTTGACACCTCGATGGTGGTGATGGTGTAGAAATACTGGTTGATCCCAGCGGTCAGGTCTTCGCTGACAGCCTGCCATGAACTCCCCCTGTTCGTCGATTTCCAGACACGGTACGTTCCGAAATAGAGTGTTGCAGGAGTCACAGGATGCATGGCCAGGGGGGCTGACCAGTTGACCCGGTCGCCAACCATCGGTCCGGAAATATAGGTCATGTTTGACCCTCCATTGGTGGACCGATAGAGATTTCCCCACTGGTATTCAGCATAAATGACATTGGAATTGGTGTAGTCAACCAGCGTGTACATGCCGTCCCCTCCGAGAATCGCCTCCCAATCGCTGGTTCCACCAGTCATCGTGCGGATGGTGTTGTTATCCTGTGTTCCACCGTATATGCGGGCAGGAATCTTATAATCGATATCAATGGCGTAAAATTGGGTCAATGGAAGGTTGTTGATTTTGGTCCAGTTGTTTCCATAGTTTTCGCTGATGTATAACCCCCCGTCATTTCCTTCAATCACCCTGTTGTTCACCTCGTCAAAGATCATGGCATGATGATCTACGTGAATATCATTTGAAGAGATGTCTGTCCAGGAATTTCCACCATTATCTGTTCGGAAAAGATAGACCCCCATGACATAAACCCTGTTTGCATTTTCCGGATCGACCCTGATCTGACCAAAATACCAGCCAAAATTACTGTTCATGCTGTTCAAGGCCCCATCGTTTGTGCGGCTCCAGGATTGGCCTCCATTTAAGGATTTATAGACTGCCACATCATAATTAGCCAGGTCATAAAAAGCATAAAGGATATCCGGGTTTGATTTCGCAATGGCAATGCCTATTCTGCCAACATTGATTCCGGTCGGCAGTCCGCTCGTCATCTCACTCCATGTTGTTCCTCCATCGGTGCTTTTCCATATCCCCGAGGTTTGTCCGAATGACTGCCGGTATGTGAGTCCGCGGATTCGTTCCCACATGGAGGCATAAAGGATCTGGGGATTGGTCGGATGCTGCACAAGGTCAATTGCCGAAGTTGAATCAGTAAGATATAAAACCCTTTGCCATGTCTGGCCTCCATTTTCGCTTCGATATACACCGCGTTCATCATTGGCAGTGAAGAGATTGCCGCAGGCAGCCACAAAAACCCGCTGCGAATTGGAATAATCAACCACAACACGGCCGATGTAGGCAGAATTGGTCAGGCCAATGTGCTGCCACGACGCACCCGCATCCACCGATTTATACATGCCATTGCCCAGGAAACTAAAACTGGCTGAATTGGCCTCTCCGGTCCCGCAATATAAAATCTGATCATTGTTCGGGTCGATGGCAAAGTCGCCGACAGAAATAACCGGGACATCATCGAAGAGGTTTGTCCAGGTTGCCCCCAGGTTGGTGGTCTTCAAAATTCCTCCCGTAGAAGCACCAACATAGATCGTTGAAGGGCTGCCGGCAGGTGATTCAATGTCGCTGATTCTGCCCCCGATGTTATCAGGGCCGGAGAATGTCCATGGATTATTGCGCACGGAGGCCTGCTGCATCAAACGTTGGGCTTGAAGCGTTGCTGATTGAAATGAGGAAGGCCTTATGCGATCGTGAGGATAAAGCCGTTGCATCGCCATCCAGTCATTGGGTTCGAGGGCGGGGGGAGTCCATTTTTCGGGAGATAAAACATTTTTCAAAGGGGATAAAGGAGTTAACAGGAAAACAACCAGGGCCAATATGGAGATGAGGCATCCACCGAATATGATCTTATTGGAGTAGTTAAGTTTCATAGCAGAATCATGTTAGTGGATTGAAAAAATGAAGGGGAGACTATTCTGTTCGCAATGCCCCGATAAGGCTTGTCATTGCTTCAATTTTATGCCGTTTCATGTAAGCTTCAATGCCCTCAGCAATTTTAACCGAGGCCACGGGGTCGACGAAATTAGCCGTGCCAACCTGGATGGCAGAGGCGCCCGCTAAAATAAATTCAATGGCATCGGTGGCGTTCATGATGCCTCCAAGCCCAATGATCGGAACGCTGACGGCTTTATGAACCTGCCATACCATGCGCAAAGCAACGGGTTTGATGGCGGGGCCTGATAATCCTCCGGTGATGGTCGACAAAATGGGTCGGCGACGTTCGGCATCAATGGCCATTCCCAACAATGTATTGATGAGGGTGATCACATCTGCACCGCCATCCACTGCGGCTTTAGCCAGGTCGGTGATGCTGGTGACGTTGGGTGAAAGTTTCACCATCAACACTTTTTTATAGACTTTGCGGACTTCAGCTGTTACCTCGGTTGCCATCGAGGGGATAGTTCCAAAGGCCATTCCGCCGTATTTTACATTTGGACAGGAGATGTTCAGTTCAATGGCAGGAATTTTCTCCAATTCATTGATCCGTTCAGCAACGGCCACATACTCTTCAATGGTTGATCCTGATACATTTACAATGATATGCGTATTGAAATCCCTGATCCTGGGGTAAATTTCGTGGCAGAAATGATCGACGCCTTTGTTTTGGAGTCCCACAGAATTTAACATACCCGAGGCAGTTTCTGCCATGCGGGGATAACCATTCCCATCACGGTTTTTGCCAGTCACCGCCTTCACAAATATCCCGCCAAGCCTGCCAAGGTCCATGAAGTCAAGAAACTCATCGCCATAGCCAAAAGTTCCTGAGGCCGTGGTTACCGGGTTTTTGAAATGCATTCCTGCAATATTGACGGATAGATCGGGGGTCACCATTTCAATCTGTTTATATTAAACACGGGTCCTTCAACACAAACGCGCTCATTCCCTTTATCGGTAGGGGTAATGCAGCAAAGACAAACACCGAATCCGCAGGCCATTGTATTTTCCAGCGAAACTTCACAGTCAACCCGATGCAAACGGGCAATTTTAGCCACCGCTTTCATCATGGCATCAGGGCCACAACAATAAATTTTCTTAAACTCCAACGATTCACGGTTAAAGATAGAATGGTCAACCACAAGCCCTTTTTCTCCTTCGCTGCCATCATCTGTGGTGATAAGCACCTTCCCGTACTTTGCATATTCTTCAATTTCGGAGACCTCTTCTTTGGTGCGGAATCCGACCAGTATGGTTGGATGGACCTTGTTTTGATTCAGGAATTGAGCCAGGATCAGCAATGGCGCAACTCCGCATCCCCCGCCAACGAGGAGCACCTCTTTGGTGGTGGGCAGCGTAAATGTGTTCCCCAGCGGATACAATACATTCAGGGAATCACCCACGTGCAACCTGCTGAGGTGCCGGGTGCCCTCCCCTTTTATCTGAATCAGAAGACGAAAGGTGTTTTTTGCAACATCTACGGCATGAATGGAGAAGGGACGGCGGAGGAAGGTGGATGGAGAGTCCTCAACAAGTACTTGTGCAAATTGACCAGGCAGAATTACAGGCAATGGATCAGGAGCAAGGAGCTCAAGCACAAAATGCCGCGGGTTTAGCCGGGAATAACTAATTACACGGAGATCCTGTACCTGTTTAGTGAAATGCATGAATGCATGAATTAACTTCCCAGACGTGTTTGGACTTCATGGATTACCTCTTTATACTTACGCAGTACACGATCCCATTCCTTGAATAATTCATCACTTTTTACGCTGGTTTGAGGGGAATTGGCAAGTTCGCTCACCAGTTTAATTTTATAGGTTAAAGGATCGGTGGATCCAAGTTTTACGATCATTCGCGTGCGTACAGTCTTTTGCTTGAATGTTTGCACGATCCATGATGTGCGGAGATATCCGGTTTCACGGTCGGTGACTTCAATTACATCAAAATAGGAGGTGATGATCTGGCTAATTAGCTTCCATGCATCAAGTTCGGTTTTTTTTGTTCTGATCTCGATATCAATGTTTGAAATATCTGTTGCTTCAGAGGCGTCATAGGCATCGTCCTTTTCCATTTCGCAATAGTAGGTCTTAGGAGGCGGTGCAAAGTTAGATTTGTTGCAAAATTCAATAACGGTAGTCAGGAAGCTGGTTTTTTCAACTTTAACTGTAACACATTCGTTAGAAAGGATCACTATTTCGAGCTGACCGGTGCCCATCTGTTTGCCGTTAAAATAAATTTTCGCATCCGCTTCGGAACAGCTGAAACGAACCACTTTCTTGCCTGCCATGGCACTCATACTTAACGTGATCATCAGGGTGATTAACAAACTTATTTTGCAAAGATTCTTCATAAATTGTTTTTAATGTTCGGATTGATAATTATTTTCAATTTGATCCTTTTGTTGATGCTGAATTGGATTCCTCAATGGGTATTGGTTCTCCAGCTTGTGCAGGCTCAATTTTTTTATTGTTCCACCTCGGAACTTTCAGGTTCATTCGCTGCCGGTTCTTCTTTGGGGTGTTCTTCAGTAAAGTCAAGCAGGTTATGCTCCAGGAGCATGTTATACCATGAAATCATCTTTTTAATATCAGAAACATATACCCGTTCCTGGTCAAAATCGGGAACCATTTCCAGGAAAAAATTCTTCAGGCTCGCGTTATCCGACTTGCTGTCAATTGCGGGCTTCCCTTCAAGTGAAGTATGAAAAGCTTTGAAAACATCTTTCAGGGAGATATCATCGCCTGTTGTAAATACGCTGATCTCCTCCAGCGAACTGATCTTTTCGTTGCCAAATGCAGGAAACCTTTTACCGTCGACAAGCGACTCAACAATTACGGCGTTCTTTGCCTGCGATACAACTTTAAACAACCCGTTTTTTCCTGCAATTGATAAAATCTTACTTAAATCCATGGTGTGATAGTTTTATGCAAAGATAAAAAAGAAATGGTGAATTTTGTCACGCATTACGCGTCACGCGTCACGATTTTACCTCCAAATCCTGTAATTCCTGTATTCTCCAATCCTCCAACCCGTTTTTTTTTCAATACAATGAAGGATGGCTGAAATAAATGAATGTCTGCTTTTTGATTGGCGTGGATTGAATTCCCAGTGCTGGTTTGTAATTCTTTCAACCATCACCCGGGGATGCGTTGAGGTGAAATGTGAAAGAAAATCTATACCTGAATAGTCATAAACCTCAGACTTAGATGTCGTTTTTTCGATCCACTTGTCAGTATGCCAATAGCGGTGAAATGTTTGCTGCTTGGCTTGCTGGGCCTGGGGTGGTTTCACCCATCCATAGTGATAGATACAGACGTCAACAGGTGCAACCAATAACTTTTTCCCGTTTTTCCTGAAGCCCTGTGCATCCAGATAGGATCTGATCTGCTTGTCATTGCGAATGACCCTCACCTCGCGACGATACCATTGACGGGAGTCTCCGGTATATTGATAGGATCCCCAGAAATGGGTGTAATTGAACACCAGACCCTCCACTTTTGGCTCATATTCCCACTTTTTCATTGCTGCCTTTATTTCGGGCAGGTACTTCTCATGAACCACCTCATCCGCCTGAATGTAAAAGGCCCAGGTGCTGTCATTGGCAATGGCATCAAATGCCTTGTCCGTTTCAAGCGCCAGTACCTGTCCGCCTTCTCGCAGGGTGTCATCCCAGATGGTGTCAATAATCTTGATCTTAGGGTCTCCAATGGAGCGGACGAGGTTCCGGGTTTCATCTTCAGAGTTCCCAACAGCAACAATAAATTCGTCGCATAGAGGCAAAACCGACCTGATCGATTCTACAACGGGATAGTCGAATTTAATGGCATTGCGTACAAAAGTAAACCCTGAAACCTTCATTACCCTGTTACCCTGTTACCCTGTTACCTTTTCTAAAAATCAATCACCCCGATATAGTTTAACGGTGTGATCGCCTTCAGTTCATCCTTTACCTTTTTAGAAACTTTCAATGCATCGATAAATTTGTGGATAGAAATCTTTGTTATCGCTCCCTGTCCTCGTGTAAGATCCTTGAGCGATTCATAGGGATTGGGATAGCCTTCGCGTCGAAGGATGGTCTGGATGGCTTCAGTAACAACAGCCCAGTTTTCCTCCAGGTCGGCTTTGAGTTTTGTCTCATTTAAAATCAGCTTGCTTATACCTTTTAAAAGTGATTTGTAGGCGATCAATGAATGGGCCAGGGGAACACCGATGTTCCTGATCACTGTTGAATCGGTGAGGTCTCGCTGCATCCGGGAGATGGGAAGTTTTGCCGAAAAATGTTCAAAAAGTGCATTTGCGATCCCCAGATTCCCTTCAGAATTTTCAAAATCAATGGGATTGACTTTATGCGGCATGGTGGATGATCCGGTTTCACTTGTCTTGACCTTTTGTTTGAAATAATCCATCGAAATGTAGGTCCAGAGATCACGGTCGAGGTCAATGAGGATGGTATTGATCCGCTTAAGATTATCAAAAAAGGCAGCCATGTTGTCGTAATGCTCAATCTGTGTGGTTGTCTGGCAGCGCTCCAGCCCAAGGGTCTCATTGACAAATTTATTGGCAAACTTGACCCAGTCAATGGAGGGATAGGCTACGTGGTGCGCATTGAAGTTTCCGGTAGCTCCACCGAATTTTGCAGATTGGGGAATGGTTTCAATCAACGCAAGCTGCATTCCTAGCCTTTCAGCAAATACATAAAGCTCTTTGCCGACCGTTGTTGGTGAAGCAGGCTGTCCATGGGTACGTGCCAGCATCGGTATTTGCTGCCATTCTTTTGAATGTGCGAGCACCTCTCCATAGATGTTTTCAATCGCAGGCTCCACGAGATCGCGGTATGCATCGCGCATCGCCAGTGGAAAAGCAGTGTTGTTAATGTCCTGTGAGGTAAGTCCGAAATGAATGAATTCCTTAAATGCACCCAGTCCGAGTATATCAAACTGCTCTTTTAAATAGTACTCAATCGCCTTGACATCATGGTTCGTAACCTGTTCAATTTCCTTGACACGAAGTGCATCTCCCGGATCAAATTTCTCATAGAGATGCCGGAGTTTCTGAAACATTTTTTTATCAAAACCTTTCAGCTGAGGCAGTGGAATTTTGCAGATGGCAATGAAATATTCCACCTCAACCAGGATCCTGTAACGGATAATGGCACCTTCGGAAAAGTAGGATGCCAGCGGCTCAGTAACGGGTCGATACCGGCCGTCGACCGGTGAAATGGCCTCAATAGATTTTTCCATACGATCGCAATGGGTAAAACGTTTTATCTAAAGCAAAGATATGGATAAATCAGAAATGGAATGAGCCATTTTTTTACAGACAGGATTGGCGCGTGCCTGTTTAAATTTGTATATATTTGCCTGACTATTCATCTCAAACAAATAATCATGAAAAGAATTATAATTGCTTTATTCATTGTTCTTGCCGGCTTCATTACCGTGCAGGCTCAAACACTGGTCACGACCCAACCCCTGAATAAAAATATTGTACTGGAAGAGTACACAGGAATTCACTGCCAGTATTGTCCCGAAGGCCATGCAATTTCAGCAAGCATTCTGGCAAATCATCCCGGAAGAGCTGTTGTTGTTGCCATTCACCAGGGTTCATTTGCTACTCCCGGTGCGGGTGATCCCGATTACCGCACGCCGTTCGGCGATGCACTTGCAGGTCAGACAGGGTTGACCGGGTATCCTTCAGGCACCGTCAACCGCCATGTTTTTACAGGTACAACGACCGCATTGGGACGTGGGGACTGGACAGCAAATTCGGAAGTCATCCTGCAACAACCCTCCCCGGTAAATGTAGGCGTTGAAACCTCCTTCAATTCCACCTCCCGTGAATTGACTGTGCATGTTGAATTATACTATACAGCCAGCAGTGCCACCCCCTCCAATTACATCAATGTGGCGCTGATCCAGAATCATGTATTCGGTCCCCAGACAAATGGCGGAGCCGGGAATAATTATGAACATATGGAGATGCTGCGGTATTTTATCACCGGACAATGGGGCGATGAAGTAACCACCACCACGCAGGGATCATTGGTCGAAAAAACCTATGTATATACAATCCCGGCAGGTTATAACAGTGTTCCCTGTGTCGTTGAAAACTGCGAAATTGCTGTATATGTTGCACAGGGGCACCAGGAAATTCTCACAGGCGATGTGGTCCCGGCAATCGATGGCACCAACCTCTATATCGGTGACATTAGCACCTCCGAGGGTACGATGAAACTTGGGCAGCCAGCTTTGACTACGAATTTTAACCTGTTTGCCAACAGTAACCTGGATGGAACCCAGCCTTTCAAAATCAAATTGGTTTCAACCCCACCGTCAGGATGGACATCGGATTTTGAAATTAACGGACAAACATTTTCTGACAGTGCCATTGTCAATCTTGTAAAAGGAACCCCCGAGCCCCTGGTACTTCATGTCACACCCGGTTCCTCTTCAGGTTTTGAAACCTTTACATTTGAACTCTCCTCTGTAAACAATTTAAATGCACCGACCAAATATATGGCCGTTCAGCTGATGTCGAATGTAGGTACATTGCTGGTGAATGCGGCAGGCGATAACTATGCAACCCTTCATCAGGATGTTTATATTGCAGGTCTGGCAGCGGCAGGATGTGAGGACATGGCCGTTATGAAATCAAATCTGTTTGTCCAGGCTGGTGCTGCCGGGATTCTTACCGATGTTTTAAGTGTATTTTATAATTGTGCATGGACTTTCCCGGCTTTTACTGACCCTGAGGCACTTGCAGTTAAAGCGTTTGTGGATAATGGCGGGAACTTGCTGGTAGCAGGGCAGGATGTGGGCTGGGATATCATGAGTGGAGCTGATGGCAACCATGGCACTCCGGTGACCCAGGACCTTTACACAAACTATCTGAAAGCAACCTATGTAGCGGATGGCACTTCGGCAAATAATAAATTGATTGCCAATACAGCTGATCCGATCTATGGAACCACCGCCACCTCAAATATTGTCGATGTTTATGGAGGCAACATGTATCCTGATCAAATCACCCCGCTTCAAAATGCCTCTGCCATATTTTATTATAATACGGCAGGCACCAAGATTTGTGCTGTCAAATCCACAAAGGAGGAGGCCAAGGTTGTCTATTTCGGCGTTGGACTTGAAATGGTACAGAATGCAGAAGTTAGAAACGATGTGATCACCAAAACATACGATTGGTTCATGGAAGGGGTTGGCGTTTCCGAAATTGGGAATAAAAGTCAGGCTAAACTGGGACAGAATTTTCCCAATCCTGCCAATGATTTTGCGACCATTGCATTATCCGCTGTTGACCAGTCAATGATGTTGGAAATCACAGATATAACAGGCCGGACACTTTCAATTCTTCAGGTAAAGCCGGGAACCACGCAGATTCAGGTGAATACCTCCCCGCTTCAGAATGGTTTATATATCTACCGTCTGATCAGCGAAGGCAGGGTGTTGGATGCAAAACGGATGCAGGTAATTAAGTAACAGAGTAATTCGTCATTCGTCATTCGTCCCTCGTCCCTCGTATCCAGTTTCCCATAACGTCAAGGGCTGCCGGTGAAATGGTCTCCTCGATTTTTGCATATTCGGTAGGGCTTCCGGTTGTGGCTGTCTGGAAAAGATGGTTTAATCCCGGAAGTTCTTCGATCAGATAATGGGAGTTCCCGCCAAAAATCAGCGCTTTTTCGATGGCTTGAAGGTTCTCTTTAGGAGGAACCTGCAGGTCAAGACTACCGTTGATGGCCAACAACGGGCATCTTACCTGAGAAAGGTATACTTCCGGATTGAGCGTTAGAAAACAACGAAACCAGGGTGAGGTAACATTCTCTATTTGAGAGGCTACTTCCTGATCCGTCAGTTTTTGATAACCGGTATCGGATGCATTTTTTTTATCAGCAGCATCAAACAAGGCCCTGATTTTTTTTTCAGCCCTGGCATTGTCCTGATTTTTCTTCAGCGCTGAAAAGATGTCTCTGTTCAATTTTCCATTGGATTTGATGCTTTTTTCATCCATCCCCTCTGCTTTGCTGATGAGTTCTGACTGCAACAGCACGATTTGCGCTCCGGTAAGCCCGGGGCCAGCCATCAGAATAATGAAAGCCACATCTGGCCGGCGGGAAGCGACGATGGGTGCAATAATTCCCCCTTCGCTATGGCCTATGAACCCGATCATGTTCGTATCAATTTCCGGTTGATGCTTTAAAAAATCAAGGGCCGATTCGGCATCTGTCGCAAAGTCGAGCGTAGTGGCTGTTTTGAATACTCCGCCCGATTTGGCAATTCCGCGATCATCATACCGGAGAACTGCAATTCCCTGTCTGGTCAGATAATCGGAGATTACCAAAAAAGGCTTATGCCCAAGCAATTCTTCATCCCGGTTTTGTGGGCCTGAACCTGTGATCAGGATGACAGCAGGGTGGCGGCCAACTTTTTCGGGTAGGGTGAGGGTGCCGGCAAGTTCAAAGCCACCAGTTGTGTTTTTAAAGGTAATCTCCTGTGAACGGTAAGGATAGGGAGGTTTTGGCTCCTGTGGACGATGGAGGGCGACCGGTTTTTCCTGCTTAACCATATTCAGTGGAAAGGTTTTTCCTCCCTGCCACCAGGTTCCGGCCATCGCGCTGTAATCTGCATTGATTTTGCCGCTGAATTTTCCGCCGATTATTTTTGATGAAACAAGAATGGAGTCCTCCCTGAGGATGACTTTGCTGGTAGGAATATCCTTTGCGCCCTGATCAGGGCTGTCGAACGTGACAATCATACTATCACCTTCATTGAACGAAACGTTCATGACCAGCCGGAGTTCGATACCCTGAAACGTTAAGGTCCCGGCCCACGCCCCGGGAAGGTTTTTTAAGCGATCCTGTGCAAGAACTGATGTTTGCAATAAAAGAGCCAGCACGATAAACTGGAAAATCAAAAAGACAGTATGATTTTTTTTCATCTTGATATGTGTTTGGTTGAACCAGTTGAGCAGCTTAAGCATTTATTCCGGCATTTGACTATTTTACCACCGCTTTTGCAAAGCTATTTGAATAGGCAGCAAAAAAACCAACTCCACCATTATTCACATTTCCATTCACATTTGCAGGCGGACCGCTGAAAAAAGGAATGTTAAATCCGGATTGCTTGACCTCATTAATAAACTCAAAATATTCTTTGGTAATGCCCGACATCTGCAGCATGATGGTATCGCCCGGATAGATCGTTTCCCACGGATGATCATTGTTTATATACATAACAGGCACCCCATTCATATAACTCCCATTGAAAAATTTATCTTCGGAAACAACCTTTTTTGTAATGGTATCGGTAAGCAGTTTGCCATTCTTATAGAGGTTGAACATATAGAAATTTGATTCATTACCCGGCTCCTGGGCCCACAATTTAATGATCCATATTCCTTTTCGACCCATTTCAGGTTTAAACACCGCTTCGATGGAATCGAGGTGCGTCACAGACGGCATGAAGGAGGAGGCTTCAAATCTCGATTTTCCGGCAATTTCTTCAGGCAGTTCAACATGAAGGGTGTATGTATTACCTGTATATCCTGCAAAATTCGAGTCGGTTTCATATATCCCTGAGATGCCTTTTTTCGATTCGTGCAGTAAAAACGTATTCGTACCGGAACTGATCCATACAAGTGCATTTACCACCCTTGGCACAGGTTCATTGGAAAAATAATCTGCTGACTTTGTAAGCGCAATGGCATATGCTCCGGTATCCGATTCAATATTACCGTCTACAACCAACCGCGTATAGGTGCTATCGAGGGTTATATCGATTTTTTCGGTGCAGGCTCCGGTCAGCAACGCGAGCAAAACAATTTGCAGGATTTTCCTAATCATTGTTGAAGTGGAAATTAAATGTGATTGACGGTATTATGCCGAAGAGGTAGACCTTTTCGGCATAGGTAACATTCGGATCCAGGTTGTCCTGGGTAAAGTTGATAGACCAGGTGTTGTGACGATTGTATGCATTGTACACTGAAAAATTCAGGTCCCAGTTGAACTTTCTGCCGGGTACTTGTTTGCTGAAGAAGGTGAGTGACACGTCGAGGCGATGGTAATCCTGATACCGGTATTGATTCCGGTCAGAATAGATGGGTACGATTTTTCCACCAATCTCCGCCCGTCCGGTAGGGAAGGTCACCGGGGCTCCCGTTGCATAAACCCAGTTGGCAGAGACCGTAAAACGCTTGCTGATCACATAGTTCAATACAATCGAGATGTTGTTGGGCTTATCGTATGGGGCAGGATAGGGGTTGTTGTCATTTATATCATTGATCTGACGAAATGTCCGGGAATAGGTGTAACTGATCCATCCATTGATTTTTTCTTCATTGAGCCTGACAAGAAACTCAATGCCATAGGACCATGCTTTTCCATTTCGAATCTCGCCTTCCAGTTTATTGTTGAGCAGCAACTGGGCGAAATCCTTGAAATCGACCACATTCTTCATCCACTTATAATAGGCCTCAACAGAGGTCTCAATGGTGTTTTTGCGAAAATTCCGGAAATAGCCCACAGCGATCTGATCGGCAATTTGGGGTTTGACATTCGGACTGGAGGGAAACCAAATGTCGAGTGGTGTTCCGACGGTAGAATTCTGAGCAAGTTGAAGGTACTGGTTTGTCCTTGCATAACTGGCTTTTACCGAATGTTTGCTGTTGAAATCGTAGAGCAATCCAAGGCGCGGTTCAACCCCGATATAGGTGTTGTAAATTACCCCTGCATTGTAAACCGATGAATCGGTAGCCGTGTAGGTTGAATCGTAATGAAAAACCGTTCCGGGGCCAATGTTCTGAAACATGGATAGGCGCAATCCGTATTTGACTGTGACGTGCTCCCCGATTTTTTGTTCATTGTTGCCATAAACGCCCGTTTCAAAAGCATAGTTGTTTGGCACTTTTACATCGGCGAACACCGTCTTTTCTCCTGTTCCTTTGGCCTGACCGGGGTTGAACATGTGATAAATAACGGAAGCTCCGAATTTAATGGTGTTTTTCGTGTTCAGGTAATAGCTGAAGTCGGCTTTCACCCCGAGATCCCGGAGGTTTGAATTCCAATCAAATGAATTGCTGTTCCCGGCAGGTGTTCCGAGATTATACAGGTAGTTGCTGTAGATGAGCGAAAAATTCGAGAACAACTGTTTCGTAAAGAGGTGATTCCACCTGAGCGTGGCCGTCTCATTGCCCCATTTCATTCCTGCAAAGTTGTTTTTAAACACATCCCTGCCAAAATAGCCTGACAAAAAAATCTGGTTATTGTCGTTAATCCTGTAGTTTGCCTTTGCATTCAGATCATAAAAATAGAGACTGTTGTTTTGGAGCGCCTTATTGGATGAAAGCGGAAGGAAAATATCCGCATAGGTACGCCTTCCTGAAAGGATGAACGAAGCCCGGTCCTTCACAATAGGACCTTCGACCGTGAGCCTGCTCGCAATAATTCCGATGCCGCCATTGATCTCAAACTTCTTGGAATTGCCATCGTTCATGCGCACATCAAGTACCGAAGCAAGTCTCCCTCCGTAATTCGCCGGTATATCCCCTTTGTAGAGTTTAACATCCTTTATCGCATCATTGTTGAATACAGAGAAAAAACCCATCAGGTGAGAAGCATTATACACCGTTGCCTCATCCAGGAGGATCAGATTTTGATCGGGTGAGCCGCCCCGAACACTAAAACCACTGGAACCCTCTCCCGCCGACTGCACTCCGGGGAGTAACTGGATGGCTTTGATGATATCCACTTCTCCCATCAGTGCAGGAATCCGCTGTATGGTTTTAATATCCATGCGAAATGTACTCATCTCGGGTTTTACAACATTCTTGTCATTTTTTTCACTGGTAATCTCCACCTCCTTTAACTGGTGCTGCTGTGGATCAAGTTCAATGGAAATTTTCAGATCGTTGTTGAGTAAAATTGATTTTTCAATGGTTTGGTAACCGATGTAGGAATATACCAACGTGTAATTCCCTTCATCCAACGTAAGAGAATAGTTGCCATATAAATCGCTTACAGCACCGGTTTTCAGCTCTTTAACAAAAATGGTGGCTCCCAGCAACGCCTCACCACTGTGAAGGTCCCTGATTTTCCCGCTGATGGAATGCCTCAGGGGTTTGCTATTCGGATCAACATTCGCCTGAGTCTCATAAAAAACCAGGAATAAAATCAGTAAGGGAAAAATTATTTTTTTTATCAAGGGAGGAAAAATGAGAGGTTAATGACGGATAATCCGGAATTCTCCGTTCAGATTCAGTTTGATGATTCGGGAGGCTTTAACTTGCTGAAGCTGATCAAGTGACTCATTAACCACATAATCTACGCCGTCAACGATCTCCCGTGAGATGCTTTTAAAACCCCTGGGAGGCTTATTGCCGGAAATATTGGCTGAAGTGGAAACAATGGGCTTCCCAAACTGTTTTATCAGTCTTTTGCAGAATTCGTTATTTACAACACGAATGGCAACGGAATGATCTACTGCGATGACATTGTAAGCCAGATTTTTAGCGCCTGGGTAAATAATGGTCAACGGGGTGTCAACATGTTCGAGCAGGTCCCATGCGTTTTCGGGAATGACAGATACAAAATCTTCTATTTTTTCAGCTTCGTCAATTAAAATAATCAGACTTTTGCGCTCCATCTTTCTTTTCAGCCGATAAACCTTGTCGACAGCCATGCTATTGGTTGCATCGCAACCTATTCCCCAGATGGTATCAGTCGGGTACAAAATTGTACCTCCACTGCGCAAAACAGTTAAGCAATGCTGAATTTCGTTATCGATGGTTGACATATTTCAAAATGTAATCAATTCCTGTCATTGATGACAGGATATATTTCAATCTAAAAACGTGCAAAGGTAGTGACAAATTGCACAAGGGCGCCAGTTGTTAAAAAATCACGGGGCCTGATCTACAATTGTGAGGTTAGTTGTTCATTTCTGATGCCAAAAGCACACTTGAAATGTTTTTCCGGACAGGCGGTGTAACCGTGAAGTCCGCAGGGTCTGCATGGCAATTTCTCCAGATTTTCCACTATCCTGGCGTCATCTGAAAGCGGGCCAAATCCGAATTCAGGAACAGTTGAACAGTAAATGGCCGTAACAGGTGCATTTACGGCCGATGCCAGATGCATAGGGGCTGAATCATTGGTGAAATTCATCCGGGCATCCATCATCAGTGCGGCTGATTGAAGAAACGTCAGTTTTCCTGAAAGATTTTTTATCCCCGGATGGCCGGATTGGGAGAGGATTTCATCGCCAAGTTTTTGATCACCTGGAGATCCCAGAAGGTAAATGGTAGCATCTGAAGAAATCTGTTTGGCCAAAGAAGCCCACTTTTCAACAGGAAATTGTTTCGTGAACCAGAGTGAAGCAGGTGACAACGTATAATATAACCCGGATTTGAAGGGGGCCACATGATTTAAATCCGATTCACGTGGATAAATCCGTGGCTTGGTATCCAAATCATCCGTAAGGTCCCTGACCAGTGATAAATTGCGTCGGGTTTCATGGATGCCATGGCCGATTTTGTGAGGGATTTTCCTGGTGAAGCAAAAGGATAAAGGGTTTTTATCGAAACCTGTTCGTATCCCGGCCCGCGAAAAAGCAGTCATCAGTCCCGTCAGGAAAAACCGCTGCATATTCACCACGAGGTCATATTTTTCATGCCACACCCGGTGCATGAGCTTGTCAAAATTGAGGTAGGCATGCGATTGCTTATCCCATACCAACACATCGTGAAGAAATGGGTGCCCGGTAAAGAGGCTTTCTGTCCCTTTTTTTAACAGGAAATCAATGTGTGCGCCAGGAAAATGGTGGTGCAACTTTTCTGCAACCGGAGTTGCCAATATGACATCTCCGATGGAGGCGGTTTGAATAATCAGTATTTTTTTCATCTATACTGGTACATCAAATTCTCGCAATGCCTGGTTTAATGATGTTTTCAGGTCTGTCGACGCTTTGCGCTGGCCAATGATCAGGGCGCAGGGAACCTGGTAAACACCTGCAGGAAATGTCTTCGGAAGTGTACCGGGAATAACGACGGACCGTGGAGGAACATCTCCTTTGTATTCAACAGGAGCGCTCCCCGAAACATCAATGATTCTGGTCGATCCGGTAAGTACGACATTGGCCCCCAGCACGGCCTCCCGGCCAACATGAACACCCTCAACCACAATGCTTCGGGAGCCGAGGAAGCAGTGGTCTTCAATGATCACCGGAGCTGCCTGAACAGGTTCCAGTACGCCCCCAATCCCAACCCCGCCGCTCAGGTGGCAATGTTTGCCGATTTGGGCACATGACCCTACCGTTGCCCAGGTGTCGATCATGGTTCCTGTCTCAATATGCGCGCCAATATTAATATATGAGGGCATCATAACGACCCCTTCAGCGATATAGGATCCGTAACGTGCAATAGCGTGAGGTACAACACGGACACCCAGTTTGTCCCAATTGGTCTTGAGCGGAATTTTATCATAGAATTGAAAAGGGCCAATCTCAGTCAATTCCATCTTGCGGATAGGGAAATAAAGAATAACGGCCTTTTTGATCCATTCATGGGTAACCCATTTCCCCTCCTCCTGGCTGGCGACCCTGAGGTTGCCAAGGTCAAGTTGTTTGATCACTTCGCAAATTGCTTCCCTGGTAACGGGTTGTTTCAGGCATTCCCGATCATCCCAGGCGGATTCGATAATTTGCTTGAGGTTTGTCATGTTTATGAATTCACGCGATTTCTGTTTTCCAAAATTAGCTAAAATTTCAAATCTTTGTACCTTTGCCCCAAAATTCAAGGTATGGGCAGGATTCTTGCAATTGATTATGGACAGAAGAGAACAGGCCTTGCCGTTACTGATGAATTGAAGATCATTGCAACAGGTTTGACAGCAGTAAGGTCAATGGATGTTCTGGATTATTTAAGGGATTACCTGCGGCAAAATGCAGTTGAGCTTTTTGTTGTGGGTGAGCCAAAACAGATGAACAATTCCCCATCAGAATCTTCGGTATACATTGAGCCTTTTGTAATTAAACTCAAAGCGGCTTTCCCGGAGATCCCGGTGGTGCGTGCCGACGAACGTTTCACATCGATCATGGCCACACGTGCTATCCGTGAAGCCGGAATGAAGAAAAAAGTCAGGCAGGATAAGGCGCTGGTCGATACGGTGAGCGCCACGATTATATTGCAGTCATACATGGAGATAGCGAAGTAGCGGAAAAATAATTAAAATAGAATTTATGATTTTGCCTGTTGTTGCATATGGCCATCCGGTATTAAAGAAAGTAGCAGAGGAGATCCCTGTGGATTATCCAGGTCTGAAAGAGCTTATCGGGAATATGTGGGAAACCATGTACCAGTCGGATGGCGTAGGATTGGCTGCTCCTCAGGTGAACCGGTCAATCCGTCTTATTGTGATTGATGCTTCTGCGTTTGCTGAGAAATACCCGGAGTCGGAACATTTTAAAAAAGCATTTCTGAATCTAAGGATTTATAAAGAGGAGGGAGATGAGTTTTCATTCAACGAAGGATGTCTGAGTTTCCCCGGTTTGAGGGAAGACATCCTGCGTAAGCCGGTCATTTATTTGAAGTATATGGATGAAAATTTTGTTGAACACGATGAACGCTTCGACGGCGTGATTGCCCGAATCATCCAGCATGAGTATGACCATATTGAAGGCATTGTGTTTGTTGACCGCATTCCTTCCCTTAAAAAGATGTTGCTCAAAAGGCGGCTAACTGATATCAGCAAAGGGAATGTTGAAGTAGCCTACAAGATGCTGTTCCCACAAATAAAAAAAAGGAGAAGATAGGATGCCTCTTCTCCTAATCAGGAAAAAATCAGAAAAATCAACGATATGAATAAACACATCCTTTTTGTTTTAATGGTTTCAATTGGGTTAATGGCCGGATGTAAACCTTCGAAGGAAAAAATAATCAGCCGGATCGATAACCTGGAAAAAAGTATCTTTTCTCCTGAGGTTGTGAGCTTTAATAAAGAAAAAGCCGATAGCCTGCTAACCTTTTACGGGGATTTTGTTAAGAATTATCCAAACGACTCATTGTCACCCGGGTATGTGTTCAAAGCAGCAAATATTGCTATGAATTCAGGAGATGGCCCGAAGTCACTCAAATTTTTCGATCAATATATTCAGAATTATCCCGGTGCGCCGAAAGCCCCCATGTGCATGTTCTTTAAGGCGTTCATCTATGAGAACCTGATGCAGGACCTTGACCGGGCGCGAGAAACCTACATTCTGTTTATTGAAAAATACCCGTCGAGTGATTTTACAAATGATGCAAAACTGGCCTTGATGAACCTGGGAAAAACACCTGACATGCTGGTGAAAGAATTTGAAGAAAAAAGAAAGGCCGATAGTCTGCGGATCGCCGATTCTTCAGCGAAAATTAAAAAGCCCCGGAAACGTTGATATTCCAAATTATTTGAACAAATTTTCAAGCGCAGTCGACAGCGTTGCTGGTGAAACGTATTCATATAAATGGCCTTCATAACTGTACGCAATTCCACCTCGTTCTTCTGAAACGACAATGGCGATGGCATCCGATTTCTCGGTGATTCCAACAGCAGCACGGTGGCGCAAACCATAGTAGGAGGGTATGATTCCTTTGTTTGAAACGGGAAGAATGCAACGTGCAGCGCGAATATGATCACCGGTTATGACCACCGCCCCGTCATGCAATGGACTGTTTTTAAAGAAGATCGTTTCAAGCATGACCTCCGAAATTTTGCAATCAATGGGTTGGCCGGTTGCTACGTATTGCACCAGCTCATTTTGTTGCGTAATGACAATCAGGGCCCCTGTTTTGGTCTCAGCCATTTTCTGGCAGGCTTTTACAATTTTATCAATATTCAGATTGACAGGATTGTTGATTTTAAACCGCCAGAACAGAAACCGTTGCCTTTGATTTTTAATGATCCTGGTATTCCCGACCATCAGAAGGAATTGCCTTATTTCAGGTTGAAATACAACAATCAGGGCAATGACGCCAACGCTGATAAACTGTCCCAAAATCTCGGTAAGCAATTGCATCTGCAAAGCTTTCACAACTTTCCAGATGATATAGATGGCGATAATACCGATAAAAATTCTTATCCCTGCAGTTCCTTTTACGAGGTTGTATATTTCATAAAGGAGAATGGCAAATAAAATAATATCGATGATATCAACAATGCGAAGACTGAAAAGCCCGACTAACAGCATAAAATTTTCAAATTGTCACGTTTTTTGCGTCACGCGTCACGCGTCACGCTTCCTGCGTCACGTTTTTCCAAAGGTAACAAATTTCGGCTAACTGACCATTTGCACCAGCCTGATCGCTTCCATGGCCTCCTTCACATCATGCACCCGCAGGATGTCGGCCCCTTTTATCAATGCAATGGTATTCAATACGGTTGTGCCGTTTTTAGCGTTTTCCGGATTGATTTTCAGCACACGGGTGATCATCGATTTACGTGAAAGGCCTGCAACAATGGGATATCCCATTGATTTTAACGCGTCCAGGTGCGACAGCAGTGCGAAATTATGGTCGGCTGTTTTTCCGAAACCAAAACCAGGGTCAATCAGCACCTGCCGGATCCCTTTCTCCCGGCATAGGGCAATTCTCTGCTCAAAAAAATAGCTGACCTCCATGACGACATTGTTGTATTCTGGTTCCTGCTGCATGGTTTGTGGGGTTCCTTTCATATGCATCAGGATGTACGGCACCTTGAGTGAAGCAATGGTTTCAAACATACCTGTTTCAAAACGGCCGCCATAGATGTCATTAATGATATCAGCTCCTTCATCAACTGCTGCTTTGGCTACCGCAGGCCGGTATGTATCAACAGAAATTAAACATCCGGGAAAATGGTTGCGTATGGATTTCAGTGGCGGAAGCAGTCGTTCAATTTCCAGGACTTCACTCACTTCCGGAGCTCCTGGACGGGTTGACACCGCTCCAATATCGATAATCGCTGCTCCATCATTCAACATCTTTTCTGCCTGGTGCAACTGTGCATCGCAGGCCTCATATCTCCCTCCATCGAAAAACGAATCGGGCGTGATATTCAAAATCCCCATCACCTGAGGGATGGATAGATCCAATTCTTTGGTGTTACAAAAAAGTTTGTTCATTTCTTTATTAAAAACGGTGCCAAAAGTACGACCAAAACCCAGAAAATTGTTAATTTTAGCCTCAGAAATATTCAAAGGAGTATGAGAATTTTAAGAACTTTTTTCCGCATCCTCGTTGGACTTGTATTTGTTTACTCAGGTTTTGTGAAGGGAATTGATCCATTGGGAACCGTTTACAGGATGGAGGATTACTTTCTTGCCTTTAACATTCCCTGGTTCATCCCGTTCAGCCTCTACCTGACTATATTTTTATGTGCACTTGAATTTTTAATCGGCGTGAGCCTCCTGTTCAATTTTTGGATCCGTAAAATGGCTTGGATTTTATTGCTCATGATGATTTACTTTACAATACTTACATTTTTCGATGCGGTTTACAACCTGGTCCCCGATTGTGGATGTTTTGGGGAGGCATTGAAAATTACCAATATACAAACATTCATCAAAAATGTTATTCTGATGGGTTTTGTAGTTCCCATTTTTATCTGGCGGAAGAAATTTAAAAGCCTTTTACCATCGTGGGGTGATTTTACCATGTTGTTTATTTCTGCGGTTGCCTTCTCCGCCTTGTCAATTTATTGCTACCGGCACCTGCCGATAATCGATTTTATGGCATGGAAGGTGGGTAATCGTGTTAATAGGACCGAAACATGGCCGGTAACATTTCACGTTACCTATAAAAACAAACTGACCGGGGAGGAAAAGGAGTTTATCTCGCCGAATTACCCATGGAATGATTCTGTATGGCTGGCCAACTGGATCTTTAAAAGCCAGCGCGTGGTTGATCCGAATAAAAATCAGGGGTTGGTGCTGCGTGCAGAAGATCAGCATGGAATTGATTTTACATCCAGCATTTTGAATAATCCTGATTTTCAGTTTGTTTTAGTGGCCTATAACCTTGGCATGACTGACCAGGATGGTTTTCACAGGATCCTCCCGCTGTATAAAAAAGCCACGCAGGATGGATATTCCTTCATCTGCCTCACCAATTCCTTTCCCGGTGAAATCAAACAATTCAGAATGGCCCATGGAACTGCATTTGACTATTACCTCGCCGATGATGTGGTGCTTAAAACCATGGTCCGTTCCAACCCCGGACTCATTCTTTTGAAAGATGGCATCGTACTTGCTAAATGGGGATTCCGCGATTTTCCGGCATACGATGAAATCAGGCAGAAGTACATGTCGAAGTAAGAAATTGTAGCATTCCTATGGGCCAATTCATTCTAAAACGATTCTGGTACGGTATTCTTGTCCTTTTCGGGGTTATCATGGTGGTTTTCCTGCTTTTCAATGTCCTGCCGGGAGATCCGGCACGTATGATGCTTGGGCAGCGCGCAGATAATGCTTCAGTGGAGGCCATAAATAAAGATCTGGGCCGTGACAAACCATTGACAATCCAGTTTTTAAATTATCTGAATGATCTTTCACCACTTTCACTTCACAATGTTAAAGATGCTGAGAATTTTTGGTTTCTTGATCCGGCCAAATATGACAAAACCCTGAAAATCATCTCTTTCGGAAGTTCTGCGCTTGTTCTGAAGGAGCCCTACCTCCGCCGGTCGTATCAGTCAAAGAGGAATGTGTCAGAAATCCTGGCTGAAGGTTTTGTGAATACGATCATTTTGGCATGTGTTGCCATGGCCTTCGCCATCGTGATCGGAATAGCTGTCGGCATTGTATGTGCCATCTACAAGAACAGTCTCATCGACCGCCTCTCCCTTGTTTTTTCTGTGCTTGGAATGTCATTGCCCTCATTTTTCGTAGCCATTCTCAATGCGTGGATCTTTGCATTTGTGCTTGTCCGGTTCACCGGACTGAATATGTCAGGCAGCCTTTATGGGGTAGATGATTTTGGACAAGGCAGCTTCCTTGAACTCAAAAACCTGATTCTTCCAGCCATCACCCTCGGAATCCGTCCGCTGGCCATTATTGTTGAACTTACGCGAAATTCCCTGCTGGAGGTGATGACCCAGGATTACATCAGAACGGCAAGGGCAAAAGGATTAAGCAAATCCAGGATCATTCTGAAACATGCCCTTAAAAATGCATTGAACCCTGTAGTCACAGCCATCTCCGGATGGCTTGCTTCACTTCTGGCAGGAGCAGTCTTTGTTGAATTTGTGTTCGACTGGAAAGGTATTGGGGTGGTGATCGTAAATGCACTTGAAAAATATGATTTTCCGGTGGTGATGGGTGCCGTCCTCTTTATCTCCATCATCCTGATTGTCATTAATTTTTTTGTGGACATCATCTATGGTTTGCTTGATCCAAGGATCAGATTGCATTGATAATGTTACCCTGTTACCTTGTTACCTTGTTACCTTGTTACCCTGTTACCTTGTTACCTTGTTACCTTGTTACCTGAAGTTAAACTAACCTAATCACCAAAATAATTATAAAATGAGAAAGAAGATTGTTGCAGGAAACTGGAAAATGAATAAAACTTTTTCCGAAGCTGAGACGCTGATCACCGAGATCGCAGATGCCCTTGATGAAGTCACGTTAACCAATGCAGAGGTTGTTCTTTGCCCGCCGGCATTGTACATTGAAATGGCCATGGATGTTGCCTTTGAATCAAATTTTACTGTCGGGGCCCAAAATATTTATCCGGAGGATTCGGGGGCCTTTACAGGTGAAATCAGCCCGCTGATGCTGAAAGAACTGAATGTCGCCTATTGCATCATCGGACATTCCGAACGACGGAAATATTTCAATGAGACCCACCAATTTCTGATGAAGAAGGTCGATGCGCTGCTGAAGCACGGTATCCGTCCCATATTTTGCTGTGGAGAAATTTTATCAGAAAGAGAAGCAAATCAGCATTTTAAAGTAGTCAATGACCAGCTGGTCGAATCACTGTTTCATCTTACCACTGAAGCGTTCCGGAATGTGGTTATTGCCTATGAACCGGTGTGGGCCATTGGCACGGGCGTAACAGCGAGTAAGGAACAGGCGCAGGAGATGCATGCCTACATCAGGGGGTTGGTAGCAAAAAAATATGATGCCAAGACAGCTGATGAGACAACCATTTTATACGGCGGAAGCTGCAATGGGAAAAATGCCGGAGAACTATTTGCCCAGCCCGATGTGGATGGTGGTTTGATCGGTGGCGCTTCACTGAAGACCGATGAATTCATGCAAATTGTATCAGCACTGTAATCATGGACTATTTTGAAGTCAATATGGCAAATTTCGGTGATTTTGACCCCGAAATTGCCATGGCTCAACTCGCAGGTATGGGTTTTGAGAGTTTTTTGGAATCGGAATCAGGGTTCCAGGGTTTTATTCGTGAAGATGTTTTCGATGAACCCCTGATCAATGAATACCTGAAGCAGTTGCACGATAACCATGGCATCATCTCCGGATTGCAGAAAATTGTAGCCCAAAACTGGAACGCGATTTGGGAAAGTGCCTATGAACCGGTTACAATAGCAGGTAAATGCCAGGTTCGGGCTCCATTTCACCCAGCTGTGCCGGGAATTCAATATGACATTGTGATCGAACCGAAGATGTCGTTCGGGACAGCACATCACGAAACAACTTCCCTCATGCTTGAACTGCTGATGATGGAGGATTTGAGCGGTAAACGCATACTTGATATGGGTTGCGGAACAGGCGTGTTGGCCATTCTTGCCTTTAAAATGCATGCGAAGCAGGTGGTGGCCATCGACAACGATGACTGGGCTTTTGCCAATGCACTTGACAACATGGAAAAGAATGATTCGGCCTCAGTTTTGGTTCTTCAGGGTGATGTTACCGCCATTCCCCTGCCGGAATTTGATCTTGTAATTGCGAACATCAACCGCAATGTTCTGCTTTCTGATATTCCTGCATATACAAGGATTTTAAATCCTGGCGGGATACTTTTGCTAAGTGGTTTTTATGCGCGTGATTTGGAGCAGATCAGGTCGGTCGCAGAACAGGCCGGTTTGCGTTATTTCAGCCATAAATCAAACAATGACTGGATTGGCGCTAAATTTGTAAAATGAGGAAAGGCTATTTCCAGGGTATCAGGAAATTGATGATGGTGGGGCTCTTCACCATTTTGTCGCTGGTTATCTATGGCCAAAAACGATTGTATTTTTCAGGTGATTCCGCAAAATTTTCGACAGAATTAAATTCCATATTCGGGAAGCTGGCCGACAATGAGCAGAAGATCATTGCCCCCTCTCTGAAAGAATTTTATGGGAAATGGAACGAGGAGAAGTTTAACTCCGTACAAAAAAAGATTATCTATTTGATAATCAACGAAATGGCACGAAAAAAAATCAGACCCTATCCCGATTTCTTCAATTACATCAATGCCCTTAACATCTATATAAATACCTATCAGCCCGAGTCCCGTTTTGCGCCATGGTCGGATATTCTTATTAAACTGCTTGCTGATAAAAACAACCGGAAATTCTACGCCTTTCTTGAGTCCACCTCCCACCTCTTTGCGGAGAACCTGATCTATAAATCACCGACTACAAAATGGAGAATTAAAACTCCTGCCTACCAGTTTTCCTTTGATACTGTTCCGAGGATCGATTTCCCCAAGTCTGATCTTGCCTGTTATGCAAATGATGACAGTCTGAATGTATATGAAACCAGCGGGTCATACTATCCTTTGACTACACGGTGGAAAGGCAACGAGGGAAAGGTAAATTGGAAACGGGCTGGGGAGGATCCGAATAAAATTTTTGCAAGTCTCTCACAGTACGAGATTCAAATGCAGTTTTCGAAATTCACCGCCGATTCGGTGAGTTTTACACATAAGAAATATTTTCCTTCACCCATTACCGGAAGATATGTGGATAAGGTTCTCGCCGATGTCACGGAGGAAAAGGCCTCCTATCCCCGATTTTTTTCTTATGATAAAACGATAGCCATTCCCAGGCTGTTCAGTAATATTGATTATCTCGGCGGGTTTTCAATTGAAGGAAGCAGGATCATCGGATCGGGAGGTCTGACAACCCACGCCAGGCTTTATTTTAAAAAGGATGGCCGGGATTTCATTGTTGCATCTTCACAAACCTTTATCATCCGGCCCGACCGCATCAATTCAGGCATGGCTTCAGTCACGATTTATCATGACAATGATTCGATATTTCATCCCGGACTCCAGATGAAATACCTGGATAATAAAACGGCTACCAATGCAAATAAGGAGCTCTCCTTTACAAAGGATGAGCGCATGACCATCACCAGTCCATGGTTTGATTCTTTTCATAAAATTGAAATTTATTGTGAAGCACTTTATTGGAATGTAGGAGAGCCAAGGATTAGCTTTGAAATGATGAAGGGCCCTTCAAAAGAGAGCAAAGCAGTTTTTGAATCAAGCAGTTATTACTCCCAGCATCGCTATGAAAAACTCAAGGGACTCGATGAGATTAACCCGCTGAACCTGATTAAATTTTTCACGGACAAAAGCAAAACGAAAGAATTTACCCTGGATGAATTGACCCGGTATATGAATAAACCGGCTGAACAGGTTGAGGTTCAGTTGCTGAATCTGGCCACCAGGGGATTTTTGGTATATGACTTTGATACGAAGGTGGCCCATATTAAGAATAAGCTGTATAATTATGTAAAAGCGCGTGATGCCAAAGCGGATTATGATGTGATTTATTTTAATTCTTTCGTGACCAACGCTGCCAACGGCGTGCTGAACCTTGAAACCTTTGACTTCAAAATACAGGGAGTTCCGATGGTTGTTCTGAGTGATTCTCAACAGGTTTATGTTTATCCGAAGAATTCGGAAGTGGTGCTGAAAAAGGATATGGACTTCGTTTTTTCAGGAAAAATGGTAGCCGGTCTTTTTGATTTCTACACGCGTGATTGTTCATTCGAGTATAATGCATTCAAGATCAACATGCCTTTTGTCGATTCCATGATTTTTTATGTGAAAAGTAAAACCTGGGATCCTAAATCAGGCTCCTTCCCGATTGTGAAGGTCAATACAGCCATCACCAAACTCAGTGGTGATCTGTTAATTGATGAACCTGGAAATAAATCGGGTTTGAAAGCACTGATTCAATTTCCAATCTTCACCAACCGCAACAATGCCTTAGTTTTTTGGAACAAAGGGTACATTCAAAAAGGTGTTTATAAGAAGGAGAACTTTTTCTTTGAGGTTCAACCCTTTACCATCCACAGTCTGGATGTGGTTGCCACGGATAGTTTGAATTTCACTGGTGCTCTCACCTCTGCCGGCATCTTTCCGGTTATCGCAAAGCCGCTAAAGGTTCGACCGGACTATTCCCTGGGATTGGAGCAAATTACCGATTCATCAGGGTTCCCGGCATATGGAGGGAAGGGGATTTTTATTTCGAAAATCGATTTGAGCGACAAGGGATTGAGAGGCAATGGAACACTCCGCTATCTTAATTCAACTTCCCTTTCAACTGATTACACTTTTTTGCCTGATTCGATGAAGACCCTTGCCAATAACGTCAGGATGACAGAGGTGGAGGGGCCCGTTGAATACCCCACTGTATATGGTGATTCTGTGAAGGAATTTTGGCTTCCATACAAGGATTCGCTTGTAGTTACCAGTACTTCCAGAGAGATGGCCATGTACAACGAACAGTCTACTTTTAAAGGCAGTCTTTCCCTTACCCCACGAAAACTCAGCGGAAATGGAGATGTTAAGATTAAGGATGCCGAAATGGATTCACGTGGATTTACTTTTAAACGAAGAACATTTGATGCACTCATAGCCAATTTCCGGATAAAATCGTACGACCTGGCCGATCTTACAATTTCCACCAAAAATTATCAGACGCATTTCGATTTCGACAAACGAAAAGGAGAATTCAAATCAAATGTCGGAATTTCCAAAGTGGAATTTCCCATTAACAAATATGTGTGTTCGATGGACCGGTTTGACTGGCTTATCGACAGTGAAGAGATTTTGCTTGCCAACGAACAGAGCATGAAGTATATGTCGGATTCACTGAGTTTGTCGCAACTCATCAACCAGGCCTATACCGGCGCTGAGTTCATATCGGTTCATCCTTTGCAGGATTCCCTGAAATTTTTCGCAGCCAATGCAACCTATAATTTACGCACCAATGTTATCAACGCCAAGGATGTGAAGATTATTAAAGTAGCTGATGCAGCTATTTATCCGGATTCAGGAAAGGTGATTATTTTAAAGAATGCCCAAATGCAGATCCTGAACCATGCCATCATCATTGCCAATACAAAATCAAAATTCCATCAATTTTATAACGCAGAGATTTCAATCGCCTCCAGGAAAAATTATACAGGCCGGGGTGATTATGATTACAAGGACAGGGAGGGAACGCTTGAAAAGATCCATTTTGATCGTATCAGCGTGGAAGAGGATACCGTCCTTCATACTGTTGCAAAGGGCGTTATCAGTGATTCTTCGGATTTTAAACTGAGCCCCCAATTCGCATTCAAAGGGGAGGTGTCAATCCAGGCTGCAGAAAAAAGGTTGATTTTCGATGGGGGTTTTCACCTGATTACTGATTGTTTTCAAGAACGTCCGGAATGGGTTAAATTTAGCAGTCCGATCAATCCGAACCATGTGCAAATCCCTGTTATCCTGCCTTTGAAAAACATGGCACAGGAACCCATCACCCTGGGATTGATGTTTTTTAATACGGAGGTGAAGATCAGCCCCTCCATTTTCAGGAGAAAAATCAGCTTCAGTGATTCCACCATTGTTTCGGCCGAGGGCATGATCGAATATAATGTTCCTACGGCTGAATTCCGTATTTCCAAACCCGAGAAACTGAAAAACCTTACGGAAAATGGCAATTACCTGGCACTGAATACAGGATATTGTATGGTTCGGGGTGAAGGTAAACTCAATTTAAGCCTTGACCCGGGAGCAATGAACATGCAAAATTTCGGCACAATTGATTATTTCATTATACCCGATTCGACCAGAATACATATGGCCATGGCCATTGATTTCCCATTTTCCGAAAAGGGATTGGATCGGTTCACCAACCAGATTGAATCGACCAATCTTGGCGGGATCAACCTGATGCGGACACCCTATGCCATGGTCATGGAAAACCTGCTTGACAGTGCAGAGTTTGTCAGGTTGAAAAACGAACAGGAACTTCTCGGGAAATATAAAAAAATCCCGGAAGCGCTCGAGCACACAATGTTTTTGGCCGATTTATGGATGAAATGGGATACCCTGACAAAATCGTATGTTTCATATGGCAATATAGGGATCGCCAGTGTGGGAAAAACCCAGTTGAACCGTTATGCGAAAGGAACCATTGAGTTTACAAAGAAACGAAATGGCGACGAATTTACATTTTATATTGAAATAACCAAAGATGACTGGTTTTTCTTCAATTTCCGCAACAATGTGCTGCAGGCGCTTTCATCTGACCTTGTTTTCAATGACATCATCAGGAAGGAGGCCCAATCCAAATCTGAACAGAAAAGGGTTAGCAAACTGGCCAGGGGATTTGCATACACCCTTGCAACAGACCGGAAGAAGCGGGAATTTCTCAGAAAATTTCAAAATGTCGATGATCAATAGGTATCCGGAATTTATTTTACTTTGCATCCTGATTGGGTGATAAACAAATTTTCTTAAAGATGACAGCAATTTATATCGTTTTGGAGATCCTTGCGGCCTACTTGTTGGGATCCGTTTCATCTGCCGTTTGGATTGGCAAACTGCTTTATGGTGTCGATGTCAGGCAGCACGGAAGCGGAAATGCGGGCGCAACCAATGTCATCAGGGTCCTGGGATATAAAGCAGGCATCCCGGTGATGCTGGTCGATGTCTTCAAAGGCTGGCTTGCTGTTCAGCTTGCCGTGTGGCTGCCTGTTCCGGACTTATCCTCAGAGATGATGGTGTACGTCAGAATCGGGATGGCCATTGCAGCGGTGTTGGGTCATGTTTTTCCGGTTTATTCAGGATTTAAAGGAGGTAAAGGAGTCGGCACCATTGCAGGTGCAGGAATATCCCTTTTTCCCCTTGCGCTGCTTCTGGTCCTTGTGGTTTTCATTCTTGTCCTGGCAATCACCCATTATGTTTCTCTCTCCTCTATCATTGCATCCATGGTTTTTCCTTTGGTGGTGATTTTTGTGATGGGCATCCGCCATCCCGGTTTGGTCGGGTTATCCTTGATAGTTGCTCTATTTATTCCGCTAACCCATCGCAAAAACATACAGCGATTGCTTAAAGGGGAGGAGCGAAAATTCGAATTCAGTAAGAAAAAGACCGATCCAGATAAGTTATAATGAATATAAATAATATTGCCGGAACAGATTATTAGTCGTATATTTGAACAATTTTCATAAAAAAACACTGCCATGAAATTTATCATCTCCAGTACAATTTTATTAAAAAACCTTCAGGCCATCCTGGGGGTAATCAATTCCAACAACACCCTCCCCATCCTGGATGATTTTCTTTTTGAACTCACAGATGATGATTTGATCATTACCTCTTCCGACCTTGAAACAACGATGCGGGTTACTGTAAAACCAGATATGGCCGAAAATCCTGGCTGTATTGCAATTCCTGCGAAAATTCTGGTAGATACCCTGAAGACATTTCCCGATATTCCTGTTTCCTTTAACATAAACCAGGTAACCCTGATGATTGAAATATCAGCAGGAGATGGAAAATACAAGCTTTCTGGCCACAAAAGCGAGGAATATCCCCGTACTCCCGCGCTGGAAGATACGACAGCAATCACCTTCGATTCCCGTTTGATGGCACAAGCCATAAACAAAACACTGTTTGCTACGGGCAATGATGAATTAAGACTTGTCCTTTCCGGCGTTTTTTGTGAACTTTCTCCTGAAGATGTTACATTTGTGGCAACCGATGCCCACAAACTGGTACGTTATAAACGGACAGACCTGAAATCGAACGATTCAGCCTCGTTCATTCTTCCCAAAAAACCGATGAATTTGCTGAAAGGACTTTTATTCGCCCAGGAGATGCCCGTCACCATCGAATATAACAAAACAAATGCATTCTTCTCCTTTTCAAATTTCCATTTGATTTGCCGCCTGATTGACGGAAGATATCCGAATTATGATGCCGTCATCCCCAAGGAAAATCCGAATAAACTGACGATTGACCGGCATGCACTGCTCACCACCATCCGTCGGGTTTCAATCTTCGCAAACCAATCAACACACCAGATCCGATTCAAGGTTTCGGGACAGGAGCTTTTGCTCAGCGCCGAAGATATTGATTTTTCAAACGAAGCAAGGGAGCGGCTCAGTTGCTCCTATGAAGGTGAAGATCTCGAAATAGGATTTAATTCAAAATTTCTTCTGGAGATGTTGAATAACATCGAAACCAATGAAGTCCGGCTTGAAATGTCTGCGCCCAACAGGGCAGGGATCCTTACTCCTGTAAACAGCGAAAACAAGGAGGAGGATATCCTGATGTTGGTCATGCCGGTCATGCTGAATAAATAGTTTTTTGATTTCAATCTAGTGTTAACTTAAATTTAAATATCATGAAAATTCGAATCCAATTGATAATGTTTGCAATGGCCATCTTCCCGGTTCTCTTTTTTTCATCCTGTTCAAAATTAAAGGAACTTACGGTCATTGATGTTTCCTATAAGATTCCCCAGCAGTCGTTCACCTTTACGCCATCAACGTTTAAAAGTGGAGAACAACTGCTATATTCCGGGTCTATCAATGCCAATCTTGACAGTATTCTGAATGCCTATGGACTCTCCAGCGGTGTTGTTGGAAATACGGAGTTTTCACAATGTACCCTCACCATTGTTCAACCTGATACGCTGACTTTTGGTTGGCTCCAATCTGCCCGGGGAGAAATATCACAAACTTCCGATTTTAATCCTTTTCAGGAGGTTGGTACCGTTATAGTTCCTGTTCCTGCTGCAAAAACCGTAACCCTTACCATGAACAATACCAATATCCGCCCCTATCTCGGAAGCACAGCTTTTTACTTCCGCATATATGGGACCCTTAACGGACCGGTACCTGTTGACTGGATTCAGATGTATTTGAATGGAACCTTGCAAATGCACCTAGAACCCCTCAATTAACCAATCCTGGAACACAATTATTCAGGAGGTATTTATTAATTGACCCAATAAAAAAGAGCGAGGCTTGTGGCGTCGCTCTTTTTTTTAATGCCCATGAAATTGATCTAGTCTCTTCGAACGTTAATGGCCTTTTTCCCCCGGTTGTCTTCAGTAAGATCGAAACTAACCTGGTCATTTTCACGAATTTTGTCTATCAGTCCACTTACATGAACAAATACGTCTTGCTGGCTTTCATCATCCAGGATGAACCCAAAACCTTTTCTTTCATTAAAGAATTTTACTTTTCCTTTTGACATAATACATTAAAATTAAGATGAATAACCAAGGCGAATATACAACAAAATCGTAACATTGGTAATTTTGATTGTTTTTTTTCCAGGCCAATACAGAACTATTTCTGGAATATTTCTATAACTTTACCAAAAAACTACGCACATGAAAGAATTATCCGTATCGCTAGAGAACCTCAACGAAATTTTTCCATCGACCTTTACCCCTGAGCAGGTTGCTAAGGCGAAGACATTGTTTTTGAAACAACTTTCGGAGGATGCCCATACATTTTACCAGGGTAAAATACAAACCGTCCCCAAGGCGCCTGTTCCTGGCTTTAACTGGTTTAATGTTTGGTACACTCCCGGCGTGTCAAGGGTTTCAACCAATATCCGGGATAACAACGACACCTCATTCGATCTTACGAACCGGGGAAACCTGGTCGCCGTGGTAAGTGACTCAACCCGTGTGCTGGGCGATGGCGACTGCACCCCTTCAGGAGGACTTGGTGTGATGGAAGGCAAAGCATTTTTGATGAAGTATCTCGGAGGTGTTGATGCCGTTGCTTTATGCATTGACAGCAAAGGGAAGGACGGGAAAAATGACCCTGAAAAAATCATCGAATTCGTGAAGATGTGCCAGCCGAGCTTTGGCGCAGTTAACCTGGAGGATATTTCTCAGCCCAATTGTTATAGGGTATTGGACGTACTTCGTGAGGAATGTGACATTCCGGTTTGGCACGACGATGCGCAGGGTACCGCCTGTGTGACCCTTGCCGGAGTGATCAATGCCCTTAAGCTGGCTGGAAAAAAAATAGGTGATGTCAGGATTGTTCTGAATGGAGCCGGTGCATCCAACACCACCATTGCCAGGCTGTTGATTACCGATGGGGCGGATCCTGCAAAAATGATCTTGTTCGACACCAAAGGATCACTTCACATTGGCCGTGAAGATATTAAATCAGATGCACGGTTTTACCGGAAGTGGGAGCTCTGTCAAACGACGAATCCCGGTAAGGTTCCTGACATCGCGGAAGCAATGAAAAATGCCGATGTCCTGATATCCCTCTCAACTCCTGGTCCCGACGTGATCAAGCGCCCATGGATCAAAAGTATGGCTGATAAATCGATCGTGTTCTGTTGCGCTAACCCTGTCCCCGAAATTTATCCCTATGCTGCCAAAGAGGAGGGTGCATTCATCGTAGCAACAGGACGTGGTGATTTCCCAAACCAGGTTAACAATTCGATTGGTTTTCCGGGGATTCTGAAAGGGGCACTGATGGTTCGGGCGAAAAAAATCACTGATACAATGGCCATTGCAGCGGCTCACTCTCTGGCCGATTATGCCGAAAAACGGGGTATCAATGTGGAGAATATCGTTCCAAATATGGAAGAGGCAGCTGTCTTTCCGCAAGAGGCTGCCGACGTAGCCATGCAGGCGATCAAAGATGGTGTTGCACGCATCAACATGACCTGGGATGAAGCTTTTCAAAAGGCGAAGAAAGATATTGATCATGCCCGTGGACTTACCAAGTCCCTCACAGAAAAGGGCTTTATTGAATCTCCACCGATTGAAATGATTCAGAAAGCACTTGCCTATGCCATCGCCCAGGTGAAATAACCTGATTCGACAAGGTTCAGCTATAAGCGGAACATCACTTTTTTGAAGTTGAACCAGAAAATATCCGAACTTCCGTTGCCCTGCAGATTCCGGATGCGATGAAAGTTGGATAATTCCCATCCGGGGGCAAAATCCTTGTATGACTGGGTGCGATTGGCTGCTGCATAAAATAGATAGGTGCCATTGGGACTCACCGACATGCTGATGGCCTCCCTGCAAGGCAGCCGGAGTGTTTTCACAAGGTCGATGCCCTTACTCCAGGTCCCATCCGGATTGTGAAAAAAAAGCATGTAGGTCGAGGCCTTTGAAGCGCTGAGCGAATCCCGTCCAACCGCACAGGCGACCAGAAAACTTTCATCCGGCGCGATGCTGGCATTATAAATAAACCCTGGCCCGTTTACAGGGGCAGGTAAGGGTAACGGTAACGAAAATTCGCCATTCTCCCACTTTGAAAAGTAGATGCTGGTTTTTTTTGTCAGGGTGTCACGCCTGGAAAAATATAGATTTCCGTTTTTTGCAAGGGAGGGATAAAATTCGTCCTGTGTGGTGTTGATCGACGGAGGAAGCAAACAGGGTTTTCCCCATGTCCCGCCCGGTTCCCTTTCAGCCTTCCAGATTTGCTGATTTCTCATTCCCCGTTCTGAAGATGAAAAAAGAATGCGCAGCCCGTCATGGGAGATACTCGGCGCTGAGAAAAAACGGGTAGTGTCCCTGGCAAATTCAGCAACCACCGGATCGAACCAGCTCCCATTGATCCGCCTGGCCACCATGATGGTTGACCAGTCGCCGGAAGAGAGACTGTAGTAAATTTCGTTCCCATCATGCGAGATAGAAATATCACGTTCCGACATGCCCGTTGAGATGATGCCCCCTGCAAACACCTTGGGCCTTTCATTCGGCAATACCTGACCTAAATAATCCTGGGATCGAACATGCAATCCATTTATTTCCTGATTTTGGTTACAAGAAACCAGGATAGTGGCCAAAATTACTATGAGCCATCCAATTTTATTCACGGCTTTTTTTATGCAAGTTAATAAGAAATATTCCGCCATCTGAATTTGTTTTGCGCTGAAGGTCTCCTGAACCCGTAATTTTGGTAACTTTGCATGATCCAATAACATGATGAAAGTAGTTAAACATATAGCTGTCATTCTTTTATTAATGGTTTTCCTTTTCAGTACCATGGGAATCTCATTTCTTCAGCATATATGCACCAGCAGCCAAAACATGGATGTGACGGTCTATCCGGGACTTTTCAATGCTCCCGTTTCTTCATGCTGTGGAGAGGAAGAGGCCGAATATGCCTATCGCGATCAAACAGGTACTGAAGCATCTTCGGTACCGATGAATATAGATGCTTCCCCATGCTGCATCAGCATAAATTCTTTTCTGAGACTTGAATTTGCTTCTGAATTGACTGAAAAGCTGGTGATTAAATCGATTTCAGTCCTGACGCCTCAATATTTAGTTCCGTTAGAAGAACCAGCAGTCAATGAGAACATCTCAATACCAGCCAGCTTTTTTCAGTTTTATTCTCCCCCTCTTTCAGGAAAAAGGTTGATCCATTTCCTTCATCAAGCCAAAATTCCTGCCCATCTTTCGATTGCTTAGATTGTCTTGCCCGGATCATTGTTTTATCATTCCCCGGCTGGACCTGTGATTCCAATCAGTTAATTTTTTAAGCAACGGATGATGAAAATTCTTTGGATAATTACATATGTATTTACGTTGGCAGGAGTTCTGACCGGTCAGGGAGCACAATCCCAAACAGTGCAGGGAACGGTCACAGAACAAGCTGTCGATGGAAAAAAAATCGGGTTGCCTGGGGTGAATATTTTCTGGCTTGGTACCACCAACGGTACCTTCACCGATAAAAACGGGCGGTTCAAACTTACCAGATCAGGTGTGCAAGTATCCCGGCTTGTGGTAAGCCTGATGGGCTATCGCGGAGATACAATTTCCGTATCATCTGATAAAAGCAAACTGAACATCGTGCTTATTCCCGATGTTCAAAACCTTTCGGAAGTCACCATCAGCGGGAAGCCTGACAATACCTTCATTTCAAGGCTCAATGCCAGGCAGACAACGGTGATAACAACCGGAGAGCTTCAGCGGGCGGCCTGCTGCAACCTGGCCGAAAGTTTTGAGACGAATGCCTCGGTCGATGTTTCTTACAGCGATGCTGTTACCGGGGCAAGGCAAATCCAGCTCCTCGGATTGTCAGGCGTCTATAGCCAGATCATGACCGAGAATGTCCCTTTGATCCGCGGATTGGCCACGGCCTATGGCCTGAATTACATCCCCGGATCGTGGATGGAGTCCATTCAGGTGGCAAAGGGTACCTCTTCGGTGGTTCAGGGTTATGAATCGATCACAGGCCAGATCAATGTGGAGTATAAAAAGCCGGAAACGAGTGAAAAACTGTTTATAAATCTTTTTGGAAACAGCAACCTCCGGTTTGAAGCCAATGCGGATGGAGCAATTAAAATCAACGATAAACTCAGTACATCCTTATTGATCCACGCAGCTGATTTTCGTTATAAGTTTGACCGGAATGGCGATGGCTTTATGGATATGCCTAAAGTGACTACGCTCACCGGCTTCAATCGCTGGGATTATATTGTCGCAGGAAAATGGGTTTCGAGGCTCGGCATCAAATACCTTTATGAAGACCGGAATGGCGGGCAAATGGATTTTGATAAGGATAGTTTTAACTTTGACACCAATGGCATTACCAGCAATGCCAAACAGTATGGGATTGGTGTGAAAACCAATCGCATTGAGGCATTTTGGAAAAATGGAGTCATGTTTCATAATGGGGCCGAATCAAGTCTTGGGCTCATAGTATCAGGTATAAACCATCAGCAGGATGGTTTTTATGGAATCAATACCTATCATGGACATGAGCAAAACCTCAATGCCAACCTGATTTTCACCTCCCAGTTTAAAGAAAATCAGCATAGGATCTCAGCAGGATTCAGTTACTTTATTGATGATTATTCTGAAAATTTTCTACAGACCCGGCTTGCATACCGTTATCAGTATTTGCCTGATAGCGTATCACCTACCGATGCTGATCTGTTTACCCTGGTGGGTGATTCACTGGTTACCTACATCATGGACCGGTCGGAGTGGGCAGGAGGTGCGTTTTTTGAATATACCTTCGACTTGAAAGATAAGTTTACGCTGATCGCAGGTTTAAGGGGAGATTATAACAGCCAGTTCGGATATTTTCTGACCCCGAGGCTTCATCTCCGGCTGAACCTGACCAAAGATTTGTCGGTTCGCGGCTCGGTTGGGAAAGGGTATAGAAGTCCCAATCTCCTGGCCGAAAACAGTGCTGTATTTATCAGTCAGCGTGCACTGTTTTTTGCTCCCGGCCTTTCAAATGAGGAAGCATGGAACTATGGGCTGAACCTTACCTGGAATTTCATGCTCTTCGATCACAAAGCCGAGTTTAGCGTAGATGGTTACCGGACGAGTTTTGTCAAACAGGTTGTGGTGGATCAGGACAGTCTCCCAACCGCGGTATTCTTTTATAACCTGGATGGCAAATCCTATGCGAATGTAGTACAGGCTCAACTGATATTTTCACCGCTTCACCAGCTATCGATTACAGCGGCGTTCCGGCTCAACGACGTAAAGACTACGGAGGGCGGTACGCTCAGGAAGAAGGCCATGGTCAATGCCTATAAGGGACTGGTGACTGTTTCCTATGCAACAAAGTTCGAGAGATGGAAGTTTGATCTCACCGGTCAGCTGAATGGTCCGGCAAGGCTGCCTGATACGCAGAAAATGCCTGTCGCTTTGCAGCGGCCGGCCAATTCACCCGTGTGGTTCAATTTACTTGGCCAGATCACCAGGAAGTTTAAATATTTCGATATTTACCTGGGCGGGGAAAATCTTACGAATTACCGGCAGATGGACCCAATTGCAGAATACTGGAAGCCCTGGCATACCCATTTCGATGCCTCTATGGCCTGGGGCCCCGTAATCGGGATTTCGGTTTACGCAGGGATCAGAATGACAATCAAGTAAATGACGAATGACCAATGACGAATGACCAATGACGAATATTGCTTATTAATAAAATCTTCAAATTTTCACATCTTCAAATTTTCAATTTATGAAAGCAACAAAAATTTTCACCGGGTTTCTCCTGGCCGTGCTATGCACCATGTTATTTGCGGAAAATACCTTTTCGCAGGACAAAAAAATCGAAACAATAAAAATCAAGACCTCTGCCATGTGCAATCAATGCAAAGATAGAATTGAGGGAGGTATGGCTTATGAAAAGGGGGTGAAGGATGTTTCTCTGGATGTGGAGACAAAAATCGTGACCGTTAAGTACAACACAAAGAGCACCACTCCTGAAGAATTGCGGAAAAAGATTTCAAAACTTGGTTATGATGCCGATGATGTGCCTTGTGACAAAGTTGCCTACGATAAGCTGCCGGCCTGCTGCAAGAAGGATGCTCCGAAACATTGATTATACAAAAAAGGCCGATCCGTTTCCGGATCAGCCTTCTCAAATGTGGTAATCTAAAGGTTACTTTTTCTTTACGACCTTTTTTACGGCAGGTTTTTTGGCGACTGCTTTGATGACACTTTTTGCGGCAGCCGCTTTTTTCTGTTTGATCACAGCCTGGGCTGCAGCCAAACGTGCAATTGGAACGCGGAAAGGAGAGCAGCTAACGTAATTGAATCCCAGCGAATGGCAGAATTCAACGGAAGCGGGTTCGCCGCCATGTTCGCCGCAGATACCGATCTTCAGATCTTTGCGGGTGGAACGTCCTTTGTCAACGGCCATTTTCATCAGCTGGCCAACGCCTTCGAAGTCGATCACAACGAATGGATCTACTGGAAGAATTTTCTGCTCAACATATTCGGGAACAAATCCACCAATGTCATCGCGTGAAAATCCAAAGGTCATCTGGGTAAGGTCGTTGGTTCCAAAGGAGAAGAATGTTGCGGTCTCCGCAATTTTATCGGCGGTGAGGGCCGCACGAGGAATCTCGATCATGGTTCCGACCAAATGTGGAATCTCCTTCATCTTGAACTTCTTGCAAACCTCTGCATAGATGGTGTCGATGATCACGTATTGGTGTTTCAACTCCTTTTCGGTACAGGTTACGGGGATCATGATCTCGGGGAACACCTTTTTCTTCTCCTTCAGCAATTCAGCAGTCGCCTCAAAGATGGCGCGAATCTGCATTTCGGTGATTTCCGGATAGGTGATGCCCAAGCGAACGCCACGGTGTCCCATCATCGGGTTAGTTTCATGCAATGCATCGGCGCGGCGGTCGAATTCCTCCTTGGAGATTTTCAGACTATCGGCGATCTTCTTGCGGGCATCTTCGTTTTGAGGTATGAACTCATGCAGGGGAGGATCGAGGGTGCGGATGGTAACTGGATAACCATCCATGGCAGCCAGTGTCTGCTTGATGTCTTCCTTCACAAAAGGATAGAGCTCATTCAACGCTTTGCGACGCTCTTCTTCCGATTTCGAAGCAATCATCTTGCGAAGGAGGAAAAGGGGCTTTTCAGCATTCTTGCCATAGAACATGTGTTCGGTACGGAACAATCCAATCCCTTCAGCGCCAAAGGCACGCGCCTTTGCAGCATCTTCCGGGGTGTCGGCGTTGGTACGGATCTTCATGGTGCGAACGGCGTCGCACAGTTTCATGAAGGCCTGGAAATCGGGGTTCTCTTCGGCAGCCTTGATCATCGGGAGCTGACCATTGTAAATGTATCCTTTGGAACCATTCAGGGAGATAAAATCGCCCTCTTTCAGGGTGATATCACCGATTTTCATCGTTTTTTTGGAGGCTTCTATCTTCAGTCCGCCGGCACCTACGATGCAGCATTTGCCCCAACCGCGGGCCACGAGGGCCGCGTGAGAGGTCATGCCGCCACGGGCAGTGAGGATGGCCTGTGCAGCACGCATTCCTTCAATGTCTTCGGGGTTGGTCTCTTCACGGACGAGGATCACGGTTTTTCCTTTTTTTGCCCAGGCAACGGCATCCTCAGAGTTGAATACAATCTGTCCGGTTGATCCACCGGGACCAGCAGGAAGACCCTTCGCCATCGGCTTGGTACTCTTTTCTGCCTTGGGATCAAGGATCGGGTGGAGGAGTTCATCAAGCTGGCTTGGTTCAACACGTGAAACAGCCTCTTCTTTCGTGATCAGTTTTTCATTGAACATGTCCAAAGCCATTTTCACAGCTGCAGGACCATTGCGCTTTCCAACACGGCACTGGAGCATGTAAAGTTTGGTATCCTGGATGGTGAACTCAATGTCGAGCATGTTGCGGTAATGCTTTTCGAGGGAGCGCTCAATTTTGTAAAGGGCTTTGTAAACAACAGGCATGGCTGTTTCCAACGATTCAAGCTTCATGGTATGCTCATTCTTGCCAATCTCATTGATGGGGTTTGGCGTACGGATACCGGCAACCACATCTTCGCCTTGGGCGTTGGCTAACCATTCGCCGTAGAAATAGTTTTCGCCTGTTGCAGGATTACGGGTAAAAGCAACCCCGGTGGCCGATGTGTCGCCCATGTTGCCGAATACCATCGACTGAACGTTTACAGCAGTTCCCCATTCATCGGGAATGCCTTCGAAACGACGATAGGAGATGGCACGCTTGCCATTCCAGCTGGAGAATACTGCTCCAACTGCTCCCCAGAGTTGTTCCATCGGATCCTCAGGGAATGGTTTGCCAAGAACATCTTTCACCTTTTTCTTATAGATGTCAATAAGGGCTTTCAGATCATCTGACGTAAGGTCAGTATCGCTTTTAGCGCCTCTTTTTTCTTTCATTTTATGCAGCTCCTTTTCAAGCTGAACACGAACACCCTGTCCTTCCTTGGGTTCGATACCCGCAGCTTTTTCCATCACTACATCAGAGTACATCTGTATGAGACGGCGCTGTGAGTCATATACGAAGCGTGGATTTTTGGTCTTTTTAATGAGACCTTCACGGGTGATATCATTTAATCCTACATTTAAAACAGTCTCCATCATCCCTGGCATGGATGCGCGGGCACCGGAACGGACCGAGACAAGGAGTGGGTTGGTTTTGTCGCCAAAAATGGCCCCCATCTCTTTTTCTGTAGCTTTCAGGCTGTCGGCAACCTGTTTCTTTAATTCCTTTGGATAGGATTTTTTGTTTTGTTGATAGTAAGTACAAACCTCTGTAGTAATTGTGAAACCGGCAGGGACAGGTAGTCCGATGTTGACCATCTCGGCGAGGTTCGCACCTTTTCCGCCAAGCAGATTCTTCATTTCGGCCGTTCCTTCGGCTTTTTTACCACCAAAATAGTAGACGTACTTGTTTTCTTTAGCTTGTTTTGCCATAATTGACATCATTTAGGTTAGTGAAAAATTTGAAGCCGCAAAAATACAAAATAATACGCTTATTTCTGCGAAAATTGGGTGGGAAATTTAATAACTTAACTTGCCGATGTTGTTCATATTCCAAAGAATCCATTGCTGTCTGCCATACATGTATGGTGATGGAGAGGAGGGATTCCATTTCAAGGGATTTGGAAGGATGGCCGCGATCAGGGCAGCTTCGCGACGGGTGAGGTCTGACGCTGATTTCCCAAAGTAGATTTGAGAAGCGGCTTCAACTCCGTATATACCTTTGCCCGTCTCAATTACATTAAGGTAAATTTCCATGATGCGCTTTTTACCCCACACAAATTCTATCAAAACCGTAAAGTAAACTTCCAGCCCTTTACGAATCCAAGAGCGCTGCGGCCATAAAAAAACATTCTTGGCTGTCTGCTGTGAAATCGTACTGGCGCCCCGTATCTTTTTTCCCTTTTTTTTCTGATTGAATTCCTTCGCTTTCTGAATCGCTTCAAAGTCAAAACCTGAATGTTCCAGGAAGAGATTATCTTCCGCGGCAACCACAGCCAAAGGAAGACTCGATGACATGGCGTCAAGTGAAATCCAGCTTTTCTTAAGTTTGATGGTCTGCCCGTTATAGGCCTGCTCAACAAGTCTGATCGCCATGAGCGGCGTAACGGGCGGGTTTACGAACCGGTATAAAAGGACAAACAGCAGGGTTGATCCAAAATAGATGATTAAAAAATATTGTAACTAATCAGTCCTATTTATAATGAGCGATTACATTGAGGGCTTGCAGCACATCTTGTTTGTTTTTGATGGCTGTTTCGATAATGGATCTCAGGATGGCAAAGTTTTCGGCAGCAAACATAGTCTTGAACTGACCGG
>CAJAUM010000113.1 GCA_903945175.1 uncultured Bacteroidales bacterium | reverse complement strand
ATTCTCAAAGCCAGGTACAACTGACCCAGTATTTTCTGGACGGCACGCTTTACAATCCTGCGTTTGCAGGATCGCAGGAGGCCTTCTGTGCCAATGTATACGGGCGGCAGCAGTGGATGGGTTTGAAAGACGAGAATGGCAATAAGGTCTCGCCCCTGTCGGTGGTCTTCAACATGCACGCCCCCCTATTTGCCATCCACAGCGGGTTGGGGTTGAATGTAGTGTATGATAAGCTTGGCTTTGAGACCAATATCGGGATGAAGCTCAACTACAATTACCGGTTTACCTTTAAGGACGAGACCAAGAGCCTTGGGATAGGCGTGGGAATCTCGATGTTAAGCAAATCGATAGATTATGGTCAGCTCACGGTTGAACAAGCTGAGGACCCGCTGCTCAAGACCAAGCAGAAGGAGTCGGGGATCATCCTCCCGGATATCGATTTTGGTATCCAGTACCAGCAGATCAGGAAGATGTATGTAGGACTTTCAGCCACAAACCTTTTGGAATCTTCGACTGATATTGGCAATGTGAAATACGGGCAAAAGCGGAATTTCTATCTCACCGGCGGATACTATATCAACCTGGCAGCCCAGCGCGGCAAACCCCTGTATCTCATCCCGTCGGTACTGGTCAAATCGGACTTTCTGAATGTTCAGTTCGACATCAACGCCCGGGTTGAATACAACAACCTGTTCTGGGCCGGCTTGTCTTACCGTTACCAGGACGCCGTAGCCGTGATGGCAGGCGTTAATCTGAAGGGGTTTCGCATCGGGGCCTCCTACGACTACACGATCGGCAATTTGTCGAAAGTATCCAGCGGAAGCGTCGAACTCTTTCTTGGATATTGTTACACCATCAGGCCCAAAGTGATAGTGAAGAGCTTATTTAATACCAGGTATTTGTAGCAATATATAGAAACTGTATTATAATCCCTACTGGGGTATAACTTAGGTAAATGTATTGTGTCAAGTTTAAAACTATAAATTAAGTTCCATGAAAAAGATTGTTTTAAAATACTTGTTTTTAGGTACATTTTTGATTTACGGACATTTTTCGTTTTCTCAGTGTGGTGTCAATGCTGGAGTTGACCAGACTATTACTTGCGGGGGGGCAGTTCAGCTCAATGCCGACCCCCAATGGATAGATTTGAATATCACCGGATCGTCATATACTAATGTTTGGTCTGTTTATTTTACAGACATAAATACGGGGTACGCTGTTGCTGATCATCATACAATAGTTAAAACTTCAGATGGTGGAATTACTTGGTCGATTGTATATCAGACATTGAATAATTCAAACATGTTATGGGATATATATTTTCCCAGTGCAAATACAGGTTATGCTGTTGGGTGGGAAGGCAGTGGTGGAGTATTTCTAAAAACAACTAATGGAGGAATAAATTGGACTTTTTCTATTTTGAATTTTGATATAAAATCTGTTTATTTTACAGATGTGAATATTGGATATATTGTTGGTTCTGGAGGTACTATAAGAAAAACTATTGATGGTGGTATAAACTGGACAACTCAAATTTCTGGGACTTCTGTCTCTTTAGGATCTGTATATTTTACTGATGCAAATACAGGTTTTGCGATTGGTGGTGAAGGTACCGGTAGTATAATATTAAAAACTACCAACGGCGGAACAAACTGGGCAATACAATATTCAGATCCAATCACTCAATTATGGAGACTTCAGTTTCCAAATTCAAATACAGGTTATGCAGCCGGCTATAAATGGGGAGTTGGAGGTGTGATTTTAAAAACTACAAATGGAGGAAATACATGGACAACCCTAAATACTGGTTTGCAAGAATGGTTATATGGGGTATATTTTACTGATATAGATTTTGGATATGTTGTTGGTTCAAATAGCACAATATTAAAAACAGCAAATGGAGGAGGGACCTGGCAACTTCAATCATTAGTATCCTCCACTCCAAACATAAATATTCTAGCCATTAATTTTCCAGACTCAAATACGGGATTTATTATTGGGGGAAAGCCTAATTATACACCATTCTTCGGGAAGCTCTCATTATCAAACAACTCATTTTCATGGGCTCCGTCAACTGGATTAAACGCCTCAAATATTCCCAACCCCATTGCAAGTCCCATCATCCCCACAACCTATACTGTCACAATGACCACAGTGAACAACTGTATTGCCGCGGATAATGTCAGTGTGAATGTGAATCCATTAATTGTTGATGCAGGAAACAACCATTCTGCCACTTGTGGGAGTTCTGTTTTACTGAATGCAACCACTAATTATACCGGAACTGGTAGTTTGGCATATTCATGGTCCCCAGCCACAGGATTGAACAACACAAGTATTCCCAACCCAATAGCTACAGTAACGGAAAATATAACATATACTGTCACAGTTACCACACCAAATGGTTGTTCAGCCTCGGATAATGTTACATTATCCCTTATTCCGTTAAACACTCCGGAAATTTGCATAGTTACGGTTGATAGTATTACAGGAAAGAATGAAATTGTTTGGGAAAAGCCAACCTCCTCTTCCATTGATCACTATAATGTTTACAAAGAAGGGAATCAAGCCAATGTATATAATTTGATTGGATCAGTCTTATATGATTCTCTCAGCAAATTCATTGATACTTCATCAAATCCATTGCAACAAGCCAATAGGTATAAAATTTCAATATTTGATTTTTGCAATGCTGAAACTGCTCGAAGTCCTCATAATATGACTATTCATTTAAATATTAATTCAGGAGTGGGGAATTCTTACAATCTGATCTGGAATAGCTACGAAGGCTTTTCTTTTCCTTCTTATAATATCTACCGAGGAACAACCGCTGCTAATATGACGCTTCTTTCAACAGTCCCATCCACCCTGAACTCATACACAGATTTAAATCCACCAAGTGGGTATGTTTATTACCAGATAGAGGTCGTAAAACCTATTCCCTGTTCAATCTCGAAAAGTTTAATAATTTCTTCGAGATCAAATATCTCCACTAATAATCCATCAACAAATGTTAATTATTATTCCCAAAACCCTTCAGAAGTTCAACTTTACCCCAACCCGTTTGACAATGAATTAAAAATTGTCATCAAAAATACCAGTTTTGGACTGAAGGAAATAACGATCATAGATTTACTTGGAAAGGAGTGGATAAAAATATCAACTCATCTGAATTCTTTCACAATAGACTCAAAAGAATTACCTGTAGGAATTTATTTTCTGAAAATACAGACAATAACACATTCATCCGTGAAAAAAGTGATTAAAAATTAGGTGAAAAAATCAGTTATAATCTGGAAAATGGGAAAAGACAACCTTCATTCGGTACCCCATTCGGCACCCATGGAAGAAAAAACCCTGTAAATCGTTGATTTACAGGGTTTAAATTTGAGTTAGAGTAGCCCCGGCAGGGATGCAATCGTGACCTGGTTCTCTGCAGGGTTTGGGAAGAGCGACAGACCTCCGGAAATGGCGGATTCACCAATGCCTGTGATGTTGTCGTCAAGCCTGGCCAGGAAAAGATCCCCGGCGCCGGCATTAATCAACGTATCAGAGCCAAAAGGGATGAAAGGGCTGGCAAAGATGCCCGTCATGTATAGGTTGCCGGTGGCATCCTTCGCGACGGAATTCGCGTTGTCGTCGTCAGTACCCCCGGCGCGGAGGGCCCACTGAACGCTTCCTGCCGGGTTGAATTTCACCAGGAAGAGGTCCGCATGATCATTGGTATTCACCAGGGTGGTTGAGCCGAAGTGGGCGGTATCACTGTAAAAAAAACCTGCGGAAAAAACATTCCCTTCCGCATCTGTGGCGACCGAATTGGCCTGGTCATTCTGAGGTCCCCCGGCACCAAAGGCCCAGAGCACATTCCCTGAACCATCGTATTTTGCAAGGAAGACATCCGTGGTGGGATACCAACCTGCAGAATTCATCAGGACAATGGTTCCAATGGAGATGGTCTCACTCCTGAACATGCCGGTTATGTATGCATTCCCTGCACCATCCGTTGCCACAGAATAGCAATTATCCTCGCGGGATCCCCCTTCACTTTTCGCCCAGAGCACATTCCCCGATGCATCATATTTGGCTATAAACAGGTCATCCAGACCATGGTTGGTCACGGTCAGGGAACCAAAGGTCATGATGGACCCGGTGAAATTTCCCGTTATGAATACATTTCCTGCCTGGTCCGTTGCGAGGGAGATCGGTTCGTTATTGCCAGGTCCTCCGGCTTCATTGGCCCACAGCACATTCCCACTGGCATCGTACTTTACAAGGAACGCATCATACATGCCCGCGGCGGTGTTCGTCAGGGTAATGGAACCGAAGGTGATTGAAGGACTTCTGAAGGAGCCGGAAAGGTAAACATTCCCTTCGCCATCCACGGCGAGGGCGCGGGCGTTGTCCCAATCGGCACCCCCGGCTCTTTTCGCCCACATCACGTTCCCCGCGGCATCATACTTCGCCACGAATGCATCTTCAATTCCTGCATTGGTAAGGCTGATGGACCCAAAGGTGATCACCGGGCTTGAAAAAAGTCCCGCCACCAAAACATTCCCCGACGCATCCGTTGCAACGGCAAAAGGAATGTCGTAGTCAGTCCCCGGGGCGCTGGTGGCCCAGATTACATTTCCCCCGGCATCATATTTCGCAAGGAACACATTGCAACTGCCTGTCCGGGTCAGGGTAAAAGAGCCGAGTGTGAGGGTGAGACTTTTGAAATATCCTGCCACAAAAACATTCCCGGATGCATCGGTGGCTGCGGAAACTCCCATTTCATCATTGGGACCCCCGGCACCTTTGGCCCACAGCCATTCAGTAGATTGTGAGAAAGACCGCCCGGCAGGCAGGCAGAAAAGAGCGATGAAAGCCAGGCGAAGGATCGGATTCTTCATCTTATTTGGGATTGAAGTACTTCGGGAGATTCAATTTCGCTCAATGAAATAAACCTAAAATCCAAACAAAGTTAGGATAAAAAAGTGAAAAACAGTTCCGCCGCATTCAATAAAAATCCTGATATTTCGAAAAAAATGCTTATCATTGAGGTTAGTATCGTAAAACAGTTTTATGATCCAACTGACAACACACCAGCCATAATTCATCTGATAAAATATTTTTACTAAACTGATCTATCATGAACACTATTTCGAGATTATTCAGCGCATTTTGGGTACTCTTATTCATATTTGTATCCGCATCATGCAAAAAGTCTGACCCACCAGTTCCTGTGATAGACCCATTCAGCAATGGCGGGAATGTCAGGAATATGATTGTGGTTATCAGCGATCTGCATCTTGGCGCCGATACCAGTTATGCTGAGTGCAAATTTAACCTTGGGCCTCTTGAAAAATTGATTAAACAGATCAAAGCGTCTGCAAATGTTAAAGAACTTGTCATCGCCGGCGATTTGGTTGATGAATGGTTTGTGCCAGCTACCGTAAATACTTTCCAGGAAAAGGATCAGGCTGATTTTGTAAAGCGTCTTGCGGCAGCCAACCAAGGAGTGTTTGATGCTTTTAACAGTATCATCCAGGAGGGGAAGATTCTAGTTACCTATTTGCCCGGGAACCATGATTTAGCCATTACGGCAGCCGACATTGAAAGCATCCTTCCGGGGGTTAGCCAGGCACGGGATCCTATGCTGGGATTAGGAACCTATTCCCCGGTTGATTGTCCTAAAATTGCTATTGAGCATGGCCACCGCTACAATTTTTTCTGTGCACCTGATCCGATTTCAAATCAGGACATTGCCCCGGGGACCATCATGCCTCCCGGTTATTTTTTTACAAGAATAGCTGCACTCTGTGTAATACAAAAGAACCCGGCACCAGGAGATACCTTACCCGTTGTTACCCCAAATACTTCGGGGGATGAAAGCCAGGATTTATTATTTCGATATTGGAAGACGTGGGATGCATCAATTGCCAGTCTCCCTATAAAAAACAGATTTGATGAGAAAATCATTGTTACCAACGTAAATGGTTTTACGGGTAATTATTCAGTTAACGACCTTGTTCCTTTCCAGTTAACTCCCGGCGGATATATAGATGTGGCTCTCTCCCATGGGATTCAGGATCATTGGGAAACAAGGCAAACGCTTAATAAAGTAGCTGTACATATTCCAACTGCCCATGCAATTGATTCAGTAATGTCAGATACCGAAGTCGACCATCAGGCAAATTTGCAGTACTTCATGAACCCTGCCTCAGATAAAAGAATTGTTGTATTTGGTCATACTCACGTACCCAGGATTGATGCGGGTACAAGCTATGATAACAAAAAATGTATTTATGCGAATTCCGGAACCTGGATTGACAATAATCCAAAACTAACAACAATGAATTTTGTCGTTATAACACCACAGAGCGTTGATGCATCTTCTCAAACCCTGGTGAAACTCTACAACTTTGAAAATGAAGTTGTATCTCAAATGGCTGCAGACGCGGTACGTTATTAACGGTAAACAAGTGTAACTGCAATAAAATAATGATTTCTAAGTTCAACTTATTCAATTGAGATTCAATCGAAAATTATAAAATTAAATATCAATGCATTACGCGTCAAAAGGAGTCGTAAATCTGATGGGAAATCAAACCAGAAATATTGAACTCCTGCTGTTACCCATACTTACCGTACTCTTTATTCTGACCAGCTCCTCCTGCAAGAAGAAGCAGGATGATCCGGTTGTTCCGGATAAGCAGTTGCTTATGACGATTAATTTTACCAATGATTTCATCAATCCGAAGCTGGGCGCAATCGTGTTTATATCTGATAAATCGGGCAATCCGCTTGCCGATACAGCCATTACCGGAAATCAAAGCGTTGTACTTTATACGGAGAAGATCGCCTCCCCACCCTACCAGGTTTCAATCGTAAAATGGGAACCTGACATGCATAATTTCATGGTAACCATTCATACCTACACCCATGTCATGCCTGGTGAATGTACCATCCGGGGAAACCGCCTTCTGTCAGAAGGTGATGCCACTTACAGTCTGAAAAATATTCCGCCGCATAGCGATCTGATCCTCTATGCAAGTTCAGGTTATGCAAACCTGACCTTTGCAACTACCGGCAATCAGCCTGTTTACAAATCACCTGACTCCTTGTATGTTAAGATAAACACGGCCCAAGGCCCCATGTACAAATGGGAAGGCGGTTTGGGTGCGGGCGCCAACCTGGAAATCGACCTGTCCGTCATGTATGCTGCCACAACACATACGATTTCACTGCCTGTTATGGCGCAGGACTTCTCTGCCAGGGTTTCCGGATATCCCGACTCCACCTCTTCAATTGATCGGCCGGTGGCCACAGATGTGGTTTTGGGAGATGGCACCGCCAGAGATAGAATCGTTGTCAGTCATCCCCCATCTGCGTTCGTGAGTTTCCACACCTACCTGGAATTGATCGAACACTGGGATTCGGCAAAGAGTTATACCTTCTCAAAATACGGCTCCATCCCTGAAAATTTCGTTAAAACCGATGCAGCCATTTCCGGCATACAATCCTCCCTACACAAAGTCAGGTTTTCAACATCAGGTTCATTCACAGTCACCTCCGCAGAATGGCAATTTCAGGATGCTGCAAATCTTGCCTTTGTCTGGACAGTTTTTGGGCCAGACACACTGACATCCATAATATTACCAACTTTGCCAAAGGCGATGACATTTATGTTCCCGACGTTGCTGCTTGACTCGTTGAAACTCCGGCAATTTGAACTTATTGCATATCCTGCTTCACCTGACTATCCCGCTTACCTGAATGCAGTTTTCGATCCCGAACATCCCGGAAAAGGCAACTACATGGAGTCGAGTTCGGTGAGATTCCCGCTTGATTGATACGTCGTTTTATCTTACCTTTGCCGTCCAAAACACCTCCCAATGCCATTAAAATGCGGAATTATCGGTCTTGCCAGTTCAGGAAAGACCACCTTATTCAATTGTATATCGAACAATCGTGCGGAAACGCATAAGGCTGCATTTGCAGGCACCAAATCGAACCTGGGGATCATGAATGTTCCCGATGCCCGGCTCCTTGCGATCGATCATTTGATTAAATCGGTAAAGGTGGTACCAACTACCATTGAAATGGTTGATATTCCTGGGCTTTCCAAAGGAGGAAGTCAAACAGAGGGGAATAAATTCCTTTCGGATATACGGAATGTAGATGCCCTGATCCATGTAATCCGGTGTTTTGATGACCCGCAGATGCCCCATCTTGAAGGTTCCATAAATGCTGTTCGTGACAAGGAAATCGTCGACCTTGAACTCCAGATCAAGGACCTGGAATCGGTGGAAAAAAAGATGATTCGCATGGAAAAGATGGCCAAGACGGGTGATAAGGATGCAAAACATGGTGTTGAGGTGCTCATGAAACTAAAAACGCATCTTGAGTCATTTATGTCGGCCCGTACAGCGCCCGTTTCAGCGGATGAACGTCGGTTTCTGGATGACATGTTCCTGCTGAGCGACAAACCTGTCATGTATGTTTGCAATGTTGACGATGCATCGGCCATCCATGGGAATGCTTATGCTGCAGCGTTTATCGATTCTGTCAAGAGTGAAGATGCAGAAGTTCTTGTCATTGCTGCAAAAATGGAATCTGAAATTGCAGAACTTGACAGCGAGGAAGATCGCAAACTATTTCTTTCCGATGCAGGTTTATCCGAACCAGGCGTAAACCGTCTTGTTCGTGTTGCATTTCATCTGCTGGATTTACAATGCTTTTTCACGGCCGGTCCCAAGGAGGTTCGGGCATGGACCATTAAAAAAGGGATGACAGCCCCCCAGGCTGCCGGGGTTATTCACAGTGACCTTGAGCGTGGATTTATACGCGCAGAGGTGATGAAATACGATGATTTCATCCATTTTGGCACAGAGCATGCCTGCAAGGAGCATGGGAAACTAATGGTAGAAGGAAAAAATTATGTGGTAGGCGACGGGGACATTCTGCACATCCGTTTCAACGTTTAAACAAATCTTGCAAAATCCTTTAATTTTTCAAGAAAATCGGCCTTTTTTCTGACAGAAACTTCAACTTCGGTGTTGTCCTCAAGGATGATCGATCCTCCCTTCCCCTTCACATATCGTTTGACAAACATCAGGTTGATGAGGTGTTTGCTGTGTACACGTGAAAATGGAAGGTCTTCAAGGATTTTTTCGTAATTATTCAGTGGTTTGGAGGCCACAAAGCGTTGCCCTGTGGTCATGTAAAACAGGGTATACACATCGCTTGCTTCCAGGCGGATAATTTCACTAAGTCTGACAATATTGAGACCATCTGTTGAAGGGATGATTATCTTTTCGTTCTTGCTTTTAAGGCTGTCGCGAAGTACCTTTAAGCGGCTGTCAATGTCCTCAACCTTGACCTCTTTATAGCGTTCCACCGCTGATTTAAGCATATCAAGATCAACCGGCTTAACCAGGTAATGCAGTGCGGAAAATTCAAATGCCCTGACGGCGTATTTATCAAAGGCCGTAACAAAAATCACTTGAAAATTCTTGTAGGAAACCCGTTCAATTACATCAAATCCTTTTCCATCGGGCATGTTGATATCAAGGAATACCAGCTCAGGTTTAACCGCATCAATGAGAAAAACAGCTTCACTCACGTTATTTGCCGTTCCTACAATTTCGATGTTTGGGAAATTGCCTGAAAGCAAACTCTGCAGTATTAAGATGGCACTTCTGTCATCATCAATAATTACCGTTTTAATAACTTCATTCATAAAAGCAGTGTTAAACAACGCAAATTGTCGGATTCACGGAAAAATACGCAGGAAAATATCCTGTAAATATAGTAATTTTGCCATGAAAACAATTTATTTTGGCACCATGCTAAAGTATTAATATAAATCCATGATTTCTACCCGTGTTGAAAAAATTTTAAAAAATCCTATTTTAACCAAAGAAGACATTGTTTATCTGTTGAACACCAGAGACAAAGAGCGATTGGCTTTATTCGGGAAAGCCAGGGAAATGAAAAAGGATTATGTTGGGAACAAGGTCTATTTCAGGGGATTGATCGAATACGCAAATGATTGCAAGAAAAATTGTTATTATTGCGGGATCAGGGCAGGAAACAACCGGTATGTACGTTACCGGATGACCGATTCGGAGGTGCTCGAGGCCGTCATGTTCGCTCAAAAGAATGATTATGCCTCCATCGTAATTCAGTCGGGGGAACAGACAAATCAGGCTTTCGTGTCGAAGGTAGAATCGTTGCTGAAAAGAATCAAAAAACAAACGGAAGGCAATATACATGTAACGCTTTCGCTTGGCGAGCAAAGCGAGGAGACCTATCTCCGCTGGTTCGAGGCGGGAGCCCATCGGTACCTTCTGCGCATTGAGGTTTCAAATCCTGAACTCTACAAGAAGCTGCATCCCAACAACAAAACACACAACCATTCACGGAGGCTGGAATCATTGAACACACTTCGCAAACTTCATTACCAGGTTGGAACGGGCGTTATGATTGGCTTGCCATTTCAAACAATTTCAGACCTGGCCGACGATCTGATTTTTTTTCGCGACTTCGATGTCGACATGGTTGGAATGGGACCCTTTATCGAGCATGTGGATACGCCCTTATACCAGTACAAAAATGACCTTTTACCTCTTACGGAGCGGTTTGATCTATCCTTAAAAATGGTCGCCATCTTACGGATTCTGATGAAAAATATAAATATTGCTGCAACAACAGCGATGCAGGCCATTGATCCGCAGGGGCGTGAAAAAGCCCTGATGGTTGGGGCCAATGTCATTATGCCCAACCTTACACCGGTAAAATACCGGCAGGATTACCTCCTGTATGAGAATAAGCCCTGCGTCGACGAAGATGCGGAGGAATGTAAAAGTTGTCTCGAAACACGCATCCACATGGCCGGAGATACCATTGCCTATGGAGAATGGGGCGATTCGCAGCACTTCCAGGAAAGAATAAAGAAAGACTGAAATTCATTAACGCATAATTACTTATGAAGCATCCGCAGCCAACTATGTTCGAAAGAGTCCAGATCATCGATGCCGGTTCCGAAGGCATGGCTGTTGGAAAGATCAATGACCAAATCATCTTTGTCCCATTTGTTGTCCCGGGCGACGTTGTGGATGTTCAATTGACCAGAAAGAAGAAAAAACATCTTGAAGGAAAGGCGGTGGCCGTTCACCACCATTCGGAAAAGAGGATAGAGCCGCATTGCTCCCATTTCGGTATTTGCGGTGGATGCCGCTGGCAAAACATGAAATATGAGGAGCAGCTTTTTTACAAACAAAAACAGGTGTTCGATGGTTTTACCCGGATTGGAAAACTGGAAAATCCAACCATCCTGCCCATTCTTCCATCACCAAAAACGAGGTACTACCGCAACAAACTTGATTACACCTTTTCCAACCATCGTTGGCTGACACATGAAGACCGCCTGGTTGAAACCAGCGAGATAAACACAGATGCGCTGGGGTTCCATATCCCTCAATTTTTCGATAAAGTGGTGGATATACAAGAATGTTTTCACCAAAAAGATCCCTCGAACGCCATTCGCATGGCGGCGCGGAAATTTGCCTTTGAGCATCATCTTAGTTTTTATGATGTCAGAACCTGGCAGGGTTTATTGCGCAATCTGATCATCCGCAATACCGAAGCAGGCGGTTTTATGGTTATCATGGTTTTTCAACACGAAGATCCGGCCATTCCACTGATGCTTCATCATCTCGCTCAGCAGTTTCCTGAAATTACCAGCCTTTTCTATGTCATCAATGCGAAAAAGAACGATACCATTTATGACCTGGATTTCAACCTGTTCAGCGGGGATCCCTATATTACCGAGAAAATGGCTCCATTCCGTGAGGGCGGCAAGGAAATTGAATTCAGGATAGGTCCCGCCTCGTTTTTTCAAACAAACTCTTTTCAGGCCGTACATCTTTACAAGACGGCCGCCGGATTCGCTGAATTTACCGGAGGTGAACATGTGTACGATCTTTATACAGGGACCGGAACCATTGCAAATTATATTGCACCCTATGTGAGGCAGGTCACCGGAATTGAATCAGTACAGGCAGCCATCGCGGATGCCGAAGTAAACGCCCAGATCAACGGGATCACAAACACGGAGTTTTTTGCCGGGGAGGCCGAAAAAATTCTGACTCCTGAATTTCTCGCATCCCGAGGCAGGCCTGATGTCATTATCACTGACCCGCCGCGAAACGGGATGCATGAAAAAGTCGTCCGTACCATCCTGGAAACAAAACCAGGAAAGGTCATTTATGTCAGTTGTAACCCGGCTACCCAAGCCAGGGATCTCGCCCTGATGAGCGAATTATATACCATGGAAAAATGTCAGCCGATCGACATGTTCCCGCACACGCAGCATGTTGAAAATGTAGCCTTATTAAAACTCCGGGATTAAATAACTGATCTTGCAGGCTTGCTGAATTTCATGGATCATGGCCATTCTGATCTGTTGCGAATCAACCCAATGATCTTCTCCAAATTCAGGTTTGCTCCATCGACCGTAATATCTGCCAGTTCGTAATAGGATTTTCGCTGGTCAATCTGCATACTGACCCGCTCTTCAAGTTCTGCCGCGGGAATACCCTGGAGCAAAGGCCTTTTCAGCTTTACATTCCTTAAACGGTCAATAAGGGCCGAAATCTCCCATTGCAGGTAAACAGAAATTCCTGATTCCCTGATAAACTGCATGTTGTCAAAGAAACAGGGTGTACCTCCGCCGGTGGCGATCACCACATCATCATGATTACGTGTTTCGTGAAGGAGTGATTGTTCAATTTTTCTGAAACCGGCTTCATCATATTTTGTAAAAAAATCAATCACGCTGATACGGAAACGCTGTTCGAACAGGCAATCCAGGTCAAGAAAAACAAAGCCCAAGTGTTCAGCAAGCAATCGTCCAAAGTTCGATTTTCCTGAAGCCATATAACCTATAAGGTAGATACGCATAGCCGTAAAATTATGAAAATTTTTCATAACTTTGCACTTGACTACAATGCGTCAGATTATGTATCAAAAAAAACTTTCTGTATTGGTTCTGCTGGCAGCAATCATCATGCTTTCAGCTTGTAATCAGGGCGGTCAAAACAATCAGGCAACGCTTTCGACTGATGTGGTGAGCAATCCCAATTCGGCGAGTGGCAATGCCAACCAGGGTTCTCTCCCGATAATTCAGTTCGGGGAAACGGAACATGATTTCGGACGAATCCTTGAAGGGGAAACGGTATCCTATAATTTCACCTTCAAAAACACGGGAAAATCTGATCTTATTCTTGCAGAGGTTTCCACCTCCTGCGGCTGCACTGTCCCATCCTACCCTAAAATACCTATTCGCCCAGGTGAATCAGGAGCCGTGAAAGTAGCATTTAACAGCAACGGGAGGCGTGGATTCCAAAATAAAAACATTGTCGTTGTCTCAAACACCCAACCCAATAGCACTGTACTACGGATCAAAGCCCAGGTGGTGAATCCTGCAACAGAAAAGTAATGGGTGAAATGGTGAAAAAAATCGTAATTCGTAATTCGTAAATCTAAAATCGCAATTTTATGACAAACCTTTTGAATATCTTATTGATGACTCCTCAGGGCCAGGGCGGACAGCAAAGTGGCTGGATGTCATTTTTACCGCTGGTACTGATTATCGTTGTTTTCTATTTTTTCTTTATCCGCCCACAGATGAAGCGGTCAAAAGATCAGAAAAAATTTAAGGAAAGCTTACAGAAAGGCCAGAAAATCATCACCATTGGTGGCATCCATGGCCGGATTGTTGAAATACAGGAGACAACTGTAACGATCGAAGTTGAAAATAGTGTCAGGTTACGTGTTGAAAAAACAGCCGTCGCCATGGATAACACCCAGACGATCGAAGCGAAATAACAGGTTTTAATCCTTGAGCCGATGAAATCCGATTTCCTTGAATTCATCGGAAACGCCCGGCAACGCCGCAGTGAAAAATTCAGAAATCAACTCTCCATTTTCATTGTATGCCTGGTTCTTTCTGTGTTGATTTGGGCGCTTGTCAGGCTCTCGAAGGATTATTACTATGCCATTGAATATCGATTGAATTACACACAGATACCCGGAAATTTAAAGCTGGATGGTTTTTCTGATTCAACGCTGAATTTCAGGATCAAACTGCAGGGTTTTGAGTTTTTTTCAGAACAGTTTCTCCTTAAGCAAGACCGTCAGTTTGATGTAAGCCTTCGCAATGTGCGATTGAAGTATTCCGGTGAGCATATCCTCGGATATTTATTAACAAACCGCCTTGGGAAAGAGATTATCACGCAAACAAATTTTCCGAGTGATGTCTATTTCGTTTCACCGGATACCCTCTTCTTTGAATTCGGGAAAAAGTCTATTAAGCGACTTCCCTCCCACACATCTTCAAATTTTATCAGGATACAGTTGGGAGGTAAAGATACCGTCATGCACCTGTCTGATACCATGATGAATCATATCAACCCGAAATCCGTACTCAACAAGCACTAACATGCTGAAAATCGGCCTTACCGGAAACATCGGAAGTGGAAAAAGTGTGATATCCGGGATATTCTCTTCGCTGGGAATACCGGTATATGTCGCAGACGATGTATCAAAAAAGTTCCTCGATGCTCCCGGAGTGAAAAATGAAATCATAAAACATTTCGGATACGGCATCCTAACCAACGATCATGAAATTAACCGGAGGTCGCTGGCCTCCATTGTGTTTACCGATGAAAAGGCCCTGCTTTTACTGAATTCGATCCTTCATCCCCGGATCAAACAGGATTTTCGCAATTGGGCTATGCTACAGAAAGGGACACCCTATGTGATCCAGGAGGCGGCCATCATTTTTGAAAGCGGCTTCAGCAAGGAGTATGATTACATCATTCACGTTGCATGTCCAAAGGAAATCGCCATCGACCGTGTCGTAAAAAGAGACAAAATCGACAGCCATTCGGTTATGCGAAGGATGCAGTTTCAACTTGATGATGCTGAAAAATCGGGATTAGCCGATTTTGTGATCCGCAATGATGGCTCGGAACTGGTCATACCACAGGTTCTAGCAATTCACAAGCAATTGCTAGAGATTGGCACGAAGCGAAACAATGATGTTGCGCCCGGGACTGCTGATGCCTGATGCAAATTTCCGGTAGTTCTCGTCCAGAATATTTTCCATCCCAAGCTCAATATTCACATATTTCACTATCTGGTAGCTTAATTTCAGATTCAACGTATACCAGGCAGGCATACCCAGGTAGCTACCCGGATTATTCGGGTCGGGAAGCGAATAAATTTTATTGTCTTCGCTGCCCGGGTTGTACTGGCTTATGCGCTTCCATCCATTATACATCACATAAAAATCGCCCTTGAACCTTTTCAACTCCAAACGGAAAGAGGTCATACCGAAAACCGGAGGTATATGATCCAGCGGCAGTCCGTCCGATTCAATATACCCATACGTATAGGTAAGGTTACTCAGGATCGAAAAGGAACGTGTCACCTGTGCAAGGATGCTTCCCTGGAGTCCACATACATATGCATTGCCCGCGTTCAGTGGGGCAAGGGTTTGGTATTTTTCATTGTTCATTGTGATTGAATCCTGCCCGTTGTAGGCAAAAGGCCGGATCACCATGGCATCTCTAAGCCAGTTGTAAAATCCCGTTGCCTCGATCCGAACTTTTCCCTGGATGGTCTTTGCCACAGAGAGCTCAACATTATAGGAATATTCCGGTTTCAGATCGGGATTGGGAACCACGATGGTCTCTCCCGCAACCACATTCAGTTTTGTCAGGTCGTCAATATTGGGCGCTCTGAACCCTGTGGAACCGACCAGCGAAAATTTCCAGTCATGGCCAGGGGTGACCATAAGACCCAGATATCCGTTCACGGCCGTGTTCTTCTGCGAAATAGTCGGATTGAACGGAATCTTCATGATTTTAACCATGGTATCGGAATAGGCCGCATTCAGGGTCACGTAATTGAAACGAAGGCCCTGTGAGAAGGCAAGAACATCGCTGATTTTCCAGGTATTTGACAGATAGGCCGACAGGTACATCATGGTGCCTTTCTGGTCGGGATAGCGTGTAGCAAGATCATCCGTGGAAACACCAGTATTGATATTTTCGTTGTGAGCCCTGGAATCAACATTATTGTACTGAAGTTCGATTCCGTAATGGAGATTGTCCCGTGATGCGATCTTTTTATCAAAATCGGCATTCACAGAAAACACACCAATTGATTCGAGGTTATATGCTTTTGTATTCTTGCCAAAACGGCGATTGATACGATCTTCTGCAACATTCTGATATCCAACGATAAAGGAGGCATGATCGAAAATCACCCCATTGAGGTTATATTCAGCTTTCAGCGATGCCAGGAAACGGGTCTGAGGACCATAATACCACTCTGCAAATTTCATGGTGCTGTCATTCGACATTTCAGTAAGGCGGTCGTAACGCGGGATATCGCCAGAATTTGAATATTGAACATTCAGGATGTACTTGCTGTACATACTGGGTTGAAAAAGCACCTTTCCCAGGAAATTATACTGTGAATAGGCTGATCCTTTCTGGATCCATGGCTTGTCATTTTTAACAGTAACATCTTTATTGTCAATACGGTCTGCATAAAGCAGGCGTTCGCCAAAGGTGCCATAGGCCGGATTGCTCACTTTTCCTTCGCGTAAGTCACCAAAATCGCTGTAGGAAAAATTCAGGAGCAAAGCCAGTTTTTTCCATCCCAGGTTCAGGTTGATACCACCTGTCTTTTCGCTATTTGCAGAAGAAAATCTTCCGAGAATACTGCCATGAACGTCAGTTCTTCCGGTCGCTGAAAGAGTCGGATCTTTGGTGATGAAATTAATCACGCCCCCCATGGCGTCACTGCCATAAATGGTTGAACCGGGTCCATAAAGGATTTCTGTTGAGGCCAGTCCGAATGGATCAATAGTGATGGCACTCTGGAGGTGACCAGCGCGATAGATCGCGTTGTTCATGCGGATACCATCAACCACCATTAAAACCTTGTTGGCTTCGAAGCCACGAAGTACTGCACTACCTCCTCCCATCTGGCTGGTTTGAACGAAAACCTGTCCGGTTTGTTCCAGCATAATTGCTGAATTTTGCGGGTTTTTAAACACGATATCCTTGGCCTGGATTACTTCGATCTTATAGGGCAGGTCCGACCGTTTTTCCTCCGTCCTGTTGCCGGTAATTACAAATTCATCGAGCTTTATCACATTGTCCGTCAAATAGATATTCCCTGAAGTAGGAATTCCGGATTTCAACACCCTGAAGGGCTGGAATGCGACATGGGTAAAATACAATGAATCGGACGCGGAAAAGCCGGAAAGGTCAGCAACACCATCGATATTTGTAATAACCATAAGGGTTTTACCAGGATTTGAAATACTGACCTGTACGATAGGCTGAAGGTCAGATTTATCAAGAACTTTCACCTGCTGGCTATGCCCCTTCATGGCAAAAAAAGTGAGTAATAGAAATAATATTGTAGTTAATCTCATATCCATTGAGTTTAAAAATAAATGAATGCACAGACATCTGCGAACGCTTCGTCCATGAAAAGTATACGTAAGGAAAGAAAAATGGCTAGGATAATTTGGGTGGAGGGTACCAGGGAATGAGCAACGGGGTGGTCAAAGCTACATGGATGACCGGGAATATCAATTCTGCCATCTGAGCTGTGGTGATTTGAAAAACAGGATAAGGGGAAAAAAACAAGACGACCTGGTCCAACAATGCAACGTGTCGCTTATTCTCGGTTTCCCGTTGTAATCCGGCAAAAAGTTTTGATTCCCTGGTATCATGAATACAAATAAATACCGTAGTATTCCCGTTTTTCTTCATGCGGACAATGTCATACATCGATCCTTTATACCGAAACTCCTTTTTATGAACCCAGCGAAATTCCTTGTCATTTTCAACATCATCTATCTTCAGGATGGTAAAATTGGCAGGATTTGACTGAATGATGGCTTTCATCTCCTTCTTAATCTGATATTTATGCAATTCAAACAGCATATAATACCCTGCTGAATTAAACAGGATCACCGTCAGCAAGCAATATACCAGTACTTTTTTCAATTAAAGGATTAAAACAGGGTCAACAAAGTTAAAGAAATTTGTGGTGAAAGGGCTGCGGAACACCAAATCATCTATTTTTGCTTAACAAACCAAACTTATGGAGCTACTAAAAATATCTGCCGTCTCTTATCTGAATACCTTTCCGTTTGTCTTTGGCCTTAAGGAATCCGGATTATTGCAAAATTTCAGCCTTGAGCTGGATGTTCCGTCAATATGTGCTGAAAAGTTGAAAGACGGGTTGGTTGACATAGCTCTGGTTCCAGTGGGGGCGTTGCCCGAGATTAAAACATTTCATTATATATCCGATTATTGTATTGGTGCTGTTGGCGAGGTGAAAACTGTTTTATTGTTATCAAAAGTTCCCATGGAACAGATAAGTCACGTTTCCCTTGATTTTGATTCACGCACTTCAGTGGAACTTGTAAAAGTTTTGGCAAAAAATTACTGGAAGATTAAGCCGCAATGGGAGAACCTGAAATCGGGACAAGCCACTTCGATCGATAACATTGAATCACTGGTTGCCATCGGGGATAAAACCTTTGAAATGCGGACAAAATTTCCTTATGTATATGATCTTGCAGCGGCCTGGAATACATTTTCCGGGTTGCCGTTTGTTTTTGCTGTATGGATTTCCCGTGAAAAATTATCTGAGGAAAAGAGTTCGCAGTTTACATCCGCACTTTCATACGGCATCAACCATAAGCGTGAATGCATTGAATATTTCAGTGATAAATTACCCCGTTGCGGCGACTGTCTCTCCTACCTGGAGCACAATATCTCCTATGTGTTTGACGAAGAAAAGAAAAAGGGACTATCTAAATTTTTAGGTTACCTGGCTGAATGACCAATGACCAATGACCAATGACCAATGACAAATTATTTCTTACCAGCATATCCGCGTTTCTTGGCCATATCTTCCAGTCGTTTCTGAAATCCGGATTTCTTCACCGTCTTTTTCTTATTGGCTTCGATTTGTGCGTGGAGTTTTTTCTCATCAAGGGTAGCCTTGATGATGTATATCTGGGCGAACGTAAGCAGGTTGGCCAGCAGATAATAATAACTTAATCCTGAGGAATAGTCATTGAACCAGAAAAGGAACATGACCGGCATAAGGTACATCATGGTCTTCATCCCAGGCATTTGAGTTTGCTGCGAACCCATCATCTGCTCATTAACTTTGGTATAAAGCACGCTTGAGATGGTCATCAGCAGGGCAAACAAGCTCACATGATCGCCATAATAGGGAATGGTAAATCCATTCGGGAAGGTCCAGATTGAATCGTATGACGAGAGGTCCGTTGCCCAAAGAAAACCTTGTTGGCGCAGTTCGATGGAGGAGGGAAAGAAGCGGAACATGGCAATCAGGATGGGCATTTGCAGCAGCAGGGGAATACAGCCTGCCATGGGGTTCACTCCGGCCTTTTTATATAACTCCATGGTGGCCGACTGCTTTTTCATGGCATCTTCCTTTTTCGGATATTTTTTACTTAATTCATCAATTTCCGGTTTGAGGACCTTCATTTTTGCAGATGATTTGTAGGTCTTGAAGGCAATGGGGAACAGTAATATTTTCAGCAGAATGGTCAGGATCAGAATAATGATCCCATAATTCCAGCCAAAATTTCCAAAGAAGGTAAATACCGGGATCACCGCATAAATGTTGATCCAAGCCATAAGGAAAAAGCCCCATCCCAACGGAATAAGTTTTTCAAGATCCTGGTTATATTTTTTTAACCCATAATATTGATTCGGGCCAAAATACATCGACATGGCAACTTCCTTATTCTCTTTGGGAGCAAAAGGAATTCCTATTTCTGCAGCCATCGTCTTCAGATATTGATTGCCGCCGGGCAGGGTAGCAACCCTCAGCTTAGGCTCACTAAAATAGTCGTCAGCGATGATGGTGCTCGAAAAAAACTGTTGGTTGAATGCGACCCATTTGATTCTTTCGTTCTTCAGGTTTTTCTCTTCATCACTTGTTTCAGATAGATTGTTTACCTTTTCCTCAAAAAATTTGTAGTATACGCCAGTCGTCATCCGCTCCATATTGAGACTTTTTTCCTGGCGTTTCAGGTTTTCATTCCAATTCAGTACAAGGAACTTTGTTGAAGGGTCAAGTACATCAGCCATGTTTACAAATCTGACTTTGTAACGCAGCATATATTCGTTCCCCTTGACACAATAGATGAATTCAATAAACCTGGTTGGATCCAATGTTGTATCTGACGCAGCCACAAAAAGTCTCATGCCGAACTGCACTGAATCTTTTCCAGAAACTTTAACCATAGGTTGTCCCTGGTTTTTCTGATCTGGCCAAAATGGTTGAAAGTAGAGTTTATTGGTATTGATGATTCTGTTATTCGCGAAAAAGGAAAAGCCAAACTGCAATGAGTCCTTGTCCACCAATATCAACGGACGTTTGTCCCAGGTCAGATACTTCTTAAGTTCAACCCGCGCTATTTTACCCCCGCGAGAGGCAACCTGTATTTTAAATACATCGTTTTCTATGCCGAATGAGGTATCCTTTCCAACAGCAGCATTGGCGAACAGGCCCAATTCATCTTTCATGGTAAGTCGAAGCACCGTGAGTGAATCAAGTTTCTGCCCTGTAGAAAGCACCTTCTCTTTCTCTTTTGCCATTGCGATGGCCCTTTCGCGTGCCAGTGCTTTTATGTCTGAGTCGCGCTTGGCCTGGCCAGCAAGATAGGAGGAGTCGGCTGTACGCTTCATTTGAAGCTGTTGTTCCGGCGAAGGACTCATCACGTAACTGTAAACGATGAAAATTCCGAAGATCAGGACGAGTCCGATGATGGTGTTTTTATTCATAGCGTGTGTTGGAAAAACGGGTGCAAAGGTACAAAATTGTTATTATCTGTCGGCGTATTCCTTTGCAGCTTTTACAAAACTGACAAAAAGAGGGTGGGGTCTGGCCACAGTGCTCTTATACTCAGGATGGAACTGAACTCCGATAAACCATGGATGACCTTCGAGCTCCATGATCTCCACAAGATTGTCTTTCTCATTCAGACCAACAGGTTTCAAACCAGCCTTGGTATAGGCCTCAATATATTCGTTGTTAAATTCAAACCGATGACGATGACGTTCCGACACCTGTTCCTGCTGATAAACCCCCATGGCCTTTGAATCCTTCTTCAGCTTACAAGGATATGAGCCAAGACGCATGGTACCACCCAGCCCGGATATCTTCTTCTGCATCTCCATCATGTCTATCACCGGATAGGGGGTTATTTTATTGAATTCGGTGGAATGGGCCCCTATGTAACCCAGTATATTCCGGCCAAATTCGATTACTGCGCATTGCATGCCAAGACAAATCCCGAAGAAAGGAATCTTCTGTTCCCTGGCGTATTTAATCGCGGTGATCTTCCCTTCAATTCCTCGTTCACCAAAGCCGGGAGCCACCAGAATGCCGTCGAGATTGCCCAGCTTTTCAGCCACATTTGATTCATCAATGAACTCGGAGTGGAACGTTTGCACCTTCACCCGTACTCCATTGATGGCCCCGGCGTGGATGAATGACTCGTTGATTGATTTATAGGCATCTTTCAACTCAACATATTTTCCGACCAAACCAATGTTGACCTCACTTGAGGGATGTTTAAGTGCATATAAAAACTGCTCCCAGTCAGCGAGATCCGGTTCCTTATCGCTGGGCATCTCCGTCTTCTTCAGAATTTCAAGGTCCAGATTTTCCTGCCGCATCAGGATCGGAACATCATAGATCGACTCAGCATCAATGCATTCGATAACTGAGGTTGGGCTGACATTGCAGAACAGTGCAATCTTATTTCGTATGCCTTCAGAGAGATGTTTTTCGGTGCGGCATACGATGATATCAGGCTGAACCCCTGATTCAAGCAACGTTTTTACGGAATGCTGGGTTGGTTTTGTTTTTAATTCACCGGCAGCAGCAAGATAGGGTACCAGGGTAAGATGAACCACGACACAGTCGTGACCCAGTTCCCACCGCAGCTGACGAACCGCTTCAATAAAAGGCAATGATTCGATATCACCGACCGTACCCCCAATCTCAGTAATGATAAAATCATAATCACCACGGTTTGCGAGCATTTTGATACGATATTTTATTTCATCTGTGATGTGTGGGATTACCTGAACTGTTTCGCCAAGATACTGGCCCTGGCGTTCCTTTGTGATCACCGATTGATAAATGACACCGGTTGTAACGTTGTTGGCCTGGGAGGTCGGCACATTCGAAAATCGTTCATAGTGGCCAAGATCAAGATCTGTCTCCGCCCCATCTTCTGTTACAAAACACTCTCCGTGTTCATAGGGATTCAGGGTTCCCGGATCGATGTTGATATATGGATCGAGTTTTTGAATTGTTACAGTAAAACCGCGTGCGACCAATAATTTTGCAATCGACGAGGAGATAATCCCTTTCCCCAATGAGGAGGTTACTCCGCCGGTGACGAATATGTATTTGGTTTTGGACATGAAAATAATTTGAGGTCAGTATCCCTGCAAAATTACGCTAAATTTTTAAGATTTGGATGCCTTCCCAGGCTTGCGGAGCTATTTTTTCCTTCCGGGATCAATTAGCCTATCCGCCGTTTAACAGCCAGAATTTCCGAAGCGATCTCTTCAATGGGTTTGTTCGTCACCTGGATCACCGGCCATTCAAAGCGGTTGAAAATATTCTGCGCGTAATTCAACTCTTTTCGGACAAAGTTAACAGATGAATATTCGCCGGTTTCTCCGCCCAGGTATTGTTGCCTTACAATTCGCAGGCTGGACAGGTCGTGGGCCTGTGTCATTAAACCAAACACGCTCCCATAGGGCATTTTGGAGAGTGAATCTGGCAAATCGACACCTATAACGATGGGGTAATTGGCTACAAACCATCCCTTGAACGCAAGGTAAATGCTGAGGGGTGTCTTAAAGGTTCGCGACACACCCACCAGTACGATCTCGGCCTTTTCGTAATCCTCAGCGCGCTGACCATCATCATGATTAAATGCAAACTGCATTGAATCAATGCGCTTGAAATACTCTTTGTTTAACGAGAAAAAAAGGCCCGGCTCCCCTGTTGGTGAATCTGCGAAGTGATGTGCGAGCCGGGATAACAGCGGCCCCATCAGGTCAATCGCATCAATATTGTGAATGCGGCTGATGCGCAGCATATCTTCGCGCAGGGTTTCTGAGACCAGGGTATGAACGATAAATCCCTTTTCACTGACAGCTTCGGAAACGATCTCTTCAATCTGCATTTCGGTGCGGATATCTCCTTTTTGAATGATTTCAACTTCATTTCCAGGAAATTGAGTCAATGCAGCCATCAGGGTCTGTTCCGCTGTACGTCCGGTGCCATCGGAAACGATAAAAACTTTATTCATTTACCACAATTGAAGTTGATAAAGCTAACACTTTTATCCCTTTGGGCAAAATTATTAACACGTTTTTTTGCTATCATTTAAATCCTTAATTTTGCATTTTTATGATTTATTTATTCTCTAAATTAACAATGAACTATCATGGCAACAATCAAAGTCGGAATTAACGGATTCGGGCGCATCGGACGCCTCACTTACCGTGCTCTACTCTCTAAAAACAATGTTGAAGTTGTAGCTATCAATGATCTAACAGATGCTAAAACTCTGGCACATCTATTCAAATATGATTCTATTCACGGGAAATTTCCTGGTGAAGTTACACAGGATGGTGACAGTATTACCATCAATGGAAAAAAAATTAAGGTAATGGCTGAGAAAGATCCTGCCAACCTTCCCTGGGGTTCACTCGGGGTTGACATCGTGGTTGAATGTACTGGTATCTTCCGCACCCGTGAAAAGATGAGCAAACATCTCACTGCCGGTGCAAAGAAGGTATTGCTTTCTGTTCCCTCCGACAACAAGACGGATGTAGATGCAACCATTGTTCTTGGCGTAAATGACAACACACTTACCGCTGACATGAAGCTGATATCCAATGCCTCCTGCACAACGAACTGCCTTGCTCCCATTGCCAAGGTTCTGAACGACAGTTTTGGCATTAAAAAAGGGCTCATGAATACCATCCACAGCTATACCAACGATCAGATTATCCTGGATGCGCCTCACAAGGATTTACGCAGGGCGCGCGCTGCTGCCGTCTCCATTATCCCCACCAAGACCGGTGCTGCCAAAGCGATAGGCCTTGTTATTCCCGAGCTTGAAGGTAAAATGGATGGATTTGCAGTGCGGGTTCCGACTCCGGATGGGTCACTTGTGGATCTGACATGCGAACTGAACCGTGACGTGACGAAGGATGAAATCCACGCTGCCATGAAGGCTGCTGCAAACGGACCAATGAAAGGGGTTTTGCAATACCTTGATGAGCCGCTGGTAAGCTGCGACATCGTTGGGAACACCCATTCATCAGTATATGATTCTGAACTAACCAAGGTCCTCGGCGGAAATCTCGTAAAGGTAATTGCATGGTATGACAATGAATACGGCTATTCATGCCGCCTTGCCGATTTGGTTGTGAAAATGGGATAATATGAGCCATCGCTTCAGGCATGGGGACATTGAAGGTTACATCATGGTGGTGGAAGATTCCCAGTTGGAAGCCACCATGGTGAAGACTTTATTAAAACAGCATGATTACAAGGTTAAGGTTTTCCATGACGGAGCCGAAGCTTTTCAGGCTGCCGGGAACGAATTCCCGATGCTCATCATTTCTGATGTTGTCATGCCTGTAATGGATGGATACGAATTTTGTGAAAAGGTTAAATCAACACCCGGGCTGATGGAGGTACCGGTCATTCTGCTCACCTCCCTGCAGGATCCGATGGACATTATCCATGGCTTGCAGTCTGGCGCTGATAATTTCATTACCAAACCGTTTGAGTCAAAATATCTTCTTTCACGTGTCAATTATCTATTAGCCAACCGAGAGCTGCGCAATGCAGGTAATACGGACATGATGCTTGAAATCATGTTCAAGGGAAGCAGATATGCCATAAATTCAGAACGTAAACAGATCCTTGATTTGCTGTTGTCTGTTTATGAAACATCCATTGAACAAAACAGGGCATTGATTGAGGCTCAGAAACAACTCCAGCAGGCAAACGAGAACCTGGCCATCGCCAACCGCGACCTGGAATCTTTCTCCTATACCATTTCCCACGACTTGCGCACACCACTCAACTACATCAGCGTCAGCACACAACTGATTAAACAAAAACACGAAACGGATTTTAATGAAGAGGACAACTCCTATCTGAGTACCATTCTTTCAACTGTGCGTTCAATGACAGATATGATCAGTGACCTTCTCAAATTTTCGCGATCTGGCAATATCAAAGTTGACCTTCAGGAAGTTGATCTCACAGATCTGACCAAAAAAGTGATTGAATGGACCCGTCAGGACAATCCTGACAGGAAGATCAAATTCGTAGTGGAAGAAGGGATGGTTGTCTCTGGTGATGCCAGTCTTTTGATGGTTGTAATGAAAAACCTGCTTGGCAATGCCTGGAAGTACACTTCGCATACTCCTGATCCGGAGGTGCATGTTGAATCTCAGAAAAATGATGATCATACCATCGTTTGTGTAAAAGATAACGGCGCTGGTTTTAATCCAAATCAGGCCGATAATCTCTTCACTCCTTTTGTCAGGCTTCACACCCAGGATGAATTTCCCGGGACAGGTGTCGGACTTTCAACAGTGCGCAGGATCGTTGAGAAGCACGGTGGCAAGATTTATGCGACCGGAGAAGTTGGACACGGTGCATCATTTTTCTTTACGATACCGAATGGATGAGAGACAAGCTTTTACAATATTTTCAACAGCATGCAATTTACCTGCTGCTTTTAGTATATGCATTGGCAGGTATCACGACCATCGTGTTTTTTAATGGCACCGGTGATCATGGTGACAGCATCATGCATTACCTTTTTGCCCGTTATGCCCCCATTCATCCTGAACTTTACTTTGATCACTGGGCCAAACCCATGTTCGTGCTGATCAGTTCGCCATTCGCCCAGTTCGGATTTGTTGGAATGAAATTGTTCAATCTTTCTGTCTCCCTGCTGTCAATGCACCTGACTTACCTGACTGCACGGGCACTGCACATACCGAACCCATGGCTTGTTATCGTATTCCTGATCTGTATGCCGCTGAATTATATCCTGACATTTTCAGGGCTCACGGAACCACTTTTTGCCCTTTTCCTCATCGGTGCTATTTTCCTTGCGATTCGCAAGCAATACATTGCTGCATCGGTGGTGGCTTCGCTTATGCCCTTTGTCCGCTCCGAAGGTTTACTCATCCTGGTGGTCTTTGGGACCTGGTTGCTGTTAAATAAACAATGGAAGTATATTCCCTTGCTGCTGAGCGGACATCTGGTTTATGCAATCGCAGGATACTTTGTTCACCATGACTTTTTTTGGGTTTTCAGCAAGATCCCCTATTCAAGCCTGGAACCGAAATATGGAAGCGGTCCGCTGATGCATTTCGCCATTCAGCTTAATTATGTGATTGGAATTCCACTTTATCTGTTGCTGGCTGCCGGAATTTTCAGTTATCCATGGCACTGGATCAAAAAAAACATTAAATTGTCACAAAACGAAACAATCCTGGTTTTCATCGGTTTTTTTCTTTTTTTTATTGCCCATTCATTGTTCTGGAATTTAGGAATTTTCAACTCCATGGGATTAAAACGTGTCCTTCTTGGAGTTGCCCCATTGATCAGCCTTATGGCCTTAAGAGGATACAACTTGCTTACGTTCGAATTTTTATCAGGGAAGAAAATCGTCAATTACATTGCAGGAGGACTCCTTTTGGCCTATGTTGTAATATTTCCCTTTACAGGCAACCCGGCAGCGATCAACTTTGAAAAAGAGATGAAGCTGACCATGAAACAGACCATGGCCGGTGCCGTTGCTGCACACGTGAAAACAAATCCCCTTTACGAACGGCATACGTTTTTATATACGGATCCCTATCTCAGCGAAGCACTAAATCTTGACCATTTCGATGTCGGGCGTCGTCAGGACCTTACCTGGCAAAACCTCGCTTTGTTGCAGCCTGGCGATCAGGTGGTTTGGGATAACTGGTTTGCTGTTGTGGAGACCAACATCGCACTTGACGCGTTGCTAAAAACTCCCGGGTTGGTGCGTGAGATCAATTTTTCAGCCTGGGATGATGGCCGCGAAATCAAATATGTAGTATTAAGAAAAGAGTAAACGATTACTAATAAAAAAATTACATGGTTACATTTGAAGAATTGGGCATAAGCAAAGAAATCGTGCTGGCCCTGGTTGATCTGGGTTTTGAAGTTCCAATGCCTGTGCAGCAGAAAGTAATCCCATTGCTTTTGGGCGAAAAAACTGATATTGTTGCCCTGGCACAGACGGGCACTGGAAAAACTGCAGCCTATGGACTGCCCCTGATCCAGCAAATTGATACGGACAATGCACTTCCGCAGGTGCTCATCCTTTCTCCTACCAGGGAATTATGCGTACAGATCGCCGGCGACCTCAACGATTTTGCAAAATACATTGACGATCTTCACGTGCTTCCGGTTTACGGCGGCAGCAGCTACGACGTTCAGATAAAAGCCTTGAAAAGAGGAGTTCAGATCGTTGTAGCCACTCCGGGGCGATTGATCGACCTGATGCATCGGAAAGCAATCAAACTGCGTGATGTTCATTCCGTAGTCCTTGATGAAGCAGATGAAATGCTCAATATGGGTTTTCAGGAAAGCATCAACGAAATTCTTGCCGAAGTACCGGAAAACCGGAACACACTCCTGTTTTCGGCCACCATGCCCAGGGAGGTAGCTGCCATTGCTAAAAATTACATGAAAAATCCAGTTGAGATAACCATTGGTGATCGCAACGCAGGCGCTGAAAATATTAAGCATCTATACTATACGGTGCATGCCAGGGATAAATACACCGCATTGAAACGTATTGTTGACTTTTATCCCTCCATCTACGGTATTGTATTTTGCCGCACCCGCATCGATACCCAGGAAATTGCTGACAAACTGATTGGCGATGGCTACAATGCGGAAGCACTTCACGGCGATTTGTCGCAGGTACAGCGCGACAGCGTTATGCAAAAATTCAGGATCAGGCACGTGCAACTGCTGGTTGCAACAGACGTCGCAGCCCGCGGACTGGATGTGAACGACCTCACCCACATCATCAATTATGCGCTTCCGGACGACCTTTCGGCATACACACACCGCAGCGGAAGGACCGGGCGTGCCGGAAAAGCGGGAACATCCATAGCCATCATCAACCTGAAAGAAAAACATTATATCAGGCAAATCGAAAAACTGATCAATAAGCCATTTATTGCGGCAAAAGTTCCTGGCGGGCGTGAAATCTGTGAAAAGCAGCTATTCAACCTGATCAATAAAATGGAAAATGTAGAAATCGAACATGCCGAAATTGATCCGTTCCTCCCTGCCATCTACAAAAAGTTGGAATGGCTTGAAAAAGAGGATGTCATAAAGCGTTTTGTGGCGCTTGAGTTCAACCGTTTCCTTGAATACTACCGACATGCGAAGGACATCAATGTTTATGAAGAAAAGGGCCGTGAAGCCTTCAGGGATAAAGGTGGTAAGGAATCCTTCCGTGACAAAGGAGGCCGCAGTGATTCCCGTAAGGAGGTAACTGCATTTACACGCCTTGCGATCAACGTGGGTAAAGCCGACGGCCTCTATCCAAATACCCTCATTGAACTGATCAATGCAAGCAGCCCGGGGAAAAGAATCCGCATCGGAGATATCAGCCTTGGGAAAAACGACGGGATTTTTGAAGTGGATACCGAATATGCCAAATTTCTTGCCCAGTCGCTTAGTGAAGCCGAATTCAAAGGTTCAAATCTCTCTGTTGACATAGCCTCTGGTCAGGCTCAGGTAATTGCGAACGAAAAAAGAACCTTTGGCAAGAAGGATAACTTTAAAGGCAAAAAAGAGTTCAAAGGCGGTAAGGATTTCAGAGAGGGGAAGGAGTACCGTGGCTCAAAAGAATCCAAAAGCTCAGAAAAAACATACAAGACAAAAGAAAAACAGGAGAGTACAGATCCGGAAAAGAAACGCAAACCATGGGAAGATGAGATGTTAAAAGGGCGCGAAGACCGGTCATACCCTGCAAAAGATCGCAAACCAAAATCAAAAAAAAGGCCCTAAATCCATCTGATTAATTATTAAATTTGCACCCCCAAATCAAACTAAATAATGCTCAAACAATTCATTGCCAGGCTCATGGTCAAACGAACCAAAAGCCGGCAGTTCCCGGTCGACTACCTTGAAGAGAAACATGTCGACAACAACCAACCTTACCCCAACGACAGTTCATATTTTTATGGTGGTGACAAGCAGGGAAATGCCTTTATCACGCGCATGGCCTTTCGCAAACCGAAACGAGCCAATGAATTTTGGTTTGATTTCTTTTTAAAAGACCACGGATATTTCGGAATCAGGAATTCGCCAGGCGATGAAGGCGTCGGATTTCAGCAAGGCTCACTAAAATGGGAACCGATCGAAACCGGTAAAATCTGGAGGGTCACTTTCGAAGGCGTCGTTTACGACCGTGCCGGCATAGCCCATGCATGTAAAGCGAATATGGTGTTTACCGGCGACCACCCCATTTATGATTTTGCCAAAAGCTCAGATCATACTGCCATTGCAAAAGCCATTGCCTCTGAAAAATGGACCAGGGAATTTTTCTTCCACATGAAAGACACCCACCAGGTACATTATGAACAAACCGGAAGATTCAAAGGGACCATCACATTGGATGACAAAATATTTAATCTGAACATGATGGCTTCACGCGACCACTCTTTTGGTTCGCGGAACTGGATTACCTGGGACCGGCATTACTGGATTACCGGGGTCTCTGACGCTGGCATTCATTGGACCGTGACCACCATCAAGTGGCAGTTCCTCGGAAGGCTTACGGCCGGTTTTATTACGGCTGCTGATGGCACTACCGATGCGATAGTTGAATGTACTGATCTGGAGACCGTTTCGAGAGAGAAGCTTCTTCCCGATCATGGAATCATTGAAATTAAAACCCGAAGCGGAAAAATTCATCAGCTTGAATTCCAGCGTCATGGAGAGTTCCCCTACCTGCATGATGGCAAATACATGATGCGTGAAGGCATCGGCACCTACAAATTCGATGGCATTGATGGAGTTGGCATGGTTGAGTTCGGTTTTCATGCCGACAAATATCAGATCTGAAATGCGGGGAATCAATAAAAATTAATGTTTGACGGCATAATTCGAAAGGTTGATCAAGTTTATTCAAGATATACAAGACGAACCGGTTGGGGGGAAAGCGAAAGGATTGCAGTTGCTCAAGAACCTGGGTTTCAGAGTTCCTGAAGCATTTGTGCTGATACATCCTGAGAATCAAAAGATTGACAATGAACTTCTCCGGGCATGCCTTACCAGGTTGGGCGATGGGCCCAAAGCCGTTCGTTCATCAGCGGTAAGCGAAGATGGGAACGCCGCTTCCTTCGCCGGTCAATTCGAAACTTTTCTCGATCTGAATTCATTCGAAGAGATCAAAGATGCCATCCATAAATGCATTACTGCCGCCGGAGCCAGGCGGGTAAGGTCCTACTCAGGAAACCTGCTATCGGATGCTGACCTGCGCATTTCCGTAATCCTTCAGAACATGGTGGATGCACGCGTGGCCGGGGTTGTATTTTCAGTAAACCCTGTTAACAATCGCCGTGATAAGATCATGGTCAATGCCGTCACCGGAAAAGGAGAAGAATTGGTGAGCGGCATGAAGGATGCACATCACTACGAAATTTACCGGAGCGGTTCGAATCTTGGAACAGAGGTCAGCAAAAATGGCCGGCTGCTTGATGAAACACACCTGAAGGAGATCCTGGATGGGACGCTCTATGCTGAAAACCACATCAAACAACCAATCGATCTTGAATGGGTCATCGATCATCAAGGCATTTTACACTGGCTCCAGGTAAGGCCGGTCACTACGCTCGATGAGGTGCATTACAACGAACTGGATACTGTCAAAGGGCAGTGTGATAATATCTGGACACTCGGGAATATCGGAGAGATGATGCCAGGGGTTGCTACTCCCCTCACCTGGTCAGTCACCGCCGAAGCCATCGACTATGGCATGACCATATTGGCCCAGCGGGCAGGTGCCTTTAAACTGAAAGACCGCACTGCTCCCCGTTACATCCAGATGTTTTATAACCGGCTGTTTATCAACATGAGTCACATGATGGATTATCCTAAAAATGTGTGGCTCAATAAAGCCTCTGATGTGCAGTTTGCCCTCAGCGGCAAAGTATTTCCCGGAATTGAAGCCAAAGCGGAGGTGATGTGGCCGGTGAGGGTGATGAACTTCTTTCGCCAGCTCATCAATACGGCGAGCGCGGTTAAGCACCTTGAGCGCCTGAAGAAACTGGAGTCCGGTTTCAGGATTGATACCAACTGCACCATGCAACAGATGCATGCAAAGCTGGAAAAAGCGCGATTCCAGCTTGGGATTGGTTTCGGGCATCATTTGGGCACCTCCGCCCAGTCAGGAACCCTTTATTCAGCCTTCATGCGCATCATGACCGGCGACAAGCGTTTTCCAACGGCAGAGGACCACCACATCGCCACCATGCTCCTCATGGATATTCCGGAAATCGAAAGCGCCGATGCGGTAAAATCTCTGGAGCGTTTTGCATCGCTGATCCGCAAGGATGATCAATTTTCAGCAAAGTTTATCGCCTCCTCCCCTTCTGAAGCGTTATCCATGCTCAGGCTTGATGCACCTCACGAAATAGCCAGGCAATTCTTAGCCTTCATCGAACGACACGGCCACCGGTGTGTGCGTGAATCGGAGCTCAGGGAGAAAACATGGGAGGAGAATCCTCAGCAACTTATACGGACCCTTCAAACCCGCGTTCGGATTGGTGAAATAAAACACGTGTCGCACAATGTCCCCACTGAAATCAGGGAGGCGCTCAGTCACCTGTCGTTTGTCAAACGAAGTATCCTTCGTACCATGATTCCTACAGCGCGCAAGGCAGTAGCGCGCAGGGAAATCACCAAAGCATTGTCAATCAAAATGGTAAGTACCATTCGAAAAGGATATAGGAAACTGGCTGAACATATGTCAGCTGCGGGTTTGATCGATGACCCTGATCAGATCTATTTCCTCACCCATGAAGAGATCGGTCATCTATTGATTGACCACGATCCATCATGGAAAGTAAAAGCCGGCAAACGTCGCCTGATTTTACCTGAATTGGATAAACTTGTGTTCGAAGAGGTCAGTTTTGGCATACCGGAGCCGCTTGAGCAGGAGGTGAAAATTGAAATCACCGAGGGACAGTTAATGGGAACTCCTGTAAGCAGCGGTATCGTTGAAGGACGGGCCAGGATCATCCATACCCTTGCCGATGCCGAACAATTGCTTGAGGGGGAAATTATGGTGGCATCCTTTACCGACATCGGATGGACCCCCTATTTCAGCATCATAGCCGGGCTGATCACCGAAATAGGCAGTCCGCTTTCACACGGGGCTGTAGTGGCCCGTGAATATGGCATTCCTGCCGTGGTTGGAGCCAAAGGTGCAAAACGGTTTCTTCAGGATGGTGAATTGGTGAGACTCGACGGAAACAGGGGAATCATAGAAAGAATGACGAGTGACGAATGACGAATGACGAGTGACGAGTGACGAATGGCGAGTGACGAATGACGAGTTCAGACAGCCAGATATTTCTTTTGTAATTTTTCACAATCCGCTTTCAATACTTCGATCACAAAACGCTGCAAATCGCTGTATTTTCTTTCAATTTCAGTCAACGCAGCTTCAAGATATTCTTTTCTCACTTCGAGCAAAGGCCGCAGGATTTCGCCGTTCAGCCCTGATTTTGTGACTTTATGTATGACGCTGTTTATGTATGGTTCGGCAAACTTGTTTGTGGCCATGTAATCATCCCAGATATCCTGCATTTCCACCCCGAGTGCCGACAACAGGAATACGGTGGATAGTCCTGTACGGTCTTTCCCCGCAGCGCAATGGTAAACCAGTGGCAAATGATCTGTCGTCGCCAATATATCCAGGAACCTCCTGAAATCATGCTGATGCTCGGTGATCATACGCACGTAATCCCCGGTCAAGACATTTTCCAATCCTTCAGCATCATGTTCTACCAGTAATTTTTCTGCCTTATCACGCGCTGCGTCATGAATATCAATGTGAATGATCTCCCTTACCGTTCCTACCGGCTTATCCGGTCGTTTTACAATTTCGCGGCGGGCACGCAAATCAATGATAGCTGCAAGATTCATATCTTCCAGTTTCCCAATATCCTCAGGAGACAGAGAGAAAAAATCTCCGCTACGGAACAAGAGTCCCGGCTTGATCTTTCGGCCATTCATGGTTTGTATTCCGCCAAGATCGCGGAAATTCAACTGTGACGATAAAATTGACTGCAACGGATTGGAATGAAATGTTTTGCAAAAATACCAAAATTTTACTTAGGTTTGCGGTGAGTGATGGAGTGAAAAACGTGACGCGTGACAAAAAAATCATATATCGCAATGGTATTCCGGAATTGGTTTTTCATGATCTTCCTGATGTTCCTCGTTGGGAGCAAACCGGCTGAAAAGGTGCGTAAACCAGTTGATTTGATTGGTTTCCCAACGCAGTCATGGCAAATGGATTCAGTGATGAACCGCATTTTTAATATTCAGGGTCAAAAAATCCTTGATTCCTGGAAGAAATACGACATAAAAAAATTCACGCCATGGAAAGTGGCGATTTGTCCGCACGATGATTATACTTATGCAGGATGGCTCTATCCTGTTGTTTTACGCAACGTGAAGGCTTCAACGGTGATCCTCATCGGGGTTGCCCATAAAGCCAGGAAGTTTGGCCTGGAGGACAAAATGGTCTTTGACAGTTTTGACCAATGGGCTGAGCCCTATGGACCGGTGAAGGTCTCCATCCTCAGAGAAAAGCTCCTGAACCAGCTGCCCCGTTCGACCTATATCATCCACGATTCACTTCAGCAAGCCGAACATTCCATCGAAGCGATCATCCCGGTATTGCAATACTATAACCGCAAAGTGGAGATCGTTCCGATTCTGGTTCCATACATGTCGTCCAGCAGAATGGAGTCACTTGCGGCTTCGCTGTCTCTGGCCATTACCAAAGTGATTCAGGAGATGAATCTCGGATGGAACAAGGATGTTGCCATCGTCATTTCTAACGATGCGGTGCATTATGGAGACGAAGATTGGGGCGGGCAGAATTATGCACCTTACGGCTGCGATAGCGGCGGATACAACAAGGCGCTGGCCCATGAATATGAGATCATCAACAATTGTCTCCTGGGGAATATTTCAAAGCCTAAACTCAGACAGTTTTCCGAATACACTGTGCAGGACACCAATTACCGAACCTATCGCTGGAGCTGGTGCGGTCGTTATGCAGTGCCTTTCGGATTACTCACTGCGCTTTACATGGAACAAAACCTGCGATCAAATCCCTTGAAAGGGATGCTGTTGGGATACAGCAATTCAATTATGCAGCCTGCAATTCCTGTTGAAGATCTGAAAATGGGAAGGACAGGCAACGCCAATATGCACCATTGGGTTGGTTATGCGGCAATCGGATATAAATAATTACCGGAAATCGAAAAATGGCAACAATCGAAACAATCTATATCGGCGACCTCCGCACGGAGGCGACACACATCCGCTCGGGAAATAAACTCATCACCGATGCTCCCACCGACAACCAGGGGAGGGGGGAGTACTTCTCTCCTACCGACCTAGTTGCCACAGCGTTGGGAAGTTGCATGGTAACCGTAATGGGAATGGCAGCCCAAACCCACAAGTTCAATATTGACGGGACAAAACTTGTGATCACAAAGATAATGACTCCGGAACCACCCCGGCGAATTGCAGAAATCATTATTGAACTTACATTTCCGGCTGGAAATTTTTCGGAAAAGGAGAAGAAAATCCTTGAATATGTGGTGAAAACCTGTCCCGTTGCCTTGAGCCTCCACCCTGATGTAAAGCAAACCGTTACCCTGGTATACCTGTAACAGTGATCATGTTGAAAATGTGCCGGGGATGAGGTTCATTTCCCGACCCCGTATTTCCTGAGTTTGTCCAGCATCTCCTCCTGGCTGGTCGGCTTGGCAATATAATCGCTGCAACCTGCATCATAGGCCATCATTCCGTCGATAGAAACCATTCCGATTCCATCCGGCGAAGTGGAAATGACAGCTTCCCATTTCTGGCTGCTTAACCGCAGCGACTCCTCCGCCTGACTGCTCCTGTGAAACCTCCCCGGATCAGATTGTTTAGCGTTTTATTCATATTTTCCATGAGATTGAATGGGCAATGCCGGTATTCATGATACCGTAATCCTGTATATTAATTTGCTTCACTATCTTTGCAGCGATGTCGAAGATGAAAAAATACGCTTCCCGGATACTCATAGCCATTTTTGGTTACATCATCACACCATCTGCACTGATCCATGAGTTCCATGGACATGAGGATACAAACTGCATCCATCACAACAGCGCTTCGGTTGGACCACGGCATGTCCATTGTAAAATGCTGCAGATTGAAGGAAAAGTATATACATCACAGGACCCTGTGGAGCTGGCTGTCATTGAGGGGGAGCGATTTCCGAGGTGGATACTGCCTCCTGAAAGTCCGGCCCTTGCAAGAATCCTTTACACTGATCTGAGGGCTCCGCCGGAAGAACAAATTTCATAGTCACCTCCCCGATACCGCTTCGTTAGCTTAACGCTTCACGATTCATCGTGTATAACGGTATTCTTCAGGTTTCATGGCCATCATGCGCCACACCAGACTTATCATCCAATTTCTGAATTATAAAAATTCATCATGATGGGAAAAGCATTTCCATTTTCACTCATTGTAATTCTCCTGTTACTTACCTCAACAAAAGGGTTTTGCCAGGTCATCCTCACCGGTAAAGTAACCGATGCCGCTACCGGCGGTCCCCTGCCGGGTGCCACCCTCTTTATCCCCGACCTGAAAACAGGTGTGGCGGCCGATAAGGACGGGGTGTACCGCTTCACCAACCTTCCGAAAAGCACCCTGATCATCCAGGCGAGTTATATCGGTTATGGGGCTGCAACCAACCTTGTCGATTTGAAAAGCATGAAAAACGTCGATTTTCAGCTTTCCGAGAAAGCCATTGAATCCAGAGAGGTGGTCATTACAGGCAGCGGTATCTCCACCGATAACAACCGAAGCAGCATCTCGATCACTCCCATCGGAAAAGCGCAGCTTCTCACCACTCCTTCGACCAACATCATCGATGCAATTTCTTCTGTGCCTGGTCTCTCGGAAATCACCACCGGCGGAGATGTTTCAAAGCCGGTCATCCGCGGACTCAGCTATAACCACGTGGTTACCCTCAACGAAGGAGTAAGGCAGGAAGGTCAGCAATGGGGAGATGAACATGGCATCGAAATCGACCAGTACTCTGCCGACCGCATCGAAGTGCTGAAGGGCCCCGCCAGCCTCTTTTACGGCTCCGATGCCATGGGCGGCGTGATCAACATCCTCGAGCCCATCCATGCCCCCATGAACACCATCCGCGGGGAGCTGGCAAGCCAGTTCGCCACCAACAACATGATGACGAACAGCACCCTGATGCTTGAAGGAAATCACAACGGCTTCACCTGGAGGGCCCGCGGCAGTTACAAGAATGCCGCCTCCTACAGATCGCCGCCGGAATATGTATACAATTCGTGTTTTAACGAACTGAATTACAGCGCCATGCTTGGATTAAACAAAAAATGGGGTTATTCACACCTGCACTACAGCCGGTACGATGCCAATATTGGGATGGTTGACGGTGCAAGGGACAGCATTTCGGAGGAATTTATCAACATGAACGGGGAAATAGTTTCATCCTCCGAAGCCCGGAGCCGCATTCCTGAACTGCCTTTCCAGAACGTGCGGCACAACAAGGTCACCTCTGTTTCGAACTTTATTTTCGGGGACAACCAGTTGCGGGTAAACCTTGGCTACCAGGATAATGACCGGCGGGAATTTGAAGACAGCCGCGAATCCCCTTCGCTGTTCATGCACCTCGACACCTGGACTTACGACGGCAAGTACACCCGGTTGTTTCCCGGCGAGATTGAAATGGTTGCAGGTGCATCGGGGATGACACAGTCAAACACAAACCTAGGGGAGGAATACCTGGTTCCTGCCTACAATCTGCAGGATTTCGGCCTTTTCATCTATGCAAAGAAGTCGTGGAAAAAATGGACCCTGAATGCCGGCCTTCGCCATGATATACGGTGGTTGAATGGAAGATCGCTTTACCTCGACACGCTGGGTCACCCGGCGCCGGCCGGTGATACGGTCTTTCCGGGTTTCAGCAGCACCTTCTCTGCTTTCAGCGGCTCTTCGGGTTTCACCTATGCGGCATCAGACGTTTTTAATTTCAAGTTTAACCTGGGATCGGGCTTTCGTGCCCCCAATATTGCAGAACTTGGATCCAATGGTGTTCATCCCGGGACCTTCAGGTATGAAATCGGGAATCCCCTCCTCAAATCAGAGAACAGCATCCAGGTCGACGGGGAGATCTCAGCCGGCTGGCGCTGGCTCAGCATTACCTTCAGCGGATATTACAACTACATTTTCAATTATATCTATCAGCGCAACATCAATGGGGAAACCAGGGTCATTGAAGGGAAAACCTGCCAGGTATACCGCTTTGTCCAGGGCAACTCTTCGCTCAGGGGCTTCGAGCTTGAAGCCGACTTCCACCTGATTGATCCGCTGCACTTCGAAAACAGCATCGATTTTGTGCTGGGCACCAATGAATCAACGGCGACACCGCTTCCGTTCATTCCGGCCCTGCATACCGTTCATAAGTTAAGGTGGACTTTCAGCACCGCGAAAACCAGCATCATGTCAGCCCCGTACCTGGAAATCGGCGGACAATTCCATGCTTCACAAAACCGTATCGACAACTTTGAAACCGCAACACCAGGGTATTTCCTGCTTGATGCTTCGGCAGGCACAAAACTTCGCATCGGAAAGCAATGGTGCACCCTGTTCATCTCGGGCAGCAACCTGACCAACACGCAGTATTTCGATCACCTGAGCAGGCTGAAGGAGGTTGGGGTGTATAATCCCGGATGGAATGTAACGTTCGGACTGCTGGTTCCCTTTGATATCTATGAAAAGAAACTGTAAACTGCTATAACTGCTGATATTCAATCACGGGATAGCCCTTCAGCCCGTCCTTGTTGTAAAAGCCGGAGAACCTCAGTTTAAAATAAAAGCCGGAGATCCCCCGGATGACATAATTCAGATTTGGCCTGATCGTATATACCCCGGTGGTGAAATTGTACAATTTCCATTCCCAGCCAATGGCATCGAGGGCGGATGAATAGGTCATCAGCCTGGCCTGATCGCGCGTGATGGCGGAGAAATCAGTAACCGAATCCATGGCAACCTGGACCAGTTTCCTGTTCAACAGCACGCCCGTGACCAGGTAAGGATATGGAATGCCTTCATCCGTAAACAGCAGGGTGGTGTACTGGGTGAACAAAAGATCATACGTCTGAAATGGAGGTTCAGCCGTGACGACCGTCCCTGTTTTTAGGCTGAAGTAGACGAAATGGGTCCCCGGTAACTTTGCAACAACTCCGGCTGATCCGGAACCTCCGCTCAGCGGGGCATACCGGAAGAAATACTTTCCATGACTGAGGCTGTCGAAAATCACCTGGTACAGACCCAGCGGGTTCCCCAACTCATCGAGACCACGGCTGACGGCATACACGTGATGATTCGAAACAGTGTCGCTGCCCGAAACGGTAAACCACCTGCCAACAGCATTGGAATCGGGGTTTCCGTCCGACTTGTCAAAGCTGAGTTTCAGCCCGGCCGTATCATAAGTCTGGCCAAAAACAACCTCCCCCAGGTCAGCGACTTTCATAAAATCACTGGTATTGAGGATCACCTGCCAGCCACCCGGACTGCAGTCGAAACCCAGGTCAATCTGCGTCCTCACATTTGAACTTACCGTTTTACCCGAATCCAGGCTGAAATATACCTGGTAAAGGTAATTTTCAGTCAGCGAAATGGTATCGGTCTGCAAATCCCCGACCGGATGTGGCGTGACCATTTCATCCTCCTTGAAACAGGACGAAAGTGAAACAGCCAGGAGTAAAAGGAAAAAGAACAACGTTCTGCGCATCACTTGTATTTGTTAAATTGAACCGACAATTTCAGAAAAGCCGTACGTCCCCACCCCACATTCGTGTTCCCGCTGCCGCCGCTGTGCGCACCCCCGTTTCCCCCGGTTGAAGGCACCGTGGTGGTGTTGAAAATATTCTTGACCCCGCCCGACAATCGTATCCGCCCGTTCCAAAAACCCTTGCTTGCTGTAAAATCCAAGGTGTTGTAGGGATCTACCCAACCCCAGGTCAATACCTGTTCATCGAACATCAGCTGAGGTGCAGATCCTGAGTATTTATAATAAAGAGACAGCGTCACATCGGGCTTTATGAACCGATAGGAAGGACTGACCGTTACCTCCGTTGACCATTTAAAGGTATCATAGGGAAGATCAACATCGGGACTGCCCGTGATGCCTGTTTCCGCTATTCCAACCTGCATCTTGAATGCAGGATACACAGAATAGGAACAACCTATCTGAACACCGGAGCTCTTGTACCGGCTGACATTTTCATAGCTATATTCAAGACTGCCTCCGGTTTGCGCCAGCATGATGACATTCTCAATGAAATTATAGAAGCCGCTCACATCCATCGACCAGGCCACCTTTGCCTTTTCAACCGTCCAGTTCAGGTTGAGGTTGAAATTATTTGATTTTTCGGCTTTGAGATCAGGGTTGCCTAATACATTATGGTTGACATCAATGAAAACAAGGTAAAGTTCCTTGATCGAAGGTGCCCGGAATCCGCGGGAATAGGAAAACCGCAGATTCAGAGGTTCAATGATATTCCACTTGGCGCTCAGGGCATAAACAAGCGGTGCATTGTAATTGGTGTTGTAGATGAGTCTCAGTCCAGGCTGTATCGACAGGTTTGTTACAGGATCCCACTTCACACTCACAAAGGCAGCATAGTCGCCGATTTCCTGTGAATAACCCTCAATTTTCTTCCCTTTACCCCGCTCTATGCTGATGTCGAATCCCGCCTGGTAATTTAATTTCCGGTCTGGATTGCTCCGGGCGAATGTGCCGCGCGCAATCAGGTTATTGATGGTGGTTGTATCCTGCGCCCACGACTGCGGAACAATATTTTCAGAAAGGGTGGTCAGGTTCTTGAAAACAGTCTCGCGTACACGGGTATAGCCCGACCATGAACCTAGCAGGTTAATAAAATGGCTCTTCGGCAGTTTGATGGAGGCATCGGCACGCCCAGAATACCTGATTGTTGTGAAATTATTATCAAAGGCTGTCTCATTGTAGCGGTCAACAAACGGACCCTTGTCAATCAGCAGTTCATTGAAATAGTCACCACTCACCTTGAATTTCAACACATTGGATGTAAAAACATAGTAACCATCAAAGAAATACTGGCGGCGTGGCTTGAAGGTCTGGATCCGGCTGGTATCCACCGGTGAATACCCCCCGAAAAAATTCCGACCGCCATCGAGCGAAAAACCGTGTTTTTTATGATTGACAGACACCGCAGCGTCGAAGTTGTAAACCCCGACCGATTCGGTATAGGCATTGGCAGTTGCATTCAGCAGTGAGGACTTGTTCTCCTTCGTGATGATATTGATGACACCTGCCAGTGCATTGCTGCCATAGATAACGGACATGGGGCCTTCGATCACCTCGACATGGTCAACATTGAACAGGTTGATCTGGTTCAGGTCGAAATTGCCGTTCATCCGGCCGATCAGGGGAACCCCGTCCTGCAGGAATTTGACATTTTCACCCGACATGCCCTGGATGCGAAGGCTTGTGCCCAGCACCCCGTCCTGGGTTACCCGCATGGTCGTCTGGTCCTTGAGCAGATCGGCCATGTTGGTAGCCGCCTTCTGGTCGATCTGCCGGGCATTGATCACCTCAACCTTGTAGATTGATTTGTCGGCCCGCTCAGGGGTGTATTGTGCGGTAACAACCACTTCATCCATGCTCAGCACCTTCGGGCGCAGCTGGATTTCAATGGATTGCCCGGGGCGGATGGTATCGGCATAGGTTGCAAAACCCATATAGCTGATGGCCATTTTTGAAATTTCCTTCACCTCGTTCGCCACGGTGCCTTCGATGGAGGTGAGGCTGTATTTTGCAGAACCTGAGGTCAGCCCTTCAAAGCAGACATGCGCGAAGGCGACCGGTTCATGGCTTTTCTGATCAATAACCTTTATAAAAGCCTTTTGGCCGTAACCAGGGGCCACGGCCAAAAGACTTAATAGTCCGATAAGGAGGCTGAATGGGCCTTTAATCATGCCTAACGGGTGATTATTACTTTGGTTACCGTTTTCGTTGCTGCGTTGGAAACGGTCACAAAATAAACCCCGGGTTGCACCCCGGTTACATCCATTGAATAAGCATTAAGCCCATCAGCCTTGCGTCCCGGACGATCTGCACGGAGTTGTCGGCCTGTCAGATCTGTAAGCGTAAACGTAAGGTCTTTACCGGTAACACCGGTCACATGTATATTGATCCTGTCGATGGCAGGATTCGGATAAACATTCAATTGAATATCATTTGGGTTTGGTTCTTCCATCCCGGCGCCTGCGGCCTTTATACGGTCAAATTTCACGATGCCCTTGGTGCTGCCGGAAAAGGCAGTAAAGCAGAGTTTATAAATATCTCCACTTGTGGTTTTCACGAAATAGACTGTTGAATCGGCAATCTTATAGGCAAAGGTATTGTTATCAAACACCTTCCAGTCCCAGCCGATGGATGATCGTGTCGAATCCCAGCTCCCCACGCCAAAGTCATTATATGAGAGAGGGACAGGATGAAATTTCTTGGTTGAGACCCCTTGGTTGCTCAGAATGCCAATCACTGGGTAGGGAGTTCCATTTGGCTGGATGGAGATATATTTTGTAAATACGATATCCCACGAAAGGGAAGCTGGTTCATAGGTTACCAGCAGATTGGTTTCAAATGAAAAACCAATAAAATCCTTATCTGTTAAACCGTCCAGGTTACAGGATAAGGAGAGTTCATTTGTTCCGTCAATGTTTGCATACCGAAAAAAATAGGTATCCAGAGAAGAATATTTTCTGACTATCCAGAGTTTCTTGAAACTCCCATCACGCAGCTTGATTATAAAAACAGAATCTCCGACCAGGTTGTGGGTTACATCATTGTATTTTCCCCAGCCATAATCGGGATGTCCGGTGGCATTGCGAGAAAAAGCGCCGTTTTCCCAATCAGTTGGATCGTTGAACATGGGTGTCCATGCCGACAATCCACTTGTATCAATCGTTGACCAGCCAGTCGTATCTGCTTTCGGATAAGTATACAAAACAACGCCGGAACCGTCATTGGTGAGAATTGAGGAGCTCAATTTTTTTGTCCTGAAGGCAATATCCCATTGGTTGCGGGGTGATGTCTGGATTTCTCCCCCATCCAGATTGTAATAAACCTCATTTGCGTAACCGGCTGACATAACAATCGAATCTGAAACCATGGTTCCCTGAGCATCTGCAGTTTGTGAGAATTGCAAGAGAATGAAAACTAAAAGACTGATTGAAAAAGTTGTAAATACGCTTTTCATGATACTATTTTTTTTTTGGATTTTGTTTGGTACAGGGTAATCAAACGAACTGTTAACGTTTTATCAATAATTTGATAACAGCGGTACTAGTGAATTTATAAATTCACCCATACTGTGTTTCACAGTTTACCGGTAGATTTTCAGGAAATCGGAGGACCGCGAAGGCCAACAGGGGAAACCCGGTTTGATACCGGTTTTGATTCGAAGAGGGCAAGTAAAATAACAGACCCAGGTCTGTATTGCAGGCGTGGCATGTCGATTGGAAAATCGAAATCACCACCCTGAAAATCCTTGATAATACACTGGTTATCACAAGAAAATTTCGAGAAGGACAATGTCTTGGAAATTTTTTCCACATCCCGCTTATACCCAATAAAATTGGGGATCAATGGCTTACCCCAAATTTTATACTGGTGAAAATTAATCAGTGATCCGAAGCAGATAATTGCAACGGCCATGGCCTGAAAGCAGAGTAAAAGAATTACATTATTTCGGCGGCGGAGGATCACGTATTGATAAATTTTTAACAGATGCAAAAATACAAAAAAAATCAACCTGAAATGTTTGGCGCCATTATTTTTATTTCTTTTATCAACAAGCTGTTAACAACAGGTCATCCCAGATAGGCTTTTAATAACTTGCTCCGTGAAGAGTGTTTCAGCCTGCGCAGCGCTTTTTCTTTGATCTGCCGGACCCTTTCACGGGTCAGGTCAAAAATGGAACCAATTTCATCAAGTGTATAACTGTGGGGCACCCCTATTCCGTAAAACATGTTGATGATTTCACGTTCTTTTTCCGCAAGTGTTGATAAAGAGCGTTGTACCTCCTTCGCAAGTGATTCCCTGATCAAGTTTTCGTCAGTTCCTGGTGAATCTTCATTCACAAAGACATCCACCAGTTTGGTCTCTTCATCCTGGTCAATGGGCGCATCCATCGACACGATGCGGCTCGACATCCGCTGGGCTTCAAGGACCTTGGATTCTGGAATTTCCATTTCGATAGCCAGTTCACTGTTCGACGGGGGACGCTCAAAGCGCTGTTCCAATTTAATGGTGGCTTTCGACATTTTACTCAGCGCTCCGACCTGGTTCAGCGGAAGTCGTACAATCCGCGATTGTTCTGCCAGGGCCAGCAGAATCGATTGACGGATCCACCATACCGCGTAAGAGATAAACTTAAAACCCCTGGTCTCATCAAAACGATGCGCCGCTTTAATCAGTCCCACATTGCCTTCATTGATGAGATCGGGCAAACCAAGCCCCTGGTTCTGGTACTGCTTTGCAACAGAAACGACAAAACGCAGATTGGCTTTGCAAATTTTTTCCAGCGCCTCCTGATCGCCCAGCTTGATCCGTTGGGCAAGCAAAACCTCCTCCTCTGCCGTGATCAGGTCTTCCCTGCCGATATCAGCAAGATACCTGTCAAGCGAAGCAGTTTCGCGGTTGGTAATTGATTTCGAAATTTTTAACTGTCTCATAATCCTATTCCATAATAGGCCCGCAACCCATTGGGATAAACGCCTTCAATCAGCACACCTCCCTGGTGATTCGCAAGCGATTCCTTTAAATCCTGGATTGTCCGCAATGGTTTGCGATCAACATAAAGGACGATAAATCCGGTGCTGATACCTGCACTTTTAAGCTTTCCATTTCCAATCGATGCGATCCTAAAGCCATAATCAATATTGAATTTAGCCTTCTCTTCATCTGAAAGAGGCTGGAATGCGGCGCCCTGCAAAATGATCTTATCATCTTTCATGTTAGCTGTCCTGGCCTCTTCGTTCTGCATGGTCAGCGCCATTTCATATTCTTTTCCCGAACGGCTGATAATCAAAACCACCTTATCACCGGGATTCTTTTGGCCTATCAACTCCATCAATTCAGCCTTCCCATTCACAGGCAGGTTGTCAATTCTGATAATTACATCCCCGCTTTTCACCCCTGCTGCGACTGCCGGGCCTCCCGCCACCACGTCATCCACATAAATCCCCCTGAGATCGGTAAAACCCTTCTCTTTGGCAAACTGATCATCTATTTCACGATAAAATATCCCAAGATAGGCACGGTGGATCTTCCCGAATTTCATCAGATCTCCAACTACCTTCTTCACAATGTTCACAGGTATAGCAAAAGAATAACCTGTATAATAGCCATTTCCGGAAGCAATGGCTGCATTGATGCCAATCAGTTCTCCGCGGGTATTCACAAGTGCACCGCCACTGTTCCCCGAGTTAACTGCAGCATCGGTTTGAATAAATGATTCAATGGCTCCCTGTGATCCAAGAATATTGATATTACGTGCTTTCGCGCTGACGATCCCCGCGGTAACCGTTGAAGTCAGGTTGAATGGGTTCCCGACAGCCAGTACCCATTCTCCGATTTTAACCTCATCTGAATTCCCGTAGGTCAGAAACGGAAGCCCCTGTTCATCAATTTTTATCAGCGCAAGGTCTGAGCTGGGATCAGTGCCCACGACGGTGCCCTTGTATACCCGCTTGTCATTCAGGGTGACCACGATGCTGGTAGCTTCCTGCACTACATGGTTGTTGGTAACGATATAGCCATCTGTAGAAACAATTACGCCTGATCCCATTGCTGTATAAGGAGAAATATACTCTTTCGGATGCTGGGGACCGCCAAAATTGAAAAAGCCAAAGAAATCATCATACACCATGCTTTTTTTCTGAAACTCAGATTTGATATGCACCACAGCGTGAACTGAAATAGCTGCCGCTGCCTCAAAATCAGGCTGATTAAAGGCTGCACTCGGATTATAATTCACCTGCCTGATCGGAATTCCATCCGGTCGGGAATTAAAAGAAACCTGTTTCTTTTCAAATGCTTTATAAAGCCCAAGGGAAACAGCTCCTCCAATCATTGCGATTAACAAAATTCCTGCAATTCTTTTCATAACTATTTTTCTGTTTTAACCATTGTTTAATAAACATTCCAATTAAAAACGGTACGAGAGACCTGATATTTTCACACGGGTTGTTAAATTCTGTTAATCTCATGTTAAAAAATCGTTAAAGAAAATCGAGGTTTTCATTTCACCTTTTATGCCTTTCCCTGATTAACAGACAAAAGATTTTTTCATTCGTTGCATCTAAATTGATAAATTATGAAAAAAATATTCTTGTTCACCTTCTTAACAATTACAAACCAGTGTCTTGCCTTCAACTTTACAACCACGACAAAAGTTAAAAAAAACAACCAAAATCATGCCAATTTAGATTCGATAAAAATAAAAAGTCACAATGTCAGTGTGGTTTTTTGGAATGTGGAAAATTTGTACGATCCATATGATGACACAACCAAACTGGATGATGAATTCACATCGGCTGGCGCCAAGCACTGGACATGGTCAAAATTCAACCTGAAGCTGAATCATGTGGCGAAGACTTTGATAGCCATCGGGGAATGGGAAGCCCCTGCCATTGCAGGTTTATGCGAAGTGGAGAACAGGTATGTCCTGAACAAGCTTATTTATGAAACGCCCCTTAAACCCTGGCAGTATAAATGCATTCATCATGAATCACCTGATCTGCGTGGGATAGACGTGGCATTGATTTACAGGCCTTCTGTTTTTAATGTCCTGGGAAGCAAAAGCATCAGCATCCGTTTTCCTTTTGATACGCTGGCTCAAACCAGGGAAATATTGATGGTGAAGGGGATCCTGTTTGGAATGGATACCATTCACCTCTTTGTCAATCACTGGCCTTCGCGTCGCGGCGGATATCTTGGATCGCAACCTCGCAGGAACTGGGTGGCATCTGTTTTGAAAGTGCTTATTGATTCGGTACTGCGCAGTCATCCTGCATCGAACATTGTGGTGATGGGAGACTTTAATGATGAGCCTGAAAATGAGAGCCTGAAAGTTGTACTCGGTGCAAAAACAGAGATAAATGCGATACCTTCTGATACACTCTTCAATCTCATGGGTGTCAGAAATAAAATCCGCATGGAGGGAACCCTGAAGTATCGGGATCAATGGAGCACCTTTGATCAGTTTTTGGTAACCGGAGCGCTCATCGGCGGCACTTCCGGTTTGAAAGCCGGGACCCGGGATGTGAGGATTTTCAGCTCCAAATTTCTTCTTGAAGAGGACCAAACCTATTTTGGTGAGAAGTTAAACAGAACATTTGTCGGACCGCGCTATCACGGCGGATTCAGTGACCATCTGCCAATCCGGCTGAGAATTTCCAAAGTTCCCATTTGCAAACCTTCAAATTGATCAATGGTTATGCAGGGTACTATTGAAAGTCATTTCGCTCATGCCCATACCCCTGAAATTTTGGTATCGCAAAATTTGCATGAACCATTTTTCAGGTTATTATTCAAAATGGAAAAACCACGGCGCTCCATCACGATCTTCTTACATTTTGGACAATAGGTGTTTTCTGCCGTCGTACCCGGAACATTCCCGATGTAAACATATTGGATCCCTGTTTTTAACGCGATTTCGCGTGCTTTTTCGAGTGTGGCCAATGGGGTAAAAGGGAGACTGGTTAACTTATAGAGTGGATGAAACCTGCTGAAGTGAAGCGGAGTATCCGTAAATCCATTTTTAACCAGCCAGTCGCACATCTCTTTGATCATGGCAAGATCATCCGTCCAGCCGGGTACGATGAGGGTGGTGATTTCCAGCCAGACACCTTCGGCCTTTAAAATCTTCAGTGTATTCAGGATTGGCTGAAGACTGCCCCCGTTGAGCTTCTCATAAATTTCATCGCTGAAAGATTTTAAATTGATGTTGGCTGCATCAATATATTTGGTTAAGTCGAGGAGCGGTTTTTCATTGATGAAGCCATTGGAAATGAGCAGGTTTTTAATTCCCTGTGCTTTGGCCAGCCTGGCTGTATCAAACATATATTCATAAAATGCGATCGGCTCAGAGTAGGTATAGGCAATTGATTTACAGCCTTTTGATATTGCCTGCGCTACAACCTTTGCCGGGAAAAGTTCGATGTTGTCGGTGTCTCGGGGGCTTTGCTGTGAAATCTCCCAGTTTTGGCAATTCAAACATGCAAAGTTACAGCCTGCCGTGGCAATGGAGAAACTCGGTGTGGATGGAAGAAAATGAAAAAGCGGTTTTTTTTCAATCGGATCCACATGAACTGAGCAGGGATTGCCATAGGCAATGGTATAGAGCGTATTATCTTTTACAACGTGGGTCCTGCAAATGCTTTCCAATCCCTCTTTCAGGATACAATTGTTGGGACAAATCTGGCACTTTACTCCCTTTGGCGTGACGACTGCATAGGGTGATTCTTTGCTGAATTTTCCAAGCCCGGTAACCGGGGCTATGTTAGAGTGCTCCATATGCGTCAGTTTTTTAGCCATCACATCCAACGGGTTCAATCCGGTTAAGGCGCTACTGATACCAGCCAGGCTATATTTAAAAAATCGGCGTTTGGAATTTTGTGTCACGAATCTGTAGTTTTTAAGAGCGTCCGATTCACATTGGATTATCGCAAAGATACGGATTTAGGTCTTCTGATTAAAAGAATCAATGCACTGAAAATGTTCAGAATCGCCAAAAAAATACCGGTCACCAGAATCCCGGCATAGGGCAAAAGGAGCATCGTTACAAAAAAAGCCCCCATTCCTGAGCCAAACAGGTCGGCCGAGTAGTTTCTGGAAACTGCATTCCATGATGAACATTTTGTCAGCATGGCTGCGAGCCGGTATTCAATACCTACTATCCATGAAACCAGAAATGCAAATATAAAAAGTGTCACCTGCACATATATCCCACTGATATTTCCGGCACCCATCCACAGTAAAAGAAAAGGAAGCAATATGGAATATAACCCCAGCCCAACCTGCAACAACATGTAGGAGGTAGATGGCTTTATCCGGAAGATTTTTATCCCAACTCCGGCTCCCAACGCCAATCCGCCCATAAAAATCATGAATATCAATCCCATCATCTGGAAAACATAGCCATACAATACCTGTAATCCAAAAATCAGGATGATCTCAGTGGAAGCAAGGGTGAAGCCACCTGCAAACAATCCGGCGCTGACCGAATTCAGACTTGCCAGCAACAAAAGGAGGATGATTATAAAAACGGTGATGATCGCCACAGGATGGACTGAAAAGTAGCTTAACCACCATAAATTCTGGTAAAAGGTTGCCAAAGGATAAAAATCACGGTTGGTAAACCCTGACAAGATGGTATGCCCTGACAGCATGTGGGTGATATGGGAGGTAAGATAGTCTGACCGTTCACGAAGTTGTCCGACATCAAGGTAAAATTGATTGACATATACTGTCTTGATTCCCTTTTTCAGGATCAGGGCGGGGATATCCATGTTCAGCGATGAATCTGATGCCAGGAAATGGTTCCGTTCCAGGGGAATCACCAAGGCCTGGTTAAAACGTTGTTTCAATGTATGGAAGAGTAACGCGTTGAGCCGGCCTGCCTCATTGCTGATATAGTCACTGCCGGTAGGAAGCGAATACGAGATAACCCCTCCGGGCTTTAATACTTTTTTGATTTCACTCAGAAAATCCAACGTGTAGTAACGGTTCAGCTGCAATGTGGATGGAGGGGGCAGGTTGACAAGCACCACATCGTACAATTGCCGGGATAACCGGATATATTTCCGCGCATCCATTTCATGCACCCTGATGGAGGGATGATCCAATTGTTTTGTGTATTTTGAACCGATCCCGATGAGCGAAGGATTCATTTCCAAATAATCAACAACTACGGGTTTATATTTAAGAATCTCATCCAGCGTTCCAGCATATCCGCCCGAAATCAAGAGAACCCTGCCTGGTCGTTCACGCTGCGCCATGGCCAAATGAACATTTGCCTCATTGGCCATTTCATTTCCTGAGGAAAACAGAAGCAACCCGTTTTCATAAAAATTATACTGTTCCTGATTTCTTGTTACAACCACCTGACCATAGGGCGTTCCCATATTTGAGATGACGTGCTGATCCCTGAACAGGAACTTTTCAGAAAACGCTTTAAAATCGACCAGCAGCAATAATCCAATGAGGGAAAGAGATGGGACAAGCGCCAGGTAAAACCAGCTTCGGGGCGCCATCAGCCAGGTGAATATCAACAACAGAATAAAATAGACTGTGGTCAACAACAACAGGCTTTGATATTGATCGAATATCCATAGAAATACGAAATTCACGAGCGCTCCTGAAGCCATGCTTCCCAGGGACTCCCATGAATAGGCTTCGGCCAGTGGGTTGCCGGAAGACCATGCGCTGAGGAATGAGAACAGAAATCCATTCAGAATGCAAAACGGCAACTGAACAGCAGCAGCAGCGGTGATGATCATCCACAGGCTGGCTGTACTCCCGGCAGGTACCATCAAAACCTTCATCAAATCAAGGGAAATGAGCAACAGCGTTGGGAATAGCCCGGTTAGAAACAGGAGTACCACTGCAAATCCAAGTTTCACCCTGAGATAATGGCTGAGGCGTCCCAGGTAGGCGCCTGCTCCGGTAAAGAGCATCCACAATGCAAGTACGATCCCGAATATCAGTTCATTGCCACTAAAAACGATCAGAAATTCCCGCATCAGGTATATCTGGGTTCCAATGGCCAAAAAACCCAGGCCAAACAGCATCAAACGGATTGCATTTTTTGCCTGCATGTCGTATCTTTACAATGAATTTAGCTCAAAGTTAACGAAACAATGCGCATCATCCTCAAGAGTCTTATCCTTATGGGACTATTTTTTAATTTCAGCCAGGGATGTTCGGGCCAGAACAAACCAAATCAGATCGATCGGAAAACAGCGGCAGCCGGACGATTTTATCCCGCGAATGCCCAGGAACTCTCGTCGACCCTTGCAAATCTGTTTGCAAGGGCCAAGCCAAAAGAGTTGAACCATGTACTGGGTATCGTATGCCCGCATGCCGGATACATCTATTCGGGCCTGGTGGCGGCAAGCGGCTACAACCAGGTAGACCCCAATGCCCTGTATGACAATGTATTCGTTATCGCATCAAGCCACCAGATCTCATTCGATGGAGCCTCTGTATACAACAAAGGGGATTATATCACCCCTCTTGGGAAGGTGAAGGTCAATATTGATCTGGCTGACAAACTGATCGGTGAGCATACGGTTTTCAATTTCAATAGCGAGGCTGACCGGACTGAACACAGCCTGGAGGTTCAAATACCTTTTTTGCAGTACCATTTGAAGAACGATTTTAATCTGGTGCCTATCATCATCGGTACACAATCAGCACAGACATGCAAAAAAATTGCTGATGCGCTTAAACCATGGTTCAACGAGCGTAATCTTTTTGTATTCAGCACCGATTTTTCACATTATCCCTCTTATGATGATGCCTATTCGGCCGATAAGGCTACCTGCGATGCCATCGTTGCCGGCTCCCCGGAAGAATTGATGAAGTTGCTTGAGAAATATGAAGAAAAACGGGTGCCGAACCTCTCCACCAACCTCTGCGGATGGACATCCATCCTGACCATGCTGTATTTGACTTCAGGAAATGACCGACTGAAAATTTCGCCGGTACAGTACATGAATTCGGGTGATTCGGGGTATGGTGATAAAAAGCAGGTGGTGGGATATTGGTCACTTGCGGTTACCAATCCAACATCCGGTGAGGCAGCCAAGCCGGGTGCCAGCACCTCCCCAGGCGCCATCAATCCGACTGGTTTTGATTTCACGCGTGAAGAAAAAATCATTTTGCTTGACATTGCCAGAAACACCATTCTAACCTATCTCAGGGAAAGGAGGATTCCTGAAGACGATGGAACGTTGTACAGCGACAATCTGAAAATGAAGGCTGGCGCCTTTGTCACCCTTAAAAAAGAGGGTGAGCTACGGGGCTGTATCGGCAGATTCTCAGCTGATATGCCTCTTTATAAACTGATCAGGCAAATGGCAGTGGCATCTTCAACAGAAGATAACCGGTTTGAACCTGTGAAGGAGAGGGAACTGGGTCAAATCGATATCGAAATATCCGTGTTATCCCCGCTTAAAAAGATCCAGTCTCCAAATGAGATCATACTTGGGAAACATGGAATATATATCAAAAAAGGGTTTTATTCCGGAACGTTCCTGCCTCAGGTGGCCACTGAAACCGGATGGACCAAAGATGAATTTCTGGGCCATTGCGCCCGTGACAAGGCTGGAATTGGCTGGGATGGATGGAAGCAGGCCGACCTGTATACCTATGAAGCCTGTGTGTTTTCTGAGGAGGCGCTTAACGTCCGCAAAGATTGATGTAGGGGCAACGTTCACATATTTTAATGTCCCTTGTTTGGCTGAATGGTTTTGAAAGATCATAGATATCCTGCAAAAGGTTATGGATAACGTGTTCGAATTGAGCCAGGGATGAATTCTCCAGCATGGTCGTCATCTTGCCAGGCTCGCCTGAAGGGACCGATACGGGTGTAAATCCAGCGTTGATTTTCTTGAGCGAAATAATACCTGCACTTGAACTGATGGGGTTGTCAAACCTCTTGCTCAACAGGAAACCATAAAATAAAAGCTGAAACCCGATATTCAGTTCAGCATGGTCGGCCAACGCATCCCATTCCTTCACCTTTAGCTGTTTAGCTTGGGTGATCCCTGTTTTGTAATCGATGATTTTCCACCAGCCATCCATCTTGTCCACACGGTCGACCAGCCCTTTCAGGCGAATGCTTTTATCTGCAGAACCATGGTGTATTTGGATTTGCGTTTCGAGATACTGTTCAAGAAATGCCACCGAAAAACCATTTCCCGATCGGGCCATTTCCCTTACATTGTTGGTTTCAAACTGAAGAAACCGTTTCACCATCAATTTTGCTACATTGACGAGCAACAGGTTTTTTCCGTAAGCAATATCTGAGCCCTTGAATTTTTTCCCGAAAGCCTTAAGAACCGCCTCATCCGATTGTTGTTCGATATCAGTTAGGATCGCAGTTGAGATCGGCTTATCAATCAATGGTTTGTACAGGTTACAGAGCGCTTCATGCACGGCATTGCCCAGCACAGCCGCGTCGATCGTATCATCCACATCATCTGGCTCTCTGATACCGGCAATATCGGAGAAATAGAATTTCAGCGGACAGTTACGGTAGGCGTTCAAAGAAGTTGCAGAAAATCCCCCGGAGGCTTTCTCTTCCAATGCGGCCCATGTTTCACCGGTTTTTTGAATTTCAATTACGGGATATGCTTCGCCCCTGACTGGTGGTGTGTTCAGGATCATCTCTCTGATTTCAATCCCCGGATTGTACAATGGAAGTTCACGGGAAATCTGCCGAAGGAACCGGCTCCGATCGCCGCCTCCCAACTGATCAGGCTCAGTGCTGTAGAGGATCCTGATATGGCCGGAACGCTGGATGAGGCGGTAAAAATGGTAGGCATACACCGAATCCTTATGGCGATAGGTTGGCAAGCCAAAACTCTTTTTAATATCAAACGGGATGAATGAGGTATTGATCTTGCCACTCGGCAGCAAATCTTCATTGCACGATAAAATGATAAGATTTTCAAAATCGAGTGTCCGTGTTTCGAGCATCCCCATCAGCTGAACACCTTTGAGCGGCTCCCCGTAAAACGGCAGACTCGTGGAGGCAATCACCTGTTGATACAGTTGGTAAAATGCAGGTATTTTAAGATCAGAGGCAAACTCTTCAAGTAAATTACTGAGTTGATGGACAATTTTGGAAAAGGCAAAAAGGTACTCCATATCCATTCGTCCGATCGAAGCACCTCTCAGGTTCCCGATCAGGGTCTTGAAGCATTTCAAGGCATCGGCAGGTTCATTCCATGCAGCGAAGATTGAATCAAGGAAAGTCACCTGCATTCCGAAAAAACCGGATTTTTCGGCTGGAAGTTCTTCAATCCCAACAAAAATCTTGTGCCCCTTGCGAATGTTCTCGATTATTTCATCCAAGGCGAACAGGTTGGCCTCCGTCAAACCGGCAGCCATCATCCGGAGATAGGGATGCTGCAATAGTTTCAGCACATCCTTGTAGTAGTATTTCCCCTTTTCCTTGTCAGCCAGATAGGTGAAACGGGCCCTATTCATATGAAGGTGGAAGAGCGCTTCGAAGAGACCTGCAAGGGGTGTTTGTTTAAGCGGGAGACCCGCTGTTATGTTCAGTGCATCCACCTCAGCAGGGATCGAATTAAGCAAAGGAATCAGCAATCCTTCATCAAGCAACACCACCGCTGTTTTCTCGTTGGCCAATCCATTTTTTGCAATTTCCTTCAGGATATTCCCGCAGTATTTAACCTGGCCCAGCGGATCGGGGGAGCCTATGATTTCTATCTTTTTTTCTGAGGTTGCAAAATCATCAGAGATCCAGCCACTATCCTTGACAGGCCACCTACGCACCCAGTCACGCAAAAAATCACCCGCCTCCTGCTGGGTGTTGTCAAGATAGTAATGATCTGCATCCCAAAGCAACGTTGCATACCCATTTTTATGCAATGTGCCGATGATATGCTCCTCAGCCTTGGTTAACGCATTGAATCCGGCAAATAAAACATGTTTCCAGGGCAGTTTATCTTTAAATTTCTCAATATTTTCAGCTGCCTGGCGAAAACTGAGCCCCTGATATGATTGATTTTTTGCAAGCAATCGCCGGGTAAGTTTATCATAATAGGGATAAAGCGATTGATAAAAGTGCAGATACTTTGTTTCAAATTCGGTAAGTGGTTGATTATCCAAATTCCAAAGAGCAATGGCACGCGCTTCGGTGAGGGTGGTGAACAGCTCCTGCGCATCGGCCATATAACGGTCGATCTCATTGAAATCGCTGAGTAACTGCGGGCCCCATCGCAAAAACTCCTCAAAGGACTGCGCCCTATTTTCTTCAATTTCGCGGTGAACTGCAAAGAGTTCAAAAAGCAGGTGCAGATTTTCAACCTCCTGTAATCCGCCGATCTCCGAGATAAAGTCCTCGATCGAAAAAATAGTCGGCGCCCAGGTCACCTTGCCAATCTCTTCGGCGAGGTATTTCCTAAGGAACAACCCACCACGGCGGTTCGGCAGCACGATGCACAAATCAAAAAGTTCATCTTTGTATCCGCTAATCAGATAATGCGCTACGTGCTTAAGAAATGGAACCATAGACTGGAATAAAATCTTTGTTAAAAGTATAGAATATTGTATTCGTCATTTGTCATTCGTCACGCGTCACGCGTCACGCGTCCTACGTCTTGCCACACTATGTTCTTTTCCAGATACCCGTTGATCTTCTCTTCCCTTGCCAGGCGCAGGTATAAACTGGTCAGGGAAAATTTGCCCTCTTCGCAAATCAGCGGAAATATTTCCGGATTTAAAACCTGTATGCCACTGAAGGCAAATGGCGATAAAGGAACCTGATCGGAATTATGTTCAATGGCCGATTTGGGTTGTAATGCAGGCGATGATTCCCGGACCAGGAGATGTTCCCCTGTTTTGCGGTTTTCCCAGCCGCAAAGTTGCATCTCCTCATTGAAAAGAAAATAACGTGTGGTTTCCCGATTACGGATGGCAAGGGTGGCCAACGCTCCGGATGATTTATGATGAATGACCATTTCCAACAAGTCAAGATCCGAGATGATATCCACATTTCTGACAATGACCCCATCGCAATTTTGAAAAAACCAGGCTGCCTTTTTCACCCCTCCGCCTGTTTCAAGTAATTCACCGGTCTCATCAGAAATCGTGACCTGCATTCCGAAGTACGCATGTTGTTTCAGAAAATCGATGATCTGATCTGCAAAATGATGGACATTGATGATCACCTCACGGATTCCCGCAGACTTAAGGTGATCAATGGCGTGCTCAAGCAAAGTCTGGCCCTGATGAACAAAAAGGGCCTTGGGGTGCGCATCGGTAAATGGCTTAAGCCGCGTGCCAAGTCCGGCAGCGAGGATCATGGCTTTCATAGGCAGGGGACAAATGACGAATGACGCGTGACGAGTGACGAATGACGCGTGACGAATGACGCGTGACTATGATCCATAATTTGACACTGTATGAATAAGTTTGACATTGATTTTGGATTTTGTTTTCAGATATGCAGCCAGTTTTTCAGCACAGTACACTGATCTGTGTTGGCCACCCGTACATCCATAGGAGACCATGAGATGTTCAAACCCCCTGTTGATATAGGTTCTAACACTTTGATCGACCAGTGAAAATGTGTTCCGGAGAAATTCATCAACGGAAGTTTCCTTACTGAGAAAATCGATCACCGGTTGATCTTTACCATTCAGTTGTTTGAATTCATCATACCTTCCCGGATTTGGAAGTGCGCGGCAGTCGAAGACGAAACCTCCCCCGTTCCCGCTTTCATCCTGAGGAATCGTCATTTTATAAGAAAAGCTTTGGACCTTGACAGTCAGCATGTATTCCTGAAGATTTGGAACCGGGTTATCTTTCAGCGCACGGGTAGCCGGGTTCGCCTGATTTTCAACCTCAACTGATTGCTGATGGTATAAAGCCTGCGTGTCGACCATGCTGTCGACAACCGCCATCAGTGTATTGAGACCGAAATCAATTTTGTTGTTCGACCGGAGATAACGCAGGTTATGAAGCGCATAAGGAATGCTTAGCAGAAAATGTGACTTATTTTCATAATAACCTCTGAAACCATACGCTCCCAAAGCCTGCAAAATGCGGATCAACGAAAATCCGTAATAGGTTTTCAGAAATTCTTCCTTGTTTACAGGATAAATCTGACCCAGTTTTTCCAGGTAGTATTGTAGCAATGTCTCGCGAACCTGATGAGGCAAATCAGCCTTTCCGTCGGTAAGCAACGAAGCGACATCATATTGCAAGGCCCCTTTCCTGCCTCCCTGGTAATCAATAAACCAGGGCTCATCATTCACCACCATGATATTGCGGGACTGGAAATCACGAAACAGGAAAAAATCCGAATCCGCTTCCAGCAGCAGGTCACAAAGGGATGAAAAATCATCTTCCAGCGCCTGCTCATCAAATGGAATTTTTGCCAGTTTAAGGAAGTAGTATTTGAAATAGTTCAAATCCCACATCATCGACTGACGGTCGAAGGCGGCCCTGGGATAACAAACTGAATAATCAAGGTTTTTCGAGGCCTTTACCTGGAATACCGGCAACCAGGTCAGTGCCTTTTTATAGATTTCAAGAATTTCTTCAGGGAAAATATCTTCAGAAGAGGCAGAACGCTGCAAGGTCAACAACGCGTAAAGGGTCGTGTCGCCCAAATCAGAAATAAGGTATATCCGGTTATCGGGATCATCGGCGAGCATTTCAGGCACAGGCAAACCCATCTTACGGAAATGTTCAGTAAATGAAGAAAAGGCAGTGTTCTCGCGTGCATCCTCATTGTGCGCTCCGATGACCGACCCCGATTCTCCCTGCATCCTGTAATAACTCCTGTAGGATCCCGATCCGGCCATTTTTGTGACTGAAACCGGCCATTTTCCGCTCCAAATTTTATACAGCTCCGATATTTTTTCTTCGATGTTCATCATAGATTACACGTTTACGATCTCAATCTCTGGCTCCAGGTAAACGAGGGAGCGTTTTATCTGACGATAGCCCATCTCCTGAATGTAACTGGCATATGTAATTAACTGGTCTGCATGACTTTTCTTCGGCTTGCCGCTTTTATAATCCAGGATGGTGACGCAGTCCCCGTCGAACACAACCCGGTCAGGGCGATAAAACGAACCTTCCGGGGTCAGTATTTCGGCTTCAGTTTTCACCTTAACCTCATCACAAAAAAACCGCTCAAGCTGAGGATGCCGGATCACAGACCACAGCATGTTCTCCATGGTATCCCGGTCTCCCTGCCCGACCAACCCCATCAGGATCCCCTTTTCCAATGCCCCCGGCACATCCTTTCCGGTTCTGACCCAGGAGAGCAATGTATGAATCCTGTTTCCATACTGCGACTTTCCTGCCGGCTGATCGATATCCCACATTTGCGGTGCGCGCAGCCTGATTTCAATTTTATTGTGCCAGTCACTGCTGATCATCTCCCCGGGATGGACTGTTGCCATCTCCTTAATTGATACCTTTTCAACATGCATCCCCTTCGTTCCAAATTCATACAGTGATTGATCTTCAATCCAAATTTGTGCATGTTTAAGATAAAACTCAAAAAAAGTTGGCAGTGAATCGGGTTCCTCTTTTTTCGCCGGGGGAAATTTGGTCAAAATATAGAGTCGTTCCTCGGGGCGGGTCATGGCGACATATAATACGTTGACCAGGTCGAGCATGGATTTTTGCTGTTCATCCATGAATAACGGATTAAACACTGTTGATTCCATCTCTTTGTCACTGCGCAGGATGGCCGTATCAAGTCCGGGCGCTACCGATTTATCGAGGTCGACCCAAATGTACTTTTTTGTGTTTTTCCGCGATTCATGTGCAAAGGGAAGGATCACAACCGGGAATTGCAGCCCTTTGGCTTTGTGGATTGTCATGACCCTAACCGCATCGACCCCTTCAGAAACAATGATCGACAATTTTTTCCTGTTTTTACCCCACCATTCGAGAAATTCTACGACGCCGGTAGAATTTTTTATGGAAAAGGCGAGAACCGCATCAAGGAAAAACTGCAGATAGATATCAGGTTGCAGACTGAGATTGAATTTTCTGATCAGCTCTTCGCACAAATCGTAAACCGGCAGCCTGGCGAGTTCGTGGTGGTTCGACTTCCAATCTACAGCATCCCTCACATGGTCTTGATTCAAATACATGCGAATCTCCGCCATTACAACATCATTTCGCGTTTCAAAGAGGAAACGCAAAAAAGCGATGATGAACCGTACTTTTGGCGAGTTGGCTATAAGAAGTGACTCGGAAGATATAACATCCACCCCTTGTTCAAGTAAGAACCTTGCGATGGTACTGGCATTCTGGTTGCTCCGGCACAAGACGGCCATGTCGCGCAAACTGAATTTTTCCTTCAACGAATCCCTGATGATCGAAAGTATTCCTGCGCGGGTGACCTCTTCATAATTCACCTCTTCCTCCTCATCCCCTTTGAGAAATTCGAGGCGGATGTATCCACCTGTCTTTCCTGAATCTGACCGCTGTTCCAGACCTTCAAATATGTTCTTCTTCCCACCGGTGAGGACCCGGTCAGCAATTATCCTGAAAAACCGGTTATTGAATTCCACGATCTCTGTCTTCGACCGGTAATTCTCCCCAAGGTCGATCCTCTGATAATTTCGGGTAAGCGCCTCTTCCCGCTGACGCAGCACATGGTTGGTATTGCTTCCCGGAATGGAAGGCAACGTATTGAACTGTTCCACATCACCGCCTCTCCATCGGTAGATGGCCTGCTTGCCATCACCCACCACCAGGTTAAAAAATCCCCCTGCGAGTGCATTTTCAATCAAGGGTATAAAATTCATCCACTGAAGTACCGAAGTATCCTGGAATTCATCAATAAGAATGTGCTGATATTTTTCACCCAGTCTCTCAAAGATAAATGGAACAGGTTCGTTCAGCACAATGCCGGCAATCCTGGAATTGAATTCTGAAATATGGACCAGGTTATTCTGTCGTTTGAAATCATGCAGCACCTTTTCAATTTCATTCAGTACAGAAATAGGATAGATCGTTTTTGCCAGCAGCCTGCGCAGGATGTAATCCGATTTATGCTTTGTTAACTCACCCTGCAACGCTTCATAAATACCGAGCAAACCTTGCTTTATGGTTTCAATGCCAGCCCGGGCCTGTAGTGAAGCTTTGGCAGAACACCATTTATCTTCTTCTACGGTGGTTAAGACGTACGAGTTGGGTTCGAGTCTCTCCAATTTACCGGCAGCAAAATTTTCGAAATATTTACCAATCCCACTCGTACCATGAAAGAAGGCCTCGGGAGGAATCGCCTGACCCTCGATCAATTTCAATGCTTTTTTTGCGATCGCCTGCGTGGATTGCTCGAATTCCTTAATCTTAACCTGCAGCGCCATGGAGATAGAATGGAATTTTTCCAGTGTCAAATGCTTCAGTCTGACCATCCTTGTTTGCCCCTCCTCCTCAAGCAGCAGATGGGCGAAGTTCGACAGGATTTCATCAATATTCCAACCCAGGTCATCATCCATGCGGGTTTCAAGAAATTTAACCAGGAGCTTCGTAAGTTCCTTATCATCTCCAACCCTATCCAACAGCAGATCAACCGATGTGGAAAGGATTTCGTCACCATCCAACTCCACATTGAAGTTAACCGGCAGACCGAAATCGTGGGCAAAGGTGCGGATCAGTTTATGAGAAAAACTGTCGATGGTTCCGATGGAAAAGTCAGCATAATTGTGCAGGATCATTTCAAGGGCCCGTGAGGCTGTTTGGGCAATCTCAACGGTGGACATCCCTGTTTCGCTAACCAGCATGGGCAAGAGCGTTCCGTGAATTGCCTTATCCCTGGCATGATCCCCCTGTGCCAGTACCGTCAATGATTTCAATACCCGCTCCTTCATCTCATTGGCCGCCTTGTTGGTGAAGGTGATGGCCAGGATATGCCTGAAATCGGCGGGTTCAAGTAAAATAATTTTCAAATACTCTTTTACCAGGGTAAAGGTTTTTCCGGAACCGGCAGAAGAGCGATAAACGGTAAAGGACATAGGGTGTCACTTGATAATTTCAACTTTTCCGGAATAAACCTTGCTTTCTGCTATCACGCGGATAAAAAAATATCCTTGGGATAAGCCAGAGAGATCCGCATTGATTTTGCCTGAGGATAAATCCACCATAGATTCCCGTATCATTCTTCCTTGTATTGTCAGGATCTGTAAGGTTGCCTTTTTTGATACTTCAGGCACCTGGATTGATACCCAGCCCCTGGAAGGATTCGGAAATACCTGCAACATCAGTTTCTGAGGTTCATCCATCCCTGGCGCATATTTTACAGAAACCACCTTTTGTGCAGTACCGATATTCTGCAATGCATCTGCGACTATCACACTATAGGTTTTGGTATCCTGAACAGTGATTGTCAGTGATTCTCCTGTTTCCAATGTATTCCAGAATATCTGGTAGGGAGGCGTGCCATGGGCAATTGTGGCATGAAGGGTCAGCGTGGTACCTTTAACCACCGCCGTGTCGGGACCAAGAGAAACAGTTAGCAGATTGGCTGGCAGGCGAAAAATATCCCGGTAATTGGCGGTGACAAGCGCCCCCTCCTCATTGATCTGAAGCAACGGAATGCCCTGCTCTTTCCCCATCCATTTGTATTCGATGATGTTCCTGTTAAATGGAAAACCGATGCCGAGTGAATCAATGTAAATGCTGTCGTGGATATTGAGAATGGATTTCACACGAACCGTTTCGAACGTTCCAAAGGGGGTAATGAGTCTCCCCCATCCATCTACCGTGTTTGAACGGATACGCTGCGTGGTGTATGTAACAACATTGGGCACCGTGATGGCAAAGTACGCGTCGGATGACCATGTTTTGCCAGGGGATAAAGGGAACTCATAATATTTGTCGGGATTATTATACTTTGCCGGGAAGGGGATTCCCTGTATGGTGTATGCTGAACCCAGATCATTGTAAGAGGTTGTGCTATTTTTAAAAAAGGAAAAACCCTGCGACAACGGCAAACCCGGGATAAGGCTGCCGTTTCTCGGGGAGGCCAGATTGGCGCCACCAAGCAAAACAAAAAACAACTGATAGGTCGGAGGTGTAGCCGTAGCCGCCACAAACGTATCAACCCGCTGGCTTAAAGCCTCCAATGCTGAAAAATCCCAGGTCGTGTCCATGGCTGTTTTTGAAAATCCGGCAAGTACAATATTAGAAATGCTTACCCTCAGCGTATCGCCGGGCGATGGCATGTCGGACTGACTGATGACTACCTGCGAATACACGGAGACTCCCAGCCAAAAAACCGCCAGTATAATTATCCATATTTTTTTCATGGCTACTCCTTTTTCTTTTTAAACCCGGAGAATAATTCCTTTACATTCGTAAAGTCACGCTGAAACTTGATCCCGACTCCCTGCGTATAGGGAGCATTGTTGTTAAGAATATTCAAGGTATTGGTTCTGTTAAAGGCACGTACCCGCCATCGCCGGTTTTTGGTCAGCACATATTCAATGTTGATATCACCCACGATGGTGCTTGACTGCTGCATCGATGAATTCTTGTAGGAATTCATACCAAAAGTCCCGTCAATCAACAGCCGGTCATCGAAGAGCTGGGTGGAGATCCCCACATCAAACTCCTGCGAAGTGGTGCTGGAGCCCGGTTTGTAGTTCACATTCACATTTACATTCGATGAAACCTGGGAAATCATGCTATTGATCTGATTCGTAACGAGCGACATGGAGGTCGCCCCCACATCAATGGTACTGGAGGTGGCTACTACCGGATTAAACTGATTCAGAACCATAAGATAGAAAACCTGCTCAGTCATGGTGATCTGATTGTTTGTATCAATACTTGTATAAACCAGGTTCCTGATACTCTCTTCCACGTTTGGAAGATTAATGGCAAAGGTCATTTCAGGATTCAACAGCTTGCCGCCCAGCCTGACAATACATTCGACCGGGATCCGGATACCCTCCTCCTCCGGGTCTGTTGTAAGCCCTTTCAACGGAGCCTTGGTTTTGTATACTGCGCTGATGGAAATATTGGCATCGGTAGGATCTCCACTCCAGCTGATCATGCTTCCCTCCTTGATCGACATCGGCAACCGGAGAAGGCTTCTAAACTGGAAAAGGAAAAAACCTTTGGCTAATTTATAGGTCCCGGATAAAGTAAAGGGTGTTGTCGGGGTCATCCCCAACAAGAATTCTCCGGTTCCGGTTGCCTTCAAATTCCCCAATTGGTTTGGAAAATAGACCTCGACTTCTGCCTCCTGATTCACCCGCAAACCAAGGTCTATGGATAATCCGCTTGTATTTACCCTCGGCTTCTCCCGTATCAGGCTGAGTGAGTCTTCATTGGGATTGACAAAAATAATATAATCGTTTTCACCAACAGATTGCGTCAGGTCGATCGGAATTACCACATGGGTTTTTGCACCATTTGTAGCCTTCACATCAATATGGATATTATCAAATGGCCCGGAAACAGTTGCACTTCCTGAAGCGCGTGCATTTCCGTAAAAAACGCTGTTTTGTGCACGGGTATTGTTAAATGCGGCAAAGTCATTCATTTCAAGTTGCAGCCCCAGCCTCAGATCGCGAAAGTACTTGTGTGTGATCTTGCCATTTAAAATTGCCTTATGCCCCAGAGAATCAAACACCGTGATATCTTTAAAAAAGAAACCATTTGTATCAATGGTCACTATATCAGCAAACGAATAGGGAACATTCAGATAATTAATTTTAAACTCAGTCCGCATCAATTTCAATTGTCCCGTGATGGCCGGTTTTTCAAAAGTTCCTTTCAACTTCACCTGTCCGGAAGCCAATCCATTTAAACCCGACATGAAATCAGAGACAAATGGCCCCAGCATGCGTAAATTCAGATTTTTTAAATTCAAATCAAAATCAAAGTGGGGATTTTTCTTCTCAAAAAAATAACTGCCTGTCAGTGAAAATGGAATATTTGTACCAACATTACCCGTGTAGTAGATTTTAGAATTGACATCAAACCTGGGCCCATTTGCATCATACAATATTTCAAAGGTAGCATCTCCCAATTCCTCTCTGTTGAATTTGAACTTATCGATGCGAAGATCAGACAATACCATGATATTGGTATAGGGATTTGACAACCTGACCTGCCCGCTCAAAATTCCATCCACATTTACCTGATCACTGCCGATCAGCTTATCAAGCCTGGAGACATCCACTTTATTGAAATAAATGTTCATTGTATCTGATTTGGAGATGGAAAGTTTCCCATCAGCCTTGAGAAACTGATCTCCTGAATGAAATCCGACTTTTGACAACATGACCGATGAGGTGTCAATGATGGTATAGTTTTCCGGATCAACGGTCCAGTTCCTCTGATCCAGATACACATTGCAATTCAACAATTTCAACTTGATTATCGGACTATCATAGAAACTGACAAATCCATCCAGCTCACTGTGTTTTTCCTCACCAGTCCAGGTCATCCGATACAGAATGCTGTCATGTCGCAAATTGGAAACCACCTGAAAGGAATCCAGTTTTACTTCAAGTGAATCACCCTTGCTGGCCTTTTTGAAATACACCCTGGCAGCACCTGTTTTAACGGACATATCATTCATTTTAGTTTCCGTATCAAGATACCAACCACTCAATTCAATGTTATTGATAAAAATTGCAGGTGATTTTCCTTTCATCACCAGGGAGCCACTTTCCTCGTTGTAATATCCCTCGATTGAAGAATTCGGAGCAATCCGCAAAAAAGGAAGAAAGAGACCGGTGACCTCATCCGATTTCTTAAAACGCACCTCATAGTTCATCTTTTGGTTCGATTGTATCTCACTCAGGGCAATCAGCGAATCGTTCATGGTAAAAGAGGCCAGGTAGTTCTGAATGAAGGAGCTGAGTGACGGAACCAGGGCTTTGAAGGAAAAGTCGCCGGTTATGTCGGCATCCACGAAATCGGACTGAAGATGGTAGCTTTTCCCCGTAGCCGTATCCTGTCTGGTCAGCAACGAAAGATGATCCATGGTGATCAGCTTTTTACCTTCGGCATACACCGTGCTGTCAATTATGATCGACCCATCAATGTTATCAAGGTTGGTTCCTTTAAAATTCACCTTCAGGCTGGCAGCAATTTTTTCCACAGAATCGCGTGCAAGCAGATGCAGTGCAAACAATTGTGCATGATGGATCTGCGCCTTGAAATCAAAATCCGGTATTGTATCTCCCATATCGATGAACCCGTTGAAATCCAGATTCAGATTCGGATCTTTAACGCTGAGCAATCCCGTGAATTTCTTATCAACCAGCGAACCGGAAACATCCAGGTTTTTATAATTGTAATTATACAGAAAGGCTGAATCAATGCGGACATTCATTTTCAGATCGGCTTCGGATAGATTAAGTCCCTTCCCGTTTATTTCCGACTTCAGGGTAACTATGCCCAGGTATTTGCTGCTCCCGGTAAGTTTACCGATATCAAACGAATTGACATTCAACTGGCCGGTATAACCTATCAATGGGTCGCCTTTTTGTTTCTTCAGTGAAAGATCGGCACCGACACTGCCCAGGTTGGTAATTACGTTTACCTTGGCAACGAAATCGTTGTAAAATCCGGTAAAAGCGCCTTTCAGATTTACAACACCAATATTCGCAAGTATTCCCGGCAGTTCAAGATGACGCAGATCACCCGGAATCAGGATTGATTCCAAATCGGTTTTGTTGGTATTCATGGCCTTGATATGCATGTCGATGAATGTCTCTTCCACATCGGGCAATCCCAGGGCGCTTACATTTCCGTAAAAAAATGTGTTCTTCCCGTAGGCAAACCTCAGATCCCTGGCCTTGAAATTGCTTACTGTTCCTTTGATGTCGCCCGAAAGGCGAATACGGTCTTTCATCACCAACAATTCGGGTGCAAAAAAGCCGATATCCTGCAGATCGAGGTAAGAAGGCTCAATCTTAGTCTGGATGGTGACCTCAGTCAGAAAATCGTTGTATGCATTCCAGCGGTCATACAAAAAATCAAACGTCAGGGCAAGATCTGAGTGATCCGTGATAATCTTCAGGTCATGGGCTTTTAAAAACCTGGAACTGACCTGAAACTCCCCGCTCAGGTTGTGCAGCGCGATGCCGCAACGCTCTGTGGCGGAAAGACGCCTGATATTGCAATTAATGGTATCTGCATCGAAAGCGATGTCAGTCATTTCAAGGTTTATTCCGGAAACATCTATGTTTGAATAATCCATCCCTTCAGGAGCAGGCGGTTCATTCTTATCCTGGAAATGAAACTTCGTATCGAGGAGGCTGATGGCTGAGATTGATATTTCCCATGGAGAGGAGGCGGTAGTATCGGCTATTGTTATCGTATCTGTTGAAGAGAAATAATCCAGGATAAACTGCAGGTTGAGTACGCTGTCTCCGCGATGAGTAATTAATTGAATATTTCCCTTCTCAATAAAGACCTGGTTAATATTAACATGATGGTTTTTCAAGGATATTTGACCAGGCCTGACCCCCAGGGTGTTGGCTGAAAAAAGTATTTCGTGTTGAAGATCACGGACTGATATCCCTTCAATTAACAGTCCATTCTTGAATGAAAGTCCAAATCCACTGATTCTGATTTCGGTTTTTAATGCTTTGGAAAAATAGTCAGCAGCGAGGTGCACAGCCAGGGTTTGCACTACATCACTTCTGAAAATCAGGTAAATGGTTATCAACAGCGAAAAAATCACCGTGACAAAATAAAGCAGTATTTTCGAGCCTGTTTTTATGGTAATTTCGCGTTTAATTATGCAAACCTATATCCTCGGTATTGAATCCTCCTGTGATGATACGTCAGCGGCAGTTATCATGGATGACGTTATCCTCTCAAATGTCACTGCCGGCCAGGATGTTCATAAAAACTTCGGGGGGGTTGTCCCTGAACTGGCTTCGCGTGCACATCAGCAAAACATAATCCCGGTAATTGAAACCGCCATACAAAAGGCAAATATAGGCAAAAATCAGCTTTCTGCCATCGCTTTTACACGGGGTCCGGGGCTGCTTGGATCGCTGCTTGTCGGAATATCGTTTGCCAAGGCCTTTTCGCTCGGGCTAAACATCCCTCTCATTGAAGTGGACCATCTGCAAGCGCATATCCTGAGCCATTTTATCAGGAATAATGACAGGTCGAATCCCATTCCCAGGTTTCCCTTTCTCTGTTTGACGGTTTCAGGCGGACATACACAATTTGTCATGATCCGCGACCATTTTGACATGGAGGTCATTGGTCAGACCATTGATGATGCTGCCGGTGAAACCTTTGATAAGGCAGCCAAGATCATGGGCATCCCCTATCCCGGCGGCCCGCTGATCGATAAATTTGCACAATCCGGCGATCCAAAACGATTTATCTTTTCCAAGCCCCGGATTCCCGGGCTTGATTTCAGCTTCAGCGGATTAAAAACTTCCTTTCTGTACTTTCTTCGCGATGAATTAAAAAAAGATCCTGAATTCATCGAGAAAAATAAAAATGACCTCTGTGCATCAATCCAGGCTACCATTGTCGACATGCTTATGTTGAAACTGAAGATGGCCATGGACCAGACCCGCCTGGCCGGTAAGGCATCCGCGTGGCCCGATGTTGCCATTGCGGGGGGCGTTTCGGCCAATTCCGGCCTGCGAAGAGCCCTTGAAAATGCACGCGACACGCTGGGATGGAACATCTTTATTCCACCGATGCAATATTCAACAGACAATGCCGCCATGATTGCCATTGCCGGATATTTCAAATTTCTGAAGGGAGATTTTGCAAGCCAATCGGCGATACCCTATGCAAGGCAACAAGTTACAAAGTGACCAAGGATTTACGATTTTTGTCACGCGTCACGCGTCACGTGTCACGATGTCACTTCGTTCCAAGGAAGTCGAATCGGTCATCGTATGCAGGTGAGAAGGATTTTCTGTTGCGGTTGTAGTGATAATAATCCATCATTTTCATACCTTCAGGAAGATGTTTGGCGATGTACTGATTCATAAAGTAATCATACAAATAGCCTGCATGCTTTTTACCAAGATAGATGGCCATTTCATATACATCCTTGGTGTAGAGGGAGTCGATGGTATATTTATAGCGTACTGCACCTGTAAACGGATCATTGAAAAACCGGCCATCGAACGAATCGTAGGAGGTACTCGACGAATACAGCAACATTTTTTTTGCATTCTCCGTGTTGGCCTTGCTGAGCTCAAACCAGCAGCTGAAATCAACGGCATTGAGGTTGAATTTTTTGTAAAAAGTTGAATCCATGTAATCCTCCTCGTCGAGCAGTGGATACAAATATTCATCAACCTGAATCTGAGAAATATCCAATACATAAGACTGGGGGCCCCGGGTCAAAAACGAATCGATGGCATTGGAGAGATACACATTAAACCCCAGTTCACGGAGTTCCCCAATGAATCTGTTCATATAAGACTCCAGCAAAATACTGTCGTTCAGGTGCTGAACATATTTGCTGGTAGCCCACAGCGCAGAATCCTGCCGGGTTTCGGATAAAGAGTCGAATCCTTCGATCAGTTCACCTTTGTGGTTATATTTATAGACTAAATCAGGGGGATTTACCAGCAGATTCAGGACATTTTTAGTTTGAATAAAATTATCGGCAATTTTACGTTCTGGCAGGCAGGATTGCAAGCCAGAAAAGGCTAAAAAAGCGACCAGAACAAAGAGAAATGGTTGAACTCTGAATCTCACGATGGGGTCTAAATTTTTGGTCTCAATAATAACTTTGAAATAACAAATTTAGTATTGTTATCATTCACTTCAGCTACCCTTCAAAAGTTTCATCCCAAACTGATGACCGTATTCGATGCATTTATCCTTCACCTTGCTGTGGGGAGTAAATTTAATCATCAATCCCTCATCCATTACATTCAGTTTCAAATTGCGCATGGCGGAGACCATGATCTTTCCTCCCTCCCCACTCCATCCATACGAGCCGAAGGCTGCAGCCAGTTTATTGCGGTCACGAATCGGATTTATAAGTGCAAAAACCTGGTAAATCGGAAGCAGTATATTTTGGCTGAATGTAGGACATCCCAACACGATGGCGGATGCATGGATAAGTTTTTGCTCGATCGTTTCCAAATCCATATGCTCAATATCACACAGATCAACTTCAACATCGCCCGCCGTTTTTATCCCATCTGCGATCATACCGGCAATGATCCCGGTATTCCTGTAGGCAGACACATAACCCATAAAAACACGGTTAGGCTTTTGATCCTTCAGTGTGTCAAGGGCATACTGTTCAGAAAGATCGACATATTTTTTCCAGTTTTTCCTGAGCACTGCACCATGTCCGGTACAAATGACGGCAATATCCAGTGGCCGGATACGCTCGATGGCCTGCAGCATAAACTTGCTGTATGGCTTCATGATCACATTGAAATAGTAACGGAAGGCATCATCAAAATCACCGACTGCATCATCGAAAACTCCCTCGTTGCAATAGTGTGCACCAAAAATATCACACGTAAACAATATCTTATCTTCCCTAAGGTAGGTCATGATCGAATCGGGCCAGTGAAGATTTGCAGCCGCAATAAACTGAAGTGTTTTATTGCCCAGATCGAGTGTTTGCCCATCCTTGACAACCATGTGCGGAAAATCGAATCCCAGAAGGTCTTTGAGATACCTGATTGCATTGCCGCTTCCGACTACCTTGGCGCGGGGTGCAACCTCAAGCAACCGGGCCACACAACCTGAGTGGTCTGGTTCCGTGTGATTTACGATGATATATTCAATCTCAGCAGGGTCCGTCAGCGTTTTGAGTTTTGCAAAATAGGTGTCCCAGAATTTTTCTTTTACGGTTTCAACCACCGTCTTTTTTTCGGCATTGATGAAATAGGAGTTGTAGGTGGTGCCATATTTCGTTTCCATCACCACATCAAAAGTTACGATATCCCAATCAAACACCCCAATCCAGCTGACCTCTTCCGAAATTTTCAGAACCTTTTCGTCCTTCATTTATTCCTCCAATCTGATATGCGCGTAATTTATTATCAAAAATTTCACTTTTTCAGGGTTGCCCTTCAATGGATGTATTGCTACACTACAAAGGCAGTTTCATCTGAATAATACCACCGGGTTCCGTCCCCTCCTTCGGTGTCTCCATGGATGGCAAAACTTCATCCTGGGATGGGATAGGTTCAATAACCATGGGCTCAAGCCAGGTAAGTTTTTTCAGCGTGTGAACCGACAGTCGTTTCCCTTTCGCTTTATATCCCTTGACACCGATAAACTCATGAACGGCAATCTCCTCCTGATCCTCTCCTTTGAACTTTAATTTCATATCAAAGAAAAGCACCATCCTTGGATAGATATCAGAGGAAAAAAGAATAAGCCGATCCTGGTTTTCCACAAATTCAACCTTTTTTTCTGTCAGGTCAGCTTTAAATCGCTTGATATAGTATTGCTTCGTTTGATTTTCCTGATAAACCGCTGTATACACCCTGTCAGGGTCATACTTCTCAATACGCATCATCTCCTCATCAAAATGTGTGGACAGATCGAAGGATGTAATACGATAATAACCTGACTGCATGAATGTTATTATCCGGTCGGCCCCTGAAAAAGCTCCCAGTAACATGCCCCGGTCATCGGTATTCAGCCGCTGTACGGTTTCATCATACCAGATGTTGAGCGAACCCAGTGTGGAGATTCCCTCCTGACGCTGTTCAATTTTCCTGACCGCAAATTTGGAGAGTGTGTTGCCCATGGAACTGCGTCCTTTGATGGCGATTTCAGCAAAATTAAAATCAAATGAATTCTTCTTGAGACGCGGTTTTGGCTTGAGTTCAACCCGCACCACTTCGGCCTCCCCATTCGGATTGGCCGTGAAATATAACACCTTGGAACCCGGTGTTCCCTTTGTAACAGCATACTCTTTATCGCGGGTTACCCCGAGCACGCTGAACCGTTTTACCATAATCTTCCCGTTTTTCCCGTCACGGTAGATCAGGTTATAAACCGTCCTGTTGTCATTCTTATTAAAGACGGCGATATGGATGATGTTCTGGCCAACGAACATTTTATCGGCTACCTTCACCACGATGAATGTACCGTCATCACGAAATACGATGATGTCGTCAATATCGGAACAATCGCAAACGAACTCATCCTTTTTCAGACTGGTTCCTGCAAAGCCCTCTTCGCGGTTCACAAAAAGCTTTTCGTTGGCTGCTGCCACCTTGGCTGCTTCGATGTTATCAAAGCTCCTCATTTCGGTTCGCCGGTCGCGGTTCTTGCCAAATTTTTTCCGGATCTGTCTGAAATATTCGATGGCATACTCGATGAGATGAGCCAGATGATTATCCACCTCTTCCATCTCCACCCTGATGGTGTCCATCACCTCATCTGCTCTGGATGCATTGTATCGGGAAATCCGTTCAATGGGTATTTTGCGCAACCGGTGAACATCCTCATCTGATAAAGGCCGGATGATCTGCTTTGCAAAGGGTTTCAAACCCCTGAAAATGGCTGCATCAATCTCCTCGGTCGTCTTGCACTTTTTGATCCCTTCATACACCTCATTTTCGATGAATATCTTCTCTAAGGAATTATAATGAAGCTGATCCAATAGCTCCTGTCTGCGGATATCGAGTTCCAGTTTCAGCAGATCGAGGGTGCGTTGTGTATTCACCTTCAGAATTTCGGAGACTCCCATGAAACGCGGCTTTCCGTTTTCAATCACACAGGCGTTGGGAGAAATGGACACTTCGCATTCCGTGAAGGCATAGAGCGCGTCCATCGTGGTATCAGGTGAAACACCCGGTGCAAGGTGGATGAGTATTTCGACATCGGCAGAGGTATTGTCGTCAATCTTTCGGATCTTAATCTTGCCTTTATCATTGGCCGTGAGGATGGAATCGATGATGGATCCGGTGTTGGTGCCGTATGGTATTTCACGGATGACCAGTGTCTTTTTATCTTCCAGGATTATTTTTGCACGAAGGCGGATCTTCCCGCCCCTCAAACCGTCGTTGTAGCGCGACACATCGACCATTCCACCCGTGAGGAAATCGGGAAAGAGTTCAAATTCCTTTTGCTGCAAAATTTTTATCGAAGCGTCAATCAGTTCATTGAAATTATGAGGCAGGATTTTCGAGGCCAGACCCACGGCAATGCCCTCCACGCCCTGGGCAAGTAAGAGGGGAAATTTCGCAGGCAATGCAATTGGCTCTTTGTTTCGGCCATCGTAGGAGGCCTGCCACGTAGTCGTTTTGGTATTGAATAAAACCTCATGGGCAAATTTCGAAGGACGCGCCTCAATGTAACGGGGAGCCGCTGCACTGTCGCCCGTGAGAATGTTCCCCCAGTTACCCTGGCAATCGATCAGCAGATCCTTTTGTCCCAATTGTACCAGTGCATCACCAATAGAGGCATCCCCGTGGGGATGATACTTCATGGTATGGCCGATGATGTTGGCGACCTTGTTGTAACGGCCGTCATCCAACTCCTTCATGGCGTGAAGGATACGCCGCTGCACAGGTTTTAACCCATCGGTAATCTCAGGCACGGCCCGTTCAAGGATGACATACGAAGCATAATCAAGGAACCAATTCTGGTACATCTCAGAGAGATGAACAGTTTCCTGTAATGTTCCCGATTCGAGTTCGGGGTTATCTCCGTTGCTATCAGGTAGTATTTCTGTGGTCATTTAAAACTCCAATACAATTATTCTCATTCGTCACTTGTCATTCGTCATTCGTCACTCGTCACTCGTCATTCGTCACTCGTCACTCGTCATTCGTCACTCGCCAAAGCTTTACTTCACCAGCCTTGAAATGGCTTTAAAGGTATCACCACCGGAGAACCTGAGCAGTTCGAACAGTATCGCTTCATAGGTTGTGATTATCACTCCTTCGTGTTGCATGCGTTCAATTGCAATCTTTTTATCATTTTCCCTGCGGGAGGATATGCAATCCTCAACCACGATGGGATGGTATCCGTTGTGCTGCAGATCGATCACCGTTTGAAGAACACACACATGGCTTTCGATGCCGGCAATGATCACATGATCCCGTCCTGAAGAGGCCAGTTCCATCATGAACCTGGGTTCGTCACAACAGCTAAAGGAGGCCTTTTCAATCCGTTCAATTCCCTTGAGTGTATCAGCTATTGCAGGAATGGTCGGACCAAGGCCCTTGACATATTGTTCTGTCACCATGAACGGGACTCCAAGCGCCTTTAATCCTTCAATTAGCAAAGGAACATTTCTGGTCAGCTTTTCATGTTCCCAGATTGCGGGAAAAATTCGTTCCTGAAAATCGATGACAAGACCGATGACATTGTCATGTAATATCCGCATAGGTGAGCGTTTTTAAAGCAAAAAAGTGTTTTACAAAATTAAGATTTCTCCTGAAAGCCCGGATCATTTGTTCAAAACTTAATATTTGTTACTTTTGCAGTCCAATTGGGGTCCCGTAGCTCAGTTGGATAGAGCAACAGCCTTCTAAGCTGTGGGTCGCGCGTTCGAATCGCGCCGGGATCACCAGTAAAATTAAGGCTTCCATAAATCATGGAGGCCTTTTTTTATGAATACGCCTACAAATACGCCTACAAAAATAATTACAATTGAACTTATGGAAAAAGAAAAAAATCAGAAAACAAACCCCTGATTTGCCAATTTTTATTTTCTTCGGAAAGTTGAATCCCAACAAAAGATGATGAAGATGATTTTACCTCTTGGAGGAAAATGGATTATCGTGAATTGCTTTGTATAAACATGCTGTGGAGATTTTAACCTTATCATGAAGAGCGCTTCTGGCAGCTTCATTAACGATAAATTCAATTTCCGCATATGTCTTGTTTTCAGACTCTTCAACAAGGAGTGTATAATCAATCGTATCGAGTGGCCTGTCTTTTAAGAATAGTTTGAATGCTTCTGCACGTGCTTCAAAATCAGGTGGACTGACCAATATTTTTTTATCGATGCGACCGGGTCGAAGAATTGCCGGATCGATCTTTTCAGGTAAATTTGTTGCCCCGACAACAAGAATTTTCTTTTTTGCACATTCATTTAGCTGTACAAGGAATTCATTGACTTCTGAACTATAGCTGTGATTCAGACTTTCACCGCTTCTATTGGGAACCAAAGCCTCAAGCTCATCAAAAAAGATCATACTTGGAGCAGATTTTTCTGCTTCAGTAAATATCTCCTTAATTTTGCCCTGAGTGCCGTGGATATATATACTGGCTATATCAGATGGTTTAACTTCATAAAAAGAATACTTTAGTCTTTCAGCAAGTTTACGTGCAATAAAGGTTTTTCCGCAACCTGGTGGACCATATAATAATACTCCATTTGGCAAAGGAACCTTATATTTCTGATAAATTTCCGGTTCGTAAAGTGGGAGGATGATATCCCTTTCAAACATTGCTTTAAGTTCGTACATACCTGCAACGCCCGGCCACCCTGAATCAGATTTCTTTGATTCTTTTAATATTTTTGACTTCCTATTAAAATTCAACTGTTTTTTTAATTGCTCCTTAAGCGCTATTGCAGACACATTGCCTGGATTTAATTCACATTCGAGGCAGGTCCAAGCAAGTGCTTCACTGAAACGGCCCCATTTTCGCAGTAAATTAATCCTTAACAACCATGCTACACGCCGTGATTCAAAAAACGCATCATCATCCGCGAATAATCCGCCATCAAATTGAATGGCAGTTTCAAGTAATTTCAATACCTGCGTTTCTTTTTTATGGTATATCAGGCGTTGTAATTTACTTGAAAATTGCAACTCATTTTTTCTAAGCTCATCCATATATAAAACTCTTGATAATTTTTGAATCACAACCACTCCTTTGGTTTTCTCAGTACAAATCCATCTTTCTTAAAAACTTCTTCAGGGAAACAGCTATCGATAAGTTTTTTCCGGCCAATTATCAAGGACCCTTTTGCAACCATTGCAACAGAAGAATTGTACCTTTTGGGTGGGAAAGCCACAAATGTTCTTTTTCGAGAGAAGCACTCATGAATTGCTTTTATCGGGGGCACCAGATCACTATCTCCGGAAATCAACATTGCCATATCATATCTATCCTGGTAAGCATCAATGATCATTTGGGTGGCTATATTAACATCTGTCATTTTTTCATTGTAAGTAGGCCAAATATCTCCACAACGCTTGCAATCTATAGACGCGGATTGAAAATGGCCATAAAAGACTTTAATTCCAGTTGTTTCAATAGCTTCAATATAGGTGGTTTGCCGTTTTTGTTTATCCGGATTATTGTTTACCCTACTAGTAAAATATTTTATAAGCACTAACTCCTGTGTTGGTTTGAGTAAATTATTTACAAGTTTGTTAAGATCAAGCCACTTACAGTTGTCTAAACCGGCATCCTTAATGCCAAAATATAGATTGAAACCATCAACATAAACAATAATCCGTTCTTTTTTTTTAAGAATACTTGTTTCAGGCATAATTATTATTATATTTGCATTACTAAAACATCACCAAAGATAGCATCTTTGGTCCGACGCTCCGCAAGGAGCGTTTCTCATTTATAGAATTGTTCAAGTTCAGATTTAAGCATTGCCGGATTCCTGCAAACTACAAATTCCCACTTCCCCAATTTCCCCCAATTATTTACTGCGCTAATCCATTTATGTGCTCCTTGGTGTTTGGCCTTTGTTTGATTGTCTTCATAGCCCTTGATTTCAAGTATAAGATTGACTCCATTTCTTAATTTTACAATGAAGTCGGGCTCATAATGAAGTGGGACTCCCTCATATTCATATGGAATCGTGAATTCAAGATGATCATTCTTAACATAAGAAAATACCTTATCACTTGCTTCTAAGATGAAATCAGCCGATTGTTCCCATGTTTGAGTATCACCAACCATCATGTTTATATGGCTCTTTATTGTTATCCTGGGGTTTTTCTTAGTGGTAAAATTAACTGATGAAGTACTCCCAATTGGTTTAAAACGATTCAATTGTGGCAATAAGGGCGGTTCTCCTTCCAGTTTAGCCGGTTCAATGGCAGTCGTAAGCAATGATATTACTTTAGAGGAATATGCTACTATACCAATTTCACTTGGATTACATCCCATATAATTCACCATTGTATTCAGGTACCAATCTACTATTTTCAATGCCTGGGGAAACAATTGTGCCCTTGATTGATATTTTAAACCGGAATGCGCATCATTTCTACCATAAGTCAGGTTAATTACGATCTGACGTGCTATCTCAAATTTGATGGTTTGCAAATGATTGCTTTCATAATAAGCTTTGCGATCCTGGGTAACAACCTCTAATCCGGGATTGATTGCAGGCCCGCCCATACGAATACCTACCTGTGGTTGGATGAAAGTTTGGATGGGATCCTTAAGAGGTTCTAAATCGAATTTTTCCAGTTTTTCAAAATCAACATGGATCAGGTTTTTTTTAAGGTCAAACACATAACCTTCCACATTGGGAAATTCAATTTTCAGGATTTCCCGCTCTGGAAGTGCACGAACGTGATAAACAGGTTTATCATCCGGTTCCGGTTTCCCGGTGGGCCTACCTTTAAATGGAATAATAGAAAATGGAATTCCATAAACATCAACGTATTCAGGGGGAAACATATTAGATTCCTTGTCAATCGTATAGTTCATCCTACGTAAGCCACGACCAACTACTTGTTCAATTAACAATTGGCTTCCAAACGCACGAAGACCAAAAATATGGGTAACATTGTTTGCGTCCCAGCCTTCCGACAACATTTGAACTGACACGATACATTTCACCTGTTCTCCAGGTTTCCCGTGTTGACCTATCGTATCGGCGATATGCCTGGTTTTTTTCTTGGATTCATCTTTTGATTGGCCCTCTTCCGAGTCGGTTTCTTGCATCACTTTGTTGTCGATGCGAAAAGAATTTAAGGCAGTTTCAGTATTGCTGAAAATTTCGGGGAATAGTTCACCCCTTCCATAGGATTTAATTTTTGTTAGCTTAGTCTCTCCCTTTTTTCTCCCACGAGTTACCTTTTCCTCAATTTCCTCTGTTTGTTCGCCAGAAATTTTCTGATAAAACAATTCAGCAATATTTGTGTTGTCACAAACAATGATCATAGCAGGTGGAATGGCTAAATTACGTTCATCTCCGGTTTTGAAATAATCAAACCTTTCTTTATACTGACCTGCTAACTGAACCAAAGCACCATTTGCTCTTTCCCATACAACACCTGGCTTTGGCCGACCCCCTTGCATCTTCTGACCGGCTTTCAGATCGGCTGTAATGTATTTCCATAAATTGAAATATTGCGGTTCAGGGCGACCTGTTATATCACTAACTGGAATCCTGGGAATCTTTACAATTCCTGATTCAATGGCATCCACCAGGGCGAAATCACTGACAATCCAGGGGAAGGGCGATCCTTCCACATAGCCACTACCTTTGATATAGAATGGTGTTGCAGACATATCCACACAAAAACGAATACCGCAGGCTTTGTTAATCTTATCCAATCCGTTAATCCATACTGTTGCCTCTTCGCGCTCCTTTTTTTCTTCTTCGGATAAATCTGAATCGATATCAACAGGTTTCGGCCGGTAGGCGTGATGACCTTCATCATTCAGTACCATTATTGGCGATCGGTCATATAATTCGCCAAGCACCCGCCGGGAAAAAGCGTCGGCACTTTCAATCCCTTTATTAACTACCCGGTAACTTGCTCCCGATTCCACATTTTCCGATTCTTCGCCTAATTGATGCCAGTTGCTAATCATTACCTTTCCTCGTTGTAGCAATGGAATTAGTGAAGATGGGATGAGGTCAAACTTCCGGTAATAATTTTCAGCTATATCAGGACGAAGTACCTGTAAACGCTCGCGAATTGTCAGATTAGGGCAAATTATCATCGCAGCATCCGGAAAACGAACATCCGATGGTTGAGAACCACGATTGCAGAAAGCCCACGTAATGAGCATGGCCATGACCACTGTCTTACCGCTGCCAGTGGCCATTTTGCATCCGTAACGGTGAAGATTGGAATATTCTGTCTCATTGGGAATATCGATCAGTCGGGGAAGCAAAACATCTTTAACAGTTGAATCATCAATAAATGAAGGCTTCACGCCTTGTTTAAGTTTCTGAAAATCCTCGTTGGTTAATTCCGGATTCCATCTTGTTTTCCTATTTGAAGATAAAATTTCATTGATATAGATGATGGTTTCTATACCCTCAAGCTGACAGAAAAACAACCTGCGATCACGGTTTGGCCTGGACCAGTAATCAAGTAGTTTCTTTGTGATTGGTGTTGCCATTTCATACCCCGACTTCCTCCATCGGCGAACATCATTTCGCAGGAGATTGATCAACTGTAGATCTTCACGATGTTCTTCAGCAAACAGTGCTGTCTGACCCGTATAAGCACGTTTGTCTTTAAAGAAATAACTAGCAGGACGACGAGTGGGAATTTGCAACGGTTCGCCATTCTCGTTATAATACCAGTATTTATCCGGCTCTTCAAAAGGATTACAAAGGATCGGGTTATCTACCACGATCACAGGGGGTTGATCTTCAAAGAGATCGTTTTGCGAATTTCTCTTTGTCATGATCAATAGTTTTTTTCTAATGATAACACCTTCATTACCTCATTTCCGCGTGGATCAATGACTTTCACCGCTGCTTTTTTATGTTCTCCCATCGGGAAAGGGAGCGACAAAGTTCCGCTGAAGGCTTCAAATTTATCAGGATCAATCACCCCTTTTAATGCCTTTTCAAGTTTTTTCCAAGCATCACGATCGGGGAAAAAGGCCTGCGTGATGCAGAAAGTGCGACCGTCGTAGTCGCTGTCTATAAACCAGGCTGCCACCTTGTCGGCGCCGGTATCTATCAGCACATTCCCAATCGGGTCATAAATATCTACGCCATCCATCTTGATCTGGAAAGAACCATCACTTTCCGAAAGCAACTTTATTCGTGGGCTTCCCATGACGGTAAATACTTGGCCGCTACCCGTGCTTTTCAACAGGTCGCCCATCAATATATCGGGGCTGATATGGGCCAGATGCAGTTTCACTTGTGGATTGGAATCGTCTTCAATGGCTGCTTGCGCTTCGGCATCGAAAGAAAAACCGGCGAATACTACATCATCGAACCCGTGTTTGTAGGCAGTCCGGATCACATTCTCCACCTGCCATCCGGTTACCGGCCCATGTTGCGGGCCAACGCTGACTGCAACTTTTTTGACTTTATTTTCAGCGGCCACCCATTCCCCTTCAAAATTGATCATGGTTCCACCGCTGTCATAAGTTCGAAGTTCGGTAAAGCTCATTTTTCGGTTTCCGGGGAAAATAACTCCTTCTCGTTTTAATAAAAGGAGAATATTATCGATGAATGAAACTGCATTGGTAGCCTGGTCGAAGGTCTCAAGAACTTCATCAAATTCTGAGATCGGACCATCGGCATCGAGGTTAAACTCAACAGGCATTACTCCTTCAACAGTAAATGGACCACTCACGCGTACAACTCCATTTACTTTTTCAGGTTTGTCAACCAATTCAATCTGTTCCGCATTGGCTTGAATGCAGGCATTAACATCATCCATCTTTTGCCTCCATATTCTTCGGTAACCTTCAACGGCGTTTCTAAATTCAAAAGGATAAAGTTCGTCGACATCAAATGGCACTTGCCAATGCTTAAATTTCTCAACTGGCAAATTCCAACGCTTTTCTTCTGCTTCAGTAATACTCTTTTTGCCTTCATTTCTTTGTTTGAAATGTAATTTAAACAAGAGTTTAGTCCTAACTTCCCGATCAATCTTTTGTAATGCAAAATTGACTTGTTCAAGATGTTTTTCGAGTATTGGACCGTATTTGACCAAAAGGGGATCTATTGATTGGTTTTGTGCGATTTTTTCAAGATTTAAATATTTAGCATGTTCATTTTTAAACGAGTTATTCTCTGATGGAGGGCGTTCGTCGTCCTTCAAAGAGTAATGAGCAAAACGAGAAGTCAAAATTCTTTGTTTTGCCAAGGCAATTGAAACTCTACTGGTATCAATCGAAATCCACCTTCTACCAAGCGATTCACAAACAAATGATGTTGTACCACCTCCACAAGTTGGATCAAGCACAAGATCGCCAGGATCAGTAGACATCAATATGCATCTTTCAATTACTTTTGGTGAAGTTTGGACAACATAATACATATCTGTTGCCCCCATCGTATCAATCCAAATATTTGTTACAGGAGAACCAGGTCGTTCATAGAAAAAGTCCTTTCTCCTAAGCGAATTACCTTCAATGAAGATTCGTTCAGAATCAGCCACTCTTGTTTCAAGTAATTGAGGATCAACAGACCAATGTCGTGTACTTGGACAATTGATATTTTTTCCATTTAAATTAACTGAAATAGTGGTATTCTCATTTGGATCTTGTGAATTAACCGAAACTGATTGAAAAGGAAACGCATCATTGGGGATGGGAATTAGTCCTTCTTTTTCATTAGGCGTAAGTTTTCTTATTGATCCATCTTTGAGTTGTAACCATTTAAAATCATCATGGATCCTCGGATTGTAATCTTCCTTAACAAATAATTGTTTGTATTTCCCGGAATTTATTAGTTCATCTTTGCTTTTACAGTAAAAAAGCAAATAATCATTTACACTATCTAAAAGATTTCCTGATTTTCCTCCAGTTTTTCTGAATGTAATAAGTGAAATAAAATTTTCTCGATGAAAGACTTCATCCAAAACATCTCTTACCAGATGGACATTTTGATCACCAATTTGAACAAAAATGCACCCTGAATCTTTTAAAAGTGTTCTTGCAAGAATAAAGCGATCTCGTAAATAACTCAAATAGCTATGTATGCCAAGTGTCCATGTATCACGAAAAGCTTTAATAACCTCAGGTTCACGAGTTAAATCATCATTACTATCCTTCACATCACGCTTACCTACAAATGGTTGGAAATTGCTGGAGAACCGGATGCCATAAGGTGGGTCGAAATAGATCATTTGCACCTGTCCTGAAAGGTTTTCGCGGTAGGCAAGCGAAGCCATTACCTGTAAAGAATCACCGAGAATAAGGCGGTTTGCCCAATCCATTTCATATTGGTAGAATTTAATTGCTTCGCGATATTCCATTTCGGGGTCGGCAAAAAGATCACGTTGTATATTCTCGCGTTTTGCAACTTTCAAAATGGCCTGTGTACTCACTCGTTCATGAATATGAAGCGCAATGGGATCAACCTCAAAGATTTTCTTTTCTCGTTTACCTGTCCATTCGAGCCAGGGTTCATGTTTTTTCAGAGCATCTGACAGAATATTGGCTTCTTCTTCAGTAAGGGGACCCCGTAATGCCTTTTCGAGTAATTCGGGTAATTTATCGGTTTGTCCCGTTTCATCGAACCTTAATACCGGAGGCAGGTGCGGATTGTACTCAAACTGGAGTTTGGGGGCATCTTCCACTTTGCCCTGCGAGGCAAGTCCGGCTGGAGTGATGTATTTGCGCTTTTTGTCTTTGAAGCGATAGTCGGTTAGATCCTGACGTTCTTCAGATTTTTTAGTCATTTAGAAATGATTTTTTGTAATAATTTTTGCAAAGCTGAATTTAATTGATAAAATGTTAAAGAAGGATTCACACCCTCTATTTTTAGATTCGATATTTAATTGTTGAAATAATAAATTCACAGAATGTTATCTTAATCAATTAATTACAATCATTAAGTTCAGCAATTGCTTCATTCAAAGATCTCAATGCAGAGTTTAAATATTGAATTCCATCTTCAACATAGCTTTTTGCTTTACGTAACTTGTATTCAGAATCATCTATATTTTCCTCATTTTGGGCTTGATCAAACCATGCATATGCGTCATCAAACCTACTTTTAACTGTTCGAAAATTTCCGTCTGCATCATTAGCCTTACGACCAGCATCGCCACAATTTACTTTATTTGCTTTGACTCCAGCGTCATCTGCATCTGATTCGGCTGAAGCAGCTTTCGAATTTGCATTATCAATTTCGGTTTTAGCATTTCTTATGAAAGATTTAACATCATCAGATGATGTTCGATGATAGTATTTCTCAACGTAATTCAATGTTGAGTTTGCGAATTCTTTGGCTTTTTTTCCATAATCAATCGAGCTTTTCAACTTGTTGTATACTTCACTTTTTTGACTGAAGGTAAAATTTAGTCCCATTAGGAACATTAACAAAATTGCAATTTGTTTTTTCATGAGAGTGATTTATATGTTTAATAACACTTGTTTTTCACTAATGGATTCCAAAGAAATTAGAATTCATAAGAATAAACTTTACAAAAACAGTCTTAGTAATGTTCGTTCTCTATCATATCAAGCGAAAGGTAAGTTAAAATTTGTCAGGGTAAAGTTACAATATTAATAATAGTCGCAATTAAAGTAAAATTATTTTTCAAGTCATTGCAACCTTTAGAGCCTTTTCCTTGTCTATATATCTTTAACGCCACACAGCCATGGATTATAAATTCTTAAGAGTAGACTGTCACCGTATTTTCCAGATATTATACATACAGGAGATGGAATTGGATGAGGATTATATCCAGAATCCAACCAAAGAAAAGCGGGAAAGGCTTGCAGCCCTAAGCCAAAAGATCATACACTATGAAGCTTACACAAGGGGCAAACCAATGGTAGACTGTTTTAATTAATTGCAATCACGAAATAAACCGGCACCCTAAATAAAAGCGATATGACAATACCCTAGATAATTCCGTTTACTTGTTAAATGAGGGTAATTAAATGATAACTTGCATGACTGATCGTTACAACGAATATGAACACATTCATATCTGATATCATATCGAATTTACAAAAGCAATCCCAGAAACTGAATGCCCCCTGTTCGTTCAATATGCACAGACAAAAACATAAGGCTATGAATTACATAATGTTAACATGTAGGTTATTGATCTTCTCAATGGCATGTTTAATTACAGCACTTGCCCAAGGGCAATCATTAGGATGGAATAAAACACAAATCATAAATGAGCTTAAGACGAATTATGATGTAAAATCTTATCAGGTTAAAAAAGATAGTTACCAACAGGAATATATTCTGGTAAACTATAAGAGTAATGAAGCATCTACAGGATATTATTTTCAAGATGGGGTCGTGACCCAAATTAATGTTGTAACGGACAAAAAGGGTGCTGATTTAATGAAACAGGATTTTAATAGCCGTTGGACAAAAACTGGCACTAACTCTTGGGAAGGATTGCTCAAAGGAACAAAAATGTACATGAAGACGTTTAAAGTTGACACCGAATATCTGATTGTATTCTCATTTTATCCGCTAAAGGATAAATCAATATTTTCTCAAGGTATGACCGCTGAACCATATTAAGCCGGTATCTATATAATGGAATTTAGGGTTACATTTAATAATTAAACAACAAGATGATATGCTAAAACTCATTAAACAAAATTTAATACTGTTAGGAATCATTTTTTGTAATTTTCCATGCTACTCCCAGATAGATGCCAACTCAAGAGCTGAAATGAACTTGAGGGGAAATATTAAATCCGTTACAGAATATTCCTATCATGCAATTGATAAATTTGGAAAGTTAACAAAAGGGGGATTTGGCAGAGGATGGCCCCCTATTTGGAACGAGATAGATGATTACACATTGACATTTAACACAAAAGGTAATAAGGTTACAAAAATCACATTTGATTCCCAAGGCGTGATTAATGATAAAAGCACTTTTGTGTACAATCAATCTGATAAATTGATTGAAATCAATAGTTATGAACCAAACGGAATCCTAAAATCTAAAGAAATTTTAAAGTATGATAATGTCGGAAATAAAATTGAAGAAACGACTTATAATGGGAAAGGAGACCAAATCAGTAAATATGCATATATACGAAATAATCAAGGTAAAGTAACTGAAGAAACAGCTTATTATGGTCCGGGTGCTGTGACAAAAACATTTTACAAGTACGATTCGCAAGGCAACTTAATCGAACGTTATTATGAAGATGGGACATATTTTAAAATACAAAATGTTGATGGTAAAATGGTTGAACAAATAGAGTATATGGACAATCGATCAATACGAAAGTATCGTTATAAATATGACAGATTTGGAAACTTAACAAAATATGAGAAAATTTATGGAGAAATCTCAACCCAAGAGGATTATAGTTGTTCGTATGAGTGTGACAATAATTCAAACTGGATTAAGGAGACTATTTACGAATTTGGTAAAGCCACATACATCATAGAGAGACAACTTGTTTATTTTTAACCCCTAAATCGAAATTCATTTCTTTGGTCTACTATCTTATTAGTGGTTATATATCATCTTTTTATGATGCAACTTTCAACGTAATAAAAGGACAAAACTAACTACCCAGAAATAAGAAGACGAGAGTACCATGATGTTTGTAAATTACTTAACCATCCACCCCAATCTCACGTTAGCATAAATTCCATTGAGGTAGAGTCCACCAACTGAAATAGTGATCTGGTCTTTAACAACAACCTGGGCTCCATCTTCAATGCCAGGAAACTTGCTGAATGAGTTGAGTGATAGACCAACATAAGGTCCAATTCGGAACATAGGTTGTTTAGGAAAGGGTTTGGCAATGCAAGTATCGACCTGACTGGTAATTGTGATGATCTCCTTAGGCCAGATAAAGTCGGAAAAGGAAATGAATTGAAGATCACCTTTAGCCTGCCAGCGAAACCGGATATTGCCCTGGTTGAACAAAGAATCATACCAAATTTCCCGGTATGGAATTAAAATTGAATCATGCAAAACAACTTTAAAAGGAACAGGCCTAATGATTGTAACACCGGGATAATGAATGGTATCATGCACCGTGTCAATTTTCATGGGTGCGTTTTTGTAGGCTGCAATGATCAAGGTTTGGCAGTCTATGACCTTGTTTCGCTGAGAATCATGCACAACCCTTTCAATGACTATGCATATAATGAGCAGCAACGCAAGGATAACTGAAACCCATACCAACGGCTTTTTGATGGCAGAAATCAGGCTTGATGAATCAAATGAAGTAGCCATAGTTAAAAATATTTCACCTCGTTGTTGAGGAATAGCCAAGCCTCTGCCCTTCTGCGATTGCTCAATCCTTTTGAAACCTGTTTTTCGCCAGGTTCATCAATTTCTCCATCGTTATCATCATCCACACCAGGCTTCCCGGCGCATTTGTTCCAGCGTATAAAAGCATCTTCGATTGAAATATCAGTACGGTAGCTATTAATGATCTTTAACAGGGTTGATTGCTGAAGTGCTCTACACCCCGCATTGTAAGCAAAGGAAACCAGGGCATCGAATTGACATTGCATCAGTTTAACCTTGAGCATGGAATTGACTTGGTACTCGGTTTGCCTTATATCATGCAACAGGTAGTCATTAGCCTTGTTGTAGGATATCCTGTCAAGTTCTTTAACATGGGAGCCGTCTGGATAGATTGTTGTGCCTATCCCGATAGACCATACCCCGGCAGGGCACTTGTAAGCCCATGGCTGGAATCCTTCATAATGCTCAATCAGCGCCAGCCCTTTTTCGGAAATTGTCATTGTTCCCCCTTTAATGGCTCACCGGCAGAATTAGAAAAGAAATTCTTGATCAGATAAGCAATACCAGCGCCAACACCAGTTAAAACAATGGGTTGCCAGAAAAGCCATGTCCAGGATAAAGCACCGGCCTGGATAGCCTGGTAAACCGCTGTAAGAATTGCGCCAATAACGGCAACCAGCAGACCCTTTGCAAGGTCCATCCAGTTCAAACTAAAAAAATTCGAGTTCATATTTTACGGTTTTTGGTTTGGTTGGTTTCTTAAATAGACCTGTATCTCATCAATCTTTTTCAGGATTTCACGGGTATCGGATTTGATATCAACCTTGAGTGCATCCAGCTCTTTCCGATTATCAGCACAATGCTGCTCCACGTTCTTTTTAAGGTTAATGATTTCGACATTGATGGCTGCAATCTGGATTTCGAGGTGTACCCAGACTGAAATAATACCGGCAATGAATGTTGCAAGGCTTATTGCCTGGACAACCGGAATACCCAATATTTTAGAATCCTTGACCATGTTACCATGGGTTTAGAACGACAATGTTTCAACCATTTCGATATAGGCAACCCAATGCATGGGCGTATCATGCAAACCCGTTGCTGTGACTTTCAACGCTCCATTGGTGGTATCGGCAGTGGCTTCAATTGTAATATTGTCGCCTGTGTTATCGGCCACATTTACAAGGACAGGTGTTCCTATAAGGGCTGTGGTGTTAGCCAGTTCTCCGCGTTTTATCATGCCAGCGATTGTAGCATGTTGGGCAGATGCATAATCAGCGCTGGTTGTCAATACCCTGATGAAGAAAGCATAGATTTTAAATTGGGCCAAAACAATATTATAGGTTGGGTCGACCAGAAGATCAACTGGGCTATCGGTGGGCGTGATGCCTTTGGCAATGATGTGTGTGACCTGGCAACAACCCGGATCACCATCGGT
>CAJAUM010000112.1 GCA_903945175.1 uncultured Bacteroidales bacterium | reverse complement strand
CACTTCAAAAAAACGAAGCCACCCGAAGGGTTTAGCCTTGCACGTAAAAATTACGCAGGTAACTTTGACAATGAGTTGCATTTATTGAACACTCACCCATCCGGCGAAGCCGGAAGTACTGGCACCAGGGCGAAATCCCGGGTTACAGGATAACGTTAACCATGACCTTCCATCCACGGGAGCGGGAAACCTGGTTCTGAAGGAGGCGTGGGACTTCCACAAGGAACAGGAAATCGTATTTTAGCGGGAATAGAAGCCCTGACATGCGGGTATCTCTGCTCTGCAGGAATAGCTACTGACCGCCTGGGCGGATCAGGAATAACCGGCGTATCCGCAGTGATAGGATCCTGGGTCGGATCATCGAAATGAATCAATAATTGCGTCTCCATTTATAGGTGTTTTGATTGCGATGCCAACGCTTGGCGGCATTGCGGACCACGGCAATGATAAAGAGTATAGAAACCGCCAAACTCATTATGTAAAAGATCAGAAACCCTCCGTTTTGAATTGGTTGAAAATATAATGATGGAAAAAAAATTGAAATCTTAGCATCCAGTAACCGGACAAAATTTTAGATGCAAGGCCGGCGGTCGTTTTTTTTAACTTTAAAAAAATGATTCATGAAAAAAACGAAGCCGCCCAACGGGCTTGGCCTTGCAGATATAAAATTTTGGAAGGTAATTTTGCGGGGGATTTTGATTTATTATCCATTGCTGACAAAGCGAACGAAGGATAGCTGACCAGCTGCCAATGTTTGCACCCGAGCAGCGAGGCGTGCAATAGGTGGCAGGAGCTGGCTGGCGGACAACCAAACATGCTGACATTACGCGGCCGCGCACTTTAGCGGCGGGGTAATGGAGATGGAGGCATGCGTGCCTGCTCAAACTGCTTAAAGGCAATGTATTCACCGGTACCGGCAAACGGCAAAGGGATCGGCGGATAACGCATTGAAGTAGCTTTTATGGAAGGTGAGCGGAGTGTAGCGCAACGAAACGGAGCATCCGAGGTTAGGAGGGTGCGAAATGTAGTGAAGCGGAACATAGCGAGGCCTGTAATAACAAGATATCTTCAATGGGTTATGATCGAGGTGAAATACTTTGCCGCTACTCGTTGTACTGACTACCGGAGAACGAATAAGAGGGAATTATTGTAGGTATCAATTTGTTAAATCGCTGATTATGAAAGACCAGTACCACTTGTGGTGTGAGATGATCACCCTGCCGGTGATGTCGGCGGGGCAACCTCATATATAACCTACTCGATTAGCGTTTCGTGCATTGTTACATTCATTCGTTTTTACATTTCAGGTAACAGAATGGGATGTATGATGAAGTGTTTATTTTCTACCTTGTCAGTTGATTTCCATATTGGTCCTCTCGTTTAACAAATAAAACAGACCAAAGTTCTTGACACTTCTATTTTAGTGATCAACCTTTCAATTGCTTATGCGTTAAGATAGCTACCGTAAAGAATCAGTAAAAATTTTCCGAAGAGGTTATCTGGCACGTGTGACGATGGTTGACAGAGGTTGTAATAAATGATGACTGTGCAATCTTTGCTGGGGCTGTAATACATGGAAGTAAGATATCCCCATATTATCCCATTGTGCCCGTAAAATGATGCAAGTTTAGAAATTCCGATTCCGTATGACTGAATTTGACTGATATCGGAGAAATCATTGTTAAGCCTGCGATACTGAAGTGAATCTGACAGGAAGCCTCCTTTAACCAATCGTTCTATAAAAATCTGTAGTTCGCGCGGAGTTGTATATACCGACCCTGCCGCCCAGCAGTTAGAAAGATCGAATGATTCGGTAAAATCGCCCGTGAGGTCAAGCTCACCAAAATCATAGCCTCTTCCGTGATTTCCAGGTAATTGGGTCCCATTTGTTATAAACCCACTGTTGACCAATTGAAGGGGATTAATGATGCGGTTGCCGATCTCCGACTCCAGGGTATTGCCCGTAACCTTTTCAATAATCATCCCGATGATGATAGTATTCACGTTTGAGTAACGGTATCCGTTACCAGGTCTGAAATCCAAGGGGTGAGAGAAAGACATGTCGGCGAATTCTTTGGGGTTCCAGACTCTGAGAGGTGTTGTTTTCATCGAGTTCTGCCAGCGATCGTCGTTAAAATAATCGCTGACACCACTAGTCATGTTGCTTAACATAAGTACCGTTATGCTGTCAGATGCCTGGTATTCAGGGTAATATTTTGAAAGCTTGTCGTTGAGGGAAACCTTACCTTCATCGACCAACTGAAGAAGTACTGTCAAGGTAAATGTTTTAGTACAGCTTGCGATCCTGAAAGTATGATTGACATCCATTGGGGCATTGGTCTCTTTGTTGCTGACACCGGCAGCATAAAGCAAATTGATACCCCGCTTGTGATCGACCACCAAGGCAACCAAGCCGGAAACCGGAGTGTTTTTAATGACTGAATCGGCAGCAAGTTTCAACTGGTCGATGAGTGGCTGGTTGGGGTCGGTGACGGTCTCTTTTCTGCATGAGATAAAAGAAAATACCATAAATAGGAGAATGGAGATAAGTGTTAATTTGTACTTTTTCATGTTGCAGATTTATTTTACTTTATTTTACTTATGCTTCCCAAAATGGGTTATTTATGATTCTTGAGTTTTGTCTTTTGACCGCTAACGTTTCGCCTGCCGCCATTTGGCGCTTACTAATCCTAATAGTTTTCAGGCAGTTTTGATATGAAACTTTATACATATACGATATAAAGATAAAAACAAATGCGAGAGGTTGTTGAAAGGTGTATGAATTTTGGTAGAAGGATAGCAAACCATGATCACTTGCTTTACCCGAAAAGCTGGAATTTTTAAGGCGGAGCATGTTGAAAGGCCGAGTAAAAAAGTTACTCATTTTGCGATGGCTGAAAAATTGTCAGCTTGAGTGGTGCAGCAGGTGATCGAAAGTCCGCTGCCAATAGGTTTACTTTTCTTTAAACTTTTTGGCGGCGGAATGGACTATAAGTCCGAAATATGGATTCTACAACTGATACTTGTCTGGCTCGTCGAAGCAGGAGGCAGGGCATTTGCCGGTTTTTCAATCTGGTGGTGGTGATGGTGGGTGCTTTATGCGATACCGGCAATATCAGGGAATATGCAGCGAACTCTGAGAGGATTGCGCGGCAGCTAAGTTTGCGTTGGACGACGGTATTGATTTGGACTGCGGCGCAACCTCGAAGCAGTGAGCGGATGGGGAGTGAAGGGCTTGCTGTGGCAGCAAATGGAGCGTCCGGCGGCAAGGAGCATGTTGATTAACAGAAGAACGGTTGTATGCCGACTGTCGCGCAGTGCAGCGAACACATGAAGCCCGGGAACGACCACCTGGTGTTGGCAGGTATTGCATAATGCACCATGATCGAGGCAGAAATGCGCTGCCGATCTACTTCTTTTACCTCAAACTCAAAATTACTTGTCCGGCGGCTGGAAGAGCACCCGCTAAAACCTCTCGTGCAACTAACCTGGATATTTATCATAATACTGATTTATAAGAGTGTCCGCAGGTATGGTGAT
>CAJAUM010000111.1 GCA_903945175.1 uncultured Bacteroidales bacterium | reverse complement strand
GCCTCGATGGCCACTTTTGTTTTAAATTCTGCGGTGTGCCGTACTCTTGTCTTTTTCATTGGACTTTGGTTTTAAGGTTTATACTCATTTTTTAACCTTAAGTTTCTGTCCAGTTTTATGGGACTATATCAGTATATAACCACAATACATATAACCACAATGACAATCCATATAACCTGACTTTCCTGTGTTGCCGTATCTTTGTTCGTAGTTATTGAACCAATCAGAGACATGGTATATAGAATCGCCAAAATAGCAAATATAATTCGTATAATCTTCATTAATAAATTATTACTCGTATTCATTGTTAGAGATATTTAGTAATTGAAGCCAAATAAAAAAAAATTGAATGTAGTAATGATTGAGATCGTTTTTCCAATAAGAGGATAAATTTACAACATAATCTATCATTTACAAGAAATGTGATTTACTTAACCAACCACCCAACCCTCACGTTACCGAATATACCATTCAAGTAGAGTCCTCCGGCTGATGCAGTGAGTTGATCTTTGATGACTACCTGAGCTCCAGCTTCAATTCCAGGAAATTTAGTGAAAGAATTTAGTGACAGCCCGACATAAGGACCAATACGGAATACAGGTTGTTTTGGGGCGGGCTTGGTAATACAAGTATCAACCTGCCTGGTAATTGTAATAATCTCTTTTGGCCAGGTGAAATCGGAGAACGAAAGGAATTGTAAATCACCCTTGGCTTGCCACCGGAAACGAATACTGCCTCTCATGAACACTGAATCATACCAACTCACCTTGTTTGCTACCAGAATTGAATCGTGTATAAAAACTTTTACAGGAACAGGCTTGATGATTGTGACGCCAGGATGATGAATGGTATCATGCACCGTGTCAATTTTAGTGGGTGCGTTTTTGTAAGCTGCAATGAACAAGGCCTGGCTGTCTATGACCTTGTTGCGTTTGCCATCATGTACCACCCTTTCAATGACAATACCACCAATGAGCAGCACTGCCAGGATGATTGAAACCCATACCAACGGCTTCCTAATGGAGGAAATTAGACTGTATGAATCAAATGTAAGTGCCATTGCTAAAAGAATTTCACTTCATTATTGAGAAACAGCCAAGCCTCAGATCTTCGCCGGTTGATTAATCCTTTTGAAACCTGTTTTTCATCAGGTTCATCAATTTCTCCATCGTTATCATCATCCACACCAGGCTTCCCGGCGCATTTGTTCCAGCGTACAAAAGCATCTTCGATAGAGATATCAGTCCGGTAGTTGTTAATGACTTTTAAAAGGGATGATTGCCGGAGTGCATTGCACCCCGCATTGTAAGCAAAGGAAATTAATGCATCGAACTGGCATTGCATCAGTTTGACTTTGAGCATGGAATTGACCTGGTACTCGGTTTGCCTGACATCGTGCATAAGGTAATCCTTTGCCTTGTTGTAGGATATCCTGTCATACGCTTTGACAGAAGTGCCATCTGGATAGAACCGAGTTCCAAATCCAATACTCCAATACCCTGCCGGGCATTTGTAAGCCCACGCCTGAAAACCTTCATAATGTTCAATCAGCGCCAGCCCTTTTTCGGAAATTGTCATTGCTCCCCCTTTAACGGCTCCCCTGATGAATTTGAAAAGAAATTCTTTATCAGATATGCAATACCTGCACCGACACCGGTTAAGACAATAGGCTGCCAGAAAAGCCACGTCCAGGATAAAGCACCGGCCTGGATAGCCTGGTAAACCGCTGTAAGAATTGCGCCAATAACGGCAACCAGAAGACCCTTTGCAAGATCCATCCAGTTCAGACTAAAAAAATTCGAGTTCATAATTTTATGGTTTTTGATTTGATTGGTTTCTTAAATAGACCTGTATCTCATCTATCTTTTTCAGGATTTCACGGGTATCGGATTTGATATCAATTTTGAGTGCATCAAGCTCTTTCCGATTGTCAGCACAATGCTGCTCCACGTTCTTTTTAAGGTTAATGATTTCGACATTGATGGCTGCAATCTGGATTTCGAGGTGTACCCAGACTGATATAACCCCGGCAATGAATGTTGCCAGACTTATTGCCTGGACAACCGGAATGCCAAATATTTTAGAATCCTTGACCATGTTGCCATGGGTTTAGAAAGACAATGTTTCAACCATTTCGATGTAAGCTACCCAATGCATGGGCGTATCATGCAACCCAGTTGCCGTAACTTTCAGCGCACCATTGGTGGTGTCGGCAGTGGCTTCAATTGTAATATTGTCGCCTGTGTTATCGGCCACATTTACAACAACGGGTGTTCCTATAAGGGCTGTGGTGTTAGCCAGTTCTCCTCGTTTTATCATGCCTGCGATTGTAGCATGCTGGGCAGCGGCATAATCAGCACTGGTTGTCAATACCCGGATGAAGAAAGCATAGATTTTAAATTGGGCCAAAACAATATTATAGGTTGGGTCGACCAGAAGATCAACTGGGCTATCGGTGGGCGTGATGCCTTTGGCAATGATGTGTGTGACCTGGCAACAACCCGGATCACCATCGGT